>NZ_JBYUPV010000005.1:27883-377236 GCF_058133325.1 Paenibacillus sp. MAHUQ-45
CGAATACAGGCGATGCCGGACCAACAGGAACTGGAATCATCGATCCATATACGGCGGGTAGCGATATCCCAGGAGTGGATGCGCGAGTTAACCGTTACGTTGGTATCTATGAAGTAGACAGCGAAGGCAAAGTCGTGAAGTTTAGCCTGATCGTGTTGGAGTCCAAAGATATTAATAATGGAGCAACTGTGCCAGAATTAGATCCCAAGCCAGCGCCACGTCCTGGTACTGAAACAGGGACCACGGGCATTCCGAATGTAACGCCAGGAACCGGGAATCATCTAGTGGTAAAAGTGTCCTCGACTATGATTGAAACGCCGAATACAGGCGATGCCGGACCAACAGGAACTGGAATCATCGATCCATATACGGCGGGTAGCGATATCCCAGGAGTGGATGCGCGAGTTAACCGTTATGTTGGTATCTATGAAGTAGACGAAGCGGGCAAAGTGGTGAAGTTCAGCCTAGTTGTGATTACAGACAAAGATGTGAAGTCAGGGTCGGGAGATCTGAACAACGATAAGGATCACTTGAGCATCGTGTATCAAGATGGCGATCATGCAGAGCATGTGACCAAAACGCTGTACCTGCCTGCCAAAGGCGAGTCCGGTCATACAACGGTTACATGGACATCCAGTCATCCGGATTTGATCAGCCCGAACGGACGTGTTAACCGCTCTGGAGCTTACGATTCGGACGTATACGTTACCCTGACGGCAACGATTACGGATGACCTCACTGGAGCGCAAACCACGAAGACCTTTGTCGTTAAAGTCATTCAGATGTCGGATGAAGATGCAGTTCGTGCGGCAGCCAAAGATTTGAGTGCAGAGAAAGCATTTGCGTTCACAGAAGGAGATACATGGGAATCCGTTACCAGTCAGTTTACCCTGCTGGGCCAAGGACTTTACGGCACCAATATTACCTGGGCATCGTTAGACTCTGGTACGATCGACATCTCTCTTCAGAACGGTAAAGCTTATGGGGCGGTCAATCGTCCGCAGAGCAGCGATAAGAATGTGCTTTTAACGGCCGTAATTAGAAAAGGGAATGCTTCCATTACTAAGACGTTCCTTATGGTTGTGAAAAATAAAACGGTCGGTAAAGAAGCGGATCAGACGAGACAGCCGACTGGAAGACAGGCCGAAGCGAGCGTCAACCCAAGCGATACTTCCAGCCGTGACGAATTCATGATTCTAAGGACTACCCTGAATAATGGCTCCAAAATCGACACGGTTATTATCGACCCGTCGAAAGTAGAGACCCTAGCGGATGCTATCAATCCAAATGAAAAAGACGAGAGCAAACGTACAGTTGCTGTGCAATTGAAGCATGCTCCGGTAGATAAGGCCGATGAATTCGCCATCGAAATCCCTTCAGGCGCTGTAGCTGCTATGGCAGACAGAAATGCATTGCTGGAGATTAAGACGGATGAAGGCAGTATCAAGTTGAGCGCTGCGGCATTGAAGGATTCGGCAGATAAAGGAACAGACTTATACTTCAGACTCGTTCCGGTTAAAGATGCCCAGGAACAAAATGAAGCCAAGAATGTGGCAGCAAGCAACATTTTGGTGAAACAAAGCGCCGAAGGAAAGACGATTCAAGTTCTGAGTATTCCACGGAAGATCGAAACGAATTTCTCAGGCTTTGCCACCAAGGTTGTCATTCCGTTTTATGGAATCACTATACCAGAGCAGAATAAACAGGCATTCCTAGATTCTTTGAGAGTATTTGTCGAGCATACGGATGGAACTACAGAGCTTCTATCAGGTGTGGTCCAGTATGAGAATAATCAACCGGTTGGGCTAGAAATTCAAATTAATCGATTCAGTCGTTTCCAGTTCGTCAATTTCACTTCAAATGAGCCTTCGAACAGCAGTCCGAATGGTGGCTCAGGTGGTGGCGATACTATAAAATCAACTGACTTTGTACCTTCTCCGTCCCTTAAACCGGGCAACACAACGGGTACTACTAGTGTAGTCGCTGATAATATTGGCAAAGGAAATCATTTGGTTGTTAAAGTGTCCTCCAGCACGATTTCTGCCCCTAGAATCGGAGATGCGGCTCCTACAGGAGCAGGCGTGCTAGACCCTTACGTTGCAGGAAGTGATATTAAGGGAGCTGACGCAGATGTAAATAAATACATCGGTGTTTATGAGGTGGACAGCAATAACAGAATCGTGAAATTCATGCTGTTGATTGTTAAGAAGGGTGATATTAAAGCTGTAAATGGCCTGATCGATCTGTACATCAATAATGTCATCCAAAAGGATACAGCCAAACTTGAGGTCCGCGGGGCTGCCAATAAGGATGCTATTACAATCGTTGTAGATAATGAGGCTATCATTCAAAAGCTTCAAACGGAGAAAACAGAGAGTATTTTGACTGTGCCTCCAGTTACTGCAGTAAATAACGTTGAAGTTGAGATCAATGGCCAACTTCTAAAATTGATGGCTGAGAAGTCTAACGTACTCCGTTTTGAAACGGAAAATGCAACGTATATTTTTCCAGTGACTGCAATCGATCTCAAGGGGCTGCTGGATTCACTCAGCAATCCGTCAGATCTGAACAATGTGAAGTTCAAAATTTCCATTTCTACTACAGAAGCTGCGACTGCTGCAAAAATTAAAGAACAAGTTAAGAACGGCCAAGCTGATATGCTCATAACTCCTGTGGATTTTGAAGTTACTGGAAGCTACAACGGAAAAGTAGTGAACGTTGACGGATTTAACCGTTATGTAGCAAGACTTATCAAGCTTTCCAGCAGTATCAATCCAGAGAACGTAACTACAGGTGTATATATTCGTAAAGACGGACAAATAGCGCATATCCCAACCATCGTCGAGACGATTAACGGGGTACCTTATGCCAAAGTCCAAAGCCTGTACAATGGTATCTTTACACTTGTGAACCACCCGCTGAAATTCAAGGATGTGGAGAGTCATTGGTCCAAAGCAGAGGTGAATGATCTGGCTTCGAGGCTTGTGGTATTTGGTACGGACAAAGAACATTTCACACCGACTAGAGACATCACTCGTGCAGAATTTGCAGCTATTGTAGTAAGGGCCTTAGGCTTGAAGCATGGGGATTCCAAAGGTAATCCGTTCAGCGATGTGAAAGATACGGCTTGGTATGCTGAGTCGATCCAGACTGCGCTTGAATTTGGCATTATTGATGGATACAATGGCGGTAAATTTGGGCCGATGGATCCAATCACTCGTGAACAGGCTATGACTATGATTGCTAGAGCTATGAAAATTACCGGCTTGAAAGTGGAATTTAAAGAAGGTGAAGCAGATACGCTGCTTGCCGCATTTAAAGATTCATCCCAATCCTCCGCATGGGCGAAGGAGAGTATCGCCGCTTGTGTGAAAGCAGGCATCGTTACAGGTAAGAGCGATACTACCATTGCACCGAAGGATGCAATTACAAGAGCGGAAGTTGCCAAGATTATAGCGAAGCTACTGCAAAAATCTAACTTAATCTAGCATCCGGCAAAAAAATGAAGCTGCCCCCAAGGTCTCGTAACTAGACGACCGAGGGGGCAGTTTTCATAAAATCAGGGCAGCCATGCTGCCCTGATTTTATGTTAGTGCTAAGAAGATGAGGTAGCACGTTGATTCAGGCTTTTTAGTGGTTAGTAGCAACGTGTAAGTTACTGCAGTTCTGGTGAATGAAGATTCGGAACCGTTGGTAAGTCCATCCCTTCAGTAAATACACAGTTATTTTGGGTGTGTATCGCTGCTGTTCCAGATTCAATCGCTGTTTGGTAAAACCAAATTTTAAAATCGATTTTCTCCAGATAATTTTGCATTTCAGCTATTTTCTCAATAACCACCTTTTTGTGGTTTTCGAATACTTCCAGCCGCTCATTTAAGGTAGCGTCTCCTTCCATGGACCATTCAATATACTGCCTGATCTTTTTCACGGGCATCCCGCTTTTTTTCAGGCAGGTGATGACTCCTAGCCATTCAAAATCACTATCTTTAAAATCTCGATTCCCTACCTTATTCCGATCTACAAAAGGCAATAATCCCTGCTTGTCATAATAGCGTAATGTATGTGCAGATATTCCGCTCATCTCGGCAACTTCACTAACTGTATATCCCAATGAATAAACCACCTTTTTAAAAACGTAGTAAATGATTATACGGCTTAGACTATACTCTAAGTCAAAAAGCTATGCATAGCTTGAGGTTGAGATGTAAGCACTCCTGATTTTTTATGATGCATGAAGCTTGACTTAGACTTTACTCTCAAGTTTACAGTTTGATTGTAATCAAATTTTAGACTTAAGGGGAGAATAAAATGAGTAAAAATAGCGTCTGGATCATCACTGGATGTTCCACTGGATTCGGCAGAGAACTTGCCAAAGCAACGATTGAGGCCGGTTATAAGGTTGTTGTTACTGCGAGAAATCTCCATTCCATTGCTGATCTTGTCAGCGGGAATACAGATAACATTCTGGCCGTAGAACTTGATGTTACTAAGCCTGAACAAGTTGAAAATGCTGTAAGAGCTACGATGGAGAAATTTGGCCGGATTGATGTGCTGGTCAATAATGCTGGCGTCGGTTATTTTAGCTCTATTGAGGAAGCTGTCCAAGAAGAGACCCGGAAGATGTTCGAAATCAATTTCTGGGGTCTCATGAACATGACAAGTGCTGTATTGCCTTATATGAGAGACCAGCGTTCCGGACATATTATCAATATATCGTCCATTGGAGGTCTAGTATCATACCCTGGTGTGGGATACTACAACGCTACGAAGTACGCTGTTGAAGGCATATCAGAGAGCCTGTCCAAAGAAGTTGCTCCATTTAATATTCATGTAACGCTGATCGAACCAAGCAATTTCCGCACGGATTGGTCCGGGCGTTCAGCCGCGAGAACAGAATCATCGATTAAGGAGTATGAGGAGCTCATCTCTCCATTTGTAAATGGAGAATCCCAAGGCAAAGAACCTGGAGATCCAAAGAAAGCTGCAGAAGCCATTATCAGCATTGCGGAGTCTCAAGAGCCACCGCTTCGGTTGCTGCTTGGAGCAGATGCTTACCATTTCGCGGTGAACAAATATACAGAGACACTAAAAAATTTCGAAAAACAAAAGGAAGTCGCCTTGAATGCTGATTTCCAAGACGGAATGTAACTAGATATCGAACACCTCCGCCACCGCGCTGAAAGCGGGTGGCGGAGGTGTTTTTTTGATAGATATCCATTTGACTTAGAATAATAGGAGACCAACGTGGCCTCCTATCATCAAGTTTTCTGTATATTTTCATTTTATCCAGAAGTCGTTTAGGCCCTAGAGAAACTTCGCTTGTGCGTGAACCGTCGTATGATTTCCGGCAGGGCGATAGATATTAGTACGATCAGAACACCTACCCAGCGCAGCGGGCTAATCGGCTCATGCAGGATGAAAAAAGATGAAAGCACAGCGACTGGAAGTTCGGTAGCGCCCAGTATACTGGCCATCCCTTCTCCTACGTGGGGAACACCATAAGCGAACAAAAGTGGCGGAATAAATGAACCCAAAAATCCTAGGGCGACCCCATAGATCAATAGCTCTCCGAAAATCTTCCCGTTGAACAAAAATGCAGGAGGGTACAAGATGAAGATTAGCATCATGCCTCCAGCCAGCATCCATACTGCTCGAGTTGCTGCGGGTGCCTTAGGTACGGCAGATCCGCTTAGCAGGATAAACAACGAATACAGCAATGCAGCACTAAGACCATACAGGATGCCAAGCGGGCTCCAGCTTCTAAATCCATCATCCAAAAGACCGGCGGCGAGCATAGTTCCTATCAGCAAAATTACGATGACGATAACGGTCATCCGGTCCGGAAGACGTCTGTCTTTAATGGACTGGATAAGGGCGCCAATCCAAATAAATTGAAATAATAAAATAATGGCAACAGAAGCAGGTACATAGGTTAGAGATTTAAAGTAAACCAATCCAGCTCCAGCGAGTGGAAGACCAGCGCTGACAAGCGTCAGCTTTTGCTTCCAGCTTAATTTCGAGACGTCCGTTTGGCTAAATGCTGCTTTCTGCTTGTGGCGGCTCGTTCTTAAATTTTTCACCAAGTAAAAGACAAGGGATAGGATAAATCCCCAAAAAAACTGTGAGCCCACGACTTCTCCAAGATGGAAGCCTCTGCCGTAAGCCAATACTGCGATTGTAGAAAGTAATCCAAAACATGCTGAGCCCGTCATTACGGCTGCCATGTATTTCATATCGTATTCACCTTTTCTAAAGTAGATTTGCAGCGGGTGCAAGAAGAACTTTAAGCTTGAGAGTATAGTCTAAGTCAAGCATTGTATATCAAGGTTTTTTCTTTTGCTAAAAAAGATGAGGATAAAAAACGGTTATATTGTTTGTTACCTTGGGAGGTGTTCATGTATCATGGTTAGCGGGCTGGAAATATTCGAAAAGATTCCAATACATAGGAGCTAATCATGGACCAAGAGACTGCTTATTCAACAAGAAGAACATTTGCAAGATTGCTAAGATTCTCAAAATCAGAAACGCTGCGATACATTCTATTATTTATCATTATTCTTTGCGGAACCTTAGTAAATCTGGGCTATCTGGAGGCGATACGAAATATTGTGGCGGGAGCGACGTCGAAATCTCTCCATCTTGTGTATTATGGAACTGCACTTGCTGGAATAACGATCATTCTGCAGACCGTCATCAATATCACGCAGACTCAAGTCACAGTGAAAATCAAAAACGCTTCAATAACTAATATGCAAAAACATGTACTGGGCCAACTTCATCGGAAAAAGGTAGAGGATGTAGAAAACTATCATAGCAGCGACATTGCGGGGCGGTTGTTGAACGGTGTAACGGATGCGCAAACTGGGGTCAATGACAAACTGTTGGCGTTTATCACAAACTTGCTGCAGATTATGATGGCCATGGCGTATTTTAGCTGGCTCAGCTTGCCTTTGACGCTCGGACTGGTTGGTTTTACACTGGCCTATCCCGCAATTACTTATCCGATCTCTCGAGTTCTACGTGTACAGTATGACAAGCGTGGGAAAGAGGTGGCGGATCGAGATTCGATCCTTCAAGAAGCGATTCAAGGCGCTGAAGAGGTACGAACCTATAAGCTGCAGCAACACTTTCAAGGTGTTTTAAAAGGAAGACTTCTTCAAGTGCTGGCAAGATCGCTACGCATTTCTATTCTGGAAAGAAGCTTTGACGCTTTGAATAGGATGGCCACGTTTGGCGGAATGATTTTTACACTTGGATTCGGGGGCTATCAGGTCTTAAAGGGCGAATTGATGGTTGGCGCACTGGCTACCTTTATTGTAACAAGCGGACAATTAACGAACCCGCTTCTATCGATATCAAGATTATGGACAGACATGATTCAAGCGATATCCCAGGCGCAGAGAGTATTCAGTCTGTTAGATTTGCGAAATGAAGAGGATGATCTAAATAAGAATTCGAATCTAGTATTCCATCCCGGCCGGCATGATATTACACTTAAACAAGTGAATTATGCGTATAACAACGGTAGAAAATCTATCTATGATATAAGTTTTTCGATAAAAAGCGGACAGATGGCAGCGATTGTAGGACCCAGCGGTTCGGGTAAATCTACGATCCTGAAATTATTGCTAAGACTCTATACTCCTGAAAAAGGAGAAATTCTGTACAACGATGTCTCTATACATGAGATCCCGCTGGCGGAGTGGAGATCCCGTATTGGATATGTTTCACAACAGGCCATTGTATTCTCTGGTTCTATTAAGGAGAATATTTGCTTCGGATTAGAAAATGTGCCTATGGACGAAGTAGTGAAGGCTGCCAAATTAGCGCATATCCATCATTATATCAGTGCGCTTCCGCAGGGGTATGACACGGCCATTGGGGAACGTGGTGTTCAGTTGTCAGGCGGGGAAGTACAGCGTCTTTCTCTAGCCAGAGTTTATTTACGCAATCCCCAGATTCTTTTGCTTGATGAGCCTACTTCAGCGTTGGATGTTGAAAATGAAAGAAAGTTTCGACAATCATTGCAAGCTCTTGCTAAAGATCGGACGACGATCGTTATTGCCCACAAGCTGGACACGATTCAGCATGCCGATACGATTATTGTTGTGGAGGGTGGAAGAGTGACAGAGGTAGGGACACACGCAGATTTAGTAAGGAAGCAAGGGGAGTATTTCAGTTTTCTGCAAGAAGAGAATATGAAGAGGGAGAGTAACATCAGTTGAAGATGCAGATCAATACCAGGGCGGTCTTGTCCCTTCTTTTTCACTATGTAAAGCGCTACTGGATAATTCTTATCTTCCTCCCATTGTTGATCGGGGTAGATATTGCCTTTGAATTAGGAGTAGCTAAAATCCAGGGTCTGTTCATTGATACCGCAGACCAGGGTACGATAGAGAGATTGTTCTATGTTATTAAACTTGTGATTTGTTTGCTGTTTGCAGGGATTATCTTATTAGCGCTCCATCGGCATTTCATCGTTAAGCTACTCGGTTATGTACATAGAGATATAACGCTTAGATTGTTTGAAGTTATAAACCATATGCCTTATCAGAAATTGAAAAAATATCATTCCGGAGATCTGGTCACCCGGGTGAAGGACGATGTGGAGCATAGTTCACAAATTATTGATGCCTTCATTGAATTTGTAACCGTACTTATTCTAATTATTTTATCGTTTGTTTACCTCATCCGAATTGATGTTGTATTAGCCTTGATTGGAGCAATAAGTGCACCTCTTTTGTTCTGGATCGGCCGCATGTTTGACAAGAGAATTCGTACCGAGGCAGGCGATGTGCAAGAGAAGGAACGGGCGCTCAGAGAGACAACACAAGAATATATCCAGGGATATACCGTTGCTAAAGTTTTTAATGCGAGCGGAGTATACCTTAATCCATTTATGCAGCGAAGGAAAGATCTCAACGAGGCACAAACCAAACTTGCAATGACGAACACGATGAGTAGTACCTTTACGGAGAGTGGATTCCAACTCATTTACATTGTGGCATTAGTGTTTATCGCGATTGCCTCTTCGAGAAATGCCCTAACTCCTGGGACGATTATTACGTTTAGTGTGCTATTTGAGCTTGTAGTCTGGCCGGTCATTGGTATGTCAGATCAGTATAGCCGCGTGCAAGAGGGGATCGGAGCGTTTCAGCGAATATATGAATTTGTAGGAAAGACTAATAATACAGCAGCAATAAGACCTAAACGCAATGAGAAGAAAGAGTCGGAGGATTCTTGTACCAATGTAGTGTTGTCCCTTAGAGATGTATCTTTGCAGCCTGAATCTAGTGACAGGGCTATTCTGAATCAGATTAACTTTGATTTGAAAAAGGGAGAGACTGTAGTCGTCATTGGACCGAGTGGCTCGGGCAAATCTACCTTTGCAAAATTATGCTGTGGTCTATATGAACCCACGCTAGGAACGGTGTCGCTCCATGGTCAATCGGTTTATGTGAATCAATCGCCATATCTATTCTCTGGGACGGTAAAAGAAAATATCAAGTTAGCTAATGATCAAGCAGCTGATCATGATATACACTACGCAGCCCGACAAGCTGGGCTTGAAGAATTCATAGAACAATTACCTGATAAATATAATACGGTGATCAGTGAGCAAGGAAGTGATTTTTCGGGTGGACAAAGGCAGCGAGTTGCTTTAGCCAGAGCTTTTTTACATAAAGAGTGTGAATTGTTCATCATGGATGAGCCGACGTCTGCCTTGGATAACGCTACAGAGCAGCAAGTAGTGGCCTCTCTGAAATCTTACTTGAAAGATAGATCAGCTATTATCATCACTCATCGTCTAAGTCTAGTTTCGCTAGCTGATCGAATTATTGTCATGAATGAAGGCAGGATTGAAGAAGAAGGAACCCATGCCGAATTAATGCGTAATCAGGGACTATATAAGAAGTTTCAGAAACGAGAGGTTCTTAATGAATACAATCCTCATTATTGAAGACCAGGAAGATGTCAATCACATGCTGGCGGAGTCGCTTAGTGCTGCAGGATACCGCGTTCAGTCTGCTTATACAGGGGCGGATGGATTGCGGGAAATTCACAATGGTTCATATGATCTGGTGCTGCTCGATATTATGCTTCCCTACAAAAGCGGGGATGAAATTCTGAAAGAGATGCGCCAGTTCTCCGATGTCCCTGTCATTATCATTTCCGCGAAGGATCTCGTCGGTACAAAAATCGATCTCCTGAAGCTGGGTGCGGACGATTATATTACGAAACCATTTGACTTAGGGGAAGTGGTGGCACGGGTGGAGTCCAATTTGCGCCGTTCAAGGCGGGATCAACCGGGAAGCAGGATGCTGCGCCACAAGGATTTGCTATTGGATGAGAGTGCTAAACGCGTGACGGCGGGTGGTACAGAGATTGAGCTAACCGCCAAAGAGTATATGATTCTTGAGATGCTGCTCAAGCATGGGGGTAAAGTGTTCACCAAAGCGAATTTGTACGAATCGGTCTGGCAGGACGAATACCTCGGGGATGACAATGCGGTGAAGACGCATATCAGCAATCTGAGAAGTAAGCTGAAAAAAGTGAACCCGGAAGAGGAGTACATAGAAACGGTTTGGGGACTGGGCTATAGGCTGCATCACGGATAACTTATCGGTTTCTTTACTTCTTCAATGTCAGCCTTAACCTTTTCTAAACTTGTCATCGTTATACTGGGGGGCAGAAAGGGCAGGTGAGTAAAATGAACTCATACGTTGTACAGACCCATCATCTGAGTAAAAACTACGGTGATTATACGGCGCTACGCCAAGTTTCCATCCGCTTAAAAGGGGGACATATCTATGGCTTGATCGGCCAAAACGGCGCTGGCAAAACGACCCTGATGCGTCTGCTGGCCGGATTATCTTTTCCGACAGAAGGCAGTATTGAGCTATTTGGTCATAGCGGAGAGAACGCGCTTCAAGAGGAGCGGAAACGGCTGGGCTGCATGATTGAGCACCCGGGATTTGTACCGTATATGACTGCAAAACAGAACCTGAAGCTGCATCGGATGATGCGAGGTGTCCCTAACATGGAGATTGAGGATGAGCTGCTGGCGTTGGTTGGCCTGGCAGACACGGGGAGGAAGAAAGCAAGAGATTTCTCGCTTGGCATGAAGCAGCGGCTTGGCATTGCTATCGCTCTCTTGGGTAGCCCGGAATTACTCATTCTGGACGAACCGATCAACGGGCTGGACCCGCTCGGCGTTATCGAAATTCGTAATTTGCTAAGGCAGCTCTGTGAAGAGCGGCAGATGGCTATTCTTATCTCCAGTCATAACTTGCCTGAGCTGTATCAGACCGCGACCAACTATATCATTATTCACAAGGGAGAGATTAAGCAGACGCTCACTCAGGAGCAGCTTGATGAACGGTGCAGCCATCATATTCTAATTCGCTGTGATCAGCCAGAGAAGCTGGCAAGTGTATTAGAGACGGAGCTTGGCACCTTGAACTATAAGGTTATGCCGGATCGCACGGTCAAACTTTATGATTATTTAGATCAGTTGGAGTTGGTCGCCAAGGCCATTCATGACAATGGGATTATTGTCACCAAGTTTAATGTTGAAGGCGAAACGCTTGAGAACTACTTCATCTCTTGTTTAGGGGGTGAACGGGATGCTTAATCTGATCCGGGCTGATCTTTTCAAGTTGATGAAATCACAGGCGGTCAAAGTATTAATGGGTCTGACAACGGCAAGTGCGCTCATTTCAACGGTGATGGCCTATCTGATTCCGCTTGGTAAGATTGACACCCGTATGACAGGCATTGAATTCATGTTCTCCGACATGAACGTGATCTGTATTCTTGGAGCGGTGATCGCGGGTATGATCATATGCGGCGATTTTGAGAACAAAACGATTCATAACGCAATTTCTAGCGGCTCCCGCAGATACACTATCATCGTCAGCAAAGCTGCTGCGCTCGCTGTTGCTTTAATGATGCTCTTGTTGCCGTATGCAATTGTTACGGCGGTTGGGCTTGGTACAGGGTATACATTCGATGTCGGTTCAGTGGGAATAGGCTTCCTGCACTTACTGACGGCGGAAAGCGGCACCGTGTTCGGGATTCCAGAAATCGGGAAGATGGCGGGGATTATGCTGACTTTGATTATTGTCTATATAGCTCAGCTAAGCCTATGTGTACCGCTTGCTTTTTTTCTGAAAAAGCCTGTGTTCGTGGTTGCTATCTACTATGGTTTCTCGGTTCTGTGTGCACAACTAGTCGGTGGAAGTGAGAGCTCGTCGGTGCTGAGCCGTATCTTCTCGCTTACCCCTTACGGAAGCAAACATGCTCTTATGACGCTGGAGACAACCGCAAGCGATATGGCGCAAACGATCGGTATCAGCATAATTTTTATTGCAATCATGCTGACCGTCACCTTTACGGCATTTAGAAAATCTGAAATCAAGTAAGGAAAGGCTGTGAAGATGTTGGCGATTGCATTGGGGGTATTAATTGTACTGGTTCTGCTGCTGGGTGCGTATATTGTTTTTATTCACTGGCAGCTGCGCAGCATCAATCGCCAACTGGGTAAACGGCTGGCCGAGCATACACGGCAACCGGTAAGTCTGGACCTCTTGAGTAAGGAGCTTAATTCTCTGGCCATTCATATTAATCAATGCTTAAAGGCGGAGGAGAACCTCCGTCTTCAAGCCATTCGTGAGGAAAAGAACTTCAAGGAGCTTATAGCGAACATTTCCCATGATTTGCGAACACCACTAACCGCGGTTAAAGGCTATCAACAGCTGATGGCGAATGGTGATTTACCTTCTGACCAGCAGGAGAAGCTTCGTATTGCCCGGAAGCATACTGAGGTATTGGGTCGGCTGATCGAGCTTTTTTTCGAATATACATATTTGTTGAACGCAGAACCGGAATGTCGAAGGGAAAAGGTGAACGTGGGGAACCTGATCGCAGAGGGTGTAGCGGCAGCGGTGCCCTTGCTGGAGGAGAGGGGGCTGTCCGTTCAAATTGAGGAGACTCCGCCAAGATTTGCCTTTGCTGACAGGGAGATGCTCGCCAGAATCGTGAATAATTTGATCCGCAACGGCTGTGAATATGCATCTGGCCAGATGCATATTCGCTTGAAACATCAGGAAGACAAGATCATTCTCTCATTCGGTAATCCCGTGGACAATGGCGCTGTTCTTGATGTTACGCGGTTGTTCGACCGGTTCTATACGGGTGATCACGCCAGAAGTAGGGGAACAGGGTTAGGTCTTGCTATCGTGAAACTTTTGGTGGAGCGGATGAACGGAAGCGTGTCGGCATCTCTTGAGAAAAGCTACCTTGAGATTGTTGTCGAACTTCCGGCTTATCATGGAAGTGGGAGTGTAGACTGATGAGGATTTGCAGCTAAAATAAATGCTTCAAAATTTCCTGCAAAAAAGTGTTGACAGGTGAGCTTATTTTTTATATGATATTAAAGTCGACTGAAGGAAATGATCTTCCTGAAAAAAGACAAGTCCTTCGGGGCTACGGATTGCTGGAGCACAGCAGGTAGTATTAATACAGCCGGCAAAAAGATATAACGTGGGGCCTTAGCTCAGCTGGGAGAGCGCATCGCTGGCAGCGATGAGGTCAGGGGTTCGATCCCCCTAGGCTCCACCAAGAACATCATATGGACTCTTAGCTCAGTTGGTAGAGCAGTTGACTCTTAATCAATTGGTCCAGGGTTCGAGTCCCTGAGAGTCCATCACAGAAGAAACGGCAGAGATGCCGTTTTTTTCGTACATTCATACAAGTACAATAGATCTTACTTTAAGAAGGTACCCTGCGGTACCTTTTTTATATTTAGTTTCAGAATGAATAGAGGATTCCGCGCTGGTGTACATAATATGATTTAATATGATCAAGCAAACTAAAAGATGAGGAGGGAGACGAGGTTGACACTGACCCAATTGAAGTATGTGATAGAAGTGGCGAACAAGGGTTCAATTACCGATGCAGCTAAAAGTTTGTTTATTTCGCAGCCTAGTCTTTCCGCAGCCATAAAGGAATTGGAGGAAGAACTAAGAATAAATATTTTTGTAAGAACGAATAGAGGGATCATTGTTACCAATGCGGGCGCAGAGTTTTTAGGACATGCACGGCAAATCATTCAACAAACAGAACTGGTAGAAGAAAAGTATCTGGTCTCTACTCCCTCTAAACAGCGGTTCTCAGTTTCTACGCAGCACTACACGTTTACAGTTAATGCATTCGTAGATCTGATTAAGGAATATGGTGCTGATGAATATGATTTTACTTTACGTGAAACGAAAACCTTTGAAATCATTGAAGATGTAAAAAATCTGAAAAGCGAATTGGGTGTTATCTATTTAAGCACATTTAATGAGTCCATTATTCGCAAGTTTTTAAAAAAAGTAATCTTGTTTTTTCGGAGCTTTTTTCCGTACGCCCTCATATCTTTATTAGCAAGCAAAATCCCTTGGCTCTCAAAAGCTCCGTATCTCTAAATGATTTGGAGGAATTCCCTTGCCTGAGCTTTGAACAAGGTGACCAAAACTCCTTCTATTTTTCTGAAGAAATATTGAGCACTCTTGAGCATAAAAAAAGTATAAAAGTAACTGATCGCGCTGCGGTGAACAATCTGCTCATTGGGGTTAATGCGTATATCATAGCTACAGGGGTATTCCCTTCTCTTCTACATGGAGATGATATTACAGCTGTACCGCTAGAAGTGGATGAAATCATTCAAGTAGGGACTATTACTCATAAAGATTATATCCCCTCCAGATTAGGAGAAATCTATTTATCTGCGTTACGCCGCATTGCCAACAATTTAAACCATTTTTGAAATGCCTTCATTAAATGTTGATATAGCCTAAAACTATGTCTAACCATAGTTATTTCGTGTTTTTATATAGCTGAATGTCAGGCTATGATGGAGATTATAAAGGGCGTCTCAAACAGGAAAGGGGAACCTCCTATGACCATAGTAGAATCAGTAAAATATGAAAATACCACTGGTGAGGGCAAAGAGGCTTATGAGAAACATGAGAAGAACAATAGCCTGACAAACATGAAGAAAATTTTGCTCCAAGACTACGCTACTTATGATGCGTATATGGGTTGGTATACGTCATGGACCAGACTTGGTGAAATTGTAGGAAAAAAAGCTGCAACAATCTACGCTCATTCCATCTCCACTACCAACAATTGCATGCTGTGTTCTTTATTTTTTGTCCGTGATCTGAGGACACTGGGCATCGATCCGGCTAACCTTGTGCTTGACGAGAAGGAGCAGCTTTTGTCTGAGCTAGGGCAACAGATTGTTAAAGATCCAACCAATGTATCCGAACAATTATTTGCCGAGTTAAAGGAGCATTATACAGATAACGAAATTGTAGCTATTGTCGGATTTGCCGGGCAAATGATTGCTACCAACAATTTTAATTCTATTTTGAAAATTGATATCGATCAAAGCCTGCTTCCCCTTCAAGGCGACTTTAAACCAGCAACATGGAGAACTCAAACTAGCGAATAAGACGGGTGATATTATGAAGAGTTTTACTTATTATAATCCCGCTAAAATTTTTTTCGGTCAAGGATCGGAACATCATCTTGAAGAGCTATTGCGGCAGCAAGGTACAACATCACTATTACTGGTCTACAGCGGGGATTTCGTTAAAACGCTTGGCATATTTGACACTGTAAAAAATATTTGTGCAAATTTAGGGATTACATTCTATGAAAATGGTCAAGTTGTACCCAATCCCAAAATTGAACTGGTTTATTCTCTCATTGAACAGGGTAAACAAAATAAAGTAGATTTTGTGCTAGCTGCAGGCGGAGGAAGTGCCATTGACACGGCAAAAGCTGTAGCGATAGGAGTCCCTTACGAAAATGATGTATGGGATTTTTTCTCCAAAGCAACTGAACTAACGGAAGCTCTGCCCATTGGCGTCATTACGACGCTACCAGCAAGTGGTTCTGAAACCTCAAATTGTACCATTATATCAAATGGATTATACAAATTAGGCTTCGAGCACGATTTAATTATTCCGCAATTTGCAATTATGAATCCGGAATTTACGCTAGCTCTACCTGCTTATCAAACTTCTTGCGGAATTGCAGATATATTATCGCATCTTTTGGAACGGTATTTTTCTGATGTCGAGCATACAGATGTTACTGATTTTATGCTTGAAGGGGCTATGAAAGCACTACTTATCAACGGCGAACGATTAATAGACAATCCCTCTGATTATAATGCCAGAGCAGAAATCCAGTGGCTAGCTTCCATTGCGCATAACAATTTACTGGATACCGGAAGAATATCGGATTGGGGTTCGCATAGAATCGAGCATGAGCTTAGCGCTCAGTATGATGTTACTCACGGGGAAGGCATGGCTGTTGTTTTGGTTGCATGGACAAAGTTCGCGGCTAACCAGAAGCCCAAAAAATTGGCACAGCTAGCCAATCGGTTATATGGTATGGACTATCATAGTTATTCTGAAAAGCAGATGGCGCTAAAGCTTTCTGAAGAATTTAGATGTTTTTTCAAAATGCTGAATTTGAAGACGACCCTTGCTGAGTTTGGGATTGGAACCGATCATTTTGAAGAGATGGCGAATCGTGCCACGAAAAATGACACACAGACAGTGGGCCATTACATTGAGCTTGATCGGGCAAAAATCTTAGAAATTCTCAGCATGGCTATGGCCTGAATCCGTGAAAGGTTAGTCGAAAAAGGAGGCTTACGTATTTCTGTAGCATTCTATGTTTGTATTCTGAAAAAGCGTACAGGGAGGGGTTCGAGTCCCTGAGAGTCCATCACAGAAGAAACGGCAGAGATGCCGTTTTTTTGCTGTTTTAAAGGGGAACTACTTGGCTGAGTTTACACAGAAGATATTCACTTCTACTTATGATGTTTCATAATCATGCTCATGTGAAGTATCCTGATGTGTCCTGGGAGAGAGGGTATGAATATACACTTATAGAGAGTTATTAACTCAACTTTCGCAGCTCAAATCTCTAAATAAACCCTTGATATAGCTGGGTAAACTTAGAGATCCATTCCTGTAGTTGACAAAAAATATCTGCTTTGTTCTTCTTCGTTTTAGTCTCTGACAAATGCCTCATACACGCAGGGATAAGCGCCATGAACCTACGGAAATATATATTCTACTCGGGCGTGGGAGCCGTATGCTTATTAAAGAACTGGGTTGACACAATTGGACTACAGCTGTAGTATTGAATTGCAACTACAGCTGTAGTCTAAAATAATTATAATATGTAAGGAGTATTCCAAATGAAAGTAGCATCAAAAGTAGCAATCGCAACCCTGAGTAGTATTGTATTATTGAGTTCTTCTATGAACCTCACGGTGGAGGGGGCCTCCTCCAAGTCGACCCAAAAAACAGCTGCCCAAAAAATAACAGAAAAAGCTCCAACAGCAGAGGAAAAAAAGTTCATTGAACAAGAAATCAAAAGAGTGAAAGAACTGGTGATGAAGACAGGTGATACATATGTCCTGTATCATAAGTACAAAGCGCTGAATAGCGGACTCGAAATTAGCTATTGGGGGCTGACGCAGGAATATACCACATATGAAGACTATGTGAAAAAAGCGAAGACCTTGAAGGGTTCTATCTTGCAGGAGCCTTCCAATTTACCCAAGGGCTATACGTTCTCCAAAGCGAGAGTTGGAGGGCCAATTGGAGGAAAGTTCGTTGATGATTTGAGAGCAGAAGGTAAGAAGAGCGGAAAGCCTATTTACATGAAAAAGATGAATTGGAATGAGGCGGAAGATATCCGTCTGGAGTACACGAACGGGGATGACACGTTGGCCTTTAATAAATATACCGTAGACGCAAGGGATAGTAAAAATAAAGGTTATTTTGATGATAAGTTACCGGCGAAAGTTTTTCCGAAATATGTTTATTGGCAAGATGGGGGTAAGTTCGGTTACTATATTTCAACGTCATCGGATATAAAAAGAGAACAGAAAATCGAAATTCTGAAAGCTGCGGTTAAAAAATAATATTTTTAACGAGCACAGTAGATTCGTTGCGGCTTATATTCATTAAGACTTAGCAATATGATTATGGGGGTTATATGCATGAACCAAATACCATCCATTACGGATGCAGAACTCGAAATTATGCGTGTCTTGTGGGCAAATCCGGATTGCCCTTCGAGCGAGATTGTACAACAAATGACGGATCGTATGGGATGGAGTCCGAATACATCCAGGACGCTCCTGAGTCGATTAGTGCATAAGGAAGCCGCGGGAGCGAAGCTGGCGAAGGATTCAAAGCGCACGCAATTATTCTATCCGCTCATCAGTGAACAAGAGTACCTACAGTTCGAGACAACATCCTTTATGAGAAAGCTGTATGGCGGGGCATTGAAGCCGATGCTGGCTAATTTTTTACAAGACAAAAAGCTAAATGCGCAGGAAATCGAAGATTTGAAGGCATTATTTGACATGAACTGCAGCAACGATGAAGAAAAGAGAGAGTCGTGATGGGCCTTTCATTGCAAACAAGTTTAAATTCGGTTTTTAGTTGGGTCATTCGTGGGTCGATTATGGCCGGCATCCTTATCGTATTGGTTCTGGTCCTGCAATTCTTATTGAGAAATAAGCTTGAAGTCAGGTGGAAGTATCTATTATGGATACCTGTCGCATTACGCGTGCTACTCCCTTGGGCTCCGGAATCTTCGCTTAGCCTGTACAATTTCATATCTCTGGAGTCCATTATGCCCGGTACTGAGCGGCAAATAGCAAATCCGTCAACTTGGCATGAATGGTGGAGAGGACTCGGGAGTTATCGTGATGGCCATTCAGAGCGAACGTTGACACTGGAGGAAAGCACGGTGAGAGTTAGAGTGGAAGGGGAGAGTGATCCGCTTGAACCGGGAGCTGTGCAGAGCAAATGGTGGAATGAGATGAAGTCCATAAGCCTTACTAATGGGCTAACTCTCGTATGGCTTGCAGGTGTGCTACTTCTTGCTGCGAAAACGGTGTACGACCAGCGTCGATTGAGACAAGCCCTTCGTCGCAGTCGATCTATTGAAACACCTTTATTATCGGCTGTGTTTCACGAGACGAAGCAGCTCATGGGTGTGAATCGTAACGTGCAGTTTGTAGCTTCGGAGCGCATTCCCGGACCTGCCGTGGTTGGATTTCGTAAGCCTGTGGTCGTCATTTCGCCAAGGTTGCTTATAACACTTAAAAAAGATCAGCTTCAGTATATTCTGGGACATGAGTTCGCCCATATCCGCCGTTGGGATGTCGCCGTGAATTGGATCATGCACATCATCTTGATCTTCCATTGGTTTAATCCGCTCGTATGGTTAGCTGTACATAGAGTAAGACAGGATCAAGAGATGGCTTGCGACGCCTATGCGCTGAATCGGATGAGACCACAGTATAACAGTGCTTATGGGCAGACGATTATCCATGTGTTGGAACATATCGCTGGTCAACATCAACAGCCGGGGATTGCTAGAATGTCCGGTACGCACAAACAAATTAAAAGGAGGCTTATCATGATCAAACAATTCAATAAAAAATCTTATCGTCTATCTATTTTAGGGATGACAATTATTCTCGCGCTTGGCTGCGTGACGCTGGTCAATGCGAAGGGGAATGATGCCGGGAGCACGCCGCAAGCACTTACCGCACAAACGGAAGACGTCGATATCAAGTATCCGGAAGAATCCATGGGTTCGAAGGTAGACCGTGAGCTGCATAAAAAAGAAATGGATAAAGCGATGAAAAAAGCAGCTGAAGCAGCCAAGGCTTTGACTACAGAGGAAAAAACGTATATCGAAAATGAGATTAGTCGCGTAAAAGAATTGGTTAAAGAGACTGGTGACACGTATGTCATCTATCATAAATATAAGGATCTTAACAGCGGATTGGATCTTAGCTTCTGGGGATCTTTCCATGAGTTTACTTCCTATGAGGATTACATGACAAAAGCTTCGGCCTTGGAGGGCTCCTACATGCAGCAGCCTGCTAACCTGCCAACGGGCTATACGTTTACCAAAGCGATCATTGGAGGTCCGACGGAAGGGAAGTTCATTGACGACTTAAGAGTCGAAGCCAAAAAAAGTGGAAAACCGGTATACGTGAAAAAGATGGATTGGAAAGAGGCTGCAACAATCCGACTGAAATATACGAACGGAGAAGACACGTTGACGTTATCGAAATATACGGTGGATGCTGATGGTAGCAAGAACAAAGGATTCTTTAACGATGACCTTCCTGCACACATTTTTCCTAAATACGTGTTCTGGCACGATGGTGGCAAATTCGGATACAGTATTTCGACTTCTTCGAATATATCCATGAAACAGAAGATCGAAATTCTGAAAGCAGCGGTAAAACCTGCGGAGCCCTTCATTAAGCTCTAGCCATCATGAAATTTACTTGACCTTCGTTCAACGATCATAAGCAGAGCTGCCCAGTCGGGCGGCTTTTTTCATATCAATGATTTTCAGGTACGATCCTTAATCAATTGGCCAGGGTTCGAATCCCTGAGAGTCCATCACAGAAGAAACGGCAGAGCGGCTAGGTCAATCCACGACAGCATTTGTACCGACGGTGTCTATTTATTGGATTGCCGCAGATTCTTCGAGTGTCCTGGCGCTAAAATCTTGATGAATGGGAGGCTCTGATCGACTGCGGATTAACCCGAGCTGAGGCTTGGCGGGCTGCTGCATCGGCTGCTGCTGATATTTTGGGATACGGAGACAGTCTGGGTCGTATTGCTGAAGGCTTCACTGCGGACGACTAAAAGGCCGAGCTAATTGACTATTAGAAGTCATTGGCTCGGCCTTTGTCACCTTTTTATATCTCTTTATGTCTACTTTTCTATTCTAAAAATAATTCTAAAACTGACCGAGATCGATAAAACTCAAATCCATGTTAGCTTCATCTTCAGCCTGATTTGCAGCCTCTGTTGATACTGCTTTTCCTTCGTATTCAAGGTTACCGTTTGTCAAATTGAATACATATAGACGATTACCTTTGAAATTCTTATAACCCACAATATAGAGATAGTCTTGCTTAAAACCATAGGTAATGTTTTCACTTAAATCTATATTTGTATTCTTCAGAACTGTCTCATATTCTTTACTCACGAGATCGTAAGAAATAACAGTGAATCCTATATTATCATTACTCGTTCCAGCTTTTTGCAGGAAATAAATTTTATGTCCATAGGCATTCATAATATTATTCAATAACATTTCATGCCCTTGGAATGCGAGAGGTGATATTTGTCCTGTTCTAACATCCACTTGATATGCCTTTATATGATTATCTTTACTAACACTTAAAATCCATTGATCCGTGTGATCCAGGTTTTGATTGACTAACCTTACGAATTGATGATCCCCATTTGCAGCTACAGATTTAGCTCCTGGTAATACGAGCGGCTCATTCGTAATCTCCTTTGTTGTTAGATTCACGCGGATAATCTGCGGTTCAGATACATAACCTTTGGCACTGTGATTCAAAAACACCATTGCAACAAGCTGTTGATCAACAAGCTGTACATTTTGTACAAAGATATTTGAAACATCATGATCTACATTAAGATCGGATCTGATTTCCTGCGTATCGTCCTTCTGCTTGTTAAGCACAGAGATACTGATCTCAGCCTTCCTCTTCGCTGATGGATCATTTGATTGCTGCTGATCCACGGTCCCATTCACATAAGCAAGTATATCCTGATTTTCATAGAATCCAGCTAAGTTCTTCTTCCCACGCATGAACTGACGATGCTGATCTATCCATTCATCCAATTGCGTTTTCACTGGTCTTTGGTTTAAGCTTTGGCTTATCGTTGACTTTTCATCTGGATAATCTGTACCATTTGTAGTGATATAAGCTCGTTTAATGCCAAATACACTATCCTTAGTCAAGTAATTTCCGTATAAAGCTATGCCTTCAACGAAGGAAGCATCCCCTTGAACCATCGTCAGCTTATAATTAGGTAGTGTCTCTTGTGAAGCCTGAACATAATACGTCCCGATTGTAATCACCGCGAACACTACAAGAACGGCGTTAACTATATATTTTTTCATCCCTTAACCTCCGTAACCCTTCAATTATACCGATATTTTCTTACGCAATAGATACAAGCTGTACCAAAGCGAACCTCCAGCAATGATTACTATTAATCCGAAACAAGCGCCTATGATTTCTCCTGGATAGAAGTAGCTATCGTATCTGCTATAACCCATATGATAGGGGATTGAGGCTAATCCAGCTAGAACCGCTAAGTATAGTACGATAAAGCCGATCCCTTTCAGTCTGTAGCTCCGCTCCATTAGAATTGCTGTGAACAAGACGATCAAGCCCGTAATGCCCAGTCCATAGTATAGTACAAACTCAGAAAAGTAGGGTGGAACCAGAACTTTAAGCACAGTAGGATACTTCAAATAATCAAATACCGAGATGTTCCGATATAATTCAGCTGGAAGAATCGACTGTGCTATCAAACGCTCCAGTGGAACAAGGACAATTTGCAGGGCGACAAGACCAAATACGAATAGCAAGATCGTAACCAGCTTGGCAAAATACAAATTCGCCCGATTGGATGGCAACGTGAGTAGGCGAGATACTATCGTATTTTTACCTTTCCAGTCACGGTACCAGATGAAGCAGCTGTATATTAGCAACACTGTTATGCTCAAAAATATAGGTCCGAAATATAGAAGTACATTATATTGACTGGACACTGTACTGTTTAGCTGAATATATCCAGTTACATTGTGATATTGCTCCAGAGTCCATTGATTCATTCTCATTGCCTCATTCGCAGAATCTAGCCAATGATTAGCACCGATGGTGACTGCTGCAAGTTGTAAGGCGACTGTCAGCACCATGAGTCCAAAATATATTTTGGAAAATCGGTTCATTTCAAAATTTAATAGCTTCACAAAAGCTCTCATTTCATGTACACCTCTCTCATTACGTCCGTAATGGACTTACCTTCCTGCTCGCGAACTTCTTCGCAGTAGAATTCGCGTTCTACCTTACCGTGCTGTAGCAAGACCGCTTTATCAATTAAATGCTCAATATCGTTAATTTCATGAGTTGTAATAATCACACCACGATCCTCGATCAATTCACTTGTGAACACATCGATAATTTGCTCGCGGCTGAACATATCAATCCCGGAGAATGGTTCATCCATCAGGATGTAATCACAATCCAAGGCAAGTCCGAGCAACAAATTTAACTTCGCAGCCGTCCCCTTCGACAATGAGGATACCCCATCCGAAGAGCTCAATTGGAAGAGCTTAAGTAATTCCTTGGCACGTTCAGCGTTCCAATTCCGATAAAAGTCAGCCATAAAGCTCAAGCAATCAGCAATTCTCATATTGGAGGGCATCGTTAACGAATCTGGAATGAAAGTGATTGTCTCATACATCACAGGTGTTAGTGATACATTATCGATTAAGACTTCACCCTTGTATGGTGTCAGTCCCATGATGGATTTCAGCACCGTTGACTTCCCGGCACCATTGATTCCGATTAGGCAGGTAATTTCACCCTTGGCAGCAGTGAAGCTAACGCCATTTAGTACCTTCTTGAATCCATAATTCTTCACCATCTGATTCACTTGGATCATCTTGTGTCACCATCCTCTGGAGATAACTTTCGCTCGGATGTATATTTTGTCTTGATGATATCTACTAGTTCTTCAACTGGAATTTGAATATTCTGAATGGAACTGATGAAAATATCCACTGCACTTTCGATTAATTCAGCACGGATCGAGCTTAGTACCTGCTGATCCTGTGTAATTCGACTCGGGGAATTTCCTTCTGTTACGATCAAACCCTGTTCCTCCATTTCCTTATATGCCTTCTGCGCCGTGTTCGCATTAATCTTCATTAATGATGCCAGTTCACGCCGTGAAGGAATCTTGTCTCCTGCTCCGATTTGCCCTGTAGCAATCTGTTCCTTGAAGTAACGGACAACTTGAATATATACGGGTTCTCGAATATTAAAACTGACACCTGATTTTTGTTCTTCTGTCATATAACCAACTCCATACGGTAAGTGTGTGTACTAAATGGTTCATACACTTTATGCATGTACTATACGTGTAATACACTTTTGTGTCAATAGTTTGATTTTGAACACAGGCTTCTGATGTAGTCAAAGCCGCAATGGATAGTATGATTAATGCAAAATAGATCACCGAATCCTTTTTCAAACTACATTGCAAGGAGTTGTCGAGATGAATTATCGCATTGAGAAACGGCCACATCCCTGCGATTGATTTGGCATTGTCAGCGGATTGATATGAGAAGTTCCTTGGATATACTGTCACCCATACAGGTGATATCTGGACGCTTGAACGCCCAGCTTATTTGAAAATTATATTATGTGAAATCGGATGTACTACGCACCCAATTCAGTTCAATCCAAGTAACAACACGACGGCAGTAATGATGATTAGCTCACCTGATATCAATGAATACCATGAATTCCTCAAGCAAAAAGGTATAGAGGTGACAGACCTTTTAGATCGTGGAGGTTGTGGGGAAAGCTTTCAAATGAAAGTTCCTGCAGGTAATCGAATCATGGTTGTGAAATAGCTATCGTTGGTAGAGCTGTTGACTCTTAAACAATTGGTTCAGGGCTCGATTTCCTGAGAGTCCATCACATTTATAAAAGAAGCTCAAGCATAGTTCATGCTTGAGCTTCTTTTGCATCAAAGGGAAGGGATTATAAAGGGCAGTAATTAGGGACGATTATTGATACCGTTCTTTTGTTGCCGGATGACTCCAGATATGAGAAAGCTAGTTTTTGCGTCGCCGGATGACAAGGCTGATCAAGATAATGGCTGCTATGAAGACGGCAACGCTAGTCAGAATGACAGCTGTGAGAGGTGCTCCTGAAGTTCCGGCTGATGCTGTGTTTCCATTGGCTACTTCACTAGTGTCAGGCGAGACTTCGCCGGTCCCGAAGGATTTAGCCGAATCAGAGGATGCGGTTGTGATTGTACTTCCTGTGGTGTGCAGGAGCGACGGTGTCAGTTCAGGCGTTTTACGATGTGGAGCCGCCTGTTCCAGATTATAGGCATATCCCAGCAGTTTGGCATCGCCAAACCTGGAGCCGAGCATGCTGAGTCCGACAGGGAAATTGTCTGCGAATCCCGAGGGTACAGTTACTACCGGGCGTCCAGTAAAATTGGCCCATCCGCAATGGGTACCGTATTGCTCGGAATCGAGCAGGTCAGCAGGATTCTTATGGACTTGGGCGGGTGGAGCTGCAACGGTCGGGTATGTCAGTGCATCAAGTTTATAGGAGGTGAACAGCTCATCCACGCCTTGGGCGAAGGTGTGACGTGCATTGACGGCTGCTTTGAATCCAGCCTCGTCCCGCTGCTTATTATCGTCACCCATTACCCACTCTTTTGCTGTCTGCTCCATGTTTGGACTGCCTGCAACAATGTCGCCAAAATTAATCTTATCTTTTGGTTCGGTTCGTTCAGCCAGACCTTTCGGCCATGTGGCTTCTGTCCGTGCGAAATAGTCTTCATGCCCTGTTGTTGCCCAGAAGGCAGCATTCTGTGGAGCGTACTTATTCCACCAGCCCCGGTTAAGCGGGATTTTGACAACTGTGGCGCCTTGAGCTTCCAGGACTGATATTTCTTTCTCTGTCGTCGCGAGGATATTATCAGATTCAGGGCTTGGTGAAAAATCATAGCCTCCAAATGGTGCGATTACGTAACCGATACGAGCACCCTTTAGGGTGGAATCTTTCAGTGAGGTCAGATATGAAGCGGGTTTGTGGCTGTCTGCTTCTGAGGTCCAAGGATCTTGAGGGTCTGTGCCTGCAAGCACGTCAAGCATCATTGCTGCATCTTCAACGGACAGTGCCAGTGGACCGATAGCATCGCCCAACGGATTGTAATCAACTCCGGCCATGGAGCCAAGCCCTACTGTGGGCCGAAATCCAACGAGATTGGTGAAGGAGGCCACATCTGTAATTGAGCCGCAGGACTCGGTGCCAAGGCCAATTGCAGCAAGGCTTGCGGCGACAGCTGCGCCTGTTCCGCCGCTGGAACCGTTGATATTTTTCGTAGGATCATAAGGATTATATGTTCTGCCTTTGACGGAGCTTACCGTATCCCAAAACATAGCGAATTCCGCCATATTTGTTTTACCTAACACGATGGCCCCGGCATCTTTCAGTCTTTGGACAGCAGTAGCGTCATGCTTAGGTTGGTAGGTGGCAAGCGCCTGATTACCGTGACTGGTCGGCATATCGGCCGTATTGATATTGTCTTTGACCAATACCGGGATGCCGTGCAGTGGGCCGCGGATGTGGCCGTTTGCCCGTTCCTTGTCAAGCTCGGCGGCTTCTTCTAACGCATGCTGGTTAAGGGTAACAATTGCACCTAGACCAGGTTTATCCCCGATCTTTTTGTCGTAGGCCTTAATCCGATCCAGGTATTCCTGGACAGCCTCTACACTTGTGATTTTTCCAGTCTTCAGGGCCTCGGCCAGTTTTACTACACCTAGTTCGGTTACATCCGTCTCGGATTGAGCATAAGCTAGCAGCGGGTAGAGATTCAAACATAATATGATGCCGAGCATTACGCCTGACAGAAGGTGCATAAGAGTCTTCATGTAGCGCGGTGTGCGTCTGTGCCGGGTAATTCTGGATGTCTTCATAGTATGGCCCCCTCATGATGTCTTGTATTTTATGTTACATATTAATACATGGAATTTGAAATGGTCAATAAAAACTTACGTAGAGTAGTGATTTTTCAGGAAATTGTGTATGAATACATAACATATATGCGAATTATTCAATGATTTAGAAGTTTTATATGATGATAAATCTAATTTAATGTAATAATATATAACATTATAAGTTAGGTGGTAAATTGCAATTTTGATTCTGCTGTCTAAATCTGGGTTTCCAATATCATCTGAGGTCAAGATATAAGTAATCAGAGAGGGGTGGACATATAACTACTGATTTTCCTTGAGAAATTAAGGAGTGTCCGGATCAAGGGGATGTGCTGGATAGAGGGCAGATAAACTACGTAGAATCAGTGCTTTTGGAAGAATAGAGACCCTAAACTATTTCGTTTGAAAGAAGAAAGAGTCTATCCATAATGTGACCTATACTAAACGCTTTAAACTATTTTTATAAAAAGTATTGACAGTGAAGATGGATTTTTGTATGATATAAAAGTCGACTGAAGGAAATGATATTCCTGAAAAGACAAGCCCTTCGGGGCCTTAGCTCAGCTGGGAGAGCGCATCGCTGGCAGCGATGAGGTCAGGGGTTCGATCCCCCTAGGCTCCACCAAAAGAATATGGACTCTTAGCTCAGTTGGTAGAGCAGTTGACTCTTAATCAATTGGTCCAGGGTTCGAGTCCCTGAGAGTCCATCACAGCAAAAAAACGGCAGAGATGCCGTTTTTTTGCTGTTTAATTGTAGAGAAGTGGGTAAACGCAATTCTCGGTACAATTGTCGCTTTCTTGCATAAGCTCGATTTTGGGTTGTCTCTCTATGCCTACATCACAATCTCTTTTCCTCTACTCTCAAATCCCTCTCTGAATTTTCTATATTGTTCAATATACGTCATCTTGTACTGACTTCTACCTTCCAACACATACATAGGTATACTGAAAATGCTATAATCAATTGGAATTTATTTGCTGATTTGTTCCGGAGGCTAATTATGAAAAAGTATTGGCTGTTGCCAGTTCTTCTGCTTATGCTGCTGTTGATCGGAGCTTTGGTGTTCTTGCGTGAGGGGGCTCAAATACAAGTACCTCAACTATCAACCGCCCAGAAGGAAGAGGATTTTGAGTATTTGACCAAGCTTGTGAAAGAGGTTTATCCCTTGGACAAAGCGCTTCAGCAGGAAAAAGGCCTTTCGAGCATCAACGAGCTTAGTAAGCATTTTATCGCGCGGGCAGGGAGAACGGCCGATAATGCTGAATTTCTCCGGCTCTACTATGAATATATGACGTACCTTGGACAAGCCGGGCACGCTCAGGTGGTTTTCAATGAGCCATATAGCCCTTCTTTGGCCTTCTTTTATAACATCGACAAAAGGGCCTACCGATCCAGAGAGTACTGGCTGAACTTGGCTTCGGGAATCGATATGTATGTGCAATCTTTGGCCAAGATTCACTATGTGGACGGAAAGTATGTGCTGCAGAATGATTATCATCCTAATGCGATTCTTTTTCCAGCAGGTTCTGTGATTGAAAAAGTAAACGGAATGGCGGTAGATGATTATGCCAAGTCCCTGCAGACACGTCTTCATCTTGCTTGGGATGTCGTGCTTCATAAAGTATACATTCAACAGCTGCTTAGCGCCGATCCAGGCTCAGAGGGTTGGATCATTGAGGCAGTCCGTCCTGATGGGACAATAGCTAAGGGGAAATTCCCCGTTTATAAGGGATATAAACAGCCGTACCCTCATGAGGAGCGCAGCAGCAATGTTATTACTCGTGAGCTTAATAGCAGCACAGGATACATAAGGATTTTTAGTTTTGAAGGACAGTTTAAGGAAAAAGATCATCTGATTATTCAGGACTTTATGGAGCGCTCGGAAGGGAAATACCACAAGCTGATTGTTGATCTAAGACGAAACGGTGGAGGGGAAGATGATTATTGGGCGGACAATTTGTTGAAGCCATTACTCAAAGGAGCAGTGGATTACGAACAGTCAGCAAGTGTGAAAAGATCATTCCTGGAACGCTTTGATTTGCGTTTTCGTCTGTACAAATCAATGGTCAGTTCTACTCTGACTAATACGGGCAGATATGGAGTTGCGAAAGTAGAGAAGGAGCAAGCCGATGGCAACGATATAGAACAGTGGGAGACCTTTAAGGTTACTAAGCGTTGGCGGCCTGAGAATACCTTCCCTTTTGACGGCAAGCTGTATGTAGTGGTTGATAGTGATACCTTCTCGGCGGCTGACAACTTTACAGTGGCTGTTCAAAAGCTTGGGCTTGGTACAGTTATCGGTACGAATACGGCTGGAGGTGCATGTGTTTATATGGAGCCTTACAGGTATGCCCTCCCAAACAGCGGACTCCTGTTTAAACTTGAGACGGACTTAAACCTAAACAAAGAAGGGCAGATTAATGAAATCTACGGTACGTTGCCTGATTTGCTGCTATCCTCTTCGCGCTATCCCACCCCTTATCCGATAAGTTATGAGCTTGACGATTTGAAGCAGGATGAATGGATGCGAAGAATTATGCTGGAGCCATAAAGGGAAATACATAGCCAAGCTAGATTGCTGATGTCTTCATGACGAGGAGGCATCGCTGTATGGTTTCCGAGTATAGTCATCGCTGCATAGCTTTCGCTTCCTGATCTGCTGCTTGTGACCGCCACGGAATTTGCTTTGCTCAATACGGCCCATTGCCCAGTCTAATGCCCCGTAGTACACTTATTAGCTCAATCCGGCACAACATCTGGCTAACGGACCGTAAGGCGCTTATTTTCCCTATTTGGCACATTAATCCGTCTAACGGACTGTATGGCGCTTATTGCCTCTTTGCTGGGCATATCATGGGCAAATAGCAGTAAATAACTGCACCTGAGTCCGTAAGCTTAGAAAAAGAGTGCTTTTTTGAAAATAAGAGCTTCTCGGTCCGTTAGCACTTGCCGGATTTCTCTGCAACTAGCTAAACTCCCCTATAGCTCGATTACAGCTACGGAATTCAGGTGCTTTTAACAGATTGGCATTATATTTCACGCTTCTAAACATACGTTACACTCTAAGCTGATATGTGCGATAGCGCTGTTGTCCGCCTGCGACATCTATTAATTGCAGTTCAACTAACTTATGTAGAATTCGTCTGGATTGCCTATCGGATACTTTGAGATGATGCGCAAGCTCCAAAGGTGTGAACGTTCGGAGTAGACGTCTAGCGAAGCGCAAAGCCTCTGCCTCCAGCCAAGTCAAAGTAGAGGGGACATCTGTTGTTATGAATTTACCGATAAACGAAAGCACTAACTGCTGGCATTGCTTGGGCTCTTCGACAATTGAGGGATAAGCAATAGGAAGAAAGGTCCAACCATCAAGAGCTAGCAAGCAATGGCGGCGACATAAATCTTTGAACCGCCTGACATCCAGATCTCTGGCATGTGGCCCAAATCCTTGAATTTCAATTCCGCCTTTTACACCTCCTGGCATGTAAGCCAAATCAAGATAGCGATAGCCGTTATTGAAATCGCGTACTTCCCATTCAGGAAATAGATGATCCAAATTCCCGACTACAGGGAACCATACTGCGCGGAGGAATTCCATCGTACCATGGCCTAGCCCTTTACCAAGGAGCTCTTTTCGTCTCGGGTTATTCTCATTCTCCAGATTTCTTGTTAACCATTCCTCATATTGCTGATCAAATCGCCGCATTATTGTTCTCCTCCTTAACTCACGAACCAACTTAACTCATGAATCAAACATAATTTATTTCACAAAAAAACCGCTCCAAAACAATTTCCATCTGAAATCAATTCAGTGGGAAATTGCATTTGAGCGGCGTGTACTTCACAACCTATGACTGTATTATATCGCGTACTTTAATCAGAGTTCAATTCATTTTACTGAAGTGCTATAGAGTAAAGATGAGAGTCAAAGAGCGCTTGGAGGACGTATTTTTTTAAAAAATATCATTTTCAAACGATTAGATTGTAATAGGTGATCAGACCTTATCTGGGAACTTTTTACATCTAATATAACCAAAAATATGATATATTAAAGAAAATAAATCCTAAATATAGGAAAAATAGAAGAATAATAAAATGAAATGTCGAATATTCCGAATAGAGAGTTCTTTAATTTTCTTACAGGGCTTATTACAACATAAGGTGGATCAAATATGGCTAAAACGTATTATGCAGAAGGCAGACAGGTAGCGTATGTAGTGAGAGGGTTGTTTATTCTTGGAGGCTTAGGGATTTACTTTAGTATCCCAGGCTTGCACTGGGGATTTTTCTTTGGTATTTTGATTGGCTCTGTTATTCTGGGAGAGATTTTCGGTGGCATGTGGACCAACAAGCGTCGGAGGGACAAAAAGGCAAGAAAGTCGGGTAAGGGTGCCAATGTAAGAAAAAGTGGTGTAAGGCAAAGTAGTGCAACCGGTGTAACCAGTGCAACCAGAGCTAAGACTAAAAGTTCTTCGGCAAAAGCTCCTATAAAAAAGTTGACTGATGCACAAATTCTAAAAGCAGATGTAAGGACATTATCCGGTATGGATTTTGAGAGGTTAATGGAGTTGCACTACATAGATCAAGGTTATACCGTACAACGAGTTGGCGGTTCTGGCGACCATGAAGTGGATTTGATCCTTAAGGGCAAAGAGGGGTATAAAATCGCTGTACAGTGCAAGCGCTGGAAGCAGGATGTCGGAAATGATATCGTGTTGCGCCTTAAAGCGGGTAAGCAGGTTCACGGCTGCTACGATGCTTGGATTGTGACGACAAGCAATTTCACAAAGGCGGCCAAGGAGGCTGCAGATAGGCTTAATATTAAGCTGATCAATGGTTTGTCTCTAGATGATAGGTTAAAGAGATGGAAGACTAAACGTGGAATATAGTTTTGCGTAAAAGATAAGGTAGGCATCCATATGTGGATAATATCCGATCTTCATAATGCTTCCGAACGAATAGATGTCTCGAAAACAGCTAATGGTAGAAAGGAACATTGCCATGAACATTAACGAACAAGAATTCCAAGTGAACGGGCTCCATTACACGATCCGCTCTGCAGTCAAGGAAGATGCAAAGCGTCTGTCCGAGCTAAGGCTGCAGGTTGATGGGGAGACCGAACATATGGATCGAGTGCCGGGAGAAGCTTTTATTGATGAAGCTGGATTTGAGAAAATCATTAAGACGGACACGAATCATCCGCGAAATATATGTTTGGTTGCGGAAGCGGCTGGTCAGATTGTCGGTTATTCCAGATGTGCAGGGAATGATTTGCAACGCTTTATGCACAAGGTGGAGTTTGGAGTAGGTGTCTTGAAACAACATTGGGGATTTGGGATTGGGAAGAACCTGTTGAAAACGTCTATTTCCTGGGCTGATGCCAACGGTATAACCAAAATCATTCTAAGCGGTGTGCTGGAAACCAATGAGAGTGCTATCCGGCTATACAAAAGCCTTGGTTTTGAAGTGGAAGGCTTATTGAAGAAGGACCGCATCCTGTCAGACGGAAAATATTACAGTACATATATGATGGCGAGATATGCAGATTACGCCCCGGATTAAAAACTTAATTGGTTTAAACAAGCCAGTCGTCGGAAATCTATCGGTGACTGGTTTATTTGTATAACTCACTCCCTTTATGCTGAGTATCGTGCTCCAGAGGTCGCAAACATTTATAAAAAAACTCGATATATTTTTAGTGCCTATATTATTGATGAATTTGGATTAATATGGTTTACGAGAGGGGGTGAAGATGAAAATCCGTTACAGAGCATACACCTCGGACGACATGATGAAGGTACGCCAATTTCTTTCGCACAGTTATTCCAAGCTAAAACGTCCAAATAGCTGGCTGATTGCCCGCTGGGAATTTGAGATTTTTTTCTTTCAAAAGAGGGCTGGCTCGTTTCTGAATGGGAGCAAAACATAGGGTTATGGGAATATGATAATGGCGATCTGGCTGGGGTGGTATGAAGGGATGGTGATTTTTATTTTCAACTGGATACAGAAAAACCGGGTCCCTTTTATGAACGTATTGGGTTCGAGATAGAGGTAGAGCTTGGTGTCTGGGAGAAAAAAATATAGGAGTATCCTGCTAGCTGGATAAAGGCCATCACAGGAGACTCGGCAGAAATGTAGTTTTTTAAGGTCGGCTCATAGCTTTGATATAAGCTGATTAATAGGTTATCGTTGATGATAGACTGAAAAGATAGAACAATGAGTGGCTATATCGCTCATTAACTTGACCAACAACTTGCATGGAGGGAAAAAGGATGAGCACGTATTTTTCTTCACTCATAAACACCAGAAAAAAGAAGGTTGGTATTCTGCTCATAAGCATTGTACTTATTGCAATCATTGCTGTGGGAGTGGGGTCTAATCTGGGTAATAAATCTGCTGAGGTCCCACCTTTGGAGCAATTGCAGGAGAGCCAGATGGAAGTACAGCCCGCTGAAGTATCATCTTTGGTGTTGGGCGGGATTGAGACATCGGACGGAAAGAAATTAACAATAGATTTGGCGGCTGGACGAGATAACAATTTTGCGAAAATGACTTGGAAAAAGGATGAGCCCATCATTTTCTCTGTTCAATGTGAGCAGGAACGAGAGCTTGAAGTTGGCATCATGTCTGTCTCAACGGATAAAGTCTATAGTGGAACTGTAGCAACAGGGACAGGTGAAGTGACCATTACCGTTCCAGAGGATGGAGATTATCGTGTGTATATCAAAAATCATACGGATAAAGTTGCCCATTTTATTTTAGAATTAAATAAGAAATTAGAAGGACCGCTTGCATGAATACCGCATCCAACTTTGGGGCGAGTTTTAATATACTCATATTTTATTGCTTCCCTCACTCGTGAGCGTGCTTTAAGGCATTAAAACCAAATGGCAAGTTTATTTTGGATGTATTCACCTCGGCCCAACATGAAGGCAAGAAAGAAGAGAAGGATTGGGAGTATAGGGATGGTGGCGGTTTTTGGAGTGATCAACCTCATCTTTGTTTGACCTCATTTTATCGTTATGACGAAGAGCATACAGTTCTGAACCAAACGGTCGTCATTCATGAGAGCTCGGTACATTGCTACAATGTATGGGATCATTATTTCACTGAAAATACGTTAATGAATGAGATACGGCATATTGGATTTAGCAAATATGAGTTGTACGGTGACGTAGCCGGGAAACAGTGTTCGCCAGAAGGAAATATGATTTGTGTTGTATTAACGAAATAGGGATTCGGTGGACCTTAGGATAAAGGATGAACGCCATGAATGCATTGGAAATGAAGCAGGTCTGTAAGAAATACAAGATCAATGCGGACCGAAGTGTAATGGCTTTAGACAACATAAACATCACCCTGGTAGAGAATGAGTTTGTAGGCATTATGGGAACCTCAGGAAGCGGGAAGACGACGATATTAAATGTGGCATCTGGTATCGACAAGTGTGATGCAGGAGAAATTTGCATATCCGGGCACAATATTTGTGAGATGACCCGCAATGAATTGTCGTTATTCCGAAGAAATCACATTGGCATGATATTTCAAGATTTTAATCTGCTGAGCAGCTTAACGGTGAAGGAAAATATCATGGTCCCTTTAATTCTCGATAAAAATGTCGATAAGATCGAGAATAATGAGGTTAATCGACTGGCGCAAATGCTGAATATCGATTCCATTTTGGACAGATATCCGTATGGAATATCCGGTGGACAGCAGCAGAGAGTAGCCATATGCCGCGCGATCATCAATGATCCCAAGGTAGTATTTGCTGATGAGCCTACGGGAAATTTGGATTCTCGTGCCTCCGAGAAGGTCCTTTCTTATTTTGATATGATCCAGAAGAAGTACAAGGTGAGTATACTGATGGTCACGCATGATCCTTTTTCTGCTCAGCATTGTCATAGGGTGATCTTTCTTCAAGATGGCTCTGTGATGGGGGAGATCCGAAGAGAGGGTGACAAAGGGGGATTCATGAATAAAATCCTGGAAGTCCTGCAGAAAGGAAGTGTGTGAGGTCACCATGACCTTTAGGACGATCGCCTTTAAGATGTTCAAAGCAAATATTCAGCATTATCGGTTATTCATTTTGTGCAATTTGATGTCCGTCGCGATTCTATACTGTTTTATTTCAGTCTCTGTCAACCCAACGTTTAATGATCCCACTATTGTAAATCCCATGATCTCCAGCAATATTTATGCTCCAACTCTACTTGTCCTACTGTTCAGCTGCATGTTTATTCCTTATACCCACAACGTTTTTATGAAAGTCAGATCGAAGGACTACGGCATATTGCTGACCCTGGGGATGACTGAAAATGAGCTTCGAAATCACGTGTTACTAGAGAATGTGGTGTTATGTATTCTGTTCTTAGTATGCGGATTGGGAGTGGGGACCCTATTATCCTACTTTTTCTGGGGAGTTATTCGTTATGGAATCGGGATTCAAGGCATTGCTATAACTGTTTCTATCCTCTCTTATAAAGTAACAGCACTGTATGTTGCAGGGGTATTTGTAATTTCCTTATTGGTCAATCTGCTTGGAATGGTGAAGAACACAATTCTCGACAAGATTAAGTTTACCGAGAAAGCGGAAAGTGGAAGATACTCTAGCGTTTCGTTGTGCGTGGCCGGCTCAGGCCTTACGATTATTTCATTTGTGATCATGATTCTCTTTTATCACAACTACAGTAATATCTGGTTTTTGAGTTTACTGCTTTGTGCATTGGGCTCGTTTCTGATCTTTTTTAAGGTCCTATATGAAACATCTGTTTTTGATTTCGGATATGAAATATTATGTTCGGAAAAACAGGATGATCTTCTTTGTGACGACTTGGATTTTTTTTGCGATCTTTTTCTTTATGATGTTTAGTTTGGTTACCTATCCCAACTTTAAGAATAATGCCGTTACGTACCATCCATATCATATGGCCTACACGGAAGTTGAAGGCAGCTACCGATCGTTAGAAGATGATGAGGTTAAGCAAATTGCAGAGCAGCATAGTAATTCAATCATACATAGTGATCGTGTGAAATTTGTAAGGAACAATATTTACACGTTATTTGATGTTGAAGATATAAATCAAGTTTTGGCGAAAAAATACAAAATCCAATCAGGCTCTTTTATATATGTGTATCCCTATGATATCAACGACGGCTACGATCATGTTCAGGACGGGGACCCTACTAGGATTCAGATTGATTCTAGCAAAGGCATGATTTCTTTCCCTATACAAGAGACCTTGATGGACCCCTTATTTGGACAAATCAACTCCATATCAGACAGGATTATATTGGTGAACTCGCTGGATTATGAATGGATTGCGACACATAGCGATGAGTATAAAATAAATGGAATCTTACACTTATATGATTTTGCTGATTGGAAGCATTCTGGTGGAATTATTGATGAGGTATCGAAAAAGCTGAAGGAGTTAAACGGTGCCGATAAAGGAGATCGCTTCTATCAAGTTAGCACCAGAATAGAGGCCTACCGTACCGCGCTGCAAAGCTCCAATTTTTTAACATTTACGATTGTCTACGTTTGTCTGCTGCTGTATTTTTCCGTTCTCACGATGTTTCACTTCAAATTGAAGATGGAATCCCGAGATGATATCAAGAAATACCACGGGCTCTATAGAATCGGGCTACTTGAGAATGAAATAAAAACGATGGTCAACCAAAAGATACGTGTCATATTCTTGATTCCGTTTGGCTACGCGGCGGTAATTACATTAGCGTATAGTTATTATGTCAATAGCACTTACGGATATGGTATGATAGGCGTTTTCTCTGCGCTGCTTACCACATTTATGTTTCTGTGTCTTCATTTCGTTGTATACCGCCGTTATGTCCTTGTTGACTACAAACAAATAATTTCACAGATATCCGATCTAAGGTGATCACTATCTCTTTATTCCGATGAACTTACTATAATTAAATGTTGACAAGGTGAATACTGTGATTTAATATTGCCTTACGATATTCGCTTATCGAATATTAATAATCATATTGATAACTGACCGGACAAACGGAGGTTTCATTTTCCTTAGCTTAAGGGGAATGGAGCCTCTTTTTTTATGGGTTAGTGGGGGGAGCAGCTAAGATGAAGTTATTCAGAAGAATTGGTGAAGGAAGAAAGTCGCGGTCTCTTGTCATGCTTGGATTATCGCTCATATTGGCATTGGCGGTAACGGGCTGTGGTAAATCGGAAGGTAGTGGCAGTGATACGATAACCATCGCCTCCAAGGGTTTTGGAGAGTCGGACATTCTGGCTAATGCGATCGCTCTGCTCATTGAGAAGGATACTAAACTTAACACCAAAATCGTTTCGTTGGGTCCAGTGTGGGAAGCGCTTGAGAAAGGTGAGATTGATACTTACGTAGAGTATTCAGGGACGGCTCTGATCAAGATTTTAAAGGAGAAGCCCGAAAATGACCCGCAAAAGGTGTACGATATTGTAAAAGAGAAATTCAAGGAGAAGCACCAAGTCGAGGTGTTGGACCAACTTGGATTTAATGACACTTACGGGTTTGTAATGCGCAAAGAGGCTGCTGAGAAACTGAATATTAAGAGTATTTCGGATTTAGCTGCTCACTCCAAGGATTTATTATTTGGAACTAGCCAGGACTTTCTGCTGAGCGAGGATACATGGCCGGTAATTCAGAAGGTGTATAATCCTCAATTTAAAGAGATCAAGAACATACCGAACAGAGTGTTGGCCTATAAAGCCATCGAGCAAAATCTGATTGATGTGACCAACGCGTATACAACCGACAGTCAGATTCCGCTCAGCAACTTTGTTGTTCTGAAAGATGATAAGCAGGTATTCGTACCTTACTATGCCATTCCACTCATTCGCGGCGAAGTAGCGGAGAAACATCCTGAGTTGCGTGAAGTTATCAACAAGCTTGCAGGAAGACTTGATGATGACAAAATGCAGCGCTTGAACGGCGAGGTTGACGTGAAGCAGAGAACGCCGAAGGATGTAGCCAAGGAGTGGCTGCAAAGCGAAGGATTGCTTTAATAACTTCCATTATATAAAAGAAGGGAATGAATGATTATGGCTCAATTTGATCAAAAAACAGCTAACACGATTGAACGTGTACCATTTGTTATTACTGACGAGGAGCGTCAGCTCCTTCCTCGCTTTGCCAATCGCCCACCAAGTGCTGTACTTCCTCAGGAGAGCTCGGGGCTGACTCGGCGGTATTCCCCGTACCCTGATCGTTACACGTTCGAACCGAGCGAGCGTTGGGTGCGGGCTGTAGTAGGAGATGTGGCGGTTGTAGACAGCCGTTCGCAGATTCTAGTGTGGGAGCCACGGCATAAGGTGCCTGAGTACGGTTTTCCAGTTGAACATGTTCGAACCGATCTCTTGACACCTTCTGCGGGAGTGCCGGAGCCTGGAGTATTTTATCGACCGCGTACAACGGATGTGAAGTGGTTCGATCTGCATTTAGGAGAGCGACATATTCCGTTTGCAGCGTGGGCATGGAATGTGCCGGGACTGGAAGGCTATCTCGGTGTGAACTGGTTTCTCGGTGTGCTGGACGGTTGGTTCGAGGAAGATCAGCCGGTGATGACACATCCTCGTGATCCGCATAATCGGGTGGATGCGTTGCCGAGCAGCCGTCATGTTACCGTAACGCTGAATGGCCGGGTAATTGCCGAAACGCATGATCCGGTGGTTGTGTATGAGACAGGTCTGCCGACCAGATACTATTTTCCGGTTGAAGCTGTTGATTTTAGTAGGCTGACGGAAACGGATGATTGGAGCGAGTGCCCGTATAAGGGCTACTCTGATCGTTACTGGCGGCCAAGCGAAGGCGGGGATTTGATCGCCTGGTCTTACTCCGATCCTCGTCCCGAGCTGTCAGTGATCGCGGGGCGTATCGCTTTCTATAATGAACGCGTCGAGCTTCGGGTGGATGGTGAAACAGCGACTTAATTATATCCTATCTATAGGATGAGCTTAGAATGTCTCAAGTTGGTTGTTACTGTCTTTGGGGGAAACGCTAAAACAGGAAGCCGATGATAAGGGAAGGAATCTGTCTCCGCAGCGGAGCCAGGTTCCTTCTTTCTCGCTGTAAATAGCAAATCATAGGATGGAGAATTGCTAGTTGAATTAGCTCGATTAACCAGTGTCCATATATAATAAAAGTTATTATGGCACCGCAATAAAGTTGTTATTTCCTAGCGCGTTACTTAAACTGACGCAATTCTTGCAAATTGTATTGACTATAAGGTGTGTGTTTGTTAATTTATTGATTAATAGAAAGTAATTATTGAATGATGATAAAAAGGAGGAATAGGCATGGATAGAATTACAGCTGCTAGAGGTGGAGAGCTACGGTGTAAGGGCTGGAGGCAGGAAGCGCTGCTGAGAATGCTTGAGAATGTACTCGAAAATGGTGAGAATCAGAAGGAGCTTACGGTATATGCTGCACTTGCAAAGGCAGCACGGAATTGGGATTCCTATCATGCCATTGTTAATACGCTTAAATCCTTGGAAGAGGACGAGACGCTTGTTATCCAATCCGGTAAACCGATCGGTATTATGCGTACACATAAGTATGCTCCCATTGTGGTTATGGCGAACTGTAACATCGTTGGCAGATGGGCTACAAGTGATAATTTCTATAAATATCAAGAACAGGGCTTGATCGTGTGGGGCGGGCTAACCGCCGCAGCTTGGCAATATATCGGTTCGCAAGGTGTTATCCAAGGAACATATGAGATTTTCCAATCGATCGCTAGAATGCATTTCGGCGGTAGCCTGGCGGGTAAGTTCATCCTAACAGCTGGACTCGGCGGAATGGGCGGCGCACAACCGCTGGCGGGTACGATGGCGGGTGCCGTCATTTTATGCATTGAGGTCTCTGAAGCCAGAATTGATAAACGTATTGAAGTCGGGTATTTGCAGAAGAAGACAGACAATCTGGATGAAGCGCTGCAGTGGGTTCGAGAAGCTGCGGAGAAGAAGGAGAGTCTGTCCGTAGGATTGCTTGGTAATGCTGCCGAAATCTATCCGGAACTGATTCGCAGAGGGATACAGCCTGATGTGGTTACGGATCAGACCTCGGCGCATGATCTGTTGTATGGATACATTCCTTCCGGCTATAGTTTGGAAAAAGCTGCTGAGATGCGCAAATCCGCGCCTGATCAGCTCCAGGCTGATGCAAGGGCTTCGATTGCTGTTGAAGTTACAGCGATGCTGGAGTTCCAGCGCAGAGGGGCGATTGTTTTTGATAACGGGAATAATATTCGCTCGCAAGCGGTGCAGAACGGCGTGGAAAATGCTTTTGATATCCCGGTATTTACGGAAGCCTTCCTTAGACCACTGTTCTCGCGGGCCATTGGTCCTTTCCGCTGGGTAGCGCTGAGCGGGGATGCCGGCGATATTCAGAAGATCGATCAATATATATTGAAGAATTTCAGTGATAACGATGTTGTTGTGAACTGGATTTCGCTGGCGAACAAGTATGTGCCGGTGGAAGGTCTGCCAGCGCGTATTGGCTGGTTCGGACACGGTGACCGGACGAAGCTGGCCTTGGCGGTGAACGAAATGGTTAAGGCGGGCGAGCTTAGCGGTCCGATTGCTTTTTCACGTGACCACCTGGATGCCGGATCGATGGCGCACCCGAACATCATGACCGAGAATATGAAGGACGGCAGTGATGCTATCTCGGATTGGCCGCTCCTGAATGCCATGATTAACTGTTCTTCAATGGCGGATCTCGTAGCAATCCATTCCGGCGGAGGCGGTTACAGCGGCTATATGACAAGTGCTGGCGTAACGCTCGTAGCGGATGGAACGGATGATGCGGATCTTCGCTTGAAAACAACGCTGGACAACGATACAGGCCTCGGCGTGATGCGCTATGCAGACGCAGGCTATGAGGAAGCATTGGACGAAGTAAGCAAAAAAGGGATTCGCAGAATTGACACGACTCGAAAGGAGAATGAATAATGCGGGAATTAACGATAGCGGATGTACGTGCGGCAGTTAGAGGAGGAGCAGTATTTGCAGCTGGAGGTGGCGGCTGGGTTGACCACGGGTTGGAGATTGGCGGTGCCGCGGTAGGTATTGCGAAGCCCAAGCTGGTATCGGTCGATGAGCTTCCGGATGATGCGATAATTATTACCTGTACAGCGATTGGTGCACCTGCCGGGAATGAATGGGAGATGTGGGGCGTTGACTATATCAAAGCTGTTCAGCTCCTGATGGAGAACTTTGACGGTAAAGTAGTCGGTGTGATGACGCCACAGAACGGCATGTCCAGTACGATCAACGGCTGGTTACCTGCTGCAGCACTCGGCCTGGTGGTTGTGGATGCAACCGGCGATATTCGCGCGCATCCTACAGGTAAAATGGGCTCCATGGGTCTGGCTTCGCGCCTTGACTATCAGACCATTCAGGTGGTTGTCGGCGGCCGCAGAGACACTGGTTCTTACCTGGAGCTGGTTGTAAAAGGAACGCCTGCGAAGACATCCAACATCCTGCGTACGGCTTCCGATATGTCTGGAGGCTTCATTGCTTCTGCACGTCATCCGATTCCGGCTTCCTATATTAAGGAGCATGCGGCGATTGGCGGGATTTCGATTGCGCTTGACCTTGGCTACGCGATGATTGAGGCCGAGGCGATCGGGCCGGAGGCAATTATGGAGACAGTAGTTCAGAAAACGAACGGTAAAATGCTCGGCAGAGGTGTCGTACTGAAGAAAGATGTTCATTACTCGGGCGCCTTTGATATCGGGACGATCACAATGGAAGATGGTGCCGGCGGAGTACTGACGCTGCATGTCATGAATGAATATATGGCGGTAGACGATGCGAACGGAAACCGCTTAACAACATACCCGGATGTTATCACAACTTTCGAGGTAGCCACAGGTCTGCCAATCAGTGTAGGCGGTGTGAAGGAAGGAATGGAGATTTCATTGCTGGCCATCGACAAGCAGCATGTTCCGCTTAGCTCCAGCGTGAAGGATCCTACGGTTTATCCAGAAGTAGAGAAGGCGCTTGGCATTCCGCTTGCGGAATACGGTTTGAAGGGCATCTAATAATTGATTCTTTACTACAACTGAGAAGGTGCTTGGCTATGGACGCGAAAATAAAAATGAACGATACGGACAAAGGGAAGCAACGGTCCGATCACATAATTACGCTGGATGGGCACAATCTCTCCATTGAGGAGCTTGAGCAGATTGCGACTAGCGGATGCCGGGTAGAATTGTCACCCGAAGCTATGGAGCGGGTTCAAGAAGCGCATCTTCTGATTCATGAGCTAGCTGCGGAAGGTGTTCCGATTTATGGACTGAATCGTGGTGTCGGAAAGAATAAGGACCGTCAGATCACCGCTGATATGTATGAGGCATTCAACCGGAATCTGATCTACTCGCATTCATCCGGGGTGGGTCCTGTTGCTTCGGAGCAGCAGGTAAGAGCGGTGCTTGTCGCCCGCCTGAATACATTGCTGTTAGGTTGTACTGGGGTGCAGCCGGGGATCGTCCTGATGTACCAGGATATGCTTAATGCAGGTATCCATCCGATTCTTCCGGTGCGCGGCTCTGTGGGTGCTGGAGATATAACGATTTTGTCCCATATTGGTTTAGCCATGATTGGGGAAGGTGAAGTAAGTTATCAAGGGAATACCATCTCTGCCCTAGCGGCTTTGGAAGCCAATGGAATTTTACCTTTAAAGCTTGGACCTAAAGATGCGCTGGCAATTGTTAGCTCTAACGCTTTGTCGTCAGGCAACGCGGCTTTAACGGCAGCGGCGGCGCTACGATTGCTGGACACGGCGGACGCCGTGTTCGCCTTGTCACTTGAGGCGCTGCAAGGTTGCGTCAGCCCGTTTGAAGAGGCGTTGTTCGAGGTCCGACCACTTGAAGGAGCGGCAGAAAGTGCAGCGAATGTCCGGAATCAATTGCACGGAGGCCAGTTGTTGCAAATGGATCAGCGGGAGAAAATTCAGGATCCATTAAGCTTTCGTAGTAGCTGTCATGTCCATGGGGCGGCTCGGGATGCGCTGTCGTATGCGTCCAAGCTTCTGCGCGTTCAATTGAATAGCTCAGATGACAATCCTTGTGTTCTTTTAAAGGAAAGAAGAGTGGTTCCTTCATCTAATTTCGACGTGACCACCTGGACCGTTGCTTTTGAGATGCTGGCCATTGCACTCAGTCATGTATCCAAAATATCCTGCTACCGCTCGCTCAAGCTGGGTACGTCGCATTTCTCAGGCCTGAGTCGTTTTCTGGCTCCTAATGAAGAAACGATTGCTTTCGGCACGATGCAGAAGACCTTTACTTCACTGGATGCGGAAATTCGGCTATTGTCTAATCCGGTCTCTGCGGACTATTTCTCTATTGCCGGGGACATGGAGGATCATAGTAACAACACCCCGCTGGTGATTCGTAAGACAACTGATATCATTGATCATTTATATTATATTCTTGGTATGGAAGCCATTCACGCCGCTCAGGCAATTGATTTACGTGGTTCACAAGCTGCATTAGGTCAAGGATCAGCCGCGGTCTATGCACAGATTCGAAATGTGGTATCCCCTTTGACAGAGGATCGGCCGCTAACGCCTGATATTAGTGCTGCCTATGAATTAATGCGCAAGGGAATTCGATTGGAAGGGAGAAGGGATTCATGAGTTCACAATATGATCTTCTAGTTTACGGAAACCTCGTACTTCCTGATGGAGTGCTATATGATTCAGCGGTTGGAATAAAGGGCGGCAAGATTGTCAGTATTGGCCTACAGGACCATGAGGACATCACGGCAGATAAAGTTATTCACGCAGAGGGGAGTTTTGTGCTCCCCGGAGCTGTAGATGCGCATGTTCATTGTTACAGTTCGCTAGATGAGGGCTTCACCACGGCTAGTACATCGGCAGCAGCAGGTGGGGTAACGACGATTATTGAGATGCCTTACGATGCGACGGGTATGATTTGCACGCTTGAGATGTTCGAGGAAAAAAGACAACGGCTTGAGCAGGAATCCCTTGTAGATATGGCTATGCTGGTGACCATCCATAAGGAGGATGGCTACGAGCATATTCGCCAGCTGGCAGCTGCAGGAGCCTGTGGCTTCAAGGTATCGATGTTTAATACGGACTCCTTCCGGTTTCCGCGGATCGATGACGGGCAGCTGCTGGATTCGTTTGCGGTCATTGCCGAGACAGGTTGTCCGGTTGGCGTCCATGCCGAGAACGATGAGATCGTAAGACGCTACCTTGGTAAGTATCGTGAAGCGGGCAGTGATCCTCGTTCGCATGGCTGGAGCAGACCGAAGGTCAGTGAATCCGTCGCTGCATTGACGGTAATGGAGCTAGCCTACGAGACCGGAGTCAAGCTGCATTTATATCATTGTACGTATCCGCGTATTTTCCAGCTGGCAGAGTATTTCCGTTCGCTTGGGGCCAAGATTACGGCAGAGACCTGTACGCATTATTTGACGCTTAGTGAAGAGGATATGCCGCGCCTCGGGGCGAAGGGGAAAATCAACCCTCCTCTGCGTTCCAAATCAGATGTAGAAGGTCTGTGGGACTTGGCTGCCAAAGGCGCCATTGATATGATCACCTCCGATCATGCACCATGGCTGCTTGAGCGTAAATCGGATGCTGACATTTTCAACAATTCTTCCGGGGCTCCGGGCGTCGAGCATTTGCTACCTATCATTTATAGTGAAGGTGTGGCGAAAGGGCGGATTTCACTTACAGAGATGGTGAGATTGCTTAGTCAAAGACCTGCAGATGTATTTGGACTGGGGCATCGTAAAGGAAGGCTGGCAGTTGGCTATGATGCCGATCTGGCGATTATTGATCCTTCTGTTGCCTGGACACTGGATGAACGGGAGCTACATTCCAGTGCGGGCTGGAGTGCTTATGAAGGAATGCAAATGCAAGGGAAGCTAACCCATACTTTGGTCAGAGGTGCTGTGGTGTATGAAGCTGGAGCCGTGGTAGGCCAGCCTGGGTATGGTCAATTCGTAAGTGCAGAGCACCTGGCATAAATTCATTCTAGGGAGAAGGAATGGAACATGGAGAATCATGCAGGGATGGTACCTAACACATCCAGGTTGCAAAATAATATTGAGCAGCTATCCACGCTGATCAACCCGTCCAAGCCCGGCTGGACCCGCCGTCCGTTCACGGAAGAGTATGACAGCGGAAGACGCTGGCTGACCGGACAAATGCAGGATGCGGGACTGACCGTGGAGATTGATGCCGCCTCTAATTTGATCGGAATTCTGCCCGGCAGTGATCCCAGCTTAGCGCCGATTATGATCGGTTCCCATACGGATACCGTGACCGGCGGCGGGCGTTTTGATGGCATTATCGGCGTGCTTGCCGGTATCGAAATTGCCCGTGTGTTGCGGGAATCAGGACTGAAGCTGCGGCATACGCTGCAAATCGTTGATTTTACGGCAGAAGAACCGAGTGAGTTCGGTCTTTCAACCATTGGAAGTCGCGGCATGGTGGGGAATCTGACAGAGGCGATGCTGGAGCTGCGGGATGATACAGGTCTGCAACTGGCCGATGCAATCAACCGGCAGGGCGGTGATGTCAGCCGGTTGCGTGCTGAAGCGAGAAAGCCGGGAGAGGTAGCGCTGTACCTGGAGCTACACATTGAGCAAGGCCCGGTGCTGGAGAAATCGGGGCATCGGCTCGGCGCGGTGCTGGGCATCGTAGGGATTCATCGCTATCGGGTCCAGATTACTGGAGCGCCCAATCATGCGGGAACGACACCGATGACGCTGCGTAACGATGCGTTGGCAGGCTTTTGCGAGATCGGGTTGGCCTTTGAACGTCATTGTCAGCACCATGCGAAGGATGCGGTAGGCACGATTGGCAAAATGAACAATGAGCCCAATGCATCCAATGTTGTGCCGGGTTTGGTTAGATTTGATTTGGAGATCCGCTCCCTGGATCACAAGATTTCTGAGGCAGTATACTCAGCGTTTGCTGCTGAAGCCGCTGAGATTGCAGCAAGACGCGGATTGCAGCTGTCCCTTGAGTCTTTATCGAAGTCGGATGCTGTTATCGTCAAGGAAAAGGTGCTGGAGAAAGTGCTCTCCGCCTGTAATTCTGTGGCTCCTGCCATCTGTCTGCCTAGTGGAGCGGGGCATGATGCCAACCAACTGGCAAGCATTGCGCCGATTGGGATGATTTTTGTTCCGAGCAAGGATGGCAGAAGTCATTGTCCGGAGGAATGGACGGAATTTCAGGACGTCGCTGCTGGAACACAGGCGCTAGGGCAAGCGTTGCTTCTATTTGATGAAGAAGATTTCAGTCGGTGGGAGGATGCTTAACCCCCTATCTGTTCAAATTAATAGTGAACGTCTATGGACATCGATTCAGGCCTTAGGTCAGATTGGCGCGGATGAAGAGGGTGGGGTCACCCGTCTTTCTCTCAGCAATGAAGAATTGATCGGAAGACAATTTGTGATGTCTCTGATGGCGGATGCCGGGCTTGAGGTCCGGCAGGATGAAGCAGGTAATCTGATCGGGGTGCTGGCAGGTGAAGATTCGGATGCAGCGGCCATAGCTACAGGCTCGCATATTGATACCGTTATCCAAGGCGGGAGATTTGACGGGGCGCTTGGTGTACTTGCTGGAATAGAAGTGCTGCGAACTATTAAAGAGCAGGGCATTAGGCACGCTCGCCCTCTGGAGGTTATATGCTTCACGGATGAGGAAGGCGTGCGCTTTGGCGCAGGTTATCTGGGAAGCCGGGCGATGAGCGGGGGATGGAATGACCAGTGGTTGGATCTGACGGATGTCAAGGGTAACTCATTAAAGAAAGTCATGGCGGATGCGGGGGTTAATCCCGACACTGCAGCACTTGCTAGACGTAGTCGTCAATTAATCCAGGCTTATGTCGAACTGCACATTGAGCAAGGCCGTGTACTTGAGGCGCTGGGGACATCCGTTGGAATAGCTACCGCAATTTATGGACATAGCTGGCTTGAAGTGACAGTGCGTGGGCGTGCAGATCATGCGGGAACGACTCCCATGCAGTTGCGGCAAGATCCGCTGACGGCTGCTGCCGCGCAGCTGCTCGCGATCGAACAGCTAGCTGTAGAACACGGTGGAGTGGCAACTGTAGGTACATTAAAGCTTGCGCCAGGTGTAATTAACGTGATCCCTGGAGAGGTTGTATATAGTGTGGATCTGCGGCATGAACAAGCTGAGAAGCTGCTTCAGATGGAGCGAGCCGTTAGAGAAGCATTAACTATCATAGCTGATGAAAAAGGTTTGAGCCTTTCGATTGTATCCACAGACAGCGCTTCACCGGTTCGTTCCTCCCAGACTATTATTGATACTTTGGCAGATAGCTGCAGAATTAATGGACTGCCCGAGCATTATATGGTCTGCGGTGCAGGCCATGATGCAGTTGCAATGAATGAGCTTACGGAAATCGGTCTGATCCTGGTTCGTTCACGGGATGGAATCAGTCATCATCCACTGGAATGGAGCAGTCCTGAGGATTGTGCGGACGGAGCCAACGTGCTGCTGCATGCTCTGATACAACTTTCTATATAAGCCGAACAAAAGAAAGTAACAAAAAGCGAGGAGGAACGAAGGGGGAAGTTTGGAACTGTAGGAGCGACAGCGACCGCCTAAAAGCTTTCTGAAGGAAAGCTCGCATCGGAAGCATAAGCTCTCCGGATTTCAACCGCAAACAGCGGTACAATGAAAAAGAAATCTGGAGACAATAGCGGCCGGAAGTCCAAACATTCCACCGTAGTGACGACCGAGCTTTACGTTCAGAACTTAAGTTCGTCTTATATAAAGAAACAAAAAAATAATTCCGATTGACATAATGGTATATATAGTTTAATAATAGTGGTAATTAATTATTGCTATATGATAAATTAGGCGGAAGGAGATGGAATTACGGGTGAATGTTTTCCGTGAAGCTTACGAGTATGTGATGACCAATAGTGACCGGTTTCTGGAAGCGGCCAAGGTGCACTTGAGCATAAGCTTTTATGCGCTTCTTATAGCGATCGTAATCTGCGTACCTCTCGGTATTCTGTGTGCCAAGAAGCAATGGTTGACCGATCCAATCATGGGTCTCTTCAATTCCCTGCGAGTCATTCCAAGCTTGGCGGTATTAGTTATTATTCTACCGATCATGGGAACAGGCTTTGCACCCGCACTCGTCGCCTTGACGATACTTGCTTGCCCTCCAATTCTTATTAATACATATATGGGTTTTCGGGGGATCGAGCCGGCAATCATTGAAGCTGCTTCGGGCCTGGGGATGGGCGAGAGAATGATTATGCGCAAGATTGAGCTGCCGCTTGCGGCTCCATTGCTGCTGTCCGGAATTAAGACTTCGGCGGTAGAGGTCATTGCCAGTGCCACTTTGGCTGCATTCATCGGCGGGGGTGGACTTGGAACGTTCATCATCAATGGTCTGGGAATGTACAAATTTTCCTTGCTGCTTGTCGGTGCGCTTCCTGTAGCCCTGTTAGCCATTCTATCGGAAATCGGTTTTTCGGGAATCGAAAGAATAGTAACCAAATATCAGCGTTAAAGTGAGAGAAGTATTTAAGAATTGAAACAGCGGGGTTTCTCCAGCATGGGGAAGCCCCCTTCCTACAGGAGTTGATTAGCGATGAAAGAGGCAATCGTTTTCGAGCAGGTATCCAAAACATTTCCGAAGGCCCCGAAGCCTTCCGTGAACGAAACCAGTCTAAGTATTCCCCAAGGTTCTTTTGTTACGATTCTGGGTGCATCGGGCAGCGGGAAGACAACCTTACTGAAGATGGTGAACCGTATTATTGAGCCGACCGCAGGTACCATTTCCGTGTTTGGCCAAGATGTTCGAAGCTTGCCTGTAACAGAGCTGCGTCGGAGCATCGGTTATGTGATCCAGCAGGTGGGACTGTTTCCGCATCTGACCATCGAGCAGAATATTGCCACTGTGCCGGATATTCTGGGCTGGGAGCGGAAGAAAACCGCAGAGCGAATTGATTATTTAATGAATCTCGTGCATCTTCCGGAAAATTATAAAAAACTCTATCCCCGTCAGCTGTCAGGTGGACAGCAGCAGCGGGTGGGTATTGCCAGAGCGATGGCTGGAGATCCCGCCATTTTGCTGATGGATGAGCCGTTTGGCGCGATTGATGCCATTACACGTAAGAAGCTGCAGGATGATTTTAAGCAAATTCAACAGGAGCTTGGCAAGACCGTGCTATTTGTTACGCATGATGTGGAAGAGGCGATGAAGCTGGGAGATCAGATGATCGTCATGAATGAAGGCTCCATTCAGCAGTATGATACCCCACTGGCGATTATGTCGAACCCTAGCAATTCCTTTGTGTCGAGCTTGATTCAAGCAGATGACTTATTCCAGCAGCTTCACCTGATCCGGGCTGAGGATCGAATGATCCCTTTGACGAACGATACTGTAACGGGTAGCGTTCCGAGCATTCAGGCTAGTGAAAGTCTAAAGACGGCGCTTCAGTCTCTTTTGCAGCACAATGTTCCTTATGTCGTTGTTGAGAATGATAAGGGTGAGCGGCTAGGTCAGATTACGCTAGAGCAGTTGAATCTGCAGAATGGCAGGTGATTGGAATGCTGGACTATTTTTCCCGCCATTATGATGATTTGTTGATTTCTTTATGGGAGCATATCGTGCTTACGTTTGTTTCCTTACTAATTGCGATGCTTATCGCCCTGCCGCTTGGCTACTGGTTAGCCAGAAAACGGAAAGTAGCGGTACCTGTCCTGTCTGTGCTTAGTATTATTTATGCGATCCCCAGCTTGGGCATGTTCGCCTTGCTGATCCCTTTCGTCGGGCTTGGTATCAAGCCTGCTATTATTGCATTGGTTGTGTACAGCCAGTTAATACTGGTGCGCAATGTCATCTCAGGATTTCAAGGCATCGAGCCTTCTATTATTGAGGTAGCCAAAGGTATGGGGTACAGCGCATGGAGACAATTTGTCCGGATTGAGCTGCCGCTTGCGTTGCCTGTTATTCTTGGTGGGGTGAGAATTGCGTCAGTGTCGGTAATAGGTATTGCAACCATCGCGGCCTGGATCAATGCCGGAGGATTAGGCGGGGTTCTGTTCGAAGGGTTGTACCAAAATTCCATTCCCAAGATGGTGTGGGGTACTCTGCTGGTCTCCTTACTGGCGTTATCGACGAACATGGTCCTGTTGCGGCTTGAGAAAATCACTTTGCGCAGAGCACGCGGGGAACAGCGAGTATGATATACTGTTTCAGAGTTGTATAACTTAGATCGTTTTTATTTTGAGGTGTAATAATGAATGGTACTCAGACGTTGGAACGTGCTATCGATATCCTGTTTGTCCTTGCTGATTCCGGCGCTACGCTTACGGTAAGTGAGATTGCGGAGAAGGTGGGCATTCCGGAGAGCACGGCATATCGTTTTATTCAATCGTTAATTAAAAGTGGCTTTGTAGAGCGCAAGGGGAGGAGCAAAATTGGCCTGGGGCTGCGAATCTTTGATTTAGCCAGGGGTTTGACTCAGCAGATCGAGAAGGAGCTTCTGGTCATCGCCAGACCGATCATGGAGCAGCTTACCGCGCTAACCAATGAAACATCGGTCTTGTTCGTCCGCTCTGGCTCCAAAGCCATTTGTCTTGAGCATGTAACCAGTCCAAGATTAATCAGAATGTCTATTGAAAATGGCCGGGTATTGCCGCTGAATTCCGGCGCTTCGGGAAAAACGCTGCTTGCGTATGAGAATGATAAGATTATCGAAGACATGTGCAAGCTTTTTGAGGCAGATTCCACGAAATCTACGCTGTTGCAAGAGCTGCATAACATAAGGGACGCAGGCTATTGTTTTACCTTGGGTGAGGTAGATACGGATGCGTTCGCTATCGCGGCGCCCGTGCTTGACCCGCAGCAGCGAATTGTGGCCAGTCTGTCGGCTGCAGGACCCATTCATCGGCTTGGCAAAGACGAAATTCCAGTGTTCATTGAGCATGTGAAGGAAGCGGCGTCGCGTATTTCGTGCAAGCTTGGTGGATTGGGGTAACTATTTTCATTGAAATGCATAAAAAGTAAGAGTAGCGGAGGGTAAGGTGAGCCGCTTTTTTGCGTTGCCCTGGGACTGAATACTTGAAGGATATGTGTCGTATTCTGACGAATATAGTCATAAACATAATGGATTGGGTGCGAATATGAAGATGGAACTGGAACAGGGACCAGGTACAATGAGAAAACAATTGACGGTGCTCATCGCCATGATGCTTGTCTTTACAGTCGTTATATCGACATTCGTCTATGAATGGCTACATCCTACATTTCGGTACCCGGAAGCGCGAGGAGGAGTGCTGGACGCCAGACAATGGAATTTTGCGAAGCAAGGGATTGTACCGTTGCGAGGAGAGTGGGAGTTTTATGAGAACAAGCTGTTAACTCCGCAAGATTTCCAAACTGGGGGCAAAGAACTGGAAGCGGAGCGCCGATTTCTTCGTGTAGCTGGAGGCTGGAAAGGTGTTGTTTCATCTGACAGGGGGCATGGTGCGGGTACGTACCGTCTGCGCATAGAGGTTGAAGATCCTGACTTTTATAGCCTTAGAGGCAAAAAGCTTCGGTTGTCCAGCCATATCTTCATGAACGGATCGGACCTCGGAGGTACCGGAAAACCGGATTTGTCGCCGGATCAATTTGTACCTAGCAACCTTCCATTTTACGGGATGATCAAATCGGACACGGGCACCATTGACATCATTATTCAGATCGCCAGCTACCGCTATCTGGAAGGCGGCTTGGTGCAAGCGCCGGAATTCGGTTTAACAGCGGATGTATGGGCCAGGCGCGACAATGCCCGTTTGGCGGATATGATTGTGATCACCACCCTGCTGGTATTCGGGATTTATTTCGCAGGAACGTTCAAGCAATGGCGGAAGGAGCCTTTTCTCGCCTATTTCAGTTTGTTCTGTTTGTCATTAGGGTTATTTTTCAGCATCGACAACGAAATCGTCATGGCGACGTTGTTCCCCGCGATTCCCTTTCTTTTATTGCAGAAAATGCTCTTTATCCTACCCTACATTTCGGTTATGTCTTTTACTCTCTATGTTTATTTGTACTTGGGTCTGGAGCAAAAGGGAAGCTCGGAATATAAGTGGCTGAGAAGGATTTACTATGGATGTCCAATCTTGTTGGCTGGAATACCGAACGAATATTTAGTAGATATTCTTTGGCTCGGGATCGTTCTGCAAATTACGGCTTTCGCTTACATGATTCGCTGGATTTTCCGTTATCGGAATGGCGGGGTTCAAGTTTACTATATTTTGCTCGGTTTATTTTTCCTTATTATTAGTTGGGTGTATGCCCAGACACGTTACCAGCTCGCGCTAGACAACCCGTATTATATGATCGTAACGCCTCTGCTTCTCGTTCTCTCGCAATCCTTCCTCATGTCGGACCGGGTTCGCGAGGCGTTCTTACGGAACGAGCGGCTCACGGAGCAGCTCATTGCGTACGACCGCCAAAAAGACGAATTTCTCATCCACACGTCTCACGAGTTCAAGACACCGCTGCACGGCATTATTAATCTGGCGCAGGTGGTTATCGACCAGAACGGCGAAGGGATGACGCAGCGGCATCGGGAGAATCTGGACTTCATTATTGCCCAGGCGACCCGTTTGTCTACACTGGTGAATGATATTATCGATTTTCAGAGCTTGCAGCGCGGAAGCCTGACATTCCATCACCGGTTGTTCGATGTCAGCGGCACGGTGCAGGCTACGCTCGAAGCACTGAAGTTTATCCGTAGAAATGATCAGGTGAGGCTGGTCAATCAGGTGCCTTCGGGAACCTTCTACCTGCATACCGACGAAAACCGCTTAAAGCAGATTCTCGTGAATCTGGTCGGGAATTCGTTGAAATTTACGGAACGGGGAAGTGTGACGGTGGGCGCAGAGTTGCGGGAAGGCCGGCTGCTCTTGACGTTTGCAGACACTGGCGTCGGGATGAGTGAAGAACGGCGCCAAGGACTTTTCCAATTTGACCGGCATGATGACGGGGAGCCAGCGGTTTCAGCGTATCATTCTTCCGGTCTGGGCCTGAAAATATCCAAGGCGCTTGCAAAGCAAATGGGGGGCCATCTGGAACTGAAGTGGTCGGAGCGGGGAAAAGGCTCCTTGTTCGAACTGCAGCTGCCGGAGGCGACGGCAATGCAGCGGGAACTTGGGGTCAGCCGGTCAGAAGCCGCTGTCGGTCTGGAGCGACAACCGTTACTCAGAGTAAGCTCGCCGACGAAGGAAGAAACCCCGCCACATGCACTGGAGCAATCCGGCAAGGTGAAGATTTTGCTGGTGGATGATGATTCCTCCAACATTAAAGTTCTTCAGGAATTATTTCCCTCCAGTCGCTATCATGTGCTCACGGCGTACAATGGGGCAGACGCGCTCAAGCTGATTCAGCAACATCGCGATGATCTGTCGCTTGTTCTACTTGATGTCATGATGCCCGAGCTCTCAGGCTATGAAGTGTGTAGGCGTATTCGGGAGGAGAACCCGCTCTACAAGCTGCCCGTTCTACTGCTGACTGTACGGAATTCGCCGGCAGATATTGCGATGGGATTCGAAGTGGGAGCAAATGATTTTCTAGTGAAACCGTTCAGCGGCAAGGAGCTGCTGGCCCGGGTACAGACACTGCTACAATTGAAGGAAGCAGTTGAGCAGGCCATTCGTATGGAGACCTTGTTTCTGCAATCGCAGATCAAGCCGCATTTTATATATAACGCCTTGAGCGGTATTATCTCGTTATGTTATAGCGACGGTGCGCGGGCAGGTAAGCTGCTGAGCGAATTCAGCAACTATTTGCGGCTCAGCTTTGATCTTGACCCCCGTCATGCCAAGGTCAGTCTGAAGCGTGAGCTGTCTCTTACCAAATCCTATGTTGAGCTGGAGAAAGCCCGTTTCGGCACACGCCTGAACGTGGAATGGGATGTGGATGTCCGGACGGGGACGCTGATTCCGGCACTGATTTTGCAGCCTCTGGTCGAAAATTCAATTCGCCACGGCACGATGAAGCGGTTGGCGGGAGGCACGGTCGTTATTCGCGCGAAGCTTGCGCCGCAGGGTTTGCAGATCACTGTACAGGATGACGGGGTTGGCATGACCGCAGAGAAACTGGATCGAATTTTTAAGCGGGAGCGGCTTGACGGAAGCATCGGCCTGATCAACGTACATAAGCGGCTTATCAATGAATTCGGGCAAGGCTTGCGGATCGAGAGTGTTCAGGACAAGGGCACTATTGTCACCTTCCTGATCCCTGCTCATGCTGCAGCAGCCGGACCTGACGGAGAGGAGGATGAGGCAGATTGATGAAAGCTATCGTTGTAGATGACGAGTTATTGATTACAGAGCAAATTGACAGAATGCTTACAAGTGCAGGGGTGAAGGTGCTGGGCTGCTGTGTGAATCCTCATGAGGCGCTGGGAATGGCGAAAGAGCTGCAGCCCGATGTATTGTTTCTGGATATCGAAATGCCGGAGCTCAGTGGGCTTGAGATTGCGGAGCAGGTATATGCGGACAAGCTCGACATGGAGGTCGTCTTCATTACTGCCTATAATCAATATGCGATCGATGCGTTCCGGGTGAATGCACTCGACTATTTGCTGAAGCCGCTTATGGAAGAGGATTTGCAGCGTTCGCTGGAACGCGTCGGAAAAAGAAGGCAGCGCCACAAGGATGATGTTGGTAACGGTGGACAACGAAGTGCTGTCGCCTACCTGTTCGGCAAGTTTGCCCTACATATGGATGTTGACTTTGAGCCGGTTCGCTGGGTAACCTCCAAGTGCGCGGAGCTGCTCGCTTATATGCTGTTACAGCCCCGGGAGAAAGAGGTTAGCAAGTGGGAACTGTTCGAGGCGCTCTGGCCGGTCCTGGATGTGGAGAAGGCGGGCATCAACCTGCGAAGTACGGTTAGCAGAATCAACAAGACGTTACGGGATTGTCAATCGGGGATGTCGCTAGCCTCTGTCCGGAATGGATACAAATTGATCTTATTCGATGAGGCGCTGGCCTTGGATGCGGACGAATTGGAGCTTTTTGTATTGGACGCCGTCAGACTAGATCCGGACAATCTGGTGTATGTCGAGCAATTAGTTCACCGTTGTAGCCGGCCGTTTCTTCAAGGGTTCGACAGCGTCTGGTGCGAGCCTTACCGCAAAGAATACCGCCAGTATTTTCTCAGTCTGGGGAAAAAGCTGCTCTTGTATTATGAGGAAACTGTGGCGGAGCCGCTCAAGGCACTGCGACTGGCCGAGCTGCTGATCGAGCATGATCCTTATGACGAATCACTGCGGGAAGAGGCGCTGAAGCTACACTATCGCATCGGCGGTTCTGGGCGCGCTACCGCCTACTACGAAGAATACACCGAGTTGATCCATGCAGAGCTGGGAGCTGTCTCGGGAGATACGCTTACAACTTTGCTTCGAGACTTAACGGATTGATACATGTCGAAGAAAGGAATCTGCCATCAGAAGCGGGTTCCTTTTTATTTGCAACAATTTTGTAACATCTCTCCAGATATAATGTCACCGTAGAGTAAATCAGCATGAAGGTGAGTGGGAGGAACACAATGATCAAGCGTTGGATGTCGATCTTCATCGTATTTTTATTAATTGCGGGCAATATTCCTCAGTATGCTTTTGCAGATTCTCTTGACGAGTGGAATATCCGCAATCCGTTGCCTACGGGCGAGCGTTTAAATGCAATTACTTACGGAAACAACATGTTTGTGGCAGTGGGGGAAGGCGGAGCGATAGTGACCTCCAGTGACGGAGTGAACTGGACGAAACGAAGTAGTGTCATTACAAATTATTTAACTAGCATTGCCTTCGGAAATGGCACGTTTGTGGCAGTGGGAGCCACTGGAATCATTGTGACCTCCACCGACGGAGTGAACTGGACGGACCGAACGAACAGAACGACTATTACTGGGAGTGCTCTAAGTGGCGTCACCTTCGGAAAAGGAACATTTGTGGTGGTGGGTGCAGGTGGAACGATAGTGACTTCCAGCAACAACGGTGTCAGCTGGACGAAACGGTCGATTACTACGACGAACCATTTTAATGAAGTTATTTTCGGAAACGGAACGTTTGTGTTGGTTGGAACTAAGGGAACGATTATGAGCTCCACCGATGGAGCGAGCTGGGCGAGTAAAACAAGTGGCTCTACGGATGCTCTAAATGATGTTACATATGGAAACAACATGTATGTGGCAGTAGGTGCAGGTGGGACTATTCTAACCTCCACTAACTTAACGACCTGGAATAGCCGAGTGAGTGGAACTAAGGAAATTCTATATAGCGTTGCTTTCGGAAACGGTACATTTATGGCTTTTGATACCTTTACTGGCAATGTGGTGACCTCCACCAACGGAACGAGTTGGACAAGCCGGACGAGTGGTGTTACGAATGGGCTAAATAGCGCCGCCTACGGGAATGGAACGTTTGTTGTGATAGGTGCAGGCGGAGTGATTCTGACCACCGGCAACGGAACGGACTGGACGACCCGAACGAACCCGCTTACGAATGATCTAAAGAGCGTCGCTTACGGAAACAACATGTATGTGGCGATAGGAGTCAGGGGATTCATTATGACCTCCAGTAACGGAACGAGCTGGACGAGCCAAACTAACAGCAGCAGAGTGGATCTAAACGATGTCGCCTATGGAAACGGTACATATGTGGCAGTGGGGGACAATGGAGTGATTGTGACTTCCAGTGACGCAGTGAACTGGACAAGTCAAACAGTCGGTGCTACGTATTATCTAAGGGGTGTCACTTACGGAAACGGAATGTTTGTGGCAGTGGGATATAATGGGGTGATTGTGACCTCCAGTGACGGAGTGAACTGGACAAGCCAAACAGTCGGCACTACATATTATCTAAACGGAGTCACGTATGGAAATGGCATGTATGTGTCGGTGGGAGATAATGGGGTGATTGTGACCTCCAGTGACGGAGCGACCTGGAGTAGCCAAACGAGCGGCATTACGGATGCTTTAAATAATGTTATCTACGGAAATGGCACCTATGTGGCAGTGGGTACAAATTGGTCACGTGGAACGATTCTGACCTCCGGTGATGGAACGAACTGGACGCAGCGAACGAGCGGAACCTCGAATGCTCTCTGGGACGTTATTTACGGAAATGGCATGTATGTCGCGGTGGGGAACCTCGGAACGATAGTATCCTCTAGTAATGGAGTGAACTGGACGATCCGAGCGAGTGGTATTCAGAAAAGCCTAATGGGCGTCACCTACGGAAAAGGCACATATGTCGCGGCGGGGGTAACTGGAACGATCCTGCAGTCTGGAACTCTGCTTCCGGCAGTCAACAGTGTGACGGTTAGCCCAGCTAGCGCAAGCGTAGTACAAGGAGGAAGTAAGCAGCTCACGGCGACGGTAGATGCGCTTGCAGGTATTGCGACAACCGTCACGTGGAAGAGCAGTGACTCCAGCAATAAAGTCGCTGTGAACAGTACTGGGAATGTGACTGTTGCAGCAGATGCCGCACCGGGCGAGTATACAATCACGGCAACGTCAACAGTGGACAGCGACAAAAAAGGGGCCGCGACGATTACGGTTGCTTTAGCGCCAGTAATTAACAGCGTGAGTGTCACTCCGAATAGTGCAAGTGTGGTGCAAGGAGGAAGCAAGCAACTCACGGTCACAGTCGATGCGATTGGTGACGCAGTGACGACAGTCACGTGGAGTAGCAGTGATGCCAGCAACAAAGTGGCGGTGGACAATACGGGTAAAGTAACTGTAGCAGCGAATGCGGCACCGGGAGATTATACGATCACGGCAACGTCGACTGCAGACGCAACGAAGAAAGCCTCTGCAACGATCACGGTGACGGTGGCGCCAGCCGTCAATAGCGTGAGTATCACTCCAGGTAGTGGAAGTGTGGTGCAAGGAGGAAGCCAGCAACTCACAGCGACAGTCGATGTAGTTGGCGGAGCAGCGACCACGGTTACGTGGAGTAGCAGTGACACCAGCAACAAGGTAGCGGTGGATAACACAGGTAAAGTAACCGTAGCGGCGAATGCGGCAGCGGGTACTTATACGATTACAGCAACATCGACAGCAGATGCAACGAAGAAGGCTACCGCGACGATCATGGTGACGGTGGCGCCAGCCGTCAATAGCGTGAGTGTCACTCCGAATGGCGCAAGCATCGCGCCAGGCGCTAGCAAGCAACTCACAGCCACAGTTGATGTGGTTGGTGGAGCAGTAACCACGGTTACGTGGAGTAGCAGTGACACAAGCAACAAAGTAGCGGTGGACAATACAGGTAAAGTAACCGTAGCCTCGAATGCGGCAGTGGGTACTTATACGATTACAGCAACATCGACAGCAGATGCAACGAAGAAGGCTACCGCGACGATCACGGTGACGGTGGCGCCAGCCGTCAATAGCGTGAGTGTCACTCCGAATAGCGCAAGCATCGCGCCAGGCGGTAGCAAGCAACTCACAGCCACAGTTGATGTGGTTGGTGGAGCAGCAACCACGGTTACGTGGAGTAGCAGTGACACAAGCAACAAAGTAGCGGTGGATAATACAGGTAAAGTAACCGTAGCCTCGAATGCGGCAGTGGGTACTTATACGATCACAGCCACGTCGACGGCAGACGTAACGAAGAAAGCCACAGCGACGATCACGGTGACGGTGGCGCCAGCCGTCAATAGCGTGAGTGTCACTCCGAATAGCGCAAGCATCGCGCCAGGCGGCAGCAAACAACTCACAGCCACAGTTGATGTAGTTGGCGAAGCAGCGACCACGGTTACGTGGAGTAGCAGTGATTCCAGCAACAAAGTAGCGATGGACAACACAGGAAAAGTAACCGTAGCCTCGAATGCGGCAGTGGGTACTTATACGATCACAGCCACGTCGACGGCAGACGTAACAAAGAAAGCTACCGCGACAATCACGGTGACGGTGGCACCAGCCGTCAATAGCGTGATCGTCACTCCGGATAGTGCAAGTGTGGTACAAGGAGGAAGCAAGCAACTCACAGCCACAGTTGATGTGGTTGGTGGAGCAGCAACCACGGTTACGTGGAGTAGCAGTGACACTAGCAACAAGGTAGCGGTAGACAACACAGGAAAAGTAACTGTAGCCTCGAATGCGGCAGCGGGTACTTATACGATCACGGCAACATCGACAGCAGACGCAACGAAGAAGGCTACCGCGACAATCACGGTGACGGTGGCACAAGCCGTCAACAGTGTGAGTATCACTCCGAATAGTGCAAGTGTGGTGCAAGGAGGAAGCAAGCAACTCACAGCCACAGTTGATGCAGTTGGTGGAGCAGCAACCACGGTTACGTGGAGTAGTAGTGATTCCAGCAACAAAGTAGCGGTGGACAACACAGGAAAAGTAACCGTAGCGGCGAATGCGGTAGCGGGTAGCTATACAATCACAGCAACATCGACAGCAGATGCAACGAAGAAGGCCACCGCGACGATCACGGTGACAGCGGCACTTTCCTATTCGATTGATGCAATTACGGATCAATCGTTAGCGGCTCTTACTCAGGGATACCATTCAGGTACCCAAGAAACTAGACCAATCACCATCACGAATACAGGTACAGGAGATCTAGTAAACTTGTCGGTAACGCTTAGCGGCAAGAACGCCAATGATTTTGTAACGACACATCCATCAACAAACTTAACTAGCGGCACATCAACAAGCTTTGACATCCATGCCAAGGACAATCTGCCTTCGGGCACCTATACGGCAACGGTTACGATAGCTGCGGATCATATGACGCCTGTGACATTTACCGTCACGCAATCAGTAAACTTGCCGAGTGTTCCTGCTAATCCGCAAAGCCTGGTTGCTGTTGACGGCGATCATCAGGTCACTCTAAATTGGAATACAGTAACTGGAGCTACGTATTACAACATTTATATGGCGACGACTTCAGGCCAATTTACTGATGCTGAATACACAACGGCTACTTCTTCTACCCATATCGTCAAGAACCTGACAAACGGTACGACCTATTACTTTGTGGTGAAGGCCGGGAATGAGGGCGGTTTGAGCGCAGCATCGAATGAAGTAAGCGTGACTCCGTCCACGATCCCGGGAGAGCCTACAAATGTGAGGGTGACCGCCGGGGATGGATTAGCTACCGTTACGTTTACGGCTCCGACTGATAACGGAGGCATTCCGATTACGGGATATGAAGTGATTGTTTCACCAGGCAATGTGGTCGTTACCGGAACGACAAGTCCGATTACGATAACAGGGTTGACCAATGGAACGAGTTATAGCTTTACGGTAGTAGCGATTAATGCTGCGAGGAAAAGAAGCACATCTTCCGCAGAATCAAACACAATCATACCGAGAGCAGAATCCAGCAATAATGGCAATTCGGACTCATCTCAGCCTTCCTCACCGACCGTACCTGTCAATACGAATACAAGTGTTGACATCCTTGTTAACGGGAAAGTAGAAAATGCGGGAACGGCCACAACAAGCAAGCGAAATGACCAGAACGTTACAACGGTTATCGTCGACCAGAAGAAACTGGAGGATAAACTGGAGACTGAAGGTCAAGGAGCTATTGTTACGATTCCGGTCGGGTCTAATTCGGATGTCGTAATTGGTGAGCTTAACGGTCAGATGATAAAAAGTATGGAAAGCAAGCAAGCTCTTGTAGCGATCAAGACGGATCAAGCGACATATACGATCCCGGCACAACAAATTCAAATCGATGCTATATCGGAACAATTGGGCAAGTCGATTGTTCTGCAAGACATTAAGATACAAATCGAAATTGCCACGCCAACAGCGGGTGCGGTGAAGGTTGTAGAGGACGCGGCAGTAAAAGGCACATTCACGCTTGTGGTTCCGCCGCTGGATTTTACGATCAAAGCTATTTACGGAAATACAAGTGTTGAAGTATCGAAGTTCAAAGCTTATGTGGAAAGAACGATCGCCATTCCGGCCGGAGTGGACCCGAACAAAATAACGACAGGCGTCGTTGTGGGTCCGGATGGAAGTGTCCGCCACGTACCAACTAAGATCGTTAATATCGATGGCAAGTATTATGCTCAGATCAACAGCTTAACCAATAGTACGTACTCTGTTGTCTGGCATCCGGTCGAATTCCTTGATGTCGTGAACCATTGGGCGAAAGATGCGATTAACGATATGGGATCACGAATGATCATTGATGGTACGGGCAACGGTCTGTTTAGTCCAGATCGCGATATCACCCGAGCCGAGTTTGCAGCTATTCTCGTGCGCGGACTGGGACTGAAACTGGAAAATAACTCAACGGTGTTCTCTGATGTGAAGACGTCAGATTGGTCCAGCAGCGCGATCAACACGGCATACGCGTATCAGTTGATTAGCGGGTTTGAGGACAGTACGTTCCGGCCAAACGACAAAATTACCCGAGAACAGGCCATGACGATTCTCTCCAGAGCGATGGCGATTACTGGACTCAAGGAAACGCTGTCCGCCCGATCAGAGGATATAACACTTCATTCGTTTGAGGATGCGTCAAATGTATCTGGATGGGCGCAAAGCAGCGTTGCAGACAGCGTACAGGCCGGCCTCATATCTGGACGAAGCGCTAGTGAGCTTGCACCGAAGTCATTCATCAGCAGGGCTGAGGTTGCAACCATTATTCAAAGACTTTTGCAAAAATCAGGTCTGATCTAAGTAGAGATATCTCGTAGGTTTAATTTAACCTCCCTTCCCGGCAAGAGTTTCAATGTTGGGAGGGGAGGTTTTTTTTGAATTTGGTAAACAACCCGAACAGGCATAGGAATATATCTACAGCAAACAATGACAACGATTGCAGTCCACTGATCTAGTATTTTCCGATTTATTTTCTCTTTAATGAGTCCGGTCATTTAGAACGGATTTTTTTCTATGTTATAGGGCTTAAGGGGGCAAAATAGAACATTAGTTTGGAAGGATGTGGATATAAAAACTCGAAATATGTATATTAGTGTAATTTAAGAATTGTAGAAAGGAGAAATGATTCGATACATAATATTTCCGAATCAATAAAATATCTTTTACCTAAGATATATAGATAAAAGAATACAGAACTCTGTTACTCAAGTGAAGGGTAATGAAGTCATGTCAAAAGTTGATGGAGTGATACAATATGGAAATGTCTGAAGAATTAAATGACCCTTATCTGATAAGTAGAATATCCATTACTGAGAATGTCGATAATGCGCATTTATTAGAAGTGGAAGGAAGTTGCCCTTTATGTACAAGCTACTTGCTTATTGCCAAGGGTAAGCGCATGAATAAGAAGTATCAAATAGCACATATTTACCCGAACAGTCCAACGGCAGCTGAGGTAAAAGAACTCCAGGGACTTGAAAGACTCGGCAATAATTGTGAGGATTTCGAAAACAAAATTGCCTTATGTAAGGACTGTCATGGATACTATGACGATCACAAAACAAAGGAAGAATATTTGAATCTGATTAACATTAAGAAGAAATTGTTAAAGGCTGCAAAAGTAAAGATTTCAACTTCACATCAAGACTTAGAGGAAGAAATCGTTTTAGTAATAAATTCATTATCAGATATTGATTCTTCAACACTACAGAAAATGAAATTAGAGTACCAAGCTTTAAGAATATCTAGCAAAATTGAGGATACATATTTGATGCTTAAAATGAAGATAGAAACAAATGTTTGCATGTATTATAATTTCATAAAGGAAACATTCCAAAATTTGGACCAGTCAAAACAAATTAACTTTGAGCTAGTGGCCTCTGAAATTAGAACGAGCTTTTTGAAATGTGAAGAGGAAATGGAGAATAAAAGTGAGATTTTTGATGCTCTTGTAAAATGGATGAAGTCGAAATCAGTTGATTCCACAAATGAAGCGTGCGAAGCAGTAATATCGTATTTTGTTCAAAGTTGCGAGGTGTTCCATGAAATTGCCCAATAAGTTGTATAGTTATAAAGAGAGCACGATAAGTAAATTCCCTGTGATTTTAGATGCTATTGATAAAGGTAAGCCGTCGTCCATTTCTGAGTTATACATAGAGGTAATTGATAAAATGGAGGATTTAACTGAATTTTTAGAGGCTCTAGAATGTTTGTATGCGTTAGGGAAAATTGAGTACAGTCTTGTATCGAGGAGAGTTAATTATGTTATATGAAATTATATGTGAGGAGTTTAAGCAGCAGAGAGTTGAGTTCTTTCCTAACTTAAATACGGTTCTAGGGGATGACGTTGGGACTAACTCTATTGGTAAATCAACTTTCCTAATGATTATTGATTTTGCTTTTGGTGGTAAGGATTACGTTATGAAATCTTCAGAAATTCAAAGACATCTAGGAAATCATACCATTAAGTTTTGCTTTATATTTAATCAAGAAAAGTACTTTTTCTTAAGAGATACTGATGATTTGGAAACTGTGGTTGAATGTGACAATGAATATAATTTTGTCTCCAATTTAACGCTTACTCAATACTGCGAATTTTTAAAAGAGCAGTACAAAATTAATTTACCTGATATAAGATTTCGTGATACTGTTGGTAGATTTGCGCGAATTTATGGGAAAGAGAACTTGAACGAAAAGCGTCCCTTAGATATTGTTCATAGTGAACGCGCCGGGGCTCCGATTAATGCATTATTGAAATTATTTGGACTATATGATGTTATCGCAGAATTAGAGGCTGCTCTTAAGCAAAGAGAAGCAGAATTAAGTGCATTTAAGAGTGCACAAAAATTCAACCTTGTAGCATCTATTGGAAAACGAAAGTACAGTGCGAATATTAAAGAACTATCTGAGCTTGATACAGAAAAAGAGGGTATTTCTAAAGATTTGGATAATCAATTACTAGATTTAAACTCTGTAAAAGCTGAAGAATTAATAAAATTGAAACAGCGACTATCTGTTGCAAAAAGGCAAAAAAGTAGATACTATTCTCAATTCATACTTTTAGATGAGAATATAAAAGGGAATTCACCTTTAAGTTCTGAACGATTTGATGATTTATTGAGGTTCTTTCCTGATACTAATTTGCGGAGTATTGAAGAAGTTGAGAGATTCCATCACGAAATACGAAGTGTCTTAAGGGCAGAGTTGAAAGAAAAGAAAGAAGAGTTAAACCGACTACTTTCCATTTCGCAAAATGAAATTGATAATATTGAGTTTAATATCAAACAAATGATACAAACTCCAAATTTATCAAAGGTGATTTTAAAAAAATACTCAGAGCTACAAAAAAAGAGCGAAGTATTGGAAAGTGAAAATGCTGCATATTTAAAGCTAGATAGCCTTAAGACTTCAAGAGATGATACCAAAGTTAGAAGAGATCAAATGAGAAAAGAACAACTGTTACATTTACAAATGATTATTAATACTAAGATGCAGGAAATAAACGATTATATATACTCTGGAAAGAAAAAGCCCCCAATACTATCATTTGATAAAAACCAATACAACTTTGAAACGATTGATGATACGGGTACTGGCACTTCTTATAAAAACTTGATAGTGTATGACTTAAGTATTTTGGAGTTAACATCATTACCAGTTTTAATTCATGATTCTGTGGTCTTAAAGCAAATTGCGGATGAAGCTGTAGAAAAAATATTCAAAAAGTATAGAACTATTGATAAACAAATATTTATTTCATTTGATAAGAAAGCAGCATATACAAAAGAAAGCCAAAAGATTTTAAATGAAACAAAGATTTTGGAGCTTTCTCCAAATGGGAATGAGTTATTTGGTAAATCATGGAGTGACAAGTGAGTTACTTAAAAAGTAAAGACAGAAATAATTAGCAACAGTCATTTTTGTAAAAGGCTTAATTATGCAAAGATGCTGACATTAATTTGATCCTCTTATCGCATGTGGAGTGATGCACACTGTTGATGCGAAAGGTCTGATAAATCGGAGATATCTTGGTGGAAATAGTAAAAGGAAGTGAATAATCCCTTTTTTCATACCTTCTTGATTCAATACAGAAACATGCAGCTTCAAGCCTTTTCTTCTTTATGAGTGTCCGATATATAATTTAGGTAACGCGAATTTCCTGAAATCAAAGCTATGTCCAGAAGTATAGTAGGTACGTTGAAGTGGTATTGAACGATGAATGTTCATATACGTTGATAAATAATCTGGATGGATAATTTGATGATTGTTACGTACTCAGCAAATAACCCCTTACTGCTTGATTGAAGCAGTAAGGGGCTATTTGTACATGGTTCATTCGTTAAGTCAATGCATTAGTTGCTGTTTGAAAAAACAAGATCTGGACGCAGTGACTTGGGTTTTAAAAAATATGTATGTTACATATCTTTACTGTGGGGAGGAGGAATCTATATATGATTATTCCAAAAGGGTTCATGGATGTTCTTGATAAAGATATGTATCTTTCTGGGATCGTAAGGTCAACAGTCTCTCGTTTTGATGTAATCATACAAGAAAGTAAATTTGAGTTTTTCCCGGAGTACACGAAGCATGATACTTCACATGTAGAAGCCGTTCTAGAAAACGCCAAGAATCTAATCGGTGAAAGCCTTTGTCTTCTAAATGTTAAAGATATTACAGTTTTAATACTGTCCATTTTGGTACATGATCTTGGTATGCATCTTACCTTTGAAGGATTCAATAGATTTCTCGAAAAAGGCAAAGAAGATGTAATCAAGGGAATTGACAATCTAACGTGGGAGGAGGAATGGAGTAAGTATCTTCGGGAATCCAAGAAATGGAGTGGGAAAAAGCGACAAGAGATTTTCGGCAAAAAAACGCTACTGCTAAAAGAACCTTCTAAAGATAAAAATGAACATTCTAAAACCGATAAAATATTTATTGGAGAGTTCATTCGCCGCCATCATCCGAGAATGGCTCATGAGATTGTATTATCAGGCTTCCCATTGGTGAATGAGAATAATTCACCTTTTGCAGTTGACTTGGAGTTTGAAATAAAGGATATTATAGGACTAATTAGTCGAAGTCATGGGATGGACTTACGTTCTACATTCTCCTATTTGTTAGAAAAGCATCACGATTGTCGTACGCCCTATAATATCAAAGTAATTTATCTTATGGTCGTTTTAAGGATCTCCGACTACCTTCATATCACCCCCGATCGCGCTCCAGCTATAAGCTTACAGATCTCATCGTTTTCCAGCCCCGCATCTATATTAGAATGGGACATTCATCAGACGATTAAAGATATGAACCAGAATCATGAAGATCCTGAGACTCTTTTTGTAAACGCCAGACCCAATAACAGTAGTGAGTTTCTTAAAATAAAATCTTTACTAAAAGATATCCAAAATGAATTGGATTTAAGTTGGGCTATTATTGGGGAGGTTTATGGAAGGTATAAAGAATTAAACAAATTGACAATTTCTATACGAAGAATACGGTCAAATCTTGAAAACAAAAAGTACACAAATTCTCTGCCATATCTTCCTGATAAGGTAATGTTTGGTAGTGAGCCAGAGGCTATTAAGCTATTGGTATCGCCCTTGTATGGTGGGAAATTGAGTTACGGAGTGAGAGAACTTATCCAAAATGCAGTTGATGCATGTAGGGAGCTTGAATATCTCTGCAAAGCAAAGTCAGAGAAAAGCGAATACAAATCCAAAATTAAAGTAAGTATCTACCAAATGGATTCGGACTATTTTTTCCAAATCGAAGATAATGGCATCGGTATGTCAGCGGAAGTTATAATTCATTATTTTTTGAAAGCTGGAGCATCTTATAGAAACAATAATGATTGGAAAACGAATTTTACATTGGATGGAAATACTCAAATTGCCCGAAGTGGTCGATTTGGGGTAGGGGCATTGGCGGCTTTCTTATTAGGTGATCAAATTGAGGTCACTACGAAAAGTATTGACTCGGAATTAGGATACTCTTTTACGGCAAGTTTGGACGATGTGCAGATTGAAGTGAGTAATACTATTGATTGTTCAGTGGGGACTAAGATAAGGATCAAGCTTAATGAACAGTCATTATTAGAATTAAAGGAACAGATTGAAAGCGATTATCGATCGCATAGTAGTGAACCAGCATGGTTTGCATGGTATTTGTTAAATAAACCTGATATTCAATATGAATTCCCTGATGACTGGGGACGAGATGGTTTCAATAAGTATCACACAGTCGTTAGCATAGATAATTGGAAACAAATTAAAATTCCAGAGTTCGGTGTAGTCTTATGGACGTTCGGAGGGGTTACATCAGAGCAGTTCTTTCAATCACCTTTACTTTGTAATGGAATCATCATTCCTTATGGGTATACTAGCCGATATCCCTTTTATAACTCTTACCCTTCGATGAATAATAAGCCCTCAATTATGGTACTTGATTATGAGGGATCTATGCCGCTCACATTAACGAGGGATAAGTTGGGAGGAGATGGTGAACTACCATTTGAAAAAGAACTATCTCAAAGCTTGATTTTAGATATGCTGGCAAAGCTTTTGAAATTAAAGATGGATACTATTAAGTTAGGCAGGGATATAACATGTTTCAGTCACCCTATTCTAAGATCTGAGAAAATGGTGGATGTTAGAGAGGAGAGCTTGATAGGAGAAGGATCACTCGTGTTGTCAAAAACAGGGTATTGTCTTCCTTATATCCGTAATATTAGAAAGCTGAAAACAAATAAAATTGTTCAAATATGGCCTAAATCTTCACAAGAATTATCCTTTAATATTTGGTCTTATCTAGAACATGTGATGATCTCGAGTTATTCGCTATCGCATTCGAACGAATTGTTAAAAAATGAACTTTATCAAGTAAGCTTTATACACGATTTCAGAATATCTTCCAAAAGAATCTATCTTCCAAAGCAACTTGGGGTAGCTTTAATTGATGGAGAAATTAAAATGAGAAAGGACATTTGGGGTAAGTTGGAAATTGAAAAAGAGCTTGAGAGCATGGTCTGTATTGCTATGAATAATCCACCCCCGGCAACAATTGATGATTCTTTTTTTGAAAGCGAAGATGGGGTGAAAGTAGATACCCTTATTGAGATATTTATAACACCAAAAAAATTTAGAAAATACAATAAACGTGATAAGGAGAAGATTGCAGCATTAAATAAATATGTTGAAGAAGCTTTAGATAGTTGCTTTGCAGATGGAGTTTTTATTCCATACGAATTAAAGGAGAGAAGGGGGAAATTCCCACAAGCTTTTGAATATTTATCGGAGTATATCTAGATTTATTTATAAAAGCTATATTCGTGCGGATACGTCCCGCATATAAAGACTAAGAATTCTGCTTTCAATGTGTTGACCCTGCTTACTCCACACATGTCCAGTGTCTAATATTGATGGTTCTGAAACAATAATTGAGATGTGACAGTATCGCGCAGATACATTATTATAGTGATTTTGTACACGTAGGCTCATTACTCTCCTGGTGTTGGATTAGCTGCGTCCTCGGTTACAGACGATATCGTTGATCCGTAGCTTGAATCCTAATATGGATAATTATATCGCATGTAGTCGTTAATAAAGAAATTTTTTGGAGCCGTGTAGCTGAGAAAATTGCTAAACGGCTTTTTATCATTGCTATATACAGCACGACTGTATATACTACAACTATACAGCATGACTATATACAGTTTAACGATATATTTTCTGTGAATAAGGAGGGGAAACATGGGGAGAGATAAACATTTACCGCTTACGGAAACGGTGTATTATATTTTGTTAGCCTTGATAGAACCGGCGCACGGTTATTTGATCATGCAAAAGGTGGAGGAGCTAAGCGGAGGACAAGTAAGAATGGCGGCTGGGACGCTTTATGGAGCGATTGAGAATATGTTGAAGCAGAAATTTATAGAGCCTGTCCGAAGTGAAGACAGTCGCCGAAAGGTTTATGCCATTACAGAAAAAGGAATGGAAATTTTGCGCCTCGATTTTGAACGAATGGATCATATGATTAAGGTCACGAAGGATACGTTGAGATAAGGACGGGGATCGAAATGAGAAAATTCAAGTTCTTTACTAGTTTTGACAAAGAAGAAAAATGGTTAGGTGAAATGGCCAAACAAGGTTATAAATTCACGAAAAAATCATTCTGGTATGAATTTGAACCCGCCACAACTACAGATACTACTATAAAAATGGATTACCGGACATTTAAAAAGCAGGAGGATTTTGAAGATTATTGTGCCCTTTTTGAAGACAGCGGATGGGAACATATCACAGGAACAAAACGTTCGGGATATCAATATTTTAAGAAGACAATCGAAAAGGGAAATGAAGATATTTTTTCAGATACTGTTTCCAAAGCTGGTCGATATAAACGGTTATCTGATATGTGGATGTCGTTGGTATCTTTACTCACCCCAATTTTTATAGTACTCGTCTTTACTAACTCTATTGATGGAGAAGCTCTTCTCAATCCCAAACTATTGTATTATACACCGGGACTATGGGAAAAAACCGGAGCAGAATTTTGGAAGGCATTTCTCTTTGAAACGCCATTTGCATTTTTTAGAGGGTTTTCCTGGGTGCTCATTCTGATGATGATTTTTTTATATCTTATCTTTTCAATCAAAGCGAATGTGCAATACCAGAAAACGCAAAGAGATTAACCTAGCTTGAAGCGCTCGAAAGACGGGAATGGAAAATCCGACGTGTTCCGAGCGCTTTCAGCTCATCTATTCAATGTTGTTACAGCTCAAGCTTCGCAATAGATTGTACAGCATTCGGTATGGCGCTCTTTGCGAGCTGTGGAATATTTGTGCCCTGAGCCCGTACCACTTGAACATTCTCAATGCCAATAAATGCTAAGACTTGACGTAAATAAGGTTCAACAAAATCCCATTCTTTCCATACCCCTTCAGTAAACACACCCCCTGAAGCCACGACTAAGACAGCTTTTTTATCTTTTGCCAGTCCTAGAACTCCTGTTTCTGTATAGGTGAAAGTCTTACCAGGACGAACTACAAGATCAAGCCAGGCTTTGAGCACAGACGGAATGCCGAAGTTCCACATCGGAGTCGCAATGACTAAGAGATCTGATTCCAAAAGCTCCTCAGTCAATTGATCCGATAGGCGGGCAGATTCTTTATTGGCCTCTATCTCCTCTGGAATTTTTGAAGCAATAACTTTTAAGGTTTTGTCATCTAAGTGAGGGAGAGGGTCTTTTGCAAGGTCACGGTATACAAACTTAGCTTCTGGAAATTCCTCTTTAAGCCGTGTAGATAGCTTGTCCGTTACCGTGCGACTGGCGGATACAGCCTCTCTTGGGCTCACTTCAATGATGAGAATCTGTTTCATAGGATTACTTCCTTTCATTGTTTATGCTTTTCCTTGTTTAGTACGAATTAGAATATATATTGAATGTTTATATACAACAAGAAGGCACTTTAACCTTCGTAACTAACATGGGGGTTAGCTATGAAGAATACTAATGAAATGTATGATCCATTTTTAAAATTACATAATTAGGGAATAAATAACTTGACAATATGTAGTCATATTAACTTTAATACAATTCTTTATAGTATCTAATCCTATTAGATCGTCCGAGTACGTGTATAAAAACGAGAAGACACTGTAGCATTTGTAACTAACACGGGGGTTTGCTATGGAAAATAATAATGAGAACAATGATATTGATCTGGTATTCGTCTGCGGGTATAAGGACCCTGCGGCTGTTCGAGAGCTTCTGACAAAAATCGGTGATAGATGGAGTATCCTTCTGATTCTGTCCCTTTCCAAATTACACGGAAATCGTGCCCGGTTTTCGACTTTGGAAAAATCCATTCCTGGAATTTCTCAAAGAATGCTTACGCTGACTTTACGGAATTTGGAGCGCGATGGGCTGATTGTAAGAGAGGTTTTTCCTGAAGTTCCACCCCGTGTGGAATATGAACTCACTAGTCTTGGGGTGAGCTTGATTCGCCCATTAGAAGGTCTAATTGAGTGGGTAACGACTAATTGGGAAGAAGTTATACAAGCGCAATCTCGTTTCGATTCAAGATAATACGGTGATTGCGATTTAGTTAACAATGATATGTTAGTGAAAAATACTTGTGATTGAGGAGAATAAACATGGAAAAACAACCTGTTGGATTTGAAAATGCCGCACCATTTTTTAATATTGTTATGGATGGACTTGCGGGTGTAGTTGATGGGGAACACTTTTGGGATGCTGTTGCAGAGGATGCAGTATTCGATTTCTTATACAACTTTCCTGGGTTTCCAAACAGAATGGAAGGGCGCTCGACATATATGAATTGGTTCAGTAATTATGGTATGAAGTTGAAAAGTGCCGATAATCTTAGGGTCTACAAGGTTCAGGGGGAAAATATGATTGTGATGGAATATGAGGTTCATGGAATTGAACCATACTCAGGTAAAGCTTACGATAATAGATTCTGCTCTATAGTTACGATTAAAGATCGCAAAATTGTTTATTGGCGGGACTATATGGATTCACTTGCCGTTGCGCAGTTGAGCAGCAATTAATGGGGAGATAATTGGCAGCCACGTACGTAATTCCTTAATAGAGACACAGTTACCTGCCAATTTAAGTCCGAATGTTTTCAGCATTCGGACTTTGTAATGTAAGAAAAAATACACAACATTATCAAATTCCCCATTGAAAAAATTGGAAACTAAACCTATACTCAAAATATCTTACACAAGGGAGAGATGCAGTATGAAAAGTCTATTTGTCTATCTTCAAGAGGGAAATAAACAAATCTAAACTACGGAAGTTACATTTATACGATAATAATGTGCTTCCGTGGTTCACATAACATGGAGGTATAACAAGTTGAGTACAAATAATTGGGAATCTTTTTTTGACGATCATGCCCCTCATTACATGAATAATAGTTTTGCCAAGAATACGATTTCGGAAGTTGATTTTGTGATTGAAGAATTGAAACTTTCGGAAGGAAGTAGCATCCTTGATGTAGGGTGTGGCACAGGAAGACATTCTATCGAACTTGCAAAACGTGGATACGAGGTCACAGGAGTCGATATATCATCAGGCATGCTTTTGGAAGCCAAAAAAATGGCTACAGAAGTCAGTGTGAGTGTTGAATGGATTCATTGTGATGCGGCGAGATATACCCCAACAAAGACATTCGATGCGGTTATTTGTCTTTGCGAGGGGGCATTTGGTTTAGTTGGCAAGGATGATGAGCCTATCGAACATGATTTGGCGATTCTTAAAAATATCTCTGACGCATTGAAGCCAAAGGGACGATTTATTCTTTCAACCTTGAATGCCTACGCAAAAATTCGCAACCTTACTCAAGAGGACGTTGATGCCGGAAGGTTTAACCCTGTGACAATGGTAGAACATTATATGGATGAATGGAATTTACCAGAAGGAAAGAAACAGGTTGAGGTTAAGGAACGAAGATACCTCCCATTTGAATTGAGACAGATGTGTAATCAAGTGGGCCTGAGGGTTGAGAACATTTGGGGCGGCACAGCAGGTGCTTGGAAGCGTCAAAGTATTAGCTTGGATGAGATGGAAGTCATGGTCATAGCTTCGAAAGAATAAGATTACAGGGATTGCTCTTATAGGGCAATCCCTTATTATCGTTTCAAAGATAGTGCAGAAACCAATCCTACGGAAACATGTATTTTTAAGGACAAATTGGCGACAAAAACCGTCACCCAACATATGATAGAACCGAACAGATCATCCTACAATGTGGAGGGGCCTACATTTAAAAGCTTCTTCTTATACTCCCGCCCTAAGTCCACAAACACAAGAAGAGGCTTAACATTTTCCCCATAAAATTTTCATTTTCCAACGTGAATACTACCAGCCCCCCACGCCTGCTATTCCGTAACAAAATACGCGGGGTAGTCTTCAGAATCACTCTGGATGCAATCCAGCAGCCGAGGCCTGCGACGGATATACTAAGCGAAGCGAGTAGAGAGATTCCAGTCCAGTTCATAAGGAGCGGCAGCTTGACAATACCGTATGAAGACAGCAGTCCGCGCAAGAGATGAGGCAGGAGATAATTACCACATAAAATCCCCAATCCAGCACCTATGACAGATAGGCCCACAATCCCCCAGGTTACAGCTCCGCGTATTGTATTTGAAGTCAGGCCAATGGATTAGACCTGATCCATTGGCCTTTGGAGAATACTTGATTTTTATGCATGGCCAGAAAATATAGCAGTTCGAATTCTTTGGCCGACAAAGAGATTTCCTCACCACCCAGAGTAGCTTTATATGCCTTTTTGTCCATGGTAAGCGAAGCAAGAGTAAGCACCTCATTCTGCCGGGTCTGGGTCTCCATGCCATCAATTCTGCGCAGATGGGCCTGAATTCTTGCTACTAACTCGTTCAACGAAAAAGGTTTGGTCATATAATCATCTGCGCCGAATCCAAGTCCCAGCACTTTGTCTGTATCACTGCCTCGGGCGCTCAAGATGAGAATTGGACTGCGAGTGATGTCCCGGATCTGCTGACACAGCTCGATTCCGTTAACATCGGGCAGCATAATATCCAGGATGATGAAATCAGGGTTTAACGATTCAACGAGCTGCAAACCCGTCGGTAGAAGAAGGGATTTTGAATATTTAACTATAAAGAGATAGAATATGCAGATGGGACAGCATGGTTCGAGGGAGCTACGGTGCACCATCGCTATCTTGTTACCTTGTCCGCGTCATTTACTTCGTATACTTTTAGGAGGTTTCCAGTGTCACCGAGAAATGTAGAGAAAGATCAACAGTTAAGAGAATTGAGACGGGAGCATATTCTGGATTGCTCTCTTCAGGTGATTGCCAGACGGGGAATTGATTCCGCCAGTGTGAAAGATATCGCCATAGAAGCCGGACTCAGCGTCGGCAACGTGTACAATTATTTTAAATCGAAGGAAGATATATTCAGTGCGGTGCTGCAGCGGGGGCAGATCGATTATGGCCGCCAAATATCCAATCAAGCTGCACTAGCTATGGATGCGCGGGAAAAGCTTCATCTCATTTGTGAGAGCTGGATCGCCACACCTGAGAACTGGGCGTTTACGATCATGCTGCAAAGCATTCGGACGAACGAAACGGTGAATCCGCAGCTACGGGAAGCGGCTACACGCAGATTTACTGCGAACTTGGAGCCGATGGCCGAGATTATGCGGCAGGGACAGCACGCCGGGGTCATTATCGAGGGTGATCCGAAGGAGCTTGCGTTCTATTTTGTCAGCTTGATTCAAGGCTTAACGTTGCAATTGGCGCCCGGCTATGAAATTCCGGTCAAGATTCAAGCTGCTAGGATCGTAACATTATTTAGCATGCCTAAGAAATGATTGGAAAAAATAGTTTGACAAGTGATTTAAGTCATTGCTATTATAACAGGTAACAAAACGAATACATATTCAGTTTGTGGATGGTAAATTGAATATTGTCCAATCGACCAGACAACCGGAGATTGACGGGACAATACTGCCTGCAGGAATGCAGCAGAATGTACCGTGGCATCTCTTTTTTTTATGCTTAATACCGAGTAATCAAGTGAGAAAAGTTTTATTAAATCAAATGATGGGGGAATGGGAGATGAAATTATTCAAAGTTTGGGCAGTTATTCTATTGATAGCGGTACTGACGGTGGGATGCGCCAACACAGAAAAAAGCGGAAGTGAAGCAGCCAAAGAAAACAAAGAAACTAAAGAAACCAATAAGTATGAGGGATTGACCGTGAAGCTCGGCGTTCAGGGCAGCGGAGGACTTTGGGGCAAAGCACGGGAGGAGAAATGGTTTGAAGATGAGTTTGGGAAGCTTGGTGTGAAGGTCGAATGGGCAGAGTTCCAAAGCGGACCTCCGATGACGGAAGCAATAGCTTCTAACCATCTTGATTTTGCCGGTCTTGGTAACATGCCGATCATTGCCGCCCAGGCAGCGGATATTCCATTCAAGGTTATTTCGCAATTGCTCGAAGGAAAGAACAACGTTGCGATCATCACTCCGACCAGCAGCGCGCTTAAAACGATTAATGATTTGAAAGGTAAAAAGATAGCGGTAGCCAAAGGGAGCAATGCTTATAACTTCCTCTACCGTGGTTTGGCCGAAGCCGGCATTAAAGACTCCGATGTCGAGATTATTCAGCTTCAGCCGGATGAAGCGCAGCCGGCATTCGAGTCGGGTGGCGTAGACGCATGGGCGACCTGGGACCCTTATATTACGCTTAATACGTTGACGGGCAAAGCCAAAGTGCTGACGGACGGCGAGCAGTTGGGAGTATTGTCCCCGTCTTTCCAGATTGTACGTAAAGAGTTTGCTGAGAAATATCCGGAGCTCGTCACCCTTTACCTGAAAGTATTCGAGAAAACCCGGCTATGGGAAGAGCAGAACCTGGACGAAGCGTTGAACCGTTATGCAACAGAACGGAAGGTACCGGTTGAGGTGATCAAAGGAACACAGGTACGTTCCAAAATAATCAATATACCTGTAAGTGACGAGATCATAGCCGAGCAGCAGAAAACGGCTGACTTCCAGTACGAGATTGGAAATATTCGCAAGAAGATTAACGTATCCGAGGTATTCGACAATCAATACTTGAAAGAAGCGTTGAAATAAAGGGTGTTTAAATGATTTAAAAAGCGGATAACAACTAGAAAAGTTATATAAGACAAACAAAAGAAAATAACAAAAAGCGAGAAGGAACGAAGGAGGAAGTTTGGAACTGTAGGAGCGAAGCGATCGCCTTTGTCTCCGGATTTCAACCGCAAACAGCGGTACAATTGAAAGAAATCTGGAGACAACAGCGGCCGGAAGTCCAAACATTCCACCGTAGTGACGATCGAGTCTTACGTTAGGATCTTAAGTTCGTCTTATATAGATAAGCGGAGCAAAAATGGAACGAGGTGATGGTTATGGAGAATGCGGCTGCAACGACGCTTGTAAAGGAGAAGACGAAGGCACCTGGGAGATTGAAGCGGCGGCGATCCGTGCAGATTACCAATATAGCGTTGGGGGTTATGCTGCCGATTGCAACGGTTGTGATCTGGGAGATTGCTGCTGCTATGGGAAAATTGAATCCGATTCTATTGCCTGCTCCTAGTAAAATCGTGGAGGAATTCGTCAGTCTGACGTCTTCCGGCGAGTTGTTACATCATCTTGGTATCTCAGCATGGCGAGCACTGCTTGGCTTCTTGCTGGGCGGAGGATTGGGTCTTACGGCCGGCATTTGGGTAGGCTTTTCCTACAAAACAGAACGGCTGCTCGATCCACTGCTACAAATGCTGCGTACGCTGCCTCATCTCGCGATTGCGCCGTTGTTCATTTTATGGTTCGGCTTTGGTGAAGCGTCGAAAGTGCTGCTGATCGCCAAAGGGACGTTTTTTCCGCTCTACGTCAATACGTTTCTTGGCATTCGTTCGGTGGATAGCAAGCTGTTCGAAGTCGGCCGGGTCCTTCAATTCAGCAAATGGAACATGATCACGAAGCTGGTCGTGCCCGCTGCCATGCCGAACATTTTGCTTGGAGTAAGGTTGTCGGTTGGGGTTGCCTGGCTGGTGCTGGTGGTTGCAGAAATGATGGGCTCTAGCTCTGGTATTGGTTTCTTGATCAATGATGCCAGATCATTCTCACTGACTTCTGTCGTATTCGTCGGAATTATAGTATTTGCCATTGTCGGCAAGCTAACGGATTCATTGGTGAAGCTGCTAGAACGCCGGTTGCTGCGCTGGCAGGACAGCTATAAAGGAGACGGGAAGCTATGAGTGGGCAAGTATTAGATGAGAAAGGATCGCGCTCACCGGAGGAAGGCTGGCTCCGGGTGATTCCGAGGTCGCTCCATGGCTGGCTTGTGCCGGTTGCCATCGCAATCGTCTGGGAAGCAGTCGGCCGGCTTGGTCTTGTACCTGCATCTATGCTACCCACACCGAGTGCCATTGTGAAACAGTTTGTGGAGCTTATCGCCAGCGGCGAACTCTATAAGCATATGAGCATCAGCTTTTATCGGGCACTAGTCGGCTTTTTTCTGGGCGCTGGGACGGGATTACTGCTTGGCTTGTTGACTGGTTTGAATAAAATCGCCGAAAAAACGCTCGATCCGTCGCTACAGATGATGTGGACGATCCCGCTGCTGTCGCTGATTCCGCTGTTTATATTGTGGTTTGGGATTGGTGAGTTTTCCAAAATATTAATTATCTCGCTGGGGGCCTTTTTTCCTGTCTATGTCAATACGTTTCTTGGCATCCGCAGTGTGGATTTGAAGCTGTTTGAAGTCGCACGTACCCTTCAGTATTCGCGGTTGCAGTTGATTACGAAGCTGATCATCCCGTCTGCGCTGCCGAATATCTTACTCGGTATCAGGCTGTCGCTTGGTATTGCCTGGCTGGTTCTTGTCGTGGCGGAGATGATGGGTACGAGCGCCGGCATCGGTTATATGATTCAGGACGCAAGAGCGTATATGAGAACGGATGTTGTATTTGTGGGCATCATCATTTTCGCTATCATTGGTAAAATATCTGATTCAGGTGTGCGGCTGCTGGAGAAGCGCTGGCTGCGCTGGCGTGACACGTTCAAAGGGTGACGAACACCAAGGCGGGAGGGACTTACGATGGGCAAAAGAGAGGGGCAGCTTCATTTAGGCGCCTTCATCTATTATAGCGGACATCATCATTATGGCTGGCGGCATCCGGAATCCGGGGCAGAAGGGCTATTTGACTTTAAGTTTTATAAAAAGTTGGCGCAAACCGCCGAACGTGGCAAGTTCGATATGATGTTTCTAGCTGATCTACTCTATGTCCGCGGCGTCGAAGATTCGGCTTCCGGCATGCTGGAGCCGGTTCAACTGCTTGCAGCATTGTCGACGGTGACGGAGAAGCTTGGATTGACGGCGACCGTATCGACAACATATAACGAGCCGTACAACGTTGCAAGGAAGTTTGCGTCGCTCGATCATCTCAGCGAAGGGCGTGCGGGTTGGAATATCGTAACGTCGCAGCTGGATGTTGAAGCTTACAACTATGGCAAGGATAAACACCCGGAGCATGGTCTCCGCTATGAGATGGCACGAGAATTCGTCGAGGTCGTCACTAGGCTCTGGGATACCTGGGAGGATCAAGCGCTTGTCATCGACCGCAAGGCAGGGATTTTCGCTGACGGATCGAAGATCAAAGAAGTGGAATACAAGGGGCAATGGTATTCGACGAATGGGGCGCTTAACGTCCCCCGTCCACCACAAGGTTATCCTGTGCTAATCCAGGCGGGTTCCTCCGCTCCGGGGCAGGATTTCGCCGCTGCTTTCGGAGAAGTCATCTTTACCGCGCAGCAATCGCTGGGAGCGGCTCAGGCATTCTATGCTAGTGTTAAAGGCAAGCTTGTGGCGAATGGCAGGCAGCAGGATAGTATGAAAATCATGCCTGGCCTCTCACCGATCATTGGGGCGACGGAGGCGGAAGCAGAGCGGAAATACAAGGAGCTTCAGGATCTGATTCCGCCCAGCATAATTGTCGGTGCGCTGTCTTCCGTACTCAATTTTGACCTCTCTGGTTATCCGATTGAAGGGGAGCTGCCGGACATTCCCGACCCTGTTGAAGCAACTAACGGTATGAAAAGCCGCGTGCAGCTCATTATGGACATGGCACGCAAAGAGCGCCTTTCGATTCAGGAGCTGGGAGGACGTCTGCTTGGCGCCCGGGGACATATGCAGTTTGTGGGGACCTATGAGCAATTGGCTGATTTTATGCAGCATTGGTTCGAGGAGTATGGCTGCGATGGCTTTAACATTATGCCGCCGGTGTTGCCAGGCAATCTGGATGAATTCGTCGACCATGTTGTGCCCATTCTTCAGGAGCGGGGGTTGTTCCGGAGCGAATATACCGGGAGCACACTGCGCGAGCATCTTGGGCTGGAGCGGCCAGGTCTTCGCCATTTTCAAGCTAGCCATGAACGGGGAACAGAATCCGCTATAACAGCTGCGACTTGAGAAAACGACCGGCTTTAAGGTGGTTGCAGCTACTCGGATCTCGACGCTCGCTGCGACGTCTAATAACTCATTTTGGTCCTGTAGGTTCTCTCTTTCTAGAGAGGGCCTATTTTTGGTTTAGGCTTATCCAGTGGCCTGCATACCGTGAATTCTGTGCGTGGATATTCGGTGTTTATCCATTAGCTGATTATTTATCCTGTCGTGTAGCTAGGTAATGAGCGGGCGAATCTCCGAATGCGCGTCGGAACATAGCGATAAAATTACTAGGAGAAGCATATCCCAACGCATCGGCGATCATTCCGATTGAATCCCCACGTGCTAGCATTTCCAATGCATGTGTCAAACGGGCCTGTTGACGCCACTGAGCGAATGTTAAGCCTGTATCCGCCAAGATCAATCGCCGCAATGTGCGCGGTGAAAGCGAGGCCCAGGTCGCCCACTCATCAAGCGTTCGAGTATCCTCAGGAGTTTTTAATATCTCATTAGTGATCTTCAGAAGACGTGAATCGGTGGGCAGGGGTAAGTGCAAGGGCTCTAATGGTGCTCGAACGATTTCGTCCAGCAGCACGGCGACGATCCGTTCCTGTTGCGGTTCCAAGAAGTCCTGATCATACCAGGACACAGCCCGACGTACTAAAGCGTACATAAGCTCCGAAGTAGCGATTACACAAGGCTTCAACGGCAACTCGTGACTGATACTGGGGAGGACAAGCACGCTCCATCCGCTCATCGCACCACTGATACTGACTTTATGCCGCACACCCGGTGGTATCCAGCCTGCGCGATGCGGAGGGAGCAGCCAAGACCCTTGCGCGGTGCGAACATGAATAAGGCCGCTTTCTACACAAAAGAGTTGTCCTCGCTTATGGCTATGCCAGGCATATTCTCGTGTGCCTAGCCGGAAATCATGGCCTGGGTCTTCATTGCCCCAAAAAGCGATCAAAGACGGACCCTCCAATAGATCAGTATAATCAATAGTCTTATTTCCCATGTTAGTTATTCCTTTCGTGGCCATTTCTCATTATATTTTGTCCGAATAACGTTATCATGCCTCTTCATTCCCATTGTAAGATAATAAATGAAAAAGGTCTATTAAGGCTTACGACATTATGAGAGGTGAATCTGATGAACTCCGTATCTTCTACAAGCACACCCGTCAGCACAACAGGACTGCTGCGGCCCGGCGTTCCCGCCTGGATCGCCTCCGCAGTTGCTTGCGTTTGCGCATTTATGGTTGTGATGGACAGCTCTATCGTAAATGTCGCTTTATCAGCGATGAGTAATGATCTTGGTCTCTCGGCGACGGATCAACAATGGGTTGTGGACATTTATTTGCTGGTGCTAGGTGGCTTTATGCTGCTTGCCTCCCGAGCTAGCGACATTTATGGAAGAAAAGTCATTCTGCAAACCGCTCTGGTGCTGTTCACTGGCGCAAGCTTGGTCGGCGGTTATGCTACAAATGGCGCTATGCTATTGGCTGCTCGAGCCGTTCAAGGCTTTGGAGGCGCGGCGCTGGCGACGTCCACGCTTGCTGTCATCGTTGCCTCCTATCCAAAAGGGGCCAAACAGAAACGAGCCATCTCCATGTGGGCTGCTTCTTCGTCACTTGCTTCTGCTTTTGGTGTCATTATCGGCGGTATATTAACCAGCTTCGCCAGTTGGCGCTGGGTCATGTTCGTCAATGTACCGATCGGCGTTGCACTTAGTTTTATCGTTGCGTTCAGTCTCAGACCCAAGCTGAAAGATACGAGACGTGAGAAGTTAGATGTTCCTGGCGCGGTCGCAATCACACTGGCCATCGCCGCCTTCATTTACGGAATTACGCAGAGCGTCGATCAAGGCTGGGGTTCGCCGGTAGTACTTTGGACACTTGGAGCATCGCTGTTCTTGCTTGCAATATTCATTTGGCTAGAGCAACGTTCCAAGCAGCCTCTGATTCCGCTCCAGATCTTCCGCCATCGAAATGTGCCGATCGGTATAATCATGGTACTCGGACTAGGAGCAACCTTAACAGCAAATATGTACTTTCTCTCCCTTACGTTGCAAAATATTGAAGGAAATAGCCCGTTTGCTACTGGGCTTGCCTTGTTGCCGATGGCGATTACGCTTGCGATTGCCGCTATCGTTTCTCGTCGCCTGGAGGCTGCGGGGATCCGTAAGCTGCCATTTATCGGTGGCCTACTGGCTACAGCTGGATTTGTATGGTTGCATGGGTTGCCGATTCATCCCAATTACGTTACCCAGTTGCTATTCCCAAGTCTACTCATTGGTGCCGGTCTGGGGCTGATGCTGATGACGGCTACTCATGCCGTACTAGCAGGCATTCCATCCCAAGATTCCGGCGTCGCTGCAGGGCTGCAAAATACAGCCCGTCAACTCGGCGGCGCGATCGGAATTGCAGTTCTCGTAACTATTGCGAACACAGCGGCAGGGGGACCAGCAACTACCGATGGCATAACCGCTGCATCTCAGTTAACTGGATATCACGCGGCTTTCCTGGCGAGTGGAGGAATCAGCGCTCTTTCGGCGTTTGCTTCATTATTTTTGCTGCGCCATACCGACTAGAACAGCATTTTCGTATGGGAAATATGTAATCTACTCCTGTTGATTGAATTTATAAGCGCCTGTTCTCTCATTAACTATGAGGGACAGGCGTTTTCTCTGATATTTCAAGAACGTTCTGCCCTAAACGGATAGAATTGCTATTACCGCCCGAAAATACAGGGGAAGGCAGACCCTCGAAATCGAATCGAGTCATGCTCAATGGAATGCTGTGGAAAGTAAAAACAGGCGCTCCTTGGCGTGATTTACCTGATCGATTTGGTCCTTGGAAAACCTTGTACTCTCGATTCCGTTTGTGGAGCAATGCAGACCTTTTTGAAAAGATATTTGAGTTCTAGCGATGCGGACTTGCAGGATGTCTCTCTAGACAGCACTTCCTGTAAAGCGCATCAGCACGCAGCAGGGGCTAAAAAGGGACTGGAAACGTCGAAACAAACCAAGAAATCGGGCTTTCCCGTGGTGGACGAAATACCAAAATCCACGCCGTAGTGGACGCGCTGGATCATCCGGTTCGCCTACTTACTTTTTACGGCTGGCAATATAAATGACTGTACGGTAGTTATTGAAGTCTTGTCAGGCGTAACGTTGTCCGAAAGTGCTGTTTTAGCCGATAAAGCCTATGGAACTCTGGACGTTCGAGATAGAATCTCTGCATAACAATTTGCCTGCTGTGATAGAATTGAGAGAAATTGCTTTTAGTCTATACTGGAAGGGAAATTGCTGATGAAATCTTTGTCCTATAACAGGGGTTATATGGCCGTGAGTGTTGCTCTGATCTATGTCTGCATTCAAATGCTTCCCGATGCGCCTGCAGCCCGGTGGGCGGCGATCGGAATATGTCTCTTGTATGTCGCAGGGCTAGGCGCCGTTTTTAAGCTCTCTTCGCTACGCGCCCTGTCTCTGGTGTTTGCCTTGCTATATGGTTCGGCGCTCGCTTACGGTTTTTTCTTCAAGGATCAGTTTTCCCTACTCTTAATCCTACAGGGGTTTCTTACCAGCTTTATTGCCCTTAAGCTGCCGGACTTGCTTTCTGCACTAGAAGCAGGGACTTTCCTGATGATTACCTTTGTCCTGCTCGTTTATGTTCAAGACTATACATGGGTGTCGCTACTTCGGCAGGAACTGTTTATTCATATCGGTTTGTACGCTTTGATGCGCACGGTTCGGATCAACCGGGGTCGGGATATTGAAAGGATGGAGCATGCAGAAGAACAGCGTCGTAATGCGGAGGAGCTAACTGTTGTCCACGCCGAACTTGCGCAGACGCATGACCAGCTTCGGCGGGCGCACGAGGAACTTGAGCGGGCGACGCTGCAGTCGCTGCGTTATGCGGTGCTCGAAGAACGGAGCCGGATCGCCCGGGATATTCACGACAGTATCGGGCATCGGCTGACGTCTGTCATTGTGCAGCTCCAGGCCTTGCCTTACGTGCTGAGAAACGATGAAGCTAAGTCGGCGGAAATCGTGAAAAATGTGCTAGGGGTCGCACGCAGCTGTCTGCAGGAGGTACGCACGGTCGTGCACAATATGAGCGTGGATGAGACCGGGGCAGGAGCCGTTTCGCTACGCAGTCTAGTGCAGCAGACCACATCATCATTTGATCTGGACATTACTTTGGACCTGGACGAAAGCGAAGATCAGGATGCCTGGCCACTCGATACTGCAGTCGTGCTGTACCGCTGTCTTCAGGAGGCGCTGACAAACACCATCCGCCATGCGCAAGCGAAACGGGTTGAAATTTCTATAATGCGGAGCGGAGAAGAAATAATGCTTCATTACCGCGATGACGGAGAGCTTGTATCTGGCAGTGATTTGCATGAAGGCTTCGGGCTGAACGGCATTCGCAAGCGCTGTGCGGAGGCGGGAGGACGTTGTGAGATCGGAGCGCAGGAACCACACGGTTTCGGCATGAATATTTGGCTGCCTCTGGCAGCACTGAAGGAGAAAGAAACGTATGGATAAAGCGCGTATTTTGCTGGTGGACGATCAACCGCTCGTCAGGCAGGGCTTAAAATATATTATTGAGGCACAGTCCGACATGGAGGTGGCCGGCGAAGCCGGCAACGGTCTCGATGCTGTGAAACTGGCGCAGGAGACAATGCCGCATCTCATTCTTATGGATGTGCAGATGCCAGAGTTAGACGGGATTGAAGCAACCCGGCGTATTCTGGCGCAGCAGCCGGACTGCCGGATCGTCATTCTGACAACGTTCGATACAGAAGAGTATGTTTATGAAGGGATTCGTGCGGGAGGAATCGGCTACCTTCTCAAGGACACGGAACCCGAAGAGCTGCTGATGGCCATCCGCGCCACGCTGCGAGGCGAGGTCATTTTCCGGACCGCACTTGCTGCAAAGCTGATCGGGCAGGTATTTCAGAAGCTGCAGGCAGATGCCGCTGCGAAAGTCGGCGTTGAAACATCGGAACACGGAGGAGACTTGTCTTTGATCCAGACTTTTACCAACCGTGAACTCGAGGTGCTCCAGCAAATGGCCTACGGCCTGCGAAACGAAGAAATTGCCGCAAAGCTGTTTGTCAGTGAAAGCACAGTCAAAACGCATGTCCACCGTATTCTGCAGAAATTTGACGTCCAGGATCGTACGCAGGCGGTCGTCTACGCTATCCGCAATGGAATCGTTCAGTAGGTATTTGTCATGAGCAAGGGCCGGTAAATGCCGGTTTTTTTTTTATGGATACAGGTCTAGTTAAAACAATCATTCACTCGTCTATACACCTGCAGATTGATTCTGCTCGGACAGCAGAATACACCCGCCGATGGACGCGGTGCCTCCTTAGGTCCGGTAAGATGAAGACATCCCAAATGAAACAACAACCAAGGAGGAACTCAATCAATGACAACTAGTACCTGGATTTCCATCATCGCCACTTTTGCAGTAATCGTACTCAGCACTTTCGGACGTAAATCCTTTAACGGCATTCGTCTTCTAATTCCTGTCGGCATCCTCGGATACTTCGGCGCCACGTACCTGAAGGATGTGCCGACTGGCGGCAATAACAGCTGGCTTCTTGCAGCATCTATCCTGTTCGGCGCTCTGATCGGCGCCGTGCTGATTCCCCTTGCCAGTGTCGAACGTGATAACAAAGGTAAAACGTATGTAACAACCGGTATTGCTAGCGTTGCCGTAATGGCAATTGCTTTCATTCTGCGTATTTTACTGGTCGAATGGGTAACACATCATATGGAAAAGGCTTATCTCTATTCGGTCCAGCATCATTTTGACCTAAATTTAATTGCACCGGCATTCGTCCTGATGGCTATAGCCATGGTAGTGGTTCGAATCGGCGGTGTAGTTGTTAAAGTAAAGCGAGTAAAAACCGGAGCGAAGCTCCAGGATCAGCGCGTGTTAAGCTGAGGAATGAAATCCGTTAGTATATCAGTTAGTTCCGGCACCATGTATGTATCTGTGTACTTTATATCACCGTCACTACAGTGGCAAAGCAAAAGCCCGTGCTTAACGCGGGCTTTCTTCACATCTACCCATTCTGCGCTATATTTTTGTTGAAGTAGCACTATTGAAATTAGTTTTCAGACACGCCCTAGGTTGGATGTGTTCGATTATATACAAAATGTTCATATTTAATATTTTGAATATTTAACTATAAAGAGATAGAATAGAATGATCAACTTGATTTGTTGTCGTTTATGATAGTTAGAAAAGTAGACAGCAAATACGTACTAGGAGGAAACAGGTAGTGGAAATTGGTATAAGCACCTTTGTTGAGACAACGCCTGATGTACATACCGGTAAGACAATGAGTCATGCTGAACGCATACGTGAAGTGGTGGAGGAAATCGTGCTGGCAGATCAAGTGGGACTGGATGTGTATGGTGTTGGCGAACATCATCGTCCTGATTTTGCCGCTTCAGCACCCGCAGTGATCATGGCCGCGGCTGCAGCTCTGACTTCAAAAATTCGGCTTACGAGTGCGGTAATGATTCTTTCGTCTTCTGATCCGGTGCGCGTATTTCAGGATTTTGCCACACTTGATGCAGTATCAAACGGCCGTGCAGAGATTATGGTGGGACGTGGATCGTTTATGGAATCATTCCCGCTCTTCGGATACGATGTGAAGGATTATGACGAACTCTTTGATGAGAAGCTGGATCTGTTGCTGCAAATTCAGCAATCCGAGAAAGTCACTTGGAGCGGTAAACATAGATCGGCAATAGATAATCTGGGTATCTATCCCCGTCCGGTGCAAGATCGCTTGCCGGTATGGATTGGCAGTGCGGGTAGTCCAGAGTCTGCCATTCGCGCCGGAGCCATGGGATTACCTTTTGCACTCGCTATTATTGGGAATGTTAGTCCCTCGCAATATGCGGAGCATGTTAAGCTTTATAAAGAAGCGGCTGCCAAGGCAGGCCATGACGTCTCGAATTTGCCGATTGCCACGCACTCCCATGGGTTTATTGCAGAGAGTAATGAGAAGGCGCTTGAGCAGTTTTTCCCTTCGACACATGCCCGGACGAATTTTAGAGCAGTGGAAAAAGGGCTGCCGCCATATCATCGTGCAGATTATGATGCAGCGTGTAAGTTTGACGGGGCCTTATATGTAGGCGATCCGGAGACCGTTGCGAACAAAATCATTTATCTGCGCAAGGAAGTGGGCATTACGAGATTCCTGCTACATGTCCCACATGGTACAATGCCGCATGCAGAGGTGATGGAGGCGATCAGACTGCTCGGAACCGAAGTAGCGCCTCGTGTGCGGGATGAGATCTCGCGCTGGGAACAAGAGAATCGTTAATTTACTTTTATAGGAAAAACGGCAGAGATGCCGTTTTTTTTAATTGATCGCTGAGAGAGCACACAATCGACCAGTATAACGAGAGCAGGACACGGAGAAAGTTTGATGATCGTAGATTTAAGTGAGGGATACCTACAGGGTGTCATAACCCCTGGCAAAAGTACCATCAGGATGTCACTATTGCCCTATGGATTTTGATGGTATGATAGATAACGAGGTGAATTTATAATGACTAATGAGACACCAATCGAGGAAGAGAACAACAAACAACCGGAAATGTCCGAAGAGGATTGGACTGAGCTTTTAAAGGCGGTTCATCATAACAGCCTCGTAGCATTGCGAATGAAATTCCAGGATGTTGAAGGACAAGTATTGAACATGGAAGCTTACGGTCCAGTTTTTGTGTACAATGTGAAGGATGAGTCTGGTAATGGATATTCATGCGGTTTTTTCCTGCGGGAATTGGTTGCGAGATTCCAGTCCGGTAATAAACCGGAAGTGTGGCTGGCTTCATTCTTCTATGAAATGATGAAGACTCCCGGGGGCAAGGCGCTTCCTAAACCGCCTGAGAGCGAAGATGAAGCTAAAGCAGTCATCGATAATGTGCTCGTACCGCATTGTATAGCGGCAGTCCAGGAGGAATTCGCACCCCAGCAGGTTCATGCAGGGTTGGCCTGGAGTCAGGAGCACGGACCGATGTTTGAAACCGGATTTCCGGAAATTACGGAAGGCAGCAACGTGTGTGCCATTCCACTCCATGTATTGCTAACCCATTTGCAACTGAACCGCGACCCTGCGGAACTCCTTGTTCAAGGCTTGTATCACATCCGTAAAGAACATGGCCTGGACTAAATTGAATAACCAAGGAAAGATTTCGAGAAAAACGGCAGAGATGCCGTTTTTTTGTGTTCTTGAATCACAATGAAGACTTTACCTTCTGTGAAAAATCTTTATTTAATCTTTTTATAGTGAAAATGTTTAAATATTTATTAATTTATTTTTATACTGATTTTCTTTTAACTTTCCTATTACATTCAGTTGATATAATTACGTGAATTTTTAAATGGGAGAGGGGAAAATAACTTGAAGATAAGGAATCAGCGCTGGATGGCGATCGTCCTTATGACAGCGATGGTAGTTCAATCCTTATGGTCTTTCGCAGGGACAGGCCATGCAGCAACAGGCCCGATAAATACCAATAATCTGGCGAAGAATGTGGTCATCAGCCAGTTTTATGGGGGCAAAAAAGATGATGTCCTCGATCTGTATACTAACGACTTTGTAGAATTATTTAACCCTACAGCGGAGCCGATTTCCCTTAACGGCTGGTCGATCCAATACGCTGATGATAAGAAAAATAGCTGGAAGGCAGCAATTCTAGGTACCCCAACAGCTCAAATTCCCGCGTACGGTTATTATCTTGTCGCGCTCGGTAGCAATGGGAATGTTGGAAGCCGACTACCTCAGCCCGATGCTACGGAGAGTTCTTTTAAAATAGGAAATAATAGCGGTAAGCTGGCACTCTTGAATACTACCCAAATCTTGACTTCCAATGACCCGATGAAGGACACGTTAAAAGACAAGGTCATTGATTTTGTTGGATACGATCCTGTTGTGGATGCCTCCTTGGGCAGTCCCGCGGTGCAAACTGGCAAGCAGTCCACGATACAACGACTAGTATTCGATCCGCTTGATCCGGAGAAGAGCACGACTTCAGTCGCAACTCCGAATCGGGGAAACAACTGGGATACACGTAATAATAGCAAGGACTTTGAAAAAACAAAAGATAGCAAGCCACGCAACTCGAGTAGTACAGCCGCTTATGCGATTCTGGAGAATGATCAGAATGTACAGATGAAATCAGGATCAACCGTTGATCCGGCTCATAACAAAATCACCCTCACCGCTTTTAATGGAATTGTGAAGCAGGGGCCCTGGACTTCTGAAGACTTCACCGTTACCGGACTTCCAGCGGGATTGTCTGCGACGGCTAGTGCCAGTGGTGAGCAGATCGAGATTACGATAACTGGTGATGGAACTGCACACATTGTCGCTGATTCCAATCTTGCCTTTGAAATTAACCCTGGTGCTTGGAATCAATCCAACAAACCAACTAACCCAGTGAGCGTGTACCAAAAGAACAACACCGCGACATTGGTTAAATTCACACCATCCAACAAAATTGCAGCGGTTCCAGCGTCATCTTCGATCAAAATGAGCGGTGCGAAGGATCTGAATGCACGTCTGCAGTTGAATCTTACGACAGGGGTTCCGGCCAACGGGACGCTGAACTCCAATGCTTACAGTCTGTCAGGACTTCCTTCTGGCGAATGGAAGATCGTGGTGGAGGGGCAGAGCAGTGACAACACAATTACCTTCTCCATTTCGGGGACAGCTACCACTCCTGTGATGGATACGCAACAAATCAAGGTGATTTTGAAGCCAGAGGCTATGCAAGATAGTGACTGGTTGGCTTCTGATCCGATAGTCATTTCTTTGCTTCGTTACAGCCAGCCGGTTCGTTCCGATGAGGCGCGCAAGCAGGAAGTAGAACAAAGTATTGTCGAGGATAATACCAGTTTCAATGATGCAGTGACCAAAGAATATAAATATAGCAGCAACGCGATGGGAGCTAATGAGTACACGTTCTTGCGCGGTACACATTCGCTGTTCAAAGCCGATCTTGCGTCGGGGCTGATCCCATCTCCTGCTTCGATCATTGCCGGGTGGAAAGACAAGGATATTCTAACTTACACACAAGGCGATGCGCATATTCAGAATGTGGGTACTTTTAATGACAGCACCGGTCTGATGGTGTTTAGTCTGAACGACGTGGACTCTGCCGGAATCGGAAGCTTCTATGATGACTTAATCCGTTTTGTCACGAGTACTTATGTAGTGAAATACGATAAAGACAGCTCGGGGCCCGTAAATATGCAGGATGCTGATTTCCGCGATGTCTCCAAAACCTTCCTGGATACTTATAAGGATACACTGATTGAGATTAATAACGACAACAGCAAGAAAGCAACCAAGCTGACGAGAAGCAATGTTACTGCATATACCCAAAGTGTCATGGACAAAGTCTCTAAAGTGTCTTATGCTGAGGCACTGCAAAAATTGCTGGGTAAGCGGGCGCTAAATGGAAAATTAAATGTCGATGGCAATCCAGATAAGTTTGAATTGGCCACGGCTGCTGAAGTAGCAGCAATAAAAGCGGACTGGGAAAATTATAAAGTCCAGGTCAGAGGGAACTTCCCGAAACTTAGCGATGATCAGTTTAATGCCTATTTTACAATTAAGGATATTGTACGTCGTATTCATCAAGGCATTGGCAGCATAGGGGTAGAACGTTACAATGTGCTGATCGAAGGTCCGAGTGATATCAATACGGACGATATCTTGCTTGATGTAAAAGAGCAAATGCAGGATGCTAATATCTCTAAAGATGCATATCTCAAAATTTCAGTAGATACCGATGCTTATCTGGGTGTGCTTGAAGCTACGAAGCGCTCGTTCCTGATCCGGGAAGTCTCGCCATTTAAGGGCGATTACACCGATAAGACATTCAAAAATAAAGATGAACTGGAACAATATTTAATTGATGCAGCAAAGGCTTACGCTTATGCGGATTCTCGTCTGGATAAGGTGTCCGATGAACTGAATTACAAGTTTGAAGAGCGTTTTGTAACGAATATACTGCCGGTGTGGAACGACCTGGAGAACTTTATTGTTAATGCGGCTGAGGATTATTCGCATCAAGTGGTAGCGGACTTTGCACTTGTTCAAGGCGACATGTTGGCCGGAAAATTAATTGATGTTTCCACGCTGGACAAATTGACTGTAGATACAGGCACGTTGTCTCCATCGTTCGATGCTGGAATCACCGATTACAGCTTGACTGTCGATCATTCGGTAGAATCGTTGAATATTACGGCAAAGGCTAGCGATGCAAAGGCGAGTGTGACAGCTCAAGGCGAACCATATACTAATGGAGCAGGTCACACATTGAAGTTGTCTGTTGGGAGGAATGACATTCCCTTCACTGTGACAGCACGTAATGGCTCTACCAAGACATATACTGTGACCGTGATTCGGGAAGCGGCAGAAGAAGCAAGCAGCAGTGCTGATTTGAGCGACTTGAGGTTGTCCAGTGGTACCCTGAATCCTGTGTTCGACGGTGCTTCGACTCACTATTCATCACAGGTGGACAATAAGGTATCGAGTATTACCGTAACCGCAAGCGTCTATGATAGTGCTGCTACATTCACTGTGAACGGTACTATAGGAATAAGCGGTCAAGCCAGTGGGCCTTTCAACCTGAAGGTGGGTAGAAATGAGATCACCATTGTAGTGACAGCTAAGGATGGCTCCAGCAAGACCTATATCGTGACTGTGATCAGAAAAGCTGCGGAGGAAGCAAGCAGCAACGCGGATTTGAGCAGTCTGACCTTGTCGAGCGGTACATTGAATCCAGTCTTTGCATCTGACGTAACCAGTTACGCAACTCAAGTTGATTACAACGTATCCGGCATTACGGTAACTGCGAATGTCTATGATAATGCGGCTTTGCTCACTGTGAACGGTACTCCGGTAGTCAGCGGGCATGCGAGCGGGACTATTGATCTAAAAGTTGGAAGTAACATTATTCCGATCAAAGTGACGGCACAGGATGGCACCCTTAAGACCTATACTGTGACTGTGACCCGGACTGCAGAGAACACACCGGATCCAGGAACACCGGACCCAGGAACACCAGGTCCAGGAACACCAAACCCAGGGACACCGGATCCAACAACACCAAGTCCGTCAACACCTTCGACTCCGTCAAGAGGAACAAATAACGGAAACACTCCAGTAAATTCCGGCAGCTTTGCCGTGGACGGTGGCGTACTGACCTTGAATGGAGCAACGATCAGTGTGCCGGCCGGGTCGATCGAGAGCGGAATTGAGATTACTGTATCTAAAGTAAGTCAATCCTCGAACCTATCCACCGATGACACATTGAAGCTATTGGGCGATGTATATGAGATTACGAAGAATAAAGCTGGTGATTTTGCCCAACCGATTACGATTACATTGACTTTCGACCCGTCGAAGGTGAACTTCAATAAATCAGTTGTCGGTTTGTATTGGCTGAATGAGCAGAGTAAGAAATGGGTTCAACTGGACAATCTGAAAGTGGATCAAGCTAACGGAACGGTGTCCGGAACGGTTACTCATTTTACGAAATTTGCTGTTCTGGTATCCGACAAAGCAGAACCTTCGATTCCGAAGGTGGCAAAGGATTTTGCCGATATCTACGGACATTGGGCAGAGATCAGCATTAAGGAATTGGTGTCCCTCGGTGGCCTTACCGGTTACCCTGATGATACCTTTAGACCTGACAACAAAATTACAAGAGCTGAATTCGTGACGATGATCGTTAAGACTTTTAATCTTCAGTCTGCAAATGGGCAAGAGTTTGCTGACACTAAGACACATTGGGCTCACGATGCTATTGCAACAGCGGCAGCACTAGGCATTGTTAACGGTTATAACGGAGACGTCTTCGCTCCGAATGAGTGGGTGACTCGTGAGCAGGTTGCAGCAATTGTTGTTCGAGCCGCTCAACTGGTTTCAACCGACAAGGACATCAACTTCTCTGATAGCTCCAAGATTTCCGCTTGGGCTCGTCCTGCGCTTGCAACAGCGATTGATCAAGGGCTTGTCAACGGGTATACCGACGGTACAGTGAAACCGACAGGGAACACTACCCGTGCAGAGGCAGCCACAATACTTCTGAGAGCACTTCAGTTAAAGAAATAAAGTATAGCTACAGAAGGCTGTTTTCCGGCAGGTAATACCTGTCTGGGGAACAGCCTTTTGCTTTAAATAAATGAAGTATTATACTCACGTTGAATTTTCATGGTAATATATGGTCGTTAATCTGTTTTCGAACAAAAAATTGATCCGTAGGGAGAGGGCATATGTTAGTACCACAACTATATTTGAATGGTGCTTGTTCTGAAGCTATCGAACTATATAAAAAGGCGTTTAAGTCTGAGATAGACTCAATTATGTATGACTCTGAGAAAGAACCTGAAAAATTTGTGATTCATGCGGAAATGCACATTCTTGGAACTAGGGTAATGCTTAGTGATTTTGGTGGAACTAATGAGTCATCTGTTGATTCCACTATGGAAATTGTCGCCGTATTTGAAAATGAAGAGGTTTTAAGAGAGGCATACCAAGTAATGAATGATGGCAGCAAAACAATTACCCCAATAGGCCCAATATTCTTCAGTGATTGTTTAGTCTCATTTGTTGATAAGTTTGGCGTTCGATGGTGTTTTATGGTATAAGATGAGGACCGACGATATAGAAAAGGAGTGCGTTTGTGAAGCTCTATAAAAAAATTGATTATCGGTTGAGCAAAAAGGATACACCGTTGGTCGTGACCGAACGGATCGGACAAGCTTTCCATGATGCTGCATTTGATCCCCAGGACATCAAATTTTTCGTTGACGGCTTTACGCATGGTGTGTCCGGAATCGACAGGCTGCTAAAACATAATCCAACGCTCGTTCCTTTTTGCCATACGGCTGAGACATCGCTGGGCCATGAGAAGAGACTGACCAACCTCCCCGCACGTTGGGACGGGGCCAATCCGGACGGTTGCAACGTTTCGCTTCAGATGCAAGATGTTATCGAAATTGTAAGTGGAATTCCGCGCCGCTACCGATTGAATCACGCGACTTTCGTGTTCGATCGTCTTTCGATGCTCAGTCGAAGCCCTGATTCAGCCAAAGTGGCACCGATTCCATTCGTCGCTAAGGGAGATGTTGGTTATACCAGGTTGTTTGCGCCGAGGATAACGGGATGGAGTGACTACCCGTCGCCATGCATTCGGCTTCAGAGCGATTGGAGGATTTCAGGAAGAATAAATTTTTTGGATGCGATTGTGGAGCTTGGTGATATCACGGATAGTGCTCCACAGCTGGAGCTGAATGAAAGCGAACGTCGCTTTTTGGAGACTATCGGAGAGATTTACCATGAGCGAGTATTTTGCGCTCCCTCTACTGAGGAGGAGGCTGCAGCCGTTTTTGAGAACATGATTGCAGGCGAACGGATCGTGCAATCATGCTACGAAGAGGGGAATTTGGTTGGAGTCCAATTTCCATATCAACTGAAGCCACTTAGGATTGAAGATGTCCCCTCCGAACCGTTATCGGTCAAAAAAGCGATCAACCACTTTTTTAAACAACGCGGCTTCATTTACAATACCAAATACAGCGGCAGTGGCATCTTTACAACTACAAAAGTAACCAAGCATAACCATCTCGTGAAACTCACCTTCAGCCGGGGCAAATTCGATGCCAACGTCTCGTGCGTAGGCAGCATAGAAGGTCCTCTATGGAGACATGAATTTAAACTTCCTAGCTCTGCCGATTACATGAGGCCACACGGAGTTACCCGACAAATTGACGTGGATCATCAGATCGGCAATATCGCTGCGGCTTATGATGCCGCCAAGAAGCGGATCGTCGAGGCGATCGACGACCTGTACGGTGCAGAGCCAACATGGCTAACTTATTTATAAGTCTAAAAATCCTAAATACTGATCGTTTTTTCGATATTCAAACTATAGGCTGACTATAGTTCCCTGTTAACTCCTGATTCTTCATATATATCCGTATTAACATTCAAATCAATATTTCTATATTTACCTATATCCGACTAACAGAAAACTATAAATCAACAAAACAGCGGCAGATCAGGACTTCTTATCGTCCAAGGCTGCCGCTGTTTTATTTAGCTCAGTGTAATTTTTATATTTTGCCTTACTTAATGGAAGCCTCATAAATAGCATGAATGGACTTGGACAGCAGGGCGTTGAATTCCTCGTCTGTCTGCCCGGCACCTAATCCTTCGGATAAGCCGCGAGAGAAGCTGGCGATCAATCCGTGATGACGGGCCAGTTTTTCGTTGGCTTCCGATTGGCTATAGCCGCCTGATAGAGCCACTACCCGCAGCACGTGTGGATGATCTATAAGATCCCGGTAGAAATTATCTTCTGTCGGAATGGAAAGCTTAAGCATAACCTTAACGTCTGGGTCCAGGGTAGATAAGTGTGAAGTAAGCTCTTCTTTTAACAGTTTCTCTGAAGCTTCTTTATCTGCACTGTAGATATCCACTTCGGGTTCGATAATCGGAATCAGCCCACTATCAAGGATTTGATTGGCGATAGCAAACTGCTGTTCAACTACTTGTTTGATTCCCGCGAGATTAGCTTCCTTAATCACAGAGCGCATTTTTGTTCCGAAAATATTTCGTTCGACTGCCCGCTTCAGAAGCTCGTCCAAGCCGGCAATAGGCTTCATAAGCTGAACTCCGTTTTTCGGCTCGGCAAGTCCTTTATCGATTTTTAAAAAGGGTACGATGCCTTTCTGTTCCCACAGATAATCGGCAGTATATTGTCCGTCAATGAAACGGTCCATCGTGTTCTCGAATAAGATCGCGCCCAGAATATACTGTGCATCAAAAGCCGGGCTCTTGATAATGCGCGTTCGCATCTCGTGGACTAATTCATACATTTGTTCTTCATTCGAATAGCGGTCTTCTTTAACACCATATTGCAGCAGCGCTTTCGGCGTACTTCCTCCGCTTTGGTCCAAAGCCGCGATAAATCCCTGTCCGGAGTGAATTCGATCCAGTTGCTTCGTATTCATGAATGTTCCCCTTCCCTTTCGTGGATTGTGGCAATCATGTATGCTTTTATTATAGCACTTATAATAGAAGGTATACATTTTTAGAGATACCTGGGCAGCTTGCGCGAACATTCTACTCATAAAGGAAAGATGGATCATATGAAAGTTGATTTAGGACAAGATAGCATAGAGGTTCATGTGCAGTATGGGAAAAGAAAGAAGCTTAAGATACAGATCGATTCGATTGGTCTCGTTACTGTTAAAGCGCCCAGAGCAGCAAGCGAAGAAATGATTAGCAGCGCTGTGGCACAACACGGGGCATGGATATTGGAGAAGAAACAGAACATTGCCAAAGCTATGGCAGCCCCTAAACAAAGAGAGTATAAAGAACAAGGCAAGTTTCTACATCTTGGAAAAGAGTATGACCTTCATGAACTTATAGATACAAGTGAGGGGAGTGAAGAGGAGCTTAAAACGAATCTCAAGAAGTTTTATTTTTCAAGCTGCAAGAAGATCGTTGGGGAACGAATCCAAATTTATCAGAGCCAGTTAAGAGTAAAGCCGAAGACGATTGACATCGTAGAGTCCAAAACCAAGTGGGGTAGCTGCAGCTTTGATAAAAAACTCACTTTCAATTACCGTTTGGCCATGGCCCCCCTTGAAGTAATAGATTATGTGGTCATCCATGAGCTTTGCCATCTGCTGCATATGAATCATGACCGATCTTTTTGGAGACGGGTCGGAAGTATCATGCCGGATTATAAAGAAAAGGAAGAGTACTTGGCAAGATATGGACATGCAATGACACTTTGAAAAAATCATATACAGACGATTGTTATTATGTTATCCTTATGTGTTACGTGTGAAAAAGAAAATTACGTTTGATTTATATATGTACGTAAATTAAGGAGACAAAATGACATTTCAAGATTTGAATATTATCCCTCCGATCTTAGAGGGTTTGAGCAGAGCGAACTACACTTCCCCGACACCTATACAAGAACAGGCAATTCCAGCCGTGTTGGCTGGTAGAGACCTGCTTGGTTGCGCGCAAACAGGAACAGGGAAAACGGCAGCATTTTCTGTGCCGATCATTCAATTATTATGCGAAAAGCCGAATGCACCCAAACAGGTTCGTCGTATTCGCTCTTTGATTTTAACGCCGACAAGAGAACTGGCTATTCAGATTTCGGACAACATCAAGGCGTATAGCCGGTATACCGACATTCGTTGTGCGGCGATCGTGGGTGGTGTCTCACAGAAAGTGCAGGAGCGGGCGCTGAGTCAAGGTGCAGATATTATTATCGCGACCCCAGGTAGACTTATAGATTTAATTAATCAAAAGCGGATTGACTTGCAATATGTGCAAATATTGGTGCTGGATGAGGCCGACCGCATGCTGGATATGGGCTTTATCCATGATGTGAAGCGAATTATCTCCAAAATGCCGAGCAAGAAACAGACCCTTTTCTTCTCTGCGACGATGCCTCCGGAAATCACTAAAATGGTGAAATCGATTCTGGTCGATCCTGTTAAAGTAGAAATTACTCCGGTATCCTCTACTGCAGAGCGCATTGAGCAATCGGTGTATTTATTGGAAAATGGTAAGAAACAGAATCTGTTGAACCATATTTTACAGGATAAATCGATTGTTTCAGCATTGGTGTTCACCCGTACCAAACGTGGAGCGGACCGTGTGACACGTGATTTGTCCAAAGTGAATATTACTGCACAGGCTATCCATGGCAACAAGTCACAGACTGATCGGCAAAAGGCATTGAATAATTTCAAGAGTGGAGCTACACGCGTGCTGGTGGCAACGGATATCGCAGCAAGAGGTATAGACGTTGAGGAGCTCTCGCATGTAATCAACTTCAATCTTCCTAATATTCCAGAAACGTATGTTCACCGCATCGGCCGTACGGGTAGAGCTGGGAATAGCGGAAAGGCTATTTCTTTCTGTGAGATGGAGGAAGTTCCGTTCCTTAGAGATATTGAGAAGTTGATCAAGAAGAGCATTCCTGAAGTGAAGGATCACCCTTATCCGATGACAAGTGTGCCACCGCAGTCTTTTAAAACTAGCAAAGCCTCAGCACCAGCCAACAAACCGGCCAAGTCCAAGGCGAACCCGGCGCGCAAGCCTAAATCCGAGTGGTTTAAAAAGAGTGGCACTGCCAGCCACGATAAAACGGGTGGCGGTAAACCAAATAGCGGTAAGGCTAGTAGCGGTAGAGCAAACTACAGTAAACCAAACGGCAGTACAGCAAACGGCAATAGAACGAACAACAACAAAACAAACAGTAATACAACAAGAGTAAGCAAAGTTCAATAAGGTGAACTCTTTACGAATAAACATAGCTCAATAAAACAGTGGTAGTTCAGGACTTATTTTCTCGTCCGGGGCTGCCGCTGTTTTTTTATTAGGTACGATAATATTGTTTGCCAATTGTAATAAGTAGTATAATTACCAATGATGCACTGTTTCATTTTTGTTTCAATTTTCATGAAAGGGAAATTTATGCTTGCTGCCGATTCTGAAAATTAAAGAGTGAAGCATTCATTTTCATTGCCGATATAACTCTTGTAAGGATAGAAGGAGGATGAATATGATTGAAGAACTGGTAGAATCCTTTGGGAGCTGTGACATTGAGATTATAGCGGTGGAGCAATTATCGCTGCCTCTGACACAGGATGGGAAACACCGAATCCTGGTTGTGCCCAGCTATAACATAGCAGAGATGCTAGAAGAGACTTTGGAAGATGAGAAGTCTCTGTCAGAAGTTGTGGATAGAGGACTGGAAGAAGTACATAGTCTATCTATCATGGATGCATTTCGGCGCATTGCCGGGTCTTTTCTCATAGATGTAGATCTTCCGCTTGAGCGGAAAAATGTTGAGGGGAAGAGTTTTGAAGATATTTATGCTGCCTATGCTTTAGTATGGGAAGGCGATGAAATGCTGAACGAGAAGAGGGCTGAGATAGAGGAAGCGGACGCTTCTATACTGACAACACAGTGGGTAAAAGAGAATATCGAAGATGGAGATAACGTTATTATTTTGACATTGTCTGCTGGTTCAGGGTATGAAGCGCCCCTCTGGGTTCCGATGGGTGGGTATAATGAATGTCCTCTGCCTGTGTACCAGTCGGTTGTGTTTAAGCATTGGCAGGAGCAATACCATGTGACCCCTTTGGCCGTTACACAGGATTTGTGGGTTCTACAAGCCGGCACACGGCCCCAGACATATGAAGCAGCGCTGAGACTGGCCAAGGAGCATTTTATATTTTGCCATTACGTGCTGGACCAAGGCTATACTTTAGGGAATTATGCGGATTATTTAATGAAAAATGATGAGTGGGCTTTCTGGTGGGATTAAAGATGTCTATTAGAGTTTGAAGTCATTTAAATTAAATCCATACTAAATTACTGCGAATAGTTGAAATATAAATAAAATAGATTTATAATCAGTTAATCATCAGTGAGTAACGACATGAGAGATTAACTGTTTATAAAGTGAGAGGATGTTATGAATGTCATCATTAGAATGGACATCTTTACAACTCGAGCATGAACTGCTCTCTACAATTTCATTGGTGGGGGAGCCTGTGGGCGCAAGCACACTGGTTCACACAGTAGGCAAGAAATATGATCTCAGTCAGGCAACAATTGGCCGCAAGCTAATGGAGTTAGATATGAAAGGTTATGTTCAGCTGGAGGGAAGAAAAGGTCGTATTCTCACAGAGAAGGGCGTAAACCGACTTTCTCAACTGGAGAAGAGGATTCATCAGGAGACCCTTAATTCCCGACTGCTGGAAGTGCTCAATGTATCCGGGCAAAAGGCCATGATTAATGTGCTGGTCGCCAGAAGGGCGCTTGAGCGCGAAATTGCAAGTCTCGCTGCGCAGCGGGCCACACCCGATCATATTGAGCTTCTGCGAAATTCCATAGCCGAGCAGCTTGAAGTGTTAGCCGAGAACCAAATTCCTTATGAAGGAGATCGAGAGTTCCACCATTTGCTCGCGCTAATCGCCCGCAATGACATCTTGATGCATGCGGTTCAGCTGGTATGGGACCGGAGCCGCGAGCTGCCTGCGACAGCGTTCATCCGTAATTCTGTCGGCAGCAAGCTGGTTGTAGACCATCAAAGGATCGTCGACGCGATTGCGGAAGGCTCCTCCGAGAAGGCGGAGCAAGCGATGGTGGATCATATCAATCAAATGATTGAGGACGTCAAACGCTATTACCAAATAAAGCAGGATTCACAGTCGCTATAGTGGTTTTGCGTAGCAAACCCTAAGCGAATGCTTACGAAGTGGTTTTGCTTCGCAAAACTTAGGTATATAAGACGAACAAAAGAAAGTAACAAAAGGCGAGGAGGAACGAAGGGGGAAGTTTGGAACTGTAGGAGCGACAGCGTTCGCCTTTGTTCCCAGATTTCAACCGCTAAAAGCGGTTATAAAGAAGAAATCTGGGAACAACAGCGACCGGAAGTCCAAACATTCCACCGTAGTGACGACCGAGCTTTACGTTCGAATATTAAGTTCGTCTTATATAGATGCTTACGAAGTAGTTTTGCTTCGCAAAACTTAAGCGGATGCTTACGATGTGGTTTTGCTACGCAAAACCTGGAGGAGGAAAGAAAGTGGAACAAGGCTACCGGCTGGGCATAGATATCGGAGGCACGTTTACGGACGCGATGGTCGCGGATGCAGACGGTCGCGTGGTTGCCTCGCTAAAGACGCCTTCGATACCGGATGCCCCGGAACAAGCTATTTTTAATGCGTTGGAGCAATTGCAGAAGGCTTCAATAAATATTGCAGATATTGGCCTGTTCGTGCATGGAACGACGCTTGGTGTCAACACGCTAATCGAACGGAATGGAGCGGTAACCGGACTCCTTGTAACAGAGGGGTTCCGGGATGTGCTTGAGATTCGCCGGTTGCGATTAGAAAATACCACGAATCTATACGGCGACAAGGTACTTCCACTGGTACCTCGCCGTTTGGTCAAAGAGATCGATGAACGCTGCCTGGCCAGCGGCGAAGTCTTTCGTAGCCTGAATGAGGGGCAGCTTCTTCAAGCCGTTGAAGAACTGGTACAAGGGGGCGTAACTGCCATTGCCATCAGCTTCCTGCATTCTTATAAAAATGCTCAGCATGAGCAGCTTGCCGAGAAGCTCATCAAGCAGCACTATCCAGAGTTGTTTGTCTGCACAAGTAGCGGCGTATGGCCGCAGCAGCGTGAATACGAAAGAACGTTGGCTACGGTCATGAATGCCTATGTCGGGTCGCAAATGGGAGGGTACTTCCAGCGGCTGGAGCAGGGCGTGCAGCAGTATGGTTTGACAGCGAAGGTACTGTCCACGATGTCCAATGGCGGAATCATGTCTTCGACCAGAGCGTCAAGTGAGCCGGTGAAGACATTATTGTCCGGTCCGGCTTCCGGGGTCATCGGTGCTACGCATGTAGCACGTATGGCGGGACTGAACCAGGTGGTTACGTTCGACATGGGCGGAACCAGTGTGGATGTTGCGTTGATTGACGGACAGCCGGCTTATTCCGTCGATAATCAGGTCGGTGATTTTCCGGTGATTATCCCAGCCATCGATGTGACCGCCATTGGAGCAGGAGGCGGCTCTATCGCTTGGGTGGATTCAGCGGGCGTATTGAAAGTTGGTCCCCGCAGCGTCGGCGCCCGTCCGGGCCCAGCCTGTTACAATCGCGGGGGAACGCTGCCGACGACAACCGACGCTTATCTGCATCTGGGCATTTTACAGGCAGATCGCTTCCTGGGCGGCCAGATGGAATTAAAGCCGGATCTGGCACAGGCCGTGCTGGAGCGTCTGGGCGAGCAGCTTGGGATGAGTTCCTATGAAGCGGCACAGGCCATACTGGATGTGGCAACAGCCAACATGTATGCCCAATTCACACCGCTCATGGCCCGCAAAGGCGTCGACCCGCGTGATTTCACACTACTGGCTTACGGCGGCGCCGGTCCTATGCATGCATTTCTAATGGCTCGCGAGGTGGGGATTCGCAAGGTGCTAATTCCGCCTTCACCCGGAACATTATGTGCGATGGGTTGTGTAGTGGCCGATCTGCGGAACGACTTCGTCCATTCCCTGAACAAGGTAAGCGATGAGCTACAGCCAGGTGAGCTGGCGCAATGGTTCGAGAATCTTGGGGAGCAGGGAAGACGCTGGATCGCCGAGGAGACAGAGCAGGGTATTGAACTGGACCATACGTATCTGATGTACAGCGCCGACATGCGCTATGAAGGACAGTCCTTTGATCTCAGTGTGACGCTTTCCAGCGTGGCATACGGAGATATTGCCGATGCTGAGGCAAGATTTCACCAGCAGTATGAAGCTGTATTTGGAACTAGTCAACCTGAATCTCCAGTAGCCTTCGTGAACCTGCGAGCGACAATTATTGGCGTCACGCGCAAATCAGAGACCGTTGTTGTTCCTGCACCAGTAAAAACAAATTATGAAGCTGAGCGGAGAACGATTATTTTTGACGGCCAGGAGCATTCGGCTTTCATCACCGACCGGGAGCAGCTGAATGTGGGTGAGTTGTTGTCAGGACCGATCGTAATCAATGAGTATGATACCACCGTATTCGTTCCACCAGGATACAGCCTCACTAAGGATCGGTTTGGAAATATCATCGGGGAGGCCGAATAGTAATGACTGACAAGGTCTTTCTTGAGATTTTTAAAAATCGGGTGCAAGCCATTGTAGAGGAAATGGCCAATGTCGTTCTTCGGACAGGCTTTACGGCATTCGTCAAGGAAACCGGAGACTTCGGAACCTATCTGCTGACACCAGCGGGCGAAACCTTTGGTTCGCCACTGGATACAGGATACAATCTCTCCCTTGGCATTCCGGCGGGCGAAACCATTGAAGCCATCCGGGAATGGAGAGAAGGGGATATCGTCATTACGAATGATCCCTACGCGACAGGCGGAATGGCTACACATCTGCCGGATGTGCATTTGATCAAACCCTTTTTTCACCACGGAAAGTTAGTCGCGTTCGGGATGTGCTTTGTGCATTCCTCGGATGTTGGCGGCAAAGTGCCGGGCAGCGTCTCGCCGACGTCTTATGATATTCATATGGAGGGCATCCGGATTGCACCGGTGAAGCTGTATGATCAAGGCGTCCTCAATGAGCAGGTGCTTCGGTTATTCCTGGACAACAGTCGTATTCCCGATCAGAACTGGGGCGATCTGAAGGCGCTGATGTCAGCATTGCATCGGGGCGAGCAAAGGCTTCAAGAGCTGATTACCCGTTATGGTCTGGAAAAGGTCGAGCAAGGGATTGTTGATTTACTGCAGTATTCGGAGCTTAAAGTAAGAGCAATTATCCGCGATATTCCGAATGGCTCCTATGATTTCTGGGATTATCTTGAGGATGGCCCTGGCGGCTATCCGATTCGTCTGCGCTGCCGTATGGATATCGCCGGTGAAGAAATCTTCCTTGATTTTGATGGAACAGATCCGCAGGTTCGTGCTTCTTTTAATATCGTCACTGCGAATAAACAAGGTCACTATATGCTTGTGCCGGCACTGATTCGTTATTTCAGAACCGTTGACCCCACAATTCCGTGGAACTCCGGGATGATACGTATGGTTCGTAATGATGCACCGCCAGCGACGATTCTCAATCCTGAACCGATGGCGGCGGTTGGAGCCAGAGCGGCGACCTTTATCCGAGTCATGGATGTGCTGACAGGTGCCATGAGCAAGGCACAGGGCGATAAGCTTCCGGCTGCGGGAGCAGGACAAGCCTGTATCGTCATGCTAGCAATTACGGACCCTGTCACAGGCCGGAAAAAGGTTGGCGTCATTCAGCCGATTTGTGGCGGATCGGGTGCGCGACCGATGAAGGACGGCATAGACGGCATGGATTTCGCTGTCGGCCATTTGCGGAACATTCCTGCGGAAGCGGTGGAGGCTGAAATGCCGATTTTGATTGAAAAATACGGCTTGCGCCAGGATTCAGCAGGAGCGGGCAAGTATCGCGGCGGTAGCGGCATTGATCTGAAAGTGAAAATCCTTAGCCCGGATACAATCATGACAGCGCGCAATATGGAGCGAATGCAGTTCCAGCCTTGGGGCCGGCTAGGTGGCGGTGTAGGACAGGTTGGTGCAGCGATTCAAAATGCGGGGATGACAGATGAGCGTTCCTTGGGAAGAATTGATGAGCTGCTGCTTCATCCCGGTGACACGGTAACGTTCCTGTCGCAGGGTGGCGGCGGCTATGGTGATCCTTTCCTGCGTGATCCGCAGGAGGTGCTGGGCGATGTGCGCAGCGGGCTACTGACGGAGGAAGCAGCTGAGATGCTGTATGGAGTTGCACTCGTTGGGCAGAAGATCGATGAGGCAGCAACTGCCATTCTTCGCAAGGATCATCAGGAGAACGTGGAGGACTTCAGCTTTGGCAGCAAGCGAGAGCAGTTCGAGCAGCTATGGAGCGATGAAATGCAGCGGGCTGTCGGCCAGGCACTGCGACAATACCCGCTTGCACTTCGCGATTATCTGAAACGAAGAACGATGAACCAAGCCGAAGCACTGGCACAGCAAGGCAAGCAAATTGCCCCGGATGATATTGAGAAACTTATGCACGAAGTTAAAAGTCAAACGGGAATGCATTAGCTTATAAGAGTTGGGTGCAAGCGGACGGAAATGGTCGGATTAACAGGAATTTTTCCTGTTATTGTACTGCATTTCTGCAGAATGAGCGAAATAACAGGAGAAATTCAGACTGCCCAGAAACACCATGCTCTACGATTGTTGATGCGGAATAGCCTTATAAATCAGGCTCAGCTTCATCATCAATCCTTGTCAAAACCACTGCTTCAGAAGGTTGGAGACTTATGCATGGGGGCTAACGGACCCCAGCGCCGTTATTTACACATCAAGCAGCTTCTGGAACATGTAACGGACTCAGGTGCCGCTATTTCCTCCCAAACCGTGGATTTTACACCCGATTTCTGCTCATAGCGTCTCTGGAGTCCGTTATTTTCTGGAACGGTCAGGTGTTAGGAAATAACGTATCTGAGGTCCGTTACCAGAGGGAACAAGAAGCAGGTCCGGATTTCGAGATCGGTTCATTCATCAAGGGTTTATTATGGATTTTCTCAAAACAACCACTTCCTCAACAGTCTGAGTTTTTCCAGTTAATGCGCCGAATTTCTGAGGAATGAGCGAAATAACAGGAGAAATTCCTGTTAGTCAGCTTGTTTGGGCGGTATTAGATCCCATTAGAGTTCTAGTCCAAACATCACCATAATGACGGCTGAGCTTTACGTTCGGCACTTAGGCTCAGCTCTTACGTTCGGCACTTAGGTTCGGCTCTTTCATTCAGATCTTAAATCAGATCTTAAATCAGATCTTACATTCAGCTCCTAGGATCATTTAGTACAGATTCATCTTATAGAGATTCATTAGATAAAAGGAGAGATTACCATGAAATTGAAGAAACGTTCTCTGGCTCTGTCTGTACTTACTTTGGCGACGGCAGTGGCTGTAACGGCTTGCGGCGGCAACAATACAGCTTCTAACAATGGCTCTAACACAAGTTCTAACAAAGGTTCCAACACAGGTGCAGAACAAAGCACCAATACAAGTACAAGCACAGGGGAAAAGGTTAAACTGACGATGTTCATCTGGGCAGGCTCGAATCAGGATGTGGTGCCTAAAGAGGTTGTAGCCCAATATGTGGCGGCTCATCCTAATGTCGAAGTAACCTTCGAGGAATCGTCCAACTCTGTAATGTATCCGAAAATGGTTGCTGGCAAGCAAGCTGATCCGAACAACCCGATCGTCAACTTCGGATATTTCAATGCTGATGCTTCAGCCAAAGGCTTGAAGGACGACATGTGGGAATCGCTGGACCCTTCTATTGTGACGAATCTGGCTGACATTCCAGAGCAATATCATCAAGCTGATAACAAAGGGATTGTATGGGGCATCTCCAGCTTCTCCCTGGTATACAACAAGGATCTTGTGAAGACCCCGCCAACAAGCTGGGATGATCTTTGGGACAATCAGGAGTTCAAGGGCAAGGTCGCACTTTGGGATTACATGTTCTATCCGGTGATTTCGCCGCTGATTGCCGTTAAAGGCAGCGAACTAGGCGCGACGTACGACAATCCGGAACCAGCCTTTAAGTTCTGGGGTGAGCATAGCAGCCAAATTCAGACTCTGGTGACCTCGAATGACCAGCTTAAGAGCCTGCTTGATTCAGGCGATGCTCTGATCGCACCGTTCAGCGCCCAAGTCGCACAGACCTGGATTGACGGCGGTTCGCCGCTTGCAGTCGCCTATCCGAAGGAAGGCGCAATATCGTTCCCTTACTCTCTGCAAATTGTAAAAGGCTCTACACCGGAACAAACTCGTGTAGCTAACGAAATCATCAATGAGCTGATCTCTGCGGATGCATTGACCCGTTATGCTGAAGAGACAGGCACACCATTCACTAGTACAAAGGCGATCGTGCCGGATAAGTACAAGGATGATCCATCCTTCTCCGCAGAGGTGCAAAGCAAAGGCATCAACCCGGATTGGAGTAAAATGGCCGAGGACAGCTCCAAATGGAAAGAACTTTGGGATCGTCTCGTAAAAACGAATCTGTAAAAGCTGTAAAGTAAGTGGAGGAAGGTGGGATTGGCATCATGGGCGAGCATGCTGAGGCAATAGCCATTGAGGCCCGCAATATTGTAAAAAAGTTCGCTGGGTCTACAGCCTTAAACCAGGTCTCACTGGAGGTAAAGCGGGGAGAATTCATCTCCCTGCTTGGCCCCAGCGGCTGCGGCAAAACTACGCTGCTGCGAATCCTTGGTGGATTGGAACAACCCGATGCGGGAGTCGTTCTGCTCTCCGGCAAGGATGTTTCCGGAGTGCCGGCTTATGGACGCAATACGAATATGATTTTCCAGCAGCTGGCGCTGTTTCCTCATATGGATGTGTACAACAACATTGCGTACGGACTTAAGGTGAAAAAACTGGGCAAGGCGGAAATCAAGAAGCGCGTTGCGGAAGCACTGGAGCTGGTACAACTGTCGGATTACAGTAATCGCAGTATTTCTCAGCTATCTGGTGGTCAGGCACAACGTATTGCCATTGCGCGTGCTTTGGTCAATAAGCCGGAGGTGTTGCTGCTGGACGAGCCGCTGTCTGCGCTAGATATGCAGCTACGTCTGGATATGCAGCATGAGCTCAAGCGTATTCAGCGCGAATTCGGCGGGACGTTTATCTTCGTTACACATGACCAGAATGAAGCGATGAATCTGTCTGACCGCATTGCTGTTATGCGCTCTGGCGTCATTTTGCAGTATGGTACGCCTAGTGAAATCTATGAGCGGCCAGTGGATAGCTTTGTAGCCAAGTTCATAGGTGATACGAATTTGCTGGAAGCTAAGGTGATTAACAGTAGTGGCTCCATATTGATTGTGGAGTGCTGCGGTAGAACGTTTGAGGCATGGAACCCGGGAACAGCTGGCGTGGGCTCGACAGGTCATCTTTCGCTGCGCTATGAGTATGTTCAGCTAGGCGAAAGTGCGGGGCGTTGTGATAATCAGTTGACTGGAAAGATTCTGGAGAGCGTATATGGTGGTGCGAGCATCCGTTACAAGATTGCTATTGGCGGTGGCTATGAATTGACTGCTAATGTGCAGTACCAGCCCGGAAATCCTCTTTATGGCGTGGGGCAAGAGATCGCCCTTGGTTTTCAGGGAGAGCATGGTCTGTTCCTTGATGATTCGAGGGAGGCGTAAATATGACCAAAGCGTCCAGCAGGTCCGTTAAAAGCGTATCGCAGGGCCAGTCCTCCTGGCTCATGCGCTTACTGCTATTGCTGCCTGCGTTGCTGCTGATGGCGATTATCTACTTGGCCGGTATGCTGATTTTTAGCCGATTCAGCTTCGATGCTTTTGAGCAGGGGACCATTGTATCGGCCTGGCAACTGGATACGTACAAGACTTTTTTAAGTGATCCGTATTATTGGAAATTGATAGGCTCTACCTTCCGGCTTGCGTTAAAGGTGACTTTCTGGAGCTTACTGCTGGCTTATCCGCTCGCCTATGTCATTGCAGGGGTTCGGAGCCCGGGCTGGAGACAAGCCATGCTGCTTGTTACCTTCATGCCGTTATTGATTAGTGCTGTGGTCCGTTCTTATGGATGGATGATCATCCTTTCCCGTCAAGGCTTCCTGAACTGGATCTTTGTGAAGCTGGGTCTTACGGAGACGGGCTTTAATCTGATGCATAATGAGACGGGTGTCGTTATTGCGCTTGTTCATATTTTTCTGCCGTTCATGGTCTTTCCGATATTAAGTGTACTGCTTCAGAATGACGGAGTGCTCAAACATGCCGCACATGATTTGGGCGCAGGGAAATGGCGGACCTTCTTCACGATCACCTTTCCGTTATCGGCAAGAGGAATTGCTAGCGGTGTACAGATCGTGTTTACGCTGTGTCTCACGGCTTTTACAACCCCGCAATTAATCGGAGGCGGACGTGTGATGACCCTGCCCGTGTTTATTTATCAGCGGACGCTTGACACGAACTGGCCGATGGCTGCAGTGGCGAGCCTGTTTCTGTTCGCAGCTTCGATTCTGGTCTCCCTATTGGTGAATCGATCTGCTGAATGGTTAATGTATAGACGCAGTTCTGTAGGAGGTCGATAAGATGCGTACAAAGAATGTGAACTTCAAATGGGTATTGTACGTTGCAGCAATATTGATCTGTCTGTTTCTGACGCTGCCACTGCTGATCATTATCCTGACCTCCTTTGGTGCAGGCACGTCCAATGTATTCCCGCCCAAAGGCTTCTCTACAGAATGGTACAGTCATTTGGCGTCACAGAAGCAGTTTGGGCAGGCTTTTGTGAACAGTCTGATTGCTTCGACAGGCGCAACTCTGCTTGCTCTGGTTGGGGGGACTTTGGCGGCCATGGCGATCCTATATTATCCCTTCCCGGGTAGTGGCGTCCTGAAGGCCTTCTTCATGTCGCCGATGGTGGTTCCGAAGATTACGCTGGGCGTGGCTTATTTGATTCTGTTCTCCAAAATGCATATTGCAGGCGGCTTGTTCGCGCTGATCCTGGGCGAAGCGGTCACGGTATTTCCGTTTGTGATCTCTATTGTCGGAAGTGCGCTGGCGAACCTGAAGCCCGCGGATCGTGAGGCAGCTGCTGATCTTGGCGCCAAGCCGCTGCGAGTCTTCTTCACTGTTACCTTGCCACAGCTGAAGGTTAGTCTGTTAATGGCGGGCGCGATTTCGTTCGTCTTTACTTTTGATCAGGTGGAGACAGCTTTGCTCATTTTGCGTCAGGGCAGCTATACTTTGCCGATTCAGCTGTTTATTTATATGGAAAAATGGCAGGACCCTACCATCGCCGTTGTATCTGTCATGATGATTGTGTTTGCCCTTCTGCTCTTCTTTGGCATCAAAGTTGCGCTGAAATCAGCGCCGGCCATGGAGAAAATGCTAGGCAATAAAAAATAGGAGGTTGTTCCCATGAGTGATATCGTCATTGCCAACCGCAGTCGGGCAGCGGCCTATATGGAGCGTCACGGCTTGGCTGCTCTCATTGCAACCACACCGGAGAATGTAGCTTATACCATTGGTTCACAGCTTCGCGCGACCAATTGGACGATGCAGATTTATGCGGTGATGCCGAAGAATCCAGCGCAGCGTCCATGTATAATTATCCCGACGAACCGGCTGGGCGTGATTGCCCAGATGGGTATTTCAGGTGCCGATCTCTATGTCTACAGCGATTTCTTTGTGGAGGGGTCTATTGCAGGCAAGCCTTCCACACCGGATATTGATCTTTTCTATGACCTGCTACAGACTACTCCATCCTATGCCACGCCTTTCGCCGCGTTAGAAGCAGCTCTAAGTCAGCTGGGCATCAAAGGGCAACCTATCGGTGTTGATGAGATGCGTATGGCTCCGGATATTTATAGCAAGCTGACTGAACTGTTGCCAAGTGGTGAAGCGGTTCCGTCGTATGGACTGTTCCGGCAAATTCGCGGGGTTAAGACAGAGGCTGAGATTGCTCTTTTGAAAAAAGCTGCGGCGCTGAACGAGCAAGCGGAAAGCGAACTGATCGCTATGATCGCAGCAGGCGTTCACGAAGCGGAAATTGCGCAGCATTATCGTCTGGCCGCTGTGAAGGGTGGAGCGGTTCCAGCGATGACCGCCGTGGGTGCCGGTCCACGCAGCGCCTTGCCGCTGATCGAAAACTATTTTCACACCATTGCACCGGGAGATCTGGTTCGCTTCGACCTGTGTCTGCAGCTAGGCGGGTATTGGGCTGATACCGGACGGACGGTCGTATTGGGCGAGCCGACCGAATGGCAGCGGAATCACTTTCAATATGTCAAGAGCGGCTGGGAACGGGCACTCGACATGATCAGACCCGGGGTCAAGGCTTCCGAAGTGTTCGAGGCTGCGCTGACAACGGTGCAAAAGGAAGGAATTCCGCATTACCGCCGCCAGCATGTGGGCCATGCGATTGGTCTGGAGCTCTACGATGGCATAACATTATCGCCAGGCGATCATAGTGTGCTCGAGAAGGGGATGGTATTTTGCGTAGAGGTTCCTTATTATGAGCTTGGTGCGGGTGGCTTCCAGATTGAGGATACGGTTGTTGTGACAGAGGATGGCTTCGAATTTATTACTCACATGGAGCGTAAACTGTATCAACAATAGTAAAGTCACAATCTATGAATTAACCAACGAAGGATAGATGTAATGGGAATCCAGCAAGGAACAAAAGAATTTAAACACAGCAGTCTAGCGTTATTCGCTGGCGGTTTCAGTACATTCGCACTTCTTTATTGTCTCCAGCCTTTAATCCCTGAATTAACCCTGGATTTCAAAATTACGCCTACCCAGGCGAGCCTGGCGATGTCGGTCACGACGATTGCTATGGCCCTTACAATGCTGTTCGTCGGCGCACTGTCGGATGCGTGGGGAAGAAAAACGATCATGACCGCGTCGCTGGCGTCAGCTTCATTAATTACGGTGGCCTTCTCTTTCAGTACCAGCTTCAACATGCTGTTACTGTTGCGTATTGTGCAGGGCATTGTGCTTGCAGGCTTGCCTGCCATTGCGATGACCTATCTATCAGAGGAAATGGATAAGAAAAGTCTGGGCTATGCCATGGGCTTATACATAAGCGGAAATGCGATTGGTGGCATGGCCGGGCGGATCATCAGCGGACTGTTAACCGACTGGTTCAGTTGGCGTGTGGCGACAACGGTGCTCGGAAGTCTCAGTATCCTGGCTTCAATCGTGTTCTGGCTGGTCATTCCAGCCTCCCGGAACTTTGTGAAGCGTAAGCTGGAGCTAAACAAACTGGTGCCGCTGCTCTGGACGCAGCTTGTAAACGTGAGATTGTTGTGTCTGTACGGTTTGGGCTTTCTGTTCATGGGCGGATTTGTCACATTGTTCAACTATATCGGGTTTGAATTACTCGGGGCGCCTTATAATCTTAGTCAGTCTTTGGTGGGCAGTATTTTTGTTGTCTATATCATGGGTTCGATCAGCTCGACCTGGATGGGCAAATTGGCCGACCGTTATGGACGAATTCCGATCATGCTGGCAGCCTTGGGTATCTTTTTGAGTGGTGCATTACTTACCGGCTGTGGAAGCTTAGTATTTAAAATACTTGGAATCACGTTATTCGTATTCGGCTTCTTCGGGGGACATTCGATCGCCAGTAGCTGGGTCGGACTGGTATCCAAAGAGCATAAATCGCAAGCCAATTCGTTGTACCTGTTCTTCTACTATGTAGGTTCCAGCCTGAGTGGTACAGGCGGCGGCTTACTGTATAATGAATTTGGCTGGTCTGGTATTGTGGGCTTGATCGCAGTGTATGTCGTGATCGGGGTTCTGTTATGCGCCCTTCTTAAACGGTTGGGAGCTGCAGAGGGCAGCAATTCTCCGCTAAGTGGTTGACATCGATGTCAGAATTCACATATACTGTCTGTATTCTAATATACGATATACGTTGAAAGAGCCCAGTAGCAGCTTAGTCCCTGTCACAGAAAGCCGGGGGTGATGGAACCCGGTACACACTAAGCCTGTCGAATTACACTCTGGAGTATCTCGGGTAATGCCGAGCGGAATGGCGATCGATACTTCGCTAAGAGTGGCAGCATTGGTGTGCAGTAGCACAGTCATCCATTGCTGCAAGCTGGGTGGTAACACGGTTATTGAATCGTCCCTATGTCTACAATAGACAAGGGGCGATTTTTTTATGGATTGAGCCAAAGAAAAGATGGGGGAAAGGAATGGAGGAAAAGTTTGGAGCTGTAGGAGCGGTAGCGACCGCCTTTGTGTCCGGATTTCAACCGCGTATAGCGGAATAAATTGAAAGAAATCTGGAGACAATAGCGGCCGGAAGTCCAAATTTTTTTCGTAATGACGACCTTACCCCATATAAAGATCTTAGGTTCAATCTATAAAAAATGGAATCATGTTTGGATACTAGATAACTATGACTGAGGAGTGGAATGATTTGAATATTATTGACGAATTGGAATGGCGCGACGCCATTAATCAGCAGACAGATGCCGAAGGACTTCGGGAGCTCACGAATCAAAAAGCGGTCTCGCTGTACTGTGGGGTAGACCCAACAGGTGACAGCATGCATATTGGTCACTTGATTCCGTTCATGGTGCTCAAACGTTTTCAGTTGGCTGGACACCGTCCGGTGATTCTGATTGGTGGAGCAACGGGAACAATTGGTGATCCAAGCGGTCGGCAAAGCGAGCGTTCCCTGCAGACGCTGGAGCAAATTCAGGACAACGTGAATGCACTCTCGGCTCAATTGAAGAAGCTGTTCCTCACTGAGGGTGACAATCAGATGCGTATGGTGAACAACTACGATTGGACACATAAAATCAATGTTATTGAATTCCTGCGTGATTACGGTAAAAACTTCAGCATCAACTCGATGCTGGCGAAGGATGTAGTTGCTAGCCGACTGGAGAGCGGGATCTCTTTTACAGAGTTCTCTTACCAGATTCTACAGTCACTGGACTACTTGCACCTGTTCCAGAATGAGGATGTACAGCTGCAAATCGGCGGCTCCGACCAATGGGGGAACATTACCAGCGGTCTGGATCTGATCCGTAGAAAAGAAGGCTCTGAATCTAAAGCGTTTGGACTTACGATTCCGCTGATGCTGAAATCGGATGGCACCAAGTTTGGTAAATCCGCCGGTGGCGCGATCTGGCTTGATCCGAATAAAACAACGCCGTTCGAATTCTACCAATTCTGGGCTAACACTGACGACCGCGATGTTGTGAAATACCTGAAATACTTCACCTTCTTGTCGAAAGAGCAAATTGACGAATTGGCTGAAAAGGTACAGACCGAGCCGCATAAACGTGAAGCGCAAAAAGCGTTGGCTGAGGAAATGACGAGATTCGTTCATAGCGAAGAATTGCTGGAGCAAGCTAAGCGCATTACAGCAGCGCTGTTCAGCGGCGACATTAAATCTCTGACAGCTGATGAGATCGAGCAGGGCTTCAAGGAAATGCCGACATTTGAAGCTTCCCAAGAGTCGAAGAATATCGTTGATTGGCTCGTCGATCTGGGTATTGAACCGTCCAAGCGTCAAGCACGCGAAGACATTACGAAGGGTGCGATCTCGCTGAATGGCGAGCGTGTAACCGATGTGGCATTTGAAGTAACAGCGGATCAGGCGATCGGTGGCCGATTTATTATCATCCGTAAGGGTAAGAAGAACTACAGCTTGGTGAAATTGTCTAAGTAGCTTGTATCCCGATTGCTGGTATGTCAAGATTTTCGAATCCTGATGTGCCAGCAATTGTTATAAGGAGCGTGTAATGCTAACCGATCTGAATAATTCTGACACAGCCATCGTTGTTATTCATGAGATTTATGGGATCAATGGTCATATGATAAACACCTGCCAAGCGCTGTCTGAACGGTTGAAGGTTGATGTGTATTGCCCGGATTTGCTGGATAGAGAATCGTCTTTTCATTATGATGAAGAGAAATTGGCTTATGAGAATTTTGTTCATAACGTAGGTTTTGAGAAAGCCTTCTTGCGCATTAAAAGTCTACTTGGACAAATCAGAGGACAATATCATAGAGTGTTAGTACTCGGCTTCAGCGTGGGCGCAACAACCGCGTGGTTGTGTACGGAAGAAGATGGCTTATGTGATGGAGTCATAGGTTATTACGGTTCACGGATTAGAGATTACACGGATATTGCTCCGAAATGCCCGGTCTTGTTATTTTATCCTAAAGAGGAACAATCGTTTGATGTTGAAGAATTAAGCTCTACATTGCGAATGAAAAACAACGTTCGTGTTGAAGTTTTAGGCTCTAAACACGGGTTCAGCGACCCTGGGTCGAGCCATTATTGCCAGGAGTCAGCGCTCAAAGCTAATCATGAAATGATAGAATTTATAAAAACACTTCAGAGATAAGACCCTGAGGTGTTTTTTTTCTGAGTACAATCAAGCCGAATACGCTTCAGATAAAGATGCTGGCAGGACCTGCTATAGAGTAGGCTTACTAATGGGAGGCATCGAATTGTAATTTTGTGAAAATAGTAGTGCTTCCCCTCTATAGCTCTTAGGTACCTGGGCACATAGCATTATAGAAGGCACTATCAGGATCAGATAGAATTGATTTATGTCTATGACAGGAGGAAGATTACTGTGAACCTGAATGAAGCTAACACTAAACGGCTTGAAAGCTTAATGCTGGAACATCATTTGACGCATGCGGCGTCCTATTTGCTGCAAAATACAAGACAAACCATTAGCTGCACTAAAGGTGTGGTAGAAGACTATAACACACCATGTGTATCCAGAATTGGGGGAGACCCGGATCTTCCACATCAGATAGAGTGGCCTTTGACGGCAGATGGAGTACCGATGACCTTTGTAACACAGCTGAACCTCAAGGAATGTTCCCGGCATGAAGAGTCGGCGTTGCTTCCGGCTGAGGGGATGCTTTATTTCTTTGTGGGCTTGGATGAGCCAGCGTACAATATTGAACATCGCGTGCTTTTTGTACGGGAAGATCAGCTTGCTGGTGTAGAGCGGCGTGTATCTCCCGAAACGACAGTGCTGGAAGAGGAATTCAAAGGTTATCAGCTTGAAATTAAAGCCTCACTTGAAGCGCCGAATTATGCTTATGTCGATAGCGACAAGATCGAGAACGAAGCTGTGGGCTATGAGGAATATGAAGAATTTAGTTATGAGCTGAGTGACCGCCAGAGTAGCGAGGTAGCGCGGATGTTCGGTTATCCGATCGGCCAGCATGATGATGCGGAATATGAAGCGGCGTTGATGCTGCTGACTAATAAGAACTACAACTATAGCAAAGAAAAGGCGTTGGCGCAGATCACTAAGCATCTTGGCGGAGATGAGGTAGCAGCCATTCAAGAGATTGAGGATACGCTGATGCTTCTTGAGATAGAATCGGATAACGATGTGGGCTTCTGCTGGTGGGACGCTGGGTTACTGCACTTTTTTATCCGCAAGGAGGATTTATTAGCAGGGAATTTTAATCGTACGTATTGTTCGCTTTACTCTAGTTAACGGCAGGAGGACAAATGGATTATGACTGATGTTATAGATGAGCAAAAGGACTTCGGCTTCGCGAGAGTTTACGGCATTGAATTGAAATACAACAAGAAGCCCGAACTGGATAGGGACTTGCTGTTTGCGAAAATACAGGCCTATACGGGCCAAGTTGAAGAACCGGCAACTGGAGAGAAGGAAGATTCCAAGCTCGCCGTATGGGAGGCGAATGAAGCGGAACAGCAGGAAATGCTACACTTTTTCCACTTGAATTATCAGGTGCAGTACTCGGATGGGGAGGTCCCCGCTCAGACTTGTCTGATCGAATTGGAAAATCGTTCGGCTGATGATTACGTGACCGCTATTCAGCAGGCTTGGCATTGGCCGGAGGCAGGGCAGGTACTGGAGGGTTGTGACTACTCGCTGCTGCTGACAGACTTGATGAGCTCCGGATTGGAACCGAAAGCTAGATTGCAGCTATTAACAGGGACGCTCAGAGCCATCCTGGAAACGGCGCCTTGCGAAGCCATCTATTTTCGGGAGAGTGATAAACTGGTGGAACCCGGGGCCTACTTAGCTGCGGTGGAACAGGGTGCGATTTTGTATGGTGCGATGAATATACGTTTCTACAATGTGGAGGGCACCGGAAGCGGACGGCGGGAAGGTCTGATGGATTCATTGGGGCTTGCTGCGTTGGGGATACCGGATGTGCAATGTCACTTCTATGATCTGGAGCCGGGTGAAGTTGCTGGACAATTGACGGATATTGCTTATTATCTGTACGATCAGGGAGACATTGTTGGCGATGGCGAGACGATTGGTTTCACCGCAGAGATGCGCTGGCGCTGTGAGCACCAGTACGCACTGGCAGCACCGCATCGGGTCGTACTCGATATTGATCCGGGCGAGCCTTATTATGCTGGAAGGCAGGGGCATGCGGAGCGGTAACAAGGAGATAAAGGCAGGGTATATGAAAAAGAGGGGAAAACCCCTCTTTTTGTGCTGCTGGGGTATGGGTATTTAGCCTTTAATGATGGCCCGATACACAAATTTCGGTAAGGCGGATTGTCTTCGCCAGCGCGATTTTTGACCTTTTGCAACAGGTACAGTAAGTAATCTATGTAGCCACTCCAGATTGAGCTTCTTCCAAATTGTTGGAGTAGGGTTTACTTTTCCCGCAATAACGTCCAGGCTTCCGCCTACACCAAAAACTAACTTTACTCGGCTTAGTTCTTGCTTGTATTTATAAATCCATTTGTCGGAATAAGGTGCCCCCATTGCTAAAATGAGTATATCCGGCTGGGTATGCTGTATATTCTCCAGAATGCCAGCTTCTTCTTCTTTATTGAAAAAGCCATTATGCCGGCCGGCAATTTTAACATTTGGATAGCGTCTGCTGATTTCCTCTACAGCTTCACGGTTTGTCTCCTCGTCCGTCCCCAGAAAAAAGAAGCTCCAAGCCAATTCATTCCCTTGTTCCAAGAGCTGAAGGAGCAGATCATAACCGGTTACCCTTTCAGAGATAGGCTGCCCTTTTCTTTTGGAGGCAAGTACAATCCCAATCCCATCGGGAGTAATTAAATCAGCCTCTCTTACGATGGTTTGAAGTTCAGTGTCTGTTTGATGGGTTATTGTGATTTCGGGATTGGCTGTAATTAGATGATACAAATGAGGCTGTTCCTTTTGGATGTGTCTCGTTAGTTGTTGTGTAGTTTCATTAAGAGTTAACTTGGAGAAGGGCACCCCTAATATATTCACTGTACCTTCCACATAATCACCTTCCATTGCAGAGTATAGAAAGATTGTAACATAGTAGCTCTTTTAGGGTTGTATATTGCTATTTACCGTCGTACATGTTCCCTTATCAAATCTATCATTAGCGATCTCGAAGCTGGAAGATACTCTTCTTTTCGGAGCTGAAGCAGGCCAACCGGAATCGTAGAATCATTCATATCGACCTCTATTTTAACCAACCCCTTAGGCAAGTTAGTCGACTCTAGAACAACACCAACAACATCTAACTCCCGTACGAAGCCTGGAATGGCGGAAATTTGGCTTACGGTATTGAGAAATGGCGCTTTGTCGAACCGGGATAACTCTCTGGATAATCGCAAAGAATATAAGCAGGTGTGCCCACCAGCTATAAGTGGGAAACTCAGCAGGTCTGCGAACGATAGATTCACTTCTTGAGCTAATAGGTGGTTGGCAGGAACGATAAACGCGATCTTTTCTTCATACAATGGTTCAAAGCGAAAAGAGGACAAGTCTGCTGGTTCGCCGCAAATGGCAAAATCCAGCTCCTTATGCAGCAGCGCCTGTGACAGGAAATCGGTGTTCCCTAAGATAATGTTGCACGCGATCCGGGGCTTACGCTCCCTGAATTGGCGCAGTGCACCAGGAAGCACATGACCAGCTAAGGTTTCTAGCCCACCGATGGTTAAGGTCCCAATCTCGTCTTCTTGCAAGGCTCTGGCTTGCTCGGCGACATAATTCCAGTGCTGGATCAACTTGGCGACCTCTGACGCAAATATGACTCCTGCATCCGTTAACTCCGCTTCCCACCCTCGTTTAAAGAGCTGGATACCTAATTCTTTCTCCAAGCGCTGAATCTGATTCGTAATGGTGGATTGTGCGTAGTTCAATTTTGTCGCGGCTTTGGCGAACGTTCCCTCTTGAATAATAGTGTGAAAAGCAGTGAGTTCTCTTAGGTCCATGGTGGGCACCTCCATCTATATTTTAGAACAAGAGTATCATTTTATTCAATTATATAGATGAAGATAGAAGGCGTACAATGGAGACATCCCACAAAAGGAGCGAAAAACTACATGCCATTTATTCGTGTAAGCTACCAGGAAGGTCAGTACAAGCCGGAGGAGTTGCCTTTGATCAGCGAGGTGATTATGGAAGGTCTGATTGAACATTTTAATGTGCCGGAAGATGACTGTTTTCAGGTATTTCATGCCCATAAGCCTTACGAATTTTACTACAATCGGAATTATCTGAATGTCGAGCGGAGTGATCGGCTGTTGTATATTCAGGTCACTTTGAAGTCGGGCAGAAGCATTGCGCAGAAGACGGGTTTTTATAAAAGCTTGGCAGAAAACTTGGCGAGCAAGGTGAACATTAGACAAGATGATGTATTTGCAATATTAGTTGAAACGGAGTTTGAGGATTGGACGTTTGGGAACGGCATCGCGCAGATGATTCAAACCCCGGATAGCCAGAAGGAGGGTGGTTTGGTATGAAGCATCCCCTTATCCGGTCGAGTGCGCGAGATTCTTTTGGAGAGATCGCCCCCGCTTTTGTCCAATATTCCGAGGATGTTCTCTTCGGGGATGTATGGAGAAGGACAGAGCTGTCGCTTCGTGAGCGCAGTCTGATTACCATAGCTGCCTTGATTGCCGGAGGACAATCGGAGCAGTTGCCTTATCATCTCCGGCTGGCCCGGGATAATGGTCTCACTGAGGCTGAACTGGTCGAAGCGATGACCCATCTTGCCTTTTATGCAGGCTGGCCGCGGGCTGCTTTGGCGCTACAGGTTGCGAAGGAAGTGTTCGAGTGAAAGAAGAGGGTGTCTCAAAAGCCTGAACATCTGCTGACTGGGAGCATAATTCAGTCAACTGGCGCATCGAAACGAAATAAGAGCAATTTGGTACCTTAATTTTACGCAAAATCGGCTTATTGGGGAAATAAGTGCAAAAATGCACCTTATTTTCGCAGAAATAGCCTCTTTTCAACCAATGTTGAAGAATTAAGATGCATTTTTTCCCTTAATTACCGTTTTGCGAAAATATACGAGGAATTAAGGTGCATTTTTGCTTCTATTTCCTATTTACATCTATACATCCAAATAAAAACACAGATTTGTCTCAATTGAACAATCCCCCAGGGCGCTTATGCTCGGGGGATCGTTCAACAGTTAGATTTTTGCACAATTTCCCGCACACTTACGCTACAAGCGACGTTACCACGAACAGTTAGCCAACCGTTTACGCAGCAAGTTTGGTACTCATGCAGCAAACAGCGCATTCCCCATCAAAAAGCCAACTGTATACGCAACAAGCACGTTACCACGAACAGTTAGCCAACCGCTTACGTAACAAGCAACGTTACCACTATCAGTTAGTCAACCACTTACGCAGCAAGCAGCACTTTCCCCATCAGAAAGCCTGTCGCTAACGCAGCAAGTAGCGCGGTCCCCACCAGTCAGCCCACCGCTAACGCAGCAAGTAGTGCGATCCCCACCAGTCAGCCCACCGCTAACGCAGCAAGTAGCGCGATCCCCACCAGTCAGCCCACCGCTAACGCAACAAGTAGCACATTCCCCAACAGTCGGTCAACCACTTACGCGACAAGCAGCGCTTTCGCCTGCTCTTTGCCTGCTGCAAGCAGGTTGTCACTCAGGCTAGCATCGTTGACAGAGCGGGCCAGTATAACTGTGCCCACCATGGTACTGAGTAGCGCACTGCCGACGGACTTGTCCACCTCTGCGATATTTGAGATAAAGTCAATCATTCGCTCCAACTCTTGGGTGAAGATGTGCCTAACTTCCTCCGAGGCGCGGGAGATTTCGCTGGAGAGTGCGGGCAGGATGCAGCCCATTTCGGTCTGATCGCGGTGATGCTGGCTCAAATAGTAATGAATCACTGCATGAATCTTAGGGCTTTGTGTTTCCTCATCGGCGGCTTTTTGCAGAAGTGCAATGGTGTCACTGATGGCATACCGACAGACTTCGGCTACCAGCTGTTCTTTATTTTCAAAGTGTGAGTAGAACCCTCCATGGGTCAGTCCTGCCCCTTTCATAATGAAGGGAACGCTGATCTCACGGATGCCATGGGTGCGAAAAGCCTGGGCTGCACTTTCGATGATTTTGCCGCGAACCTTTAACTTATGTCCTTCGGGATAAGGCATATCCATCACTCCGTTATTGTATATAGATGAATTCTTAAAATATTATAATCATCATAAAAAAGAGTGTCAAATTCACTTTACCGGTCTGTCTTTCATGAGAAATGAATAAAGTAGGCTATTGACGATTCTAAAATATGATGATAATAATATATTACGCTCATAATATTTTAAAAATAAAGGATCGGAGGTAACAAAACATGAGTCAGGTTGAAGTGATAGATACATTAGTTATTGGATCAGGTCCAGGGGGATATGTAGCAGCCCAGCGTTCCGCCCAGCTCGGATTGAAGACGGCAGTTGTCGAACGTGATCGTCTTGGTGGCGTCTGCACCCATGTGGGTTGTATTCCCTCCAAAGCATTAATTGCGGAATCACATCGCTTCAGTGCATTCAGAGAGTTGACAACCGTGGATTCATCAGCTTCTTTTGGAAATGCCCAGGCATTCAAGCAGGCGGTTGTGAATAAGCAGTCGAGTGGCGTAGGTTATTTGATGAAATCTGCCGGAGTGACCGTTCTGGAAGGCGAAGCGAGCCTGCTGGATGAGCATACGGCGCGTATTACTAAGGATGGGCAAGAACAGGTCGTTACATTTAAAAATGCCATTCTGGCAACAGGTTCCCGTCCGATTGAGCTGCCATCACTGCCATTTGGCGGGCGTATCCTGTCTTCCACCGAGGCGTTGTCGCTCTCCGAAATTCCGCAGAGTCTGGCCATCATCGGGGGAGGATACATCGGCGTAGAGCTTGGTCAAATGTATGCCAAATTCGGTACAAAGGTCACGATTCTCGAAGGAGGAGGACAAGTGCTGCCAGGATTCGAAGCGGAGCTTGCGGCACCTGTGATCAAACAGCTGAAGGCTGACGGTATCCAGATCATCACCGGGGCAATTGCTTCTAAGGCTGACCAGGGTGAAGACAACATTACACTGCATTATTCAAAAGATCAGGAGCAGCATCAGTTGACCGTAGAATACGCGCTGATTACCGTTGGCAGAAAGCCGAATACAGACGGCAATCTGGGCCTGGACCGCATTGGCTTGCAGGTTACGAATAGAGGTTTGATTGAGACCGACGCACAATGCCGGACGGCTATCCCGCACATTTTTGCAATTGGAGACATTACCGCTGGCCCAGCGCTTGCACATAAGGCTTCTTATGAAGCGAAAATTGCCGCCGAGGCCATCGCAGGACATACAGCGTCTATAGTTGATTACAAAGCTCTGCCGCTGGTCGTTTTTTCCGAGCCGGAGTTAACAAGCGTTGGTTTGAGTGAGACGGAGGCCCGGGCGAAAGGGATATCCGTGGTCATCGGTAAGTCACCATTTTCTATTAATGGTAGAGCGTTGGCCCTGAAGGCAGTGGATGGTTTTGTGAAAATCATTGCGGATGGGAATTCGGGGATTGTAGTGGGTGCGCAAATCGTTGGTGTAGAGGCGTCCACCCTTATTTCGGAGCTGGGACTGGCTATTGAGATGGGGGCTACTGCCCTGGATCTTGCCATGACCATTCATCCCCATCCTACTTTGGGAGAAGTGATTATGGAGGCTGCCGAAAGTGCTGCCAAGAAAGTTAAGATCCACGCATAGAAATTATCAGATTAAAGGGGAGTCATAAGAATGAAATTCAAAGCAGGTCTATCTATTGGTTTAGCGGTCATATTGATCGCAGGCGGTGTACTTCTAACTGTTAAAGGCAATGATGCTGTCACTCAGGCAGAGCATAGAAAACAGGGGATTCTTGAGGCAGAGCAGACACCGGTCCTTTATGATAAAAGTCCGGGGGCTATTGTGAAGGTTAACGGTGCCGAAGGCGATTCCGTGAAGCAAGGACAGAGTCTGTTCACCGTTCAAGCGGCTGATGGCACGGAATCGGATATTTTGGCGCCGGGAGATGGGCTGCTTAATAGAGTAGTAGTCAAGCCAGGAGATAAGCTGCAGCCGGGAATGCCGGTAGCTGTCTTGCAAAAGAATACGTATTATACCGATCTTTATGTCCAGGAAGAGGTTATTCAAAAGCTTAAGCTTAATCAGAATGTTGCTGTTCATTTTCGTAATTTGGATGAGCCAGTTGAGGTCGAGGGCGCGGTGGCTTCCATTGCAGCTGCACCTCAATTCGCCAGCCTGCGGATGACGCGTGAGAAAGGGCAAGCGGATTTAAGCATGTTCCTGGTCAGAATATCTATGGATGCCAAGGCTGAACTGCTTCCCGGCATGACAGCGGAGGTCGATCTTGATGAACTCGCTAATTGACGAGTGGAAATTCGTAGCGGGCAGTAAGTATGTTCGGACGATTTTTATCGCTCCGCTGATTGCGGCCCTGTTCTTTGGTTTAATGTTCTCTCACAATCAGATTAACAAGTCACCCGTTGTAGTGATTGACGAGGATCACAGTTCCTATTCCCGGTCACTGATTAACAAATTAAATGCATCCCAATATATGAAGGTCACGAATGTTTTTCCTAATCGAATGGACCCTGACACCTTGCTGGCTAATGAAAAAGCAGTAGCAGTCATTATGCTGCCAAGCCAGTTAGAGCTGCGCCAGCTTCAGGGGAAATCTTCAAATATCGGAATACTAATGGATAATTCTATGCCTTCCGGGTTAACCGGCGTTCGAACCGCGATTTCTGAGGTCATCCAGACGGAAAATACGACAATCTCCCTGACCCGGCTGGGCCGGAGCGGAATGGATGCCGACTCTTCCAAGGGACTGGTGTCTCCGTTAGCCCTTCAACAACGAATGCTGTTCAACCCGACTACTAGCTATGTTAGCTTTATGGTTCTGGGCTTCGTAAATATCGTCGTCTTAATGATTACTACTACCGCGGCGGGCTCCGTTGCCCCCCGGCTCAGACGCGAAGGTAAGCTGTTCGCAGGTGGTGGCAATCCGGCACAGCTGTGGCTTCGCAGCGTTCCGTACGCTGTATTGAGTGCACTTTCCTTATTCTTGAGCTACGGACTCCTTAAACAGTTAGGTAGTATGCGCTTTGAGGCATCACCTTTTCTATTCTTGATTCCGTTACTGGTCTATTCATTTGCTTTATCAATTTTGGGAATGCTTTTAGGGTATTCTGCAAAAGATATTTCCAAGGTTGGTTCCCGGACCAGTATCGTATTGTACCCTTCCTTTTTGGTGACGGGTATTCAGTTGAGTCCGCTTGCGTTCCCGAAAGCTTTTCAAATTTCCGCTTGGGCTTTGCCAATGAATTGGCTTAACCGTCTTATTCGCGGAATGGGGTTCCGCGGGGGCTCCCTGACCGCTTACAGTCTGGAGATCGGAGCACTACTAATTATTATTGGTGCTGCGGCTTTGTTCATTGGTTTACTGATGCTGCGTGAAGCAGGGAAAGCGGAGGTTGCTCTGGAACAATAGAGGTTTGACATAACACCTAAAGGTGTTATAATTAGATGTGAACCCAAATGGTGTTACATTTAAACCTGGAGGCCAGTTATGTCAACTCAAGAATCATTACCAGAAATCCGTCAGACTATTGTTCTTAATGCGCCGATTGAAAAAGTATGGAAGGCTGTTGCCACGGCAGAGGGAATGGCCGCATGGTGGATGCCAAGTACATTTGAACCCATATTAGGACATGAATTTATCCTTCACGCCGGGCCATATGGAGATTCTCCTTGTAAACTAACAGAGCTTGACCCACCGAACCGGGTTGGTTTCGACTGGGGTAAGGATTGGCATCTGACCTTTGAATTGAAAGAGATCGATGGCAAAACAGAATTCACCTTGATTCATTCCGGCTGGGACCCGAACAAGATGACCGAATTTGGTCAACCACATCCAATTGTCCGTGGCTTCATGAACAGCGGCTGGGAGAAAATCGTGCAGGAGAAGCTTCCTGCCTACCTCGAGGCTTAATATGCCTGTTGCGGAATCTGGTCATGATGTCTTTCAAGCCATCGCAGATCCTACCCGCCGCAGTTTGTTAAAGCTATTGGCGGATAAGGAAATGTCCATTGCATCTATTACCGATTGCTACCCGATCAGCCGAACGGCTGTTAATAAGCATTTGCAGGTTCTATCCGATGCACAGCTTGTCAGCAGCCAGAAGGTCGGACGGGAGACCCGGTACAGACTTCAGCCGGAGCCTTTGGCGGAGCTGCAGGAATGGCTGGCATTCTTTGAGCACTATTGGTCCAATAAGTTATTGGCCCTTAAAGATTTTGTCGAGGCTGACTCTGATGACAATTAAAAGAACCGGGAGGCGTGTGATTGCACGCTTCCCGGTTCTTTGCTGTGTCTATCGCAAACGCTGAGTCTGTCGCAAACGCTGAGTCTATCGCTAACGGCTGTGTCTATTGCTAAAGCTTGTACCTTCTGCTATCAACTACATCTGTTGCTATAGCTGTTATATGTTAAGGATTCAGCCGGATTGCTTGGTTTTCGCCGGGCCGGATAGTTCACCTATCGCCAAAGAGGCCAGAATAACAACAAGTGCAGCGATAGAGGTCCAGGCCAAGTGATCACCTAAGATCAACGTGCCGAGCAGGATACCGAACAACGGAACCAGATAGTTGGTTAACGCTGTGAAGGCGGCGCCGGTTCGTCTGACCAGTGTGTTGTACAGCATGTAGACTAGCCCGGCATGGAAAACCCCAAGGATGATGACATATATAATCTGCTGCCCGCTCAAGTGCAACTGCAGCGGATGCTCAAAGATAAAGGCCAACGGCACAAGGACAACCGATGCCACGAGCAAAACGTTGCGCATCGCGAGAATTGACGATATGGGCGGAAGGCGCTTAATCAGCAGCAGGGAAGCTGCGAAGCTGATTGCAGCACCGAGCAGTGCGGCATAACCGATAAAGCTTCCTTTTCCAGCCAAGGACGTCGACGACAGATCCGGAGCGAACAGCAGGCAGAGGCCTGCGAAGCCGATCAGTACACTCAGCCATTTTTGCCAGGATACCTTCTCGCTGGGTGCAAAGATTTTCACAAAAACAATGGTAAAGATCGGTATGGAACCTAACAAAATCGAAGCGGTGCTGCTGTTGAGATATTGCTGCCCCCAGCCAATCAAGATGAAGGGAACCACGGCTTCAAACAAACCGATCAGGATAAAGGACTTCCAGGTGCCGGTTGGCAGGGGTGTACGTTCCTTTTTACCTGTGAATAGATACAGTACAGCAAGGGTAATGGTGCCCAGCACAGCTTTGCTGGCAGCCAGTATAATCGGCGTAATGTTGCTAATAACCAGGTCCACAAAGAAGAATTGGGAACCCCAGATCAGGCCGATGCCTAAGAGCAGCATGTAGTTTAATCGTTTCATCGTTCAATCCCTACCTTCTTCTATATGATGATTGTCTTCATCATCTTAGAGCGGAGTGGTCCTTGATTCAATGTATTAAAAGGCTATCTGTATCGGTACATCAGCAGAGAAGGCAATCTATTGATCTCGCAACCGCCAGACAAACATAAGAATAGGTATCAAAAATAAAAAGACGACAGGCCCAAAATAATAGGCTTGTCGTCTTTTTTTACATTAATGTTCCTTATATCATAATATTCTGCGGTGCATCGAGGAATCTTTTAAAATTCGGAAAGGGCGCAAGTCCGGTTGATAATCGCCTTACCCGACTTTTCTAACTTTGGGGTAACGCTCGCCCAGTCGCGTGGCAGCCAATAGTGCGATCCGTTCTGCTTTGACAAGCAAGCTCCGATCTCTGATTCGGGCTAATTTGAGCGCCTCAAGGACTGGAATGGTGCGGCTAGCCACATTCGTGACTAGATATCCCTTTGCTGCAACTTTCGCGTATGAGCCTGTCACATTCCAGGTGGATGAAGAGCCTTTTTTTCGCTGAACCATTATCCGCATGTCGAACGGCTTGTGCCCAATTTGAGCCAGTTGCAGACGCCTTTGGACAATATATCCACGATCACTGTTTGTTTTACGAAGCCATTGGAGTAATTTATCGGTATCTTTCATAGTGACCGCATTCTTTTCGTTATGAATACGATAGACTTCGCACCGCTCCGTTTAATGAACACGATATCCCTTCCGTAACGCCCATCGCGAGGTTTTAATACGACGCTTTGATATTGAAGCAGCATCTTCGTTAAAGCGTCTTTCGTGAACAACTGTGTTTCAGGCAACCGTCCGGCGAGAGAGGAACCATTGCGAAGGATGCGATACTGCAACCATTTGTCTCTTTTCATTAACATTGGAATCACAGCCTTTTTCAATCTTCTACGGTAATTCTAAGTCAAATTAGTGAGCAGCATAAGTGGATATTCGTCCATATTTATGAGCCAAGGGGTTGTGAGTCCTGTTAAGGATGACCTTAGAACTTGCCGTTACAGCCAGTACGGTGAACATTACATAAGTAAGAGTAAGTTAATGGTGAGTGATTGGGAGGATTTTCTAAAGAGATATGGAATTTTAATGCAGAAGCTTATTTACGCTCATATGCATTCCTCTTGAACAGGATTTTCAACTAGAAAGGTTGGTTTTAAATGCCGTTAACGACTGAGGGCCAATTAGTGGACGAAATCGCGAGCTGGCTGAAAAAGTATTTTTCGATTGAGGTGCTGTCTGCCAAGCGTGTAAGGCGTGGGCTAAAGAACGAAAAGTGGATTGTCGAGACGAACAAGGGTTGGATGTTCGCCAAAAGCTATCACCCCGGGCGATTTAAAATGCATGATCCGGAGTTTCGCGGCAAGATTGAAAATGCGCTGCAGCTGCAGCTTCTTTTTTATCAGTCGGGTGGACTGTGTCCTGAGCCGTTGACGTTGGAAGGGCGCTGTATGAACATCTTACCGTGCGGAAGGTACATGACCGTTATGACGTGCTGTCCGGGCGCTATGGTGCCTGCTGGCATAATCGGTGAGCGTAAAATGCACTCACTCGGACGAGCTGCTGCGGATATGCATGCCTTCTGGGATTCCGCGGTGATATTAGGGCTTCAAGCAGCAGTGCCGCCGGAGGAACCAATTTGGCGGTTGTCTCGCGAGGAGATGGAGCGCACCTGGGAGGTAAGTTGGGAAGCGGCTCGTAACTCGTCTGTGCGTGTCCGAAACGCAACGCAATTACAGAAAGCGATAATTGATTCACTTGAAGACAATGATTTTACGCCTCTGACTCCGGGCTGGGCTCATCTCGATCTGTGGGCAGACAACCTGCTTTTCGAAGGAGACACGTTGGCAGCCATCGTTGATTTCGACCGAGCACGCTATTCGTTTCCTGCAATGGACCTCGGACGGGCTGTCCTTTCCGGCACGCTCAGTGAGCGCGGGTTCGACAAGGATGCTGTGGCCGCTTTCACTGAAGGCTACCGTAGTGTGCGGCTGCTGCCACCGGGCTCGCTATTGAGGGCTATCAAGTACGTCTGGTGTATTGAATCATTTTGGTGGATCCAGCCGTCGCTCGAATCTTCCAGCGTGGTCCCTGTCCGTTTTGCTGAGGAAATGGTTCAAACCGCGAAACGTTGGGAGCAACTCGACGGCCTTCTTGGAGGCATCTAAGGCTGGCCTTTAAACTTGCCGTTACAGGCTGGGAAAAGTGTTAGAAGTGTCGATGCTGGCAGTGAATGCGCTTCTGATGGTACTTTCGCTTAGCAGAAAGAGATGCCTTAGATCACGATCGTGAAGGGTAAGATGTGCTTGTGTCTCGACATACTGACTTTTTCGTGCAGAAAATGCAAGGTATTCATTTTGTATCTATCATAAAATTTATCTAGAAAGGAGGGAAAACGATGGATTGGTTGGACAGGATGAATAGCGCCATGGAATATATCGAAACAAACCTAGCGGACAATATCTTATATGATGAAATAGCGCAGAGAGCTTGTTGCTCTACTTACCATTTTCAACGAATGTTTCCGTTTATTACTGGAGTATCGTTATCTGAGTACATTCGGCGTCGACGGTTGACATTGGCAGCATTTGAACTGCAAACAACAGATGCAAAGGTTATTGATATAGCTATGAAATATGGATATGATTCGCCAGAGGCGTTTGCACGGGCGTTTAAGAATCTTCATGGGATCATGCCGATATCTGCGCGCGATAAAGGCGTTTCTCTAAAAGCCTATCCTCGAATGTCCTTTCACATTTCAATTAAAGGAGATATCGAAATGAATTACCGCATTGAATCAAAAGGGCCTTTTGAGATGTTTGGAGCTTATGGTCTGGTCAATTCCGATCCCCAAAAAGTATATGATGAAGTTGCTCAATTCCGTCAACAATGTGATGTAGATGGCAGTGTTGAAGGGATGAACGGATTACTGGGACGCTTTAGTAACACGATCTTGCACGCTGCCTTATATGATCATACTGGAACATCTTTTAAATACATGGTGAGTTATTTTTTACCAAAAGGGCTTGAGATTCCGGAGAGATTTACAAAACTTTCTGTCCCGGAACTAACGTGGGCGATTTTCCCGGAACCACAATGTGATTTAATTAAGTTATGGGGACGGATTTATTCCGAATGGTTCCCGACATCGGAATACGAACAGGTTGAAGGCCCTAGTTTCGAGATGTATTATGGAACGGGAGAGTATGTTACTGGGGAGATTTGGATTCCGGTGAAGAAAAAATAATCTTTTACTCGAGTGAATGTATTGCATTCCAACGAAGATGATAGTTGAATAAAGCGAAATCAAAGGAAGGCCATCCTCAATGGATGGCCTAAAAAGCTTGCCTTTACAGACGCGCGGTGAACCGTATCACAAATAGTGGTAAAGCGGAGAGTCGAACTAAAGGTAGACATTGCGACGCTAAATCTAGAGAAGGAAGATCACTTAACTAAAGGAGGTATTGCCGGTTCTGATTTTGGTTTTCAGCCAAAAACCATATTAAAAATATTGACATCTCGCACACTTGCCCCGTATAATTCCAACTAATCGGGTTCGATTTATACGCATTACATTGTTGACCAGTCCACTGGAGGCAATTATTCGTTTTTACGAATAATTGTCTCTTTTTCGTTTACTGGTAATTACCAGATTACCACTTGATCGAGAGAGAGACCAAAAGGGGGAATATTCTTGGAACTGTTGCAAGAGGTGGTACCGTTGTATCACCAGCTCAAAACGTATATCAAACAACAAATCGAAAGCGGCCAATGGCAGCCAGGTATCGCGATTCCAAGCGAGCGGGAACTGGAGAAACTGTTGGGATTGAGCCGTACGCCCATCCGTCAGGCCCTTGGAGAACTTGTTGCGGAGGGATGGCTTGAACGCAAACATGGAAAAGGCACTTTCGTTGCACAGCGTACTTCCGCCGCTGTCACGACGAAGCTGGTCGGACTAGTCGAGCAGCTTCGCAGCCAGGGATTATACCCGACCATTGAAATCGTGGAATTCGGACACTGCGAAGCGCCGGCCGCCGTATCACAGGCACTCGGCATTCCGGCATCTACGCAGATGATCCGTACGGTTAGACGAATTGCGGTATCCAGCGGTCATGTGATAGTGGATGAGAACTATTTCAACATCAATTTATCCGGGGTCATAACGGAAGAGCGGCTTGGGCGCTCAACTGTCTTCGATCTGCTGGAACAGAGCGGAATGAATGTCAAGAAAGGCTCGCAAGGCTACTCAGCAGTCAATGCCGACGCCCGCATCGCCAGACTGCTCGAAGTTCCCGAAGGCACCGCATTGCTAGTCATACAGACGCTGTTGTTCAACAACCGCGATCAGCCTTTGCAATATTCCTTGTCTTATTGCAATCCAGAACGTTACACCCATGAGATATTGCTCAGCCGTTAACAAATTCAAAGGAGATGGAATGTCATGAAATTATGGAAAATAGTAACTTTATCTCTCGTCATCGCAATACTAACCATCGTAACGGCCTGCTCGGGCAGCAGTAATAACGGCGCAAAGCCGGTCAATCAGGCAGGCAACGTTTCAAAAGATAATCAACAACAACAACCAGCCTCATCGGAAGAAAATATCGAACTAACGTTTGCTAACTGGATTTCAACGGAGGATGCGACAAAGGATGCCTACAACCAGTTAGTAGAAGGTTTTGAAAACGCCCATCCGAACATCAAGATCAAGTCACTCGGCATCCCGTTCAACGAATACAAAGATCAGGTACTCATTGCCTCTACCGGAGGCAATACGCCGGATGTGCTGATGGCAAACCAGAGCTTCACGCCGGCATTCGGCAATGCAAACATCGTACAGCCGCTAGAAACAATACTTGGCCGTGACATCATCGACGATATTTTACCTTCGAGCAAAGCAGGAGTCACCTTTAACGGCAAAGTGATCGCTATGCCGTGGGCGCCGCATCCTAATGCGCTGTTCTGGAACAAGACGCTGTTCGCCAAAGCGGGTCTCGACCCCAATGCGCCGCCAAAGACGTGGGACGAGCTTCTGAAATATGCGGAGGCAGTCGCAGCGCTTAAACAAGACGATAAAGGCAACCCAATCTACGGTATCGGCGAAGCAAATAAAACCGGCGCTTACACCGGCCAAATGCTGCTCCGTATAACGCTCTCTCATGGCGGTAAGTTCGTTGACGATCAGGGCAAGCTGATCGTCAACCAAGGCTCGGCGCTCGTAGAATCGCTGCAATACCTGCGCGACATCGCCAATAAGAATGTTGCCCCGGTTGGCGCCGAGATCAAGGATTTGCGCGCCATGTTCGGGACGGGTTCGCTGGGCATGCTCGTCGACGGCGACTTCGGCCGAAACACGTTCCGAACCACTAGCGGCAAAGGGGAAGTTTTTGATAAGGAGTGGGGCGTGACAACCGTGCCTGTCGGCGCGACCGGACGTTCCGAGACCGTCTTCACCGAGCATCAATTGCTTATCTCATCGTCGACCAAACATGCCGAAGCAGCCGCTGAGTTCGTGAAGTATCTGGTATCTAAGGATGCCATGATTTTGTACCACAAACTTAACGGAGTCATGTCCTCCCGCGCTTCAGTTGCATCATTGCCTGAGCTGAACGAGGACGATTACACCAAGGTATTCAATGAGCAGATGAAAACGGCCAGCCCATTCCCGACGGGCAACCCTGCGTTCGAACAGGCTATGAAAGAAACGTCCAACTTGACTGTGCTCGCAACAACAACATCCGAGGATATTCCAGCTATTATCGCCAAGATACTGCCGAAGCTTCAAGAACTGTATGCTGCGAAGTAGGCAATGGCAAATCTTTATTTCAAACACTTATAAGCTAAGGGGGGAGGCAGTCTATGTCAATCAAATGGTCTCGCACCCTTAAAAATCAGGCGTTCGGCATGCTGCTTGTCGCGCCCGCGACCCTGCTGTTGTCTGTGACGATTCTAATCCCGTTGGCTCGTTCCATTTCGACGAGCTTCCGGGGCGCTTCGTTGCTTTCGGCTGAACAGCCCTTTATTGGTCTGGCCAATTATAAGGCGTTGTTGTCGGGACAAGAATTTTATCATGCGCTCTCCATTACGCTTCGGTATGTTGCATGCACTGTCGGCATTGAGATTATTCTTGGACTCGCGAGCGCTTTGCTGCTGAACAGCCGAATCCGATTTCGGGCGTTCTTCCGCAGCATTTTGCTCATCCCGTGGGCGATCCCAACGCTTGTCGCAGCGCTTGTCTTCCTACTGATTTATCAGGCTGATTATGGAGTGTTGAATGGCTTGCTTATCCAGAGCGGATTAACGGACAAGAAGCTGAACGTTCTGAATGATTTAAACTTGGCGTTGTATGGCATCATGGGCGTTGCGATTTGGCGCCAGACGCCGTTGGCCGCCGTAATGACGCTTGCCGGGCTGCAGGGCGTCCCGCGCGACTGGTATGAAGCTGCAACAATTGACGGTGCAAGCAAATTAAAAACATTCTTGTATATTACTCTTCCCGCTTTGAAACCTGTACTCGCTAATGTGACGCTGTTGATGGTCGTTGCCAACTTTCAAATGTTCACGTTATTTTATGCTCTTACCGGAGGCGGACCGGCGGACGCGACTCAATCATTGGCTATTTACACGTACGAAACGGCGTTCCAGGCCTACGATCTAGGTAAGGGCTCGGCAATCGGCGTAATATGGATGCTGTTGCTGCTGCTCATCGCTGTTCCACTTAACCGTGTGGCGCATCGGAGTATGTCATGAAGAGGTTATATCGGCTTCCCACTGTTCGACGTCATCTGCTGAACCGCAGCAATATCGGTGTTTATGTCCTGCTTGCGGTTATTCTCTTGTTGTTTCTATTTCCGGTTTACTGGTTGGTATCGGTCTCACTGCAGACGAACGGCGATCTGTTTCAGTTTCCACCCCAATGGGTTCCGTTCAAGCTGACGATGCAAAGCTATAAGGGTGTCCTGCTCTCGGCGAACTTTCTTACTTTTTACAAAAACACCGCGATTGTCGCGTCCGGATCAACAGCACTTTCAATTGCCGTTTCGATTCTCGCCGGATACGGCCTCTCGCGCTTCCGGTTCCGGGGCAGCCATCTACTGCTCGTCTTCTTTCTATCGTCGCAAATGTTCCCCGCCGTGACGTTATTGATCGGACTGTACACGCTTTACAGCAAGCTTCATTTGCTCAACACCCTGCTTGCGTTGATGTTAGCCGCAACAACGACAGCGCTGCCTTTCTCTATTATGATGATGAAAACATTCATGGACGGGATCGCCGGCGAGTTGGAAGAGGCCGCGGAGGTCGACGGCGCGACACGCCTAAAGGCGCTTATCCATATCGTTTTGCCGTTGACCAAGCCAGGGATCATGGCGGTAACAATCTATTGTTTTCTCGTAGCGTGGGACGATTTTCTGTTTGGCATGACGCTTGTTCGCGATCTCAATATGCGGACTCTCAGTCCGGGGCTATCCCTTACCTTCCTTGGCGAATTAAGCACCAACTGGTCCGGGGCGGCTGCAGCAGCTGTCACGGCTACAGCCCCGCTGCTCGTCTTGTTTCTGTTTTTGCAGCGGTATATGGTGGAAGGTTTAACCGCAGGAGGAGTTAAAGAATAAGCAAAATGCTTGAAAGGAGAAGAAGTATGACAACCGTCAGCAAACCGAATGTTCTCATTTTTTTCACCGATCAACAGCGCTGGGACACTACGGGCATCCATGGCAATCCACTGGGGCTGACGCCTAATTTCGACCGAATGGCTGCATACGGTACGCATTTGGAGCATTCCTTCACTTGCCAGCCCGTATGCGGTCCAGCGCGCTCCAGCCTGCAAACCGGTGTTTACGGCACTACATCCGGCTGCTACAAAAACGGTATTCCATTGCCGGAGCATTTAGGAACGCTCGGACAATATTTCGGGCAGGCTGGCTATCAGACCGGCTATATTGGGAAATGGCATCTGGCAGACGAGGAGCCGGTGCCTGCGGCCAAACGTGGTGGCTATGATTATTGGCTTGCCTCGAACGTGCTCGAGTTTTCGTCGGACAGCTACCGAACGGTTATGTACGATAATGACAGCAATCCGGTACGGCTGCCGGGATACCGGGTTGATGCGCTTACCGATGCTGCAATTCGATACATCGACAACCATCGAGAAAATCCATTCTTTCTGTTTGTATCGTATTTGGAGCCTCATCATCAGAATCATATTGACGACTATCCTGCCCCAGTTGGCTACCGCGAGCAATATGGCGGCCGCTGGATTCCGCCCGATCTCGCGGCACTAGGAGGCACCGTCCATCAGCATATCGGCGGTTATTATGGCATGGTTAAACGGCTAGACGAAGCGCTCGGCCGGGTGCTCGACGCTCTTAAAAGCTTGGAGCTGGACGAGCAAACAATTGTACTGTTTACCTCTGATCACGGCAACCATTTCAAGACGCGGAACGAGGAATACAAGCGTTCTTGCCATGACAGCTCGATTCGCGTCCCTACAGCTTTTAGCGGCCCTGGATTTAGCGAAGGCCGCAAGCTGCGGCAGCTTGTCAGTCTGATCGACCTGCCGCCTACACTGCTGGATGCCGCAGGAATTAAGGTGCCTGCCCAGATGCAAGGGAACTCGATAATGCCGCTCTTGAACGGTGCGGGCTCTTCTCAGCCTTGGCAGGAGGAGGTGTTCGTGCAAATCAGCGAAAGCAGCATCGCTCGAGCGATCCGCACGCGAAAATGGAAATATTGTGTCGTCGCCGAGGGCAAGGACGGTAACGCGCAGGCCGGCTCGGAGGAGTATATCGAGGCTTATTTGTACGACCTTGATGCTGATCCGTATGAACTAACGAACCTGATTGGTCTGGACTCTCATCGTGAGGCTGCGGATATCCTGCAAGCCCGTCTGCAGCATCGCATGGCGGCCGCGGGGGAGAGCGTGCCGATCATCCGGCCGGCGCCGGCCGTGCCGGGAGGCCAGCGTCATGTTTCGTTGCAGGAAGCGCGGAGCTGACAACGGAAAGGGCTGCTGCCCTTCTTGCCGGATCGCTTTTCACATCGCTTGATCTTAATTTCCAGTACTGGTCTCCTTCCGTGACGGGCGCGACTTCCGCTACCTGCCGGTGAAGCCCGCAACTGCGGTACAATTCCCTTGCTTGCCTTGCAAAGAGTGCCGCAGTGCGATTAAACCTACACTGAACGAAGGAGCTGTTTTCCAAAATGATTCGTCAACTAGTCCGATTACTGGTTCTATTAGCGTTGTTAATTCCCGTCTTTGGCACGATAGAGCGCGTACCTTCCGTTTTCGCGGCCGGCATTTCCTATTATGTGGATTGTGCTGCTGAGAAAGCCGGCACGGGAACCGAGGCCGCTCCATTTTACAATTTGGCGGAAATTAATGCGGTTCATCTTACCCCCGGTGATTCCGTTCTGTTCAAACGCGGGTCGATCTGCTCCGGCACTTTTGCGCCGGTAGGAAGCGGGAGTTTCGCCGCACCTGTCACGATTGCTGCCTACGGTCCGGGCTTGGCAAGACCCGTTATTAACGGGAATGGTCAGACCGACGCTATTTTGCTGCGTAATTTGCAATATATAGAGTTAAGCGATCTCGAACTGACAGCTTCCGGCGATAATAAGATGGCTAGACGGGGGGTACACGTTCTTGGCGAAGACGCAGGCGACTTATACGGCATTACGTTGCGAAACTTATATATTCACGATGTCCGCGGCTACATGCCTTCAACGGTCAGCGGCAACTATCACGGCACAGGCAAATACGCGAATGCTTCAGGCGGCATCGTTATTGAGGTGCTTGGCACAGCGGTGCCGACCGCTTTTCATCAGGTGCAAGTGTTGAACAATCAGATTGCAAGCGTAGACCGTCAAGGGATTTATGTTTGGTCTAATTATTGCCAACGACCGGGACTGGTGGAGTTTTGGGGGAGTTTGTGCAACGGGTCGTGGAAGCCGATGACCGACCTCTACATTAGCGGTAATACGCTCTCGGATATCGGCGGGGACGGAATCGCACCAATGACGGTTGACGGGGCGCTGGTCGAATCCAACACCTTAACCGGTTTCAATATGCGATCCGACTCGCCGAACGCAGGTATGTGGACGGCGAACGCAAACAATGTCACCTTTCAATTCAACGACACGTCCGGCGGCAAAACGACTAAGGATGGTATGGCATATGACATCGATCATTCCACAAGCAATATCACATTCCAATACAACTATTCCCATGGAAACGAAGGCGGATTTTTTCTGATTTGTGCCCAGGGAAACAGTAAGGCGGTCAACTTCGTGATCCGATACAATATTTCGGTCAACGACCGGGCGCGTATGTTCCAAAGCTGCGGCGGCGAGGTGGTTTCAAGCCATATTTACAATAATACAATGTATATAGGTTCCGGCCTTGCGCCCGTTATTTATCAAGAGACGACGAATCAGCGGCAGGCAATCCAGTTCCGGAACAACCTCATATACAAAGAGGGTGGCGGTCAGGTTACATGGACGCTGGATGATTTGAATTTCGTTATCGACAATAACGCGTTTTTCGGAGTGCCGGTTCCAGCATGGGCGACTAATACGTTAACAACTGACCCTTGGCTGAACGGCCCCGGCAGTCTCGACCAGGCGGGTTACAAGCTGGGAGCCGGCTCGGTGGCACTGAATGTAGGGGCTGTGATCCCTGCAAACGGAGGCCGAGATTATTTTGGTAATGCTGTTTCTTCTACGACAGCGCCGAGTATCGGAGCATATCAAGGGCCAGGACTTGCACCTGCATTCGTTAGTCCGCTTGCTCATTTCAAGCTCGATGACGGAAGCGGCGTCACGGCCGCTGATGCAGCAGGTACGAATAACGGCAGTTTGATGGGCAACCCGGTCTGGAACAACAACGGCAAAGTCGGCGGTTCGCTCAAGCTGAACGGCAGCGGCGATTACGTGAGCGTGCCGGCCGTACTGAATCCGGGCTCAGGCAATTTTACCGTTGCGGGATGGGTCAAGCTGGATACTGCGGCTGGTGTTAACCAAGTTATTTTTCAACAGGAGGGCGTTTTGGGGCGCACATTACTATACCGAGTAACTTCGACCGGCCAACTCGGTACTTTTCTTGGCGGAAGCGCATTGCTCTCATCTGAGAGAATTCCTACAGGAGAATGGACGCATGTAGCGGTTGTAAATCGGGGCGGAGCCGTCACGCTTTATGTGAATGGACAACCGGTCGGATCGGCAACACGCACCATCGAATCGCAAACGTCCCCGTTCCGCATCGGGACCCATAAATCGCCTACCGATGCCAACGATTATTGGAACGGCAGCGTAGATGATTTCCAGCTATACAATACTGCGCTGAACAGTGCCCAAGTGTACCGGCTATACAACAGTTAAGTTTAAGCTCCCTGTCCGTTAGTTCGGCCAGGGAACTTTTGCATATTTGAATACTGCGACAGGAGAGATAAAGATGAACCATCCAATTCCCAAAGCATGCTGCTCGGTGAGCAGACAGCATACGAATGATAAACTTATACAAGCAGCAGAACCGGTTGCGACTCCATGCACTCTCGGTGCTCCGTCTAGTCTCCGATTCGACTGGGTAAGTTTAACAGGCGGTACGTTCGAGATGGGAACGAATGACTCGGAAGGCTTTCCGGACGATGGGGAAGGGCCAGCTCGAAAGATTGAGATTAATCCGTTTTACATTTCGGCATACACAGTCACAAATGCGCAATATCAAGCTTTTGTTGAGGCTACGGGTTACATAACGGAAGCGGAGAAATTCGGTTGGTCTTATGTATTTCATCTTCTGGTGTCCGAAGAGACAAGGAGCAAAGTGAAGGGTTCCTCGCAACAGGCGCCCTGGTGGTTGGCGGTAGAAGGAGCAAATTGGAGAAGGCCGGAAGGAATAGAGAGTGGCATCACGGATCGAATGGATCATCCGGTCGTTCATGTCACTTGGAATGATGCAATAGCATTCTGCAAATGGTCAGGGACAAGGCTGCCAAGCGAAGCGGAGTGGGAATACGCAGCACGTGGTGGATTGAAAGGGAAAAGATACCCGTGGGGAGACAAACTGAAGCTTGACTACCAGCACATGTGCAACATTTGGCAAGGAAAGTTTCCTGTTAAAAACCATGCAAGCGACGGTTATATCGATACGGCTCCGGTTCATACATTCGAACCGAATGGCTATGGTTTATATCAGATGGCAGGAAACGTATGGGAGTGGTGCGCAGACTGGTTCAGCCCGGCTTATCACCAACAGACGCAAAATGTGAATCCGATATTTAACATCGATACAGGACATAAATCGATGAGAGGAGGATCTTACCTTTGTCACCGTTCCTACTGTAATCGCTACAGGGTTGCTGCTCGAAGCTCGAATACACCGGATAGCTCAAGCGGTCATTGTGGTTTTCGAGTCGCAATGGATGCATAAAAGTTCCAAGGGACTACCGGAAATTATGATTTGGAAATTTCAATCTATTTGGGAAGATCACTTATTGAACGCAAAAAGCTTTCCGAAACGGACCAGCAACGTGGCTCGTATTGAAAAGCTTTTTGCGTTGGCTGGATCTAGCCGAAAATATGACGAAGCTCGTCCGGCACCGGACGGCTTTTTCACGTCGCCGGGTCCATTGCTACACTCGTTACTAACGTTTCGGAACATAGTTCGCCCTGGTCGTACGTATAAGCTGCAGCATCCATTTCTGCCAATCGTCCGAGAATGGTCACTACCATGTCCCTGCTCAATGCTTTATTTGGTGCAAAGGTAAGTGCATGTTCGCGTTTTAACTTTAGTGTGGATTTTCCCGGTAATTGGGATTACAGAGTTGAAGGAACTGAAAATTACAAAGCTACCGCAACGAGAGAAGCCATACCCGATGCAGGAATTGTTATAAATGCCGGGAACGATCCTGAACAAAAAATATCTTTGTATGGCCAAGAAGGACCACTGTCTTGGGACCCCGCAGGTAATGCTGTTGTAGAAGACTTTGTCACGCAAACCGGATTAAAAGGTAAGAAATATACCAGTGAGGATCAAGATACGATCTCCATTTATTATGTCTTTGATCAGAATCAATTAAGTAATCATGGATACAATGCAAGAGCTTTAGGCGGGAACATCCACATGACGAAGGACGTTTACGAGCAAAACAAGGACACTATTGAACTTATCATTCTGAGTATCCGCCTCTCATAGCTAGTGAAAATACCCCGGCAGTCTCATTGGCGTGACCTATCTTGCGTCCCCTGAGCAATTGGTTGAAATAAGTGCCGTCGCACACACGAACTAACTCGGCCACCGTAGTCGGCGCAACAGGGACGGTCGGGCTTCGGATAGGCACAACCGCCATTGGCGCAAAGCAGAAGGGTTTTACCTAGTAAGTGTGAAGTAGTCTCCATCTGATCGTTAGGTGGGGACTATTTTACGTTTACGGTGTTCATCCAGTCTACGTTATAAATCTATGGCTCTAACCTATATCCTCACAATACAAATTAGGTCAGCTATTATAGCTGGCTTTTTAGCATGATCTTGGTTTCGTTTTATAGAGTAGAGAGAATCTTTAGCCAGATTGTTTCCTAACTACCGATCAAGCAGCAGCTTCATCTGCACGTCCATTTGGCTGTGCATAGTGATGGGGTCGCTGACAGCGAAATGCTCCGGATCTATGGAATAGACACGATTATTTTGCACAGCCTTTAACTGCTTCCAGGAGAAAGTTTTCTCCAGCACTATGAATCGAACCGGATCAATAATGCTCACAAATAACCGGTCGCCTGCGTATAGGGAAAGTTGCTCCTCCGTAATCAGGCGATAAGCCTCACGGTTAAGCATCTCTTGCTCAATAATGGGAGGGGCTGTCATGCCCAGTCCATCGTATAAATTATAAGCTCCACGGCACCAGAAGTTGCCGAAGACATAAATGGAATCGGTGCGGATTTCGATAACAGATACCGTTTCTTCTTTGGATATAAATCTTCGTAATTCAGTTCTGTGACTCTCAGCTTTCTGCTCATATTGCACAATAAGCTGCTGCGCCATCCTCTGTTTGTTAAAAGCTTCGCCAAGCATCGCCAGTAAAGTCATTGGTTTATGGTCGTTTTGTGAGAAGATCATCGTAGATGCAACGGTTGAAATAGAATTTATCCTCTCTGCTATCAGCCAGAATAATTACCCATCATTTTATTTAAATAATTTCGAAAGTCTTCAACATATGCTTTGGGCTCTATGATGGTTAGATTTGTGCCGAAACTTGCTAAAAAATCAAATCCCGTACTGTTTTGAGGGACATAAATGGTTGCTAATAAGTATTCAGCACTATAGTTTTCAATACTCTTCCGACCGTACCGTTCAATGAATTGATCTTTTATGCTAGGCGAAATCAATGCCTTAATAGCGACTAATTGTGGTTGATAACTTGCTTCACGTTCTTGTTCTAATAAATATTCTCTAGGGCTAAATGTTTTTTCATCCATAGTAAGCTTATCGATTCGAGATAATTTAAACGTTCTATATCCCATACGATCTAAACAGAATCCTTTCAGATACCAACTTCTTTCGCTAAAATGAAGCTGATAGGGCTCGACAATTCTATTCGAAGTAGCGCCATCTTTATCTATATAATCAAATGAAACTAACCTTCTCATTAATATGGCTTCTTGACATGTCCTCAAGGTTTGAAGGATCTCAGACCGCCCCTCCCAATCATAAAATGACAGTTGAATTGAACTTTTCAGAGATAAGGGGCTAACCATCGCTTCTATTTTTTTTATAGTAATTTCAACTTCCTCGCTAATTAGAATTTGTTCCAACCCGCCGAGCGCAGTTAATATATTCTCTAAGTCGGAGTTGCTTAAAAGACGTTTATCAACCTTGTATTCATCCATAATACCGTAGCCGCCATTAACTCCATGGGTAGCATAGATCGGGATGTTTGATAGACTCAGTGTTTCCATATCACGAAGAATCGTTCTTTTGGAAACATTAAATAATTGCGCGAATTCACTAGTCGAAACGATATTTTTTTTCAGCAAAATCATTATTATAGAAATAAGTCGCTCAACCTTGTCCATATTTCCTCCTCTTATTTCTCTACATCATCTGAGAACGGTGACATATAGTTGTCACCTTTTGTAGATTATACTACATTTATCACAAGAAGGAGGGATTACTTTATGTCAACTATCGCATATTTGAATTTTGATGGAATCACAGAAGAAGTGATTGAATTTTACGCGGAGGCTTTAAGCGCAATTGAAGTAAAGAAAGTGAAATTTGGGGATATTCCGCAAGATCCAAACTACCCAATGCCGGAAAATGAGTTAAATATGATCATGGAGTCTTCCATCGAATTCGCAGGCGGGAAGATCATGATGTCGGACATTCTGCCTTCCATGAAGGTGGTAACAGGTGAGCTGGTGCAAGGGAATAATATTCTGATTAGTCTGGTCATTGACGATAAGCAAAAACTGGAGCAATACTTTAATGGTTTGTCCCTTGGCGGACATGTCACCATGCCGTTATCCAATTATCCTTGGTCTTCGTGCTTTGGAACGCTGGTTGATAAGTTTGGGGTACACTGGAAATTTAATAGTGACGCAGATCAGTTTCTTGATAACGTAAATGAATCAATGAAGAAAGGATAATGTATCTTTCTATGGAAATAGATAATTTGATTCCCGTAAAATCGAGAGAAGAGCTTAGGTTCTGGCTACAGGGAAATAGTGGGACTAAAAAATTTTGTTGGGTCTTGGTCAGTATGACGCCCAAACCGGATACGCTCTTATATTTGGACGCGGTCGAGGAAGCTTTGTGCTTTGGATGGATCGATGGAGTCAAGAAGAAAATATCTGAAACGGAGCTGGCTCAGAGACTGTCTCCCCGAAGCAAAAAAAGCTCATGGACTGAATTGAATAAAGAACGTGTCCGCCGCCTCGAAAAGTTGGGACTCATGACAGACGAAGGAAGAAAGGTTCTTCCTGATATGGATTACGATTCTTTCAGAATAGATGAAGTTATAGAGGAAAGGCTCAAAGAGGAAAGGCAACTATATAAAAATTACATGGCCTTTCCAGATCTTTATAAAAGAGTTCGGATCGACACGATACAAAGCAATAAGTATCAGCCAGAGTTATTTCAGAGCAGATTAAACAAATTCATAACAAATACTAGAGAAAATAAAATGTACGGTCAATGGAATGATAATGGACGTCTACTAGATTACGTTGTGGAGAAAGAGGAATAAAATAGCTGCAGCATTTGCATGCAGACAGGACTCCCGAATGAGGTGGTCCTGTTTGTGTTATTTATGTAGGTACTTTTAAAGGATAAGTTCTTCTGGTCAACACGTAAAAACCCCCTTATACAAAGAAAGTTATCTTCGTATAAGGAGGTCTTTGTATGCTCAATTACAGGTTAATACAATCAGGTGCAATTTAGGGGGAGTATATCGGAGGGCGGCTATTCCGTTACAATGATACCTTGATTAGCGTACAACCCTGTAATTTCGGGATGCACATGCTCTGTAACGAGATAAGTCAGTTGGTTGGACGGACATACAATATGATTAGAAATCGTATTAAGTTTATTAGAGGTTACCATTCCCAGCACCTCGGTGGAAATAGATATCATTTTGCGTTTGACCAACGCCTCTGTCAGACTCGGAACACTTATGCCAATATACGGATCAATGTTGTAGATGCCCATAATGTATAAGTCGCTGCGCATGGTGTTAAGTGTTTCCACGGTATCAATGCCTAAATTGACCATAGACTCCTTGAACAAGGTGCCGCCGATCATAATGACCTCTACTGAATTATGGTTGGACAAGGCCATCGCGATAGGAGGACTGTTGGTAATAATAGTAGCTTTTAATGTTAATGGAAGCTGCTTCACAAGATACAGGTTGGTCGTGCCTCCATCAATAAGAATGACCATATTGTCTTTGATATAATCCAGCGCTTTGAGTGCCAGCTTCGTCTTCAAGTCACTGGACACATTTTGCCTCGTGGAAAAATCCTCAACAGGTGGGCCTATGCGGAGTGCACCGCTATGAACTCGTTTGACAAGCCCCTGTATGTCAAGATCCTTCAAATCTCTGCGGATGGTATCCTCAGATACGTTTAAGCGTTTACTTAAATCGCTGGCGATGACCTTGTGCTCAGTGTTTAAAATCTGCACGATTTTTTGCTGACGTTCTTCTTTTAACATGTAGTCCGTACCCTTCTTTTCTTTTTAGTGTAGCACAATTTTCAAAAAAACTGCAATAAACAGGTCCTTGTTTTGCATGTTTATCATTATTATGCCTAAATTATTCGCGTAATTTGCCGTTTTTGATGCAGTTTATATGCATGGAATGATAAATGTAATGCCTTTTTTATGCGCGTTTATAATTGTTATTTTGGTTAATGCAGAAATAAACGCTTTACTATGCATATTTTTTGTTTTATACTCGTACAAAGAAGCATATAAACGCATAAAAGGAGACATAAACATGAGCAACAGAGCAATCACAATTGCACCATCTATCATGTGTGCGGATCTTTGCAATCTGGAAAGAGGAATTAAAGAAATCGAGCAGGTCGGACTGGATACCTTGCATGTTGATGTTATTGATGGAAGCTTCAGCCCAAGCATGCCGCTGGGAATCGATACAATCAAGCAACTCCGCAAAATTACAAATATGAATTTTGATGTTCATATTATGTCGAATAATAACGAATTTTTTATCCAAGAGATGATCAATATCGGGGTACAACAAATTACTTTTCATGTTGAAAGCGGTATACATGTTGATCGTTGCCTCCAGCTTATTAAAAAAAGTGGCATTAAAGCAGGGGTAGCCTTAAATCCTTCTACGCCGTTGTCTGTGCTGGATCATATCCTGCCGGAATGTGATGTAGTGCTGCTCATGCTTATTAATCCAGGCTTTGCAACAGATAAGAATGAGAAGCAAGTGCCTTATGCTGTGAAGAAGGTAGAGGAGTTGCAGCAACTGATCCAAGCGAAGCAGTTGAACACAAAAATTGAAGTGGATGGTCGGGTATCCCTGGATACGATTCCTGCACTTGTAGAGGCAGGGGCTGACATTTTGGTCGCGGGCTCAACCAGTTTGTTTATCCCACACCGCAGCTTGGCTGACAACAAAGTATTGGTTGAGGAAGCAATTGATCAAGGGCTTCAAGCGGGGGTGAAGTAAATGAGTCCATTCAATGAGGTATCCAAGGCCATTGCTAACGAGCTTTCTGAGACATTGAACAGTATCGAGCCCCAGCAGGTTGAAGCGTTGGCAGCAGCGATCAAAAAGGCGGATAAGGTTTTCTTTGTAGGTGTTGGCAGAGTACTGTTGTCCCTAAAGTCAATTGCCAAACGATTAGCACATCTCGGTGTGAACACCTACGTAGTTGGTCAAATTACGGAGCCGGCGATTACGGAAAAAGATCTGCTTATTGTGGGATCTGGCAGCGGAGAGACGGCCTTCCCGCTTATCATTGCCAAGAAGGCGAAGCAATTCAAAGCTACTGTTGCACATATCGGAGCTAACCCGCAGAGCTCTATGAGGGAGTATGCTGATGTATTTGTACGAATTCCAGTTAGCACAAAGCTGAATTTACCGGGTGAAATCCCGTCGATCCAACCGATGACCAGCCTGTTTGAGCAAAGTCTGTTGTTGCTCGGCGATACGATTTCACTAATGATTGTCAAAGAAAACAATGTCGATATGCACGCTCTGTGGCAGTATCATGCCAACCTGGAATAAGAGGTAGAAGGGGGCTTACGATGAAAGCGGTTCATTTTGGTGCCGGTAATATCGGCCGAGGTTTCATAGGGAATGTGCTTAGCAAAGCCGGGTTTGAGGTATGTTTTGTTGATGTCAATCAAGAGATGATCGACACCATCAACAAAACGAATAGCTATAAGGTTGAACTTCTCGATGCGGATCATACGATTGAAGTCATCTCGCCGGTGTCAGCGCTCAACAGCATGACACAAGAGGAAGAGGTCATTGCGAATATCGGAGCAGCCGACCTTATTACGCTATCTGTAGGTGTTCCCAACCTGTCTAAGGTTGCCAATATTCTACTCAAGGCTCTGCTGGCCAGAGCAGAACTTCGCAAGGACTCAATAGATATCATTGCTAACGAAAATGCAATCAACGCATCGACTACATTGCGTCAGGAAATTGAAAGGCTCGCCTCTGCAGAAGAAATGGCAACGATCCTTTCGATTGCAGGCTTTCCTAATGCGGCAGTCGACCGGCTTGCATTATCCCGAAGAACTAGCGAGGGGGATTTGGTTCAGGTTGAGCCATTTTTTGAATGGATCATTAATCGTTCGGAGATGCTGAATCATTCTTTGCCTTTATTGGATAAAGTCATTTATGTAGATGATTTGACGCCCTATATTGAGAGAAAGCTATTTATTGTAAATATGGGTCATGCCGCTGCAGCCTACCTGGGCTTCCTGTTTGACGAGCCGACTATTCAGCGTGCGCTTACTCATCCCGACATCGAAGCTACGGTACAGGGGGCGATGTATGAGGTGGCCCGTTATTTTGAAGCAGCCTATGGTAAGTCTGCCGAAGAGTTAAAAAGTTTTATCGAGACAACATGTAAACGCTTCAGAAACGAACAGGTGAGCGATGATATTTTTCGGGTTGGCAGGTCCCCGATTCGGAAGCTTGGTGTGGATGAGCGGCTTGTAAAACCAGCAACTGAGTTGTATAAGCGAGGTCTTCCTTACAGCCAGCTTGCCAAAGTAATTGCCGCCGGTTATTTATTCCGTAATACGAGGGATGAAGAGGCGGTTGAGCTGCAAGACTATATCGCAGAACAAGGTTTGATAAGCGCTTTGGCAGCTTTTTCACACATTACCGAGCCGGAAGTACAGGAAGTCATTAGACAGCATGTTTCTGCATTGATAGCAGTATCCAAATGAATGAAGAGGGGCTAACATCATGTTAAGTCAATTTTTGAAAAATAACACCAAATTCCTTCAATCGGTTCCTAGCTGGGAGGAATCCATTCAAATAGCGGCCCAGCCATTACTGGATCAAGGCGCCATTACAACGGCTTATGTCCAGGCCATGATAGATAATGTGGATAAGAATGGTCCGTACATCGTAATCGTACCGGGTATTGCTATGCCGCATGCTAAGAATACAGGAAATATTAATGCCACAGGAATGTCCTTTTTGAAGCTGGAAACACCAGTGATATTCCCGGAAGGCAAGGAAGTGAGCATACTGTTTGTGCTTGCAGCTGAGGATAGTACCGGACATTTGGAGCTTATTACAGACCTCTCCTCTATGCTTATAGACGAGGATGTAATGGTGAAGCTGCTGCAAGTGAGCAGTGAGACAGAATTAATATCCCTCATCGAAGAAGTGGAATAACACCTGCAAGTGGTGTTGAGCAGCAGAAAATTTGAACTAAGGGGACGATTCCAATGTCCAGTGTTGCAAAGCAGAAATCATCAATACGTGCACGGATTCAAGTTGTAGGCGGTTTTTTGACCAACATGGTTATGCCTAATATTGGTGCGTTTATTGCTTGGGGGATTTTGACCGCTCTATTTATTCCCACGGGCTGGTTCCCAAATGAAAAATTGGCGGAAATCGTCGGTCCGGCCATCACGTATTTACTGCCTTTACTGCTTGCATCTACCGGCGGAAGAATGGTAGCAGGCAATCGGGGTGCGGTAATGGGTGCAATCGGGGCGATTGGTCTGATTGTCGGATCCGATATACCCATGTTTTTGGGGGCTATGATTATTGGTCCTCTGGGCGGATGGGTCATTAAGAAATTCGATAAGAGCCTGGAGAACAGAATGCCAGCTGGTTTTGAAATGATCATTAACAATTTCTCTATCGGAATATTGGGCTTTATCTTAATGGTGTTCTCTTACTATGTAATTGGTCCGGTGATCGAGGGAGCGAATGCCTTTGTCACAACATCGATTAAAGCCATGGTTGCAGGCGGCTACTTGCCGTTGCTGTCTCTCATTAATGAACCGGCCAAAGTATTATTCCTGAATAATGTTATCGATCAAGGCATTTATTATCCACTTGGTATGCAGGATACGTTAAGCTCAGGCAAATCCATTTTCTTTACAGTTGCCTCCAACCCGGGACCAGGTCTTGGCCTTCTGCTTGCATTTTCATTCTTTGGGAAAAAAGCAGCGAAGAAAACAGCGCCGGGCGCTATTATTATTCACTTCTTCGGCGGGATTCATGAATTGTACTTCCCTTATGTATTAATGAAACCTCTGACGATTATTGCAATGATTGCAGGCGGCATGACAGGCATTACAGTCTTTAATCTGTTTCATGCCGGTCTGGTAGCAGGACCAAGCCCAGGCTCTTTTATTTCATATTTGGCGTTAACGCCAAAAGGAAGCTTCCTCGGCATGTTTCTGGGCGTGCTTGCTGCGACAATCGTTTCTTTTGTGATCACCTCTATTATTTTGAAGCTGGACAATAAGTCTGATGATGAGGAAAGCTTCAGCAGCTCTCAGGAAAAATCCAAAGCAATGAAAGCTGAAGGTAAGGAACTGCTTAATGAGATTATAACGGATACACCTGCTACAACAGAAATTAACAAGATATCTTTTGCATGTGATGCCGGAGCAGGAAGCAGTGCTTTAGGAGCTACCACTTTTAGAAAGAGACTGCAAAAGAAAAGCATTACCGGTATTGAGGTTAAGCATTTCAGAATCGAAGACGTACCGGATGATTCCGATATTATTGTTGTTCATAAGGACTTGTATGAAAGAGCGTTGCTCAGACATAAAGGCAAGAACATTGTGACGATCAGCAATTATATTGATGATCCAAATTTAAGAGAACTGCTTGAGACAATTGAGAAGAATAAAGGAACTACAGCGTAAGCCACTTGATATATATTTTGAGAAGAGGACGGGCGAAATGCATGAGTCAATATAAGACAATAGACGATCTTTCGATTGCAACCATCCGCACGATAGCGATCGATGCGATAGAGAAGGCTAATTCAGGGCACCCGGGTATGCCGATGGGGGCAGCACCTATGGGTTATCAGTTATTCGCCAACACTATGAAGCATCATCCAGGTCAGCCGGGTTGGTTGAATCGTGATCGCTTCGTACTATCAGCAGGACATGGATCAATGCTGTTGTACAGTCTGCTGCATTTATGCGGTTATGATCTTCCGCTTAGCGAGATTAAGCAGTTCCGGCAATGGGGCAGCAAAACTCCGGGTCATCCGGAGTATGGACACACACCTGGGGTTGATGCAACGACAGGTCCCCTCGGTCAGGGGATTGGTATGGCTGTCGGCATGGCTGCAGCCGAGGCGCATATGGCCGCGACGTATAATAAAGAACAATTCCCGATTATCGATCACTTCACATACGCGATTTGCGGCGATGGTGATTTGATGGAGGGTGTGGCCTCTGAGGCTGCATCGCTTGCAGGCCATTTGAAGCTGGGTAAGCTGATCGTGCTGTATGATTCCAATGATATTTCGCTTGACGGCGAGTTGGGACTTTCCTTCTCAGAGAAGGTTCGGGACAGATTCCAAGCTTATGGCTGGCAAACCATACTCGTAGAAGACGGGAATGATTTGAAAGGTATAACTGCTGCCATAGAAGAGGCACAGCAGGACAGCGAGCGCCCAACTTTAATCGAAGTCAAGACGGTGATTGGATATGGCAGCCCGAACAAGCAGGGCAAAGGCGGACATGGAGGACCGCATGGTTCTCCGCTTGGTCAGGAGGAAACCAAGTTAACGAAGGATTTCTATCAATGGGAGTTTGAAGAGCCTTTCCATATACCGGATAAAGTCCGGGAACACTTTGAACAAGTGAAGCAGCGTGGCATCGAAGCATACCAGGCATGGGAGCAGCTGCTTATGGCGTATAAGGAGGCTTATCCAAAGCTGGCTGACCAGCTTGAAACGGCGGTGTCGGGAGGGTTGCCTGAGGGCTGGGAGCAACTACTGCCAGTGTATGAACAAGGGGATGCTGCTGTATCTACGCGAGTAGCGTCAGGTCATGCGTTAAATAGCTTGGCACAGGCAATTCCTTTCCTATTAGGCGGGTCTGCTGATTTGGAGAGCTCGACGATGACGCACCTGAAGGGTCAAGCCATGTTCACTCCTTCCAGCTATGAGGGCCGGAATATTTACTTTGGCGTACGTGAATTTGCCATGGCTGCTGTGATGAACGGTATAGCTTTGCATGGCGGGTTAAAGGTATTTGGGGGAACGTTCCTCGTATTCGCTGACTATTTACGTCCGGCCATTCGACTGGCGGCACTAATGAAGCTCCCGGTTACCTATGTGTTCACACATGATAGTATCGCTGTGGGTGAAGATGGGCCAACACATGAGCCGATTGAGCAAGTGGCTTCTTTACGGATTATTCCTGGTCTGACGGTGATTCGGCCTGCCGACGGCAATGAAACATCTGCAGCCTGGGCGCTTGCGGTTAACAAGCAAGAAGGACCGACCGCATTGATTTTGACAAGACAAAATTTGCCGATTCTGAAGCAGAGCCTGGCACAAGTCTCTGAAGGTGTGAATCGGGGCGGGTATATCGTATCGGATGTATCTACAGGGAAGCCGCATGTGCAGCTAATTGCCACAGGCTCGGAGGTACAGCTTGCCGTTCAGGCGCAGGCAGTGCTTGCTGAAGAAGGCATCCTGGCACGCGTCATAAGTTTACCGAGTTGGGAACTGTTCAAACAACAAGATCAGGCTTATCGCGATGCTATATTGCATCCGGAAGTTCACGCACGACTTGCAATCGAAATGGCACTTCCGTTTGGCTGGGAACAGTTTACGGGAACAGAAGGTGCTATTCTTGGGATTTCGACTTTCGGTGCATCTGCACCGGGAGACCGCTTAATGAAAGAGTTTGGATTTACAGTGGAACATGTAGTTGCACAGGCTAAGGCATTATTGAATTTATAAAGATGGAGTGAAGCCGGATGAACAAGACATTTATTATTACAAGTAAGGAAGGCATTCATGCGCGCCCCGCTACTGCTCTTGTAAACGTAGCACAGAAATTTCAATCAGAGGTAACTGTTGCTTCTAATGGTCGTAATGTGTCGCTTAAATCGATCCTTGGCGTGCTTTCACTAGGTGTCGGGCCAGGAGAATATGTTTCCTTTCAGGCTACAGGAGAAGATGCGCCAGCTGTGATCTCTGCTATTGAAGCGGTATTTGAGCAGGAAGGGCTGGGCACAGTTCATGAATAACATATCCGGGATAGCTGCCGCCGCAGGAATAGCAATTGCTAAAGCCTTTGTTATTAAAGAGCTTGAGCTAACAATTGAACTGCGGGCTGTTCCAGATCCGGAAGCGGAAGTCGCTCGTTTTCATCAGGCACTGGCCGTCTCTAGGGACGAACTGAAAGCTCTGAAAGAGCGGACACTTCAGGAGCTAGGCGAGGAAAAAGCTAAAATTTTTGAAGCACATCTGCATATCATGAGTGATCCTGAACTGATCGAGCCGGTAGAAGCGCAGATTCGCAGCGGCCACTGCAATGCCGAGTTTGCACTGCAAGAAACTTCTAATATGTTCATTAAAATGTTTGAAGATATGAAGAGCACTTATCTGCAAGAGCGGGCAGCAGATATGCGAGATGTGACCAAGCGTGTATTGAACCATTTATTGTATGCCAAGTCGACAGATCTCAGTTCTATTCATGAAGATGTCATTCTTGTTGCAGAAGACTTAACCCCGTCTGACACCGCACAACTGAACAGGAATTATGTAAAAGGCTTTACGACGAATATCGGAGGGAGAACTTCTCACTCTGCCATTATGGCGAGATCTATGGAAATCCCTGCTGTTGTCGGAACCAAGCACATTATTGACCAGGTGCAGGATGGTGACCTGTTGATTTTGGATGGATTAACAGGAAGCGTGTTTGTCAATCCCGATCAGGAAACGGTTGCTTTGTATTGTGACAAGCAGGCTGCATACGAAGCGCAGAAGCTGGAATGGAAACGGCTGCTGCATGAGCCAAGCGTAACGGCTGATGGTCATGGGGTAGAGCTGGCAGCGAATATTGGTTCTCTATCTGATGTAGAGGGAGTTCTAGCGAACGGCGGAGAAGCGGTAGGATTGTTCCGGACAGAGTTTTTGTATATGGGCAGAGACACTATGCCTTCGGAAAACGAGCAATACCATGTGTACAAAACAATCCTTGAGAAAATGGGGGATAAGCCCGTTGTCGTTCGGACGCTGGATATCGGCGGAGACAAGGAGCTGCCTTACCTTCAGCTTCCCAAGGAAATGAATCCGTTTCTAGGCTTGCGGGCCATCCGCCTATGCCTGGACCGGGAGGATATATTCCGAACACAGCTTCGAGCACTTCTTCGGGCCAGTGTTAGTGGCAAATTGCGTATTATGTTCCCGATGATCGCTACGCTGGATGAGTTCAGACAAGCGAAAGATATCTTATTGGAAGAGAAGGACGCACTGGTGCGTGAAGGTATTCCGGTTGCGGAGGATACTCAACTAGGCATTATGGTGGAAATTCCTTCGACAGCTGTCCTGGCGAATCTGTTCGCCAAGGAGGTTGATTTCTTCAGTATCGGCACCAATGATCTGATTCAGTATACACTTGCCGTTGATCGCATGAATGAAGGGGTCTCCTACTTGTATCAGCCATACAATCCTTCCATACTGCGACTAATCAAAATGGTGATTGACGCTGCGCATGCAGAAGGCAAATGGGTTGGTATGTGTGGAGAGATGGCAGGGGATGTAGTAGCAATCCCGTTATTGCTCGGTCTGGGATTGGATGAGTTTAGTATGAGCGCAAGCTCGATTCTTCCAGCCAAAAGTCAATTGACGAAGCTGTCTTTCCAATCGGCTCAGCAATTGGCGGAGAAGGCGCTGAACTGTGCAACCTCGCAGGAAGTTGTAGCGCTTGTACAAGCAAATAGTGAGCAGCTGACGGTAAGTTAACAGCATTTGCCCTTGGCATAGAATAAACCTTCAAGCGATGACTTTCAGTGAAATCACTGTGTCATATCCCATAAATGAAGTAAAGCTGGGCACCTGTAGAGGTGTCCAGCTTTTTTGCGAATAGTCTTTTATGATGGGAGCAGGCCCCCAAAAAACTCTAATTCGTATAGTTATCAAAATATCCTTGAATAAAGATAATTGGCGTGCCCTTATCTCCACTTCCGGAAGTAAGGTCTGATAAAGAGCCGATCAGATCGGTTAATCTTCTAGGTGTCGTACCTTGTGCTTCCATGGCACCTACTAGATCAGTTTCTTTATTGTTAATGTATTGAGAGATAGCCTGCTGCAATTCCTCACCTTTCAAATCAGCGAAGTTGTTATCAGCAAGGTATTTCAATTTTACTTCGTTTGGTGTGCCATCAAGTCCCGCTGTATAAGCAGGCGATACAACCGGATCAGCCAGTTCCCAGATTTTTCCGACAGGATCTTTGAAAGCTCCATCCCCGTAGATCATCACTTCGACGGTCTTGCCCGTTTTTTCCTTGATTCTATGTTGAATATTATCCACGATAGGTTGGCAATTGCGTGGGAATAACTTGATGCTATTTTCTGTTGATTTATTAGAACCAAGCAGACCATAGCTTTCATTACATCCACTGCCATCCACCGATGCAGCCAAAATGTCATCCAGGCTATATACTTTTTCTCCGCCATTGGCTTTCAAAATTCTCTTCGTTCTGAATCTTGTATGTATATCACAAGTCAGTACATGTTTAGTATATTGCAGAATAGTCTTTGGATTATTGGAGAAAATAACTTCACATTCCACGCCGTATTCTTCAATCAATGATTTATAGTAATCGATATAATCGATGCCGGTGAAGGTATGCTTCTTATATCCGAACAGCTCGCGGAACTGTTGCTCTGTCAATACATCTGTCCAAGGATTAACTCCTTTTTCATCAAGCTCGTCCAGATCCACTAAGTGGTTGCCCACTTCATCCGACGGATAACTGAGCATGAGCACAATTTTTTTAGCACCTTTAGCAATGCCACGCAGACAGATGGCAAAGCGGTTCCGGCTTAAAATTGGGAAAATAACGCCGATTGTATCTTCTCCAAATTTGGAGTTTACATCTTGTGCAATATGGTCAATGGTAGCATAGTTGCCTTGGGCGCGTGCAACGATGGATTCCGTAACGGTAATGATGTCTTTATCCTGAATGCTGAAGCCTTCCACTTCGGAAGCTTTTAGAACGCTATCTACAACGATGTCTTCGATGCTGTCCCCTTGATTAATGATAGGGCAACGGAGGCCTCTTACAACTGTTCCGACGACTCTTTCCAATATAATCGCTCCTTGCATGATTTGGATTCCTATTTGTAATATACACCCATCTAGTGGTATAAATGAAATTAATATATTGAATATGGGATATAAGAGGTGCTTATAGCAGTGAGCAAGTTAGATTTATATAAAGTGTTTTGTACGGTGGCTCAGAGCACAAGCTTTTCCAAAGCGGCTCAAGAGCTTTACATGACACAGCCGGCTGTCAGCCAGGGGATTATGCAATTAGAAAGAGAACTCGATACTCGATTATTCACTAGAACATCAAAAGGTGTATTTTTAACGGATGAAGGCCGCCTCTTATTTGATTATGCCAATTCGGCCATGAATTTAATTAACGTCGGGGAAGAAAAATTACTCGAATTGAAAAATTTAACGACAGGCGAGCTGAAGATAGGAGTAGGTGATACGATTTCCAAGTATTTTTTACTTCCTTACCTAGAAGAGTTTCATAATCGTTACCCCAATATTAAGTTCAAGATGGTGAATGGTACTACCCTTGAGATTTGTGCGCTAATTAAATCAGGCAGTGTAGATATTGGTATTTGTAATTTTCCACTGGAAGATCCGGCACTAGCCTTAATTCCCTGCATTGATATTCATGATATTTTTGTATATGGCGAGAAATTTAAGAGTCACTTATCCGGAATGGTCACCCTGGATCAGGTTGTCAAATTGCCGTTAATCTTCCTTGAGTCGAAGTCCAACTCCAGAAAGTATGTGGAAGACTATATGCTGTCTAAAGGGATTAAAATTTCTCCCGAATTTGAACTGGGTTCACATCATTTGTTATTGGAATTTGCCAAGATCAATTTAGGCGTAGCTTGTGTGACAAAGGAATTCTCCCAGAAGTATTTGAATAATGGAGTATTACATCAAGTTTCACTAACCGAGGAAATACCCAAGCGAAGTATCGGCATCTCTTTTTTGAAAAGTGTATCCTTATCGCCAGCATCGACAAAATTTGTGGAGATTATTAAGAACAAGCTATTGGATTGATTTTAGGCTAATAAAAATTCTAGAAATGGGTGAGATGAGTGTCTACGAATGTAAGGTTGGCGACGCTTCACGATGCAGAGTCATTGTCTAGACTAAATCATGAGTTCAACGGTGGAGACCAGCGTTCTGTGTCAGATATCATTAAGTGTCTGAATAGCAACAATGAATTGGTAGCCGTGGCTACGATAATGGACGAAGTGGTCGGCTTTGCCTGTGCTCAAAGTATGCAATCGTTTTGTTACAATGAAGCTTACGGCGAAATTACTGAAATGTATGTTCAGGAATCTGCTCGGCGGAACGGAGTAGCTACTTCCTTGATTTCTTTTCTGGAAGACCAACTTCATACCCGTGGCGTCAAAACGGTTAAGATTTTAACGGGAAGAGACAACAATCCAGCCATTAAGACCTATGAACTAAGCGGCTATGTGAAGGATGATGAAGTAATGTTAAAGAAAAAGCTTTAGCATCCTCTGCTTACATGGATAGTATAGTTTAGCTATAATTATTTTATCCAAGTCATAGAATCTAATAAATCATTAAGATGAGTAAAAAGGACATTTTTTCCAGAAGGAGATAGTTCATGGACACCTATACTCATTATCATGCAGGAGACAACACATTTCGGATTGAATGTAAGGACATCATTTTAAGAGAATACATAGCCCATGATTTAGATACATTTCATTCGCTTACCTGGCAACCTGAAATACATGTATTTTTGCCAGGCTGGAACGTATCGAAGGAGCAACGGGAAGAATGGCTCATACACTACGAAATTCCAGAAAACGGGCAGTTCCTGAAGGATGTAGCGGAGGGTGGAGATATTGGTGAACTCCGTCTTCGACTGGGTATTGTTTTGAAAGAGACGGGAGAGTTAATCGGATGGTGCGCCTCAGGGATCAAGGACGAATTGCCGCCAACAAACCGGGAAATCATGTACGCAATATCCAGGGATTATCGGGGTAAAGGATATGCAACACAAGCTGTACAAGGGATGGTCAAGTACTTATTCGAACATACGAACGTTGAGGTGCTGAATGCTGTTGCACTATTAATTAATTTGCCGTCCAATAGAGTCATTCAAAAATCCGGATTTCAATTGCAAAGGATTATTGAGCTGGATAACGAAAGCTATAATCACTATAAACTTGATAGAAAGAATTGGGTAATCTAAGGCTAGCAGTCCAAGGCAAAATTAAAGTGTCAGGGAGGCCGGGTATGAAAGAGCGAATTGTGATCATTACTGGGGCAAATTCGGGTATCGGCAGAGCGGCCGCGCTGAAGTTCGCGGGTGAGGGCTATCATGTGGTGATGGCCTGTCGTAGCTTGCAGCGCAGCAGGATTGTTCAGGAGGAAATCAAACGTCTCACCAGTAATGCTAACGTCGATCTCATGGAGCTCGATATATCTTCTTTTGCATCTATCCGTGCATTTTGTACAGCTTTTACAGCTAAGTACCCCCGTCTAGATATCCTCATCCATAACGCAGCTTACCTGAATCATGGTGAAAAAGAGTATAAGCTCAGCCCCGAGCATGTCGAGCTGACCTTTGCGACCAACACATTTGGGCCTTTGCTAATGTCTCATTTGCTGAGTGGCCTGCTTGAACAAGCGCCAGACCCGCGGATTCTGCATGCCTGCACAACCAACATCAAGCATTTCTTTGAACCTAAGCGGACGATTGAGTTCGACAATCTGCGCGGTGAGTTCCGTGACAGCCGGCCGTTCAACATGTACAAGCGGTATGGAGATTCCAAAATGGCCTTATTGCTGTTGAGCTTCAAGCTGGCCGAAGAGTATAAAAGCCGAGGGATTAGTGTCAATGCCCTGCAGATTAATCGGGTGAAGCTATCCCCAGCGACGATTAATAAAATGAGCCCTATGTGGAGAGTGCTGGCACGAGTCCAAAATCTGAGCAATCCCGCGCCATCCGGCATGGCTGACAATTACTTTTATATCTGCACCTCTGCCGAATTCAAGTCTGTTAGCGGGCGCCTAATTAACCACAGGCGAGGGATTATGCAACCAGCGACAAAGGAGACAGGACTTGCACAATTGAGGAACATCTTTGGACTACACAGCTATCCCGCTTATGCTGCGGAGGAGCAGAACATAGAGAAGATATGGGCGCTGGGCATGGCGCTGATCCAGGAGTAGATTGGGGCATGTCCGTTCACGTAGCGGGCCTGAACTCAAGGCCTGCAGTGGAGGTATGCTGCTCAGTACTTTAATGAAGAAAGCAGATTGCATGTGCAATCTGCTATTTGAGCTATCGTTCTCGGCAGCTTCGTTCATCAGCTGTTTTTATTTCCCGAACCGAAACCTATTACGTATCCATCCAAGTCTCTAACAGAAAAATCTTTCCAGGCTCCCCAGTCAAATTCGGATATCTTTGGTTCGGATACAATCCTCGCACCATTTGATTTTAACAACACTTTTTGTTTGAATTAATTTAAAACCCAAAGCGAACTGATCTCGACTTGCCCAGTGTTCGTTGACCTTACATCCCAAAGCCTCTTCATAATATTTCATTGACTTTTCTAAATCTGAAACTAACAAAACAGTAAGGGAATTTTCAATTTTCGCTTTGACTTTTTCTGTCACTACGCAACCACTCCCAACTTGGAAAGTATATCCAATGAAAATATAGCGGATGTACGTTCAATTGTAAAGTAGAAAGCATAGAGCGAGAAGGAACGGGGGGATTTAGAACTGTAGGCGCGTAGCGATCGCCTGCAAGCTTTCCTCAGGAAAGCTCGCACCCGTAAGCAGGAGTTTTCTGAGGATTTTACTGCTAAAAGGATCGTAAGTCTCAACCCTCACCGTAGCGACAACTGAGCCTTACGTTACTAACATAAGTTCTCCTTAAAAAAGAGTATCCCCGCTACCAGCATGGGCGCAGGGATACTCTGTATAAAAACGCACTATTTTCTAGACATCCGCACTAGAACTGAATTACAACCATTTGATGACAGGACCAGAGCGGTACGGTATAGCTCAAGTTACCGTCTACTTGGCTGAATGGAAGACTCTCATTCTGAGGTGCCAGATATACATCCTTAACTTGCGGTGCTGCTGCAAGGGTGACCTCTGTATTCATGAGTGGCAGCAGATCCTCGATAATCTCTACACCTTCCCCTCTGCGGACCGGAGAAGCATATAACAGATGATTCACCCAGCGATTGGAGGCTGGCTGTGCCTGTAAGGTGGTGACGCCTTGCGCAGGCAGGTTGGTCGTCAGTGATTTATGAGTTCCTAGCAGGCGATCCAGCACGTAGCAGATGATTTCTTTCACTGGTAGGCTGCCTTTCACTGCATAATCCTCAAACACATGCCAAGCTACATAGATACCGTCCTGGCCTTCTGCGATGCCCGCTCCTGCCTCTTGTAGATCGGAAGGTGTATGCTGGTGCGAGCAGAAGGTGAACAAGTCACGGTTAAAGTATGAATTCTCCTTGCTGCCGAGCAGAGTACCGTTCGGTGTCAGCACTGTATCCTGACCTTCGGTATAAATGACAAAGGAGGCTGTGCGCAGGGAAGGAAGCTCGAAAGACGGTCGTAAATACGAAGGGCGGAACGCTGATACCCCCTGCCATGCAACGCCCAAATCCAGTGCAAAGCCGCTTCCGTCCACCGACAGGCCGGAACGTCCGGTAGCCAGGATTTTGCCGCCGCCAGCAATAAATTCATCTAGTTTAGCCTTAAGTTGCGTTGTGATCAGGATCTCGTCCGGGAGAATCAGAACTTTGTATGGTGCCAGATTGGCCTCCAAATCCACGACATCAAATAGATAGTTGCCCTCAAGCAAAATCCGCACAGCTCCCGTATCATGCTTGTTGTGCTGAGGGATGGGACCATTGCCAGCAGCCCATGATGCAGCCTCGAGCGATAAAAGGGCGATATCAGCTATGCCAGTGGTATCCCGGCACCACTCTTCCTTAACTTCTACCTCGCGGTAAGCCTCGCCGATCAGCGTGTAGGTGGCGAGATCCATGCGGCCACCGGGATGCAGCTGATCCCCGATGGAGCAGCGTGCTCCATTGGCAAGGCTCAGCCCGGCTTCATAGCGCAGTGCATTCGGATGCTTGTATCCGCCGAACTCGCCCCAGGAGGTATGGAACTTTCCGGTCATCCCAAGGAAGTCCATGCCCAGTGTCTGCGCATAACGCGCGGAGAGAGGGAAGTGGTCATAGCCCCAACCACCTGTCGGCAGTGACTCCAATTCCAGATGGGTATTGACATGGGCGAGGTCACGCCGCCCGCGGTCAACGTGGCTGCTGTTGTGGAACACTGGCAGTCCGGGCTTCACCGCGTGGACAGTATCATTCATTCTTTTGGCATACCGGGCATAGGTCTCTTCCCATAGCTTCCGCATGTCCTGCAGGTTACGCGGGTCTGAGCCCCGCTCCCGGATCTCCGCCACACAGTATTGACAGTAGCATTCCCGGACGCCAACGATATCCAGGAAGATGCCGTCCGCATCGTAATTCTTCACGACTTCCTCGACCTGTTGGGCCAGAACGTCAAGGTAAGGGGTATTCATACAGAATTGATGATATCCTGGCGTCATGAAGTTACCTGTCCAACTGATAACCTCCTGCTGATTGCGAATTAGCCATTGTGGATGCTTGCGGGCGAGTCGCTCATCCAGTCCGGCGGACAGATAGACCGGTGTCTTCACACCGATTTCATGAGCAGCCTCAATCTGGGCGCCCAGAAGGTCAAAGTCCAGATGTGGATGCATTTCATTGGCGGTTGTTGGATGATAAGCCCAGCCATGATGGCATTTGGAGAAGATGGTGATGGAATCGACATGCCCGGTCTTGAGCATCTCTTGGAATTGTTGTTTGGAAAAGTCCTGGCCAATGCCTTCAATAGCTTCGGATGTATGGAAATCGAGATGAACCTGACGAAATTTCATGCTTGCGTCCCCCTGGTCATTAAATGATAGAATCATATTATATCTACCACTCTAATGGAATATTAGATGATATACAGCCGACAATTCCGACTTTGTATAGTACAATTTCTGTATGTTTTAATCAGGAGGACGTTACATGCTTGTGCTTGAAATACCGGTCCCACCCTTTCCATTGCTGGCGGCAATCGGTCACACACTATGGCAGCCCGGCGTGCAGCATGCTCAGCGCCAGTTTGAGGTGTTCGACCTCATTATATGCGCCAAAGGGTTGCTACACATGGAGGAGGATGGTATTGCTTACGAGGTAGCCGAAGGTATGATGCTGGTTCTGGAGCCTGGCAAAACCCATCGCGGTTTACGGCCGACCGAGGTAGAGACCGAGGTCTACTGGATTCATTTCCAGTTCCCAGTGTCTACCCATCCAATGTTGAAGGAGAAGACTCATTGGCAGCAGCCTCTGCTCCAGCGGAGTGATCAAGATACGGAGGCTCCTCCGGGAGTCATTGAGATTCCGAAATTCTCTACTGTGGATCTGCACTCGCTTCAGCCCCTATTGACTGAGATGCTTGAGCTGCACCATGTGCTGACCTTACAGCGTTCGTTCGAATTGAATATCCTGCTCGGCCAATTTCTTCTGCAACTGCAGAGCGGGATGCGGCGCAGCAGTCCACAGGCGCGTTCTTATTTCCTCAGCGAGAAGGTGGCAGCTTACTTGAATCAGCATTTAGAGCAGCCCTTTGATTCCGTGCAAATGGAGCGTGATCTGCTCTATCATTTTGATTATCTGGCCCGTTGTCTGAAGCAGTACACGGGGATGAGCCCGTTGCAATACAGGCACCATCTTCAGATTGAGAAGGCTAAGCGGTTGCTGGCGCATTCCGAGCTGTCACTGAAACGGATCGGGGAGTTGTGTGGCCTGCAGGATAGTAACTATTTTACACGCTTATTTAAACGTCAAACTTCGCTCACGCCAGGGGAGTACCGCAGGCAGTATCAGGTGTTTTTAATGGAATAGATCCATGGAGTTGCCTGTCACCGTTGTACCCCAGTACCACTTTTAGATCCAGACCCATTCTCCGTAACTCATTGGAGGATGGGTTTTTCATGATTTTTACAATTGAATATATGTGGTATCTCCTTACAGATCATACAAATGGATACTCCAGTGAACGAATGGTTAGGTCCTGCCCACTTATAATGATGGTATACTAAAGCCTGATTGTAGAGTGAGCATGGAGCTCAAGGTCACAACAATAGAGCGGAGGCGGAGGAGAGCCGATGGGGATGAAGGGTATGAAAAGCTGGAAGTGGTTTAGGTTCAAAGGCGCGTGGCCTGCGTTGTTCTGGTCCTATATCTCAATACTTCTGCTGTTGCTTGTTCTCGGCAGCATACTTTATTGGAGCGCCAGGGAAGTGGTGGTGAAATCCGTGGAGCGCAGCAATTCGGCTATGCTGGGGCAGCTGCGGGAACTCGCTGATGGGCAATTACAAATGATCGAGCAATTGGAACAGCAGATCGCCAATCATCCCAAGCTGCTGCAGCTAATGAGTAGTAGGGCGCCCCTGTCTGATAAGGAGCAGTACGAGATGATTGGACTATCCGAAGATTTGAAGCGCTACAAGCAATTGACACCATTCATTAATGATTACTATATATATCTGCCCAAAACCGGAACCATGCTGGGACCAGGCGTGAAGACAACACCAGAGATTTTGTTTGATCAGGCGGTTCGTTTTGACGGATTGAGTGCCGCTGAGTGGGTGCAGAAATTTGAAAGCGGATACCATTTCCGTCTGTTCGAGCCATCGCTGCATGCGAGAAGCAGTATCGGGGAGTCGAGCGACATTCTTGCATATATGCAGACCCTTCCGCTAGGCAACCGTTCCAATGGATTAGCAACACTGTTTATCATGATTAATGAGGATGAGATACGCAAGATGTTCCAGGGCCTGGCGGATGCCGGACAAGGTAGCATCTACATTGTGGACAGCAGTAACCGGATGATCAGCACAACGGCTGCCAGTAAAGTTCCGTTATCTTTTACATATGGAGACATGCAAGGCGAGCAGGGCAAGCTGGAGACCCGGCGTGAGGGGAAAGAGATGATTGTATCCTATGTAACTTCAAGTGTCTTCGGGTGGAAATATGTGCTGGAAGTTCCCCGCGTTGTTTTTCTGAAGGAAGTGAACGAGGTACGGAGTTGGGCCTTGTTGCTGCTGGTTTTAGCAGCGCTTTCAGGGGCGGCAGTATCGGTCTACCTTTCCTATCGCAACTTCCGCCCACTACGTGATCTGCTGTCGGTTGTAACAGGCAACAGTACCGCCTTGCCGGGCAAAGAGGGACCGCTGGAATATCAATTCATACATACATCGATTCAGTCAGCCCGAATAACAGAAACTGAACTCAGGGGCCGCTTGTCGCAGCAGACACCTATTATCCGCCATCATTTCCTGAACCGGCTGATCAAGGGTTACGCAGATCCTCATGAACTGCAGCCGGAAGCCTTGGAATTCATGGATATTGTCTTCATTTCCGATATGTTTGCGATCCTGTTGATCGATGTTGAGGATATGAGTGCTTTTTCTAGTGAAAATGATCCTAAAGAATGGCTCTTTATCAATTTCGTCATTTCGAATATTGCCACCGATTTGGCGGGAGAACGCCATACCGCCTACACTACTGAGCTGGATCAGGGCAGAATTGCTCTTCTGATTAATTTCAGTGAAGGCGAAGAGGCGGCATGCAGAGCAGAACTGGCGGCGATCACAGAGCAATTGGAACATATGTTGTGTAAGCGATTCCGCCTAAAAGTGGCTGTAGGGTCCAGCTTCATTGCGCGGGAAATAAAATCGATCGGCGAAGCCTTCCGCGATGCTCTTAAGCGGCTCGATGAGGACGCCAAGCGGCAGGCCAAAGATTATGCAGTTGATCAATTGCGGGAGCGACCTCCGGTGTATTATTATCCGCTGGATATCGAACAGCAGCTGTCCAATTATGTGAAATCAGGCGAGGAAGAGAAAACAGAGCAGCTCTTGAATGCCTTGTATTCCGATCATTACAGTGCTGACGGCAATAATCCGCTAATCGGCTCTTATTTTCTGCTGCATCTATCCTCAACGCTGTTCCGGATTGTCCAGAATACGCCGAATGCGGATGCGGAGCTTGCCATGCGGCTACTGCAGAGTCAGTCCGATCGCAGCGGGGATACTCACCACACATTCCAGCAGCTAAAAGGGGAGTTTCAGACCGTCTGCCGACTCTGGCGGGAAGGGCGAAGCGATCAGGGCAGCCGAATGCTGGAGACCATCAAACGAATTGTTAATGAACGTTACAACGAGAACATGTTAAGTGTGAACCTTATTGCGGATGAATTGGGAATCACTCAACCGTATCTATCTTCTTTTTTCAAAAAGGTTACCGGGCATACAATTCTTGAATTTATTGCGGAGACCCGGCTGAAGGAGGCCAAGCGACTGCTGGCGGATACGGATTGTACCGTTGCCCATGTGGCACGTGCGGTCGGATATTCTAACGACATTGGTTTTATACGTTTTTTCAAGAAGCATGAGGGAATTACCCCTGGTCAATATCGCACGAACAAACAAACGGAACATCGATCTTAGAGATATGTAGTCCCGGATCTATCAATTGGGATGGAGATGTAACATCCAGACCATATTCAGATGCTGAGTGCCAGAAGTATGATGATGTCGAGGCTGCGAGTAGACGCACGCCATTCATCAACTAAAAGGGGGATTAGATTCATGAGTTATGGAAAAAAGGGCATGATCACCATGCTGGCGGCTGTAACAGCGCTGACCGTCTCCTTATCGGCCTGTTCAGGGGGAAATGGAAATCAAGCAGAAGAACCGACGAATTCGCAGGCGCCGGGAACCGGGAATGTGGAAGAGCCAAAGGATGGAAAGATCGTGTCCAGCCCGCTTACATTAACTTACTACATCCAAGGTTTGGGCAGTGCGGCGCCGGGGATTAAGACTCAGAATGATATTGCTGCTTTCCAAGAGACAGAGAAGAAGACAGGAATTCATATTGAATTCCAGAGCCCAACTACCGGTCAGGAGAAGAACCAGTTCAATCTGCTGATGAGCTCAGGCTCTTATCCAGATGTTATCGAATGGGGCTGGAATGATTATCCGGGCGGCGGTGTAGGGGCCATGAACAGCGGTGTGATCATTCCACTTAATGATTACATTGAAAAATATGCTCCAAACCTGTCCAAACTGCTGGCAGACCATCCGGAGATCAAGAAAGAGGTTTCTACGGATGACGGACGGATTTATGCATTTCCTTTCCTGCGGGCTGATCCATTCTTGCGTACGTACTTTGGCCTTGGCATCCGTAAGGACTGGCTCGATAAGCTAGGACTTCAGGTACCAACAACTATTGATGAATGGCACACTGTGTTGAAAGCGCTTAAGGAAGGAGATCCCAATGGAAACGGCAAAGCCGATGAAATTCCACTCCTGATTAAAAAGGACACGATGCTGAATTTCAGTAACGTATTCCTCAATGCCTGGGGAATTAACAGCCAATACTTTTTGAAGGACGGAAAAGTGGCTTACGGTCCAGTTCAGCCGGAATATAAAGAGTTCCTGAACACGATGCGTAACTGGTATGCAGAAGGCCTCATTGACCGCGATTACGCAGCGACAGACGACAAGCAGAAGGACGCCAAATGGACCGGTGGACTGCTAGCTGCATCTGAAATGGCGGTTGGCGGCGGAATCGGAAAATATATGACCGCGATGTCTGAGAAAGAGCCCCAATTTAACCTGGTAGGTGCCCCTTATCCAACGCTCAAGAAAGGCGACAAGCCGGTTCTGGGTCAAATCACCCCAATCTTCAACAGTGTGGGGGCGGCTATTACTAGCAGCAATAAGCATATTGAAGAGACAGTGAAATGGTTGGATTTCAAGTACGGTGAAGAGGGAAGCATGCTGTTCAACTTTGGTGTTGAGGGTAAGAGCTATGAGATGAAGGATGGTTATCCTACCTATACCAATGAAATTATGAAGAATCCGGATGGTATGGCTTTCGCTACTGCGCTCGGCCAATATGCTATTCCGTTCGGTGGCCCGTTTGTACAGGATAAACGCTATCAAGAGCAGAATGTTGCGTTGCCTCAGCAGAAGGAAGCACTCAGTACCTGGATGGATGTGGAAAATAGCAACTGGCTTCCGACGCTGTCGCTGACCAATGACGAATCGGCACGATTGGCTGCGATTATGACGGACGTGACTACTTATCGTGATGAGATGTTCGACAGGTTCGTTATGGGAGTGGAGCCAATCGATAATTTCGATACCTTTGTAAAAACCATTGAAAGCATGGGCATTCAAGAGGCTATTGATATTCAGCAAGCGGCTTACGAGCGATATTTGAAACGGTAACGCTGATTTGAGCGGGTTCCTAATGGTATCGTCGCGCTACCTGCGCCGGCCTGGGACCCGCTGTTTTTTACTCTGTATATGAAGGAGGTCTATGTGTTGAAGCTGCTACGAGACTGGTCCCGTCATAAATACATCTATATCATGCTGCTTCCCGTTGTGCTCTACTATCTGGTGTTCCTTTATTTTCCGATGTATGGTTTGCAGATTGCCTTCAAGGATTTCTCACCCGTCAAAGGAATTTTGGGCAGCGATTGGGTCGGGTTCAAGCATTTCATAGCTTTTTATGACAGTTATTATTTCTGGCGCTTGATTCGCAATACACTGCTGATTAGCTTCTATGAATTGATTTTCGGCTTTCCAGCTCCCATCATTCTGGCGCTGCTACTTAATGAAATCCGAAGCAGTGTATTTAAAAATGTGGTGCAGTCCATTACGTATCTCCCACACTTTATCTCTATTGTCGTAGTGGCGGGAATGATGGTCGACTTTCTGTCCGGGAACGGTCTGATCAATCAGTTGACTGGCTTGTTCGGTATTCCTTCCGTTTCTTTCCTTATTGTACCTGAATGGTTCCGGACCATTTATGTCTCTTCCGGGATCTGGCAAGGCGTAGGCTGGGGCTCGATTATTTATTTGGCGGCGATTACAGGGATTGATCCCAGTCTTTACGAAGCTGCCAAGACGGATGGCGCTGGACGTTTCAAACAAATTCTGCATGTCACACTCCCAGGAATTATGCCGACGATCATCATTATGCTGATCTTGCGATTTGGTACGCTTATGGCTGGGGGCAGTCTGGAAAAGATTCTTTTGTTGTACAACTCGACAACCTATGAAACGGCGGATGTTATCTCCACGTTCGTCTACCGGCGAGGATTGCTTCAGATGGACTATGGTTTTTCGGCAGCAATCGGCCTGTTCAACAATGTAATTAACTTCCTGTTGCTCGTCTCGGCCAACAAGATTAGCCGGAAGATCAATGAAACAAGTCTGTGGTAGTCCATTCCAGGGGGTGTATTATCCTTGAAAGCTTCTATTTCCTGGGGTGAACGGCTGTTTGATATCTGCATCAATGTCTTTATGGTGGTGCTGATGGCTGTTACCCTGTATCCATTTTTGTATGTGCTGTTCGCTTCTCTCAGCAACCCTACCAATCTGATTCGGCATCAGGGTCTGCTGTTGATGCCAACGGGCTTCAGTCTTGAATCCTATAAGCTGGTATTCCAGAATCCAATGATTTCTATCGGATATCTTAATACTCTGATTTATGTCGTCGTCGGTACGACGCTGAATCTGACGCTTACTAGCTTCGCTGCCTATGCACTATCTCGCAAGGGTGTTCGATTCGTCGGACCCATTATGTTTGCCATCGTATTCACGATGTTCTTCTCAGGGGGGCTAATTCCCACCTATCTCAATATGAAACATCTGGGGTTGCTTGATACGCGGTGGGCGATGATTCTGCCATCTGCGATCAGCACCTGGAACCTGCTGGTCATGCGTACCTCCTTTGCAGGTATTCCCGCAGCGCTGGAGGAATCGGCGCGGATCGACGGGGCTAATGATTTTCGTATCCTGTTCCAGATTTTCATCCCGGTTTCGCTGCCGATTATGGCTGTAATGACCCTTTTCTACGGTGTGGGGCATTGGAATGCCTATATGGATGCGCTGATTTACTTGCGCGACAAGGATTTGTACCCGCTGCAGCTTGTTCTGCAGGGAATTCTGATCACGAACAGCACAGACTCCATGATGAGTACCGTGGCGGACGTTGACAAAGGTCTGATTCAGGAGACGATCAAATATGCAACGATCATTGTTGCGACAGTACCGATCCTGCTGCTCTACCCATTCCTACAGCGATATTTTGTCAAAGGGGTTATGTTAGGTTCCATTAAAGAATAAGGCTCTAACTTTGAAGTGGGAATCTAAGCTTGGCTATTTGTAGACAGATATTGGTGGCGATAGTGTGTTTTTTGAAGCTAAATACGTAATATTACACTTGTTTTACGAAGAATGCAGGATTGTTAAATGCTGATTGGAAATCTAGAATGAAATTAGATTTGGTATTATCTTACTGCCGGCTAATTCTGCGAGTCAGCGCGGGGTATGGATCATACAGCTAAAATCATTCTAGGAGGTTGTCACAGTGAGGCGCAGGCTTGTTTATGTGATTCCGATTCTGCTTATTGTTCTAGCTGCCTGGTTATATCTGTATGATCGTGAGGATAACAAAGTTTCTGATAATCAAAAGAAGGAGGTGGTATCCGTGGAGAACCCTGCCAATAACAGTGTAACACCGCTCAACGTTAAGGTGATTCACGAGCAAGAGCCGGTGCAGTATTTGACCCCGGCTTATGAGGTTGATGTGAAACGTGATATTTTGTACGCCACGAAGAAGAATGAGACAGAAGCGGAGGAAGGGTTGAAGCTTGACCTGTACCAGCCCACTGGCGACAACAACAAGCTGAGGCCGGTCTTCGTCTTCATTCATGGAGGCGGTTATTCAGGAGGAGGTAAGGAAGATGCTGCAGATTTTGCAACGGCGATGGCTAAACGGGGATATGTGGTCCTGTCCGTGGATTACCGGTTGAAAAAAGACCCGTTTATAAACTTCAGCCGAACGCTTACCGATGCTTGCGAGGATATACGGGATGTGATCCATTGGATTAACGATAATGTAGTGACTTACGGACTGGATGCCGATCATATTGTGATCGGAGGAGATTCTGCTGGTGGCCATCTTTCTATAAATTTTGTCAATCTCTCATTGTCCAGTGATCCGGCTCTTGTGAAGTCTGTCTTTGCCATTGTGGATATTTATGGCGGGGATCTGACAAGGCTTCCGGATAGCAAGCTTCCACCGTTTCTTATTATCCATGGGACCATAGACAAGCTGGTTCCATACCAGCTAAGTGTGGATTTGGGCAATCAATTGAAGGAGCAGGGAATTTATCATAATTTGCTTACGATGGAGGGCGTAGGCCACGATTACAAGAACGCAAAGTATATCGACGAGATTGTAGAGACAACTTCGCATTTCATATGGAACCTCAGGAACACCCGCGAGCTTGATCGGTTACCGGAAAACTCCAGTCTCTCCGTTGCATCCGGTGATGTTTTTGACATCAAATTGCCCGAAGCTTACAGAGGTAATACCGGAGAGCAGCTACATGTCTCTTTGCCAGATGGGTGGGAGCTCATTGGAGAAGAGAACCACATACTGCAGATCCAGACTCCAGATGCCGTCAAGCGAGGGAATCTATCCGTTGATGTGTGGCAAGGAGCGGTCCGTGAGACCGCCCAGGGCTTTACCGTTAATGTGAATGTCGCCGATCCGCTGAAGGTACATTATATGACTTTCTATGATTCATCACACCAAGCGATAAGAACGCATATGGATGTCACCAACCGGTCCAAGAACAAATTCAGCGGGTTATTGGAAGTGGATTATGAGACAGCACGGTCTACTCCAGGCACTTTTACAACTGCAGTGGAGGCACTGCAACCAGGCGAGAAGGTGGGTGTTGATCTCCCGGAACTGGCAAGAGGTCAGCGCACACTGAAGGCTACTAACGATCAGGGTACATTGGTACAGACAGCGATGGATACTTTGAATGCTCTTCTTATTCCGAAGCTCGGTAAGCCGCTGAAGATCGATGGCAACCTGTCAGACTGGAATGACTTTGCTCGCTTTGAGGTAAAGGATGTTAAGATTAGAGATTGGAAGGGAGAACAAGATCTTAGTGCCAACGGCCAACTCTCATGGGATGCGAATAACCTTTATCTCGGGGTAGAGGTTACCGACGACAAGCATGTTCAGACGGCATCGGGGGATGCCATCTGGAGCGGGGACAGTATCCAGATCGGGATTGGCATAGCGAAACCGGATGGCACGGTTCCGTCAGAGTATCATGAATTAGGCGCCGCGAGAGGTGACGACGGAACGTTGTACAAGTGGCGCTGGATCGCACCAAGCGGCTTTTCAGTGGGCGATGCCATAGATCTTAAATACGTCATCAAACGGGAAGATTCAAAAACCACCTATGAGATGGCGATTCCATGGGAAGAGTTAAGCCGTGATACCGCACTGGTGAAGAAGGGCCTGAAGCTGAAATTCTCAATCCTGGTCAATGACAACGACGGAGACGGGCGCAGAGGCTGGGTAGAATACAACAGTGGCATAGGGACTGCCAAGGATATCGACGCCTTCGGAGATTTATATTTGACAGAGTGAGAGAGACTTCGCATGATTCCAAGGCCTGATGTTCAGGTCTTGGAATTTTTTTGCTAGAATAAGAGCAGATGGATGGTGAGAGGAGTCACGGTGATGACGGGATACTTACGTGGACAGGTAGCGAAAATAGCTAATGTGAATATGGAAACGTTAAGATATTACGAGAAACAAGGGTTGTTGCCTCCGCTACAGCGGTCAGAATCCGGCTACCGTATCTATTCAGAAGAGGTGCTGGACCGACTGACATTTATCCATAACGCCAAAACCTGCGGATTCACGCTGAAGGAAATAAGAAAGGCCTTAACCAAATCAAGAAATAGTGAAATAAACATTAATGATTTCATAATGACCATAGATCGAAAACAGGAGAAGATCAGATCCGAGATCTCGAAAAAAGAGGACACACTGCTGGCGCTGACTCAGTTGAAAAGCAACTTACAGGCCACGGATAGACATCCTGGCGTGCAGGCGACACTGCAAATCCTCAATATGGATTCCTAGTTGACCCTGTACCTAACTACAGGTCTTAAAGTAATTGTAACAAGACCAGTAGGAGGGCGTTAATATGTTAAGGACCAGTGTAGAGCAGCTAGAGGCTATTAAAGACTATTTGCGGCAAAACAATAATTATGCGAGTCAGACGGTGGCAGAGATAAGGCGGAGCATGGCAAATTCGGCAGCGGGAATGCCGAGGCACGATGAGATAACTTACCGGACAGAAAGCATCGGATCGCTGCGGGGCGAATGGGCTATTCCTGGCAACCTGGTTCCTGATATGGAGAACAAGGCGATTCTGTATTTCCACGGAGGAGGCTTTGTTGCTGGAACTTGCGATTTTTACCGGGATCTATGTACTAGAATCGCAAAGTCCAGCGGGATTAAGATACTCGCTGTGGAATACCGACTGGCCCCTGAACACCCTTTTCCCGCCGCCAATGACGATTGTCTGAACACATACCGCTGGTTAAGGAATCAAGGTTATGCTGCCGGAGATATTATACTGGGGGGAGATTCTGTAGGAGGCACGCTTGTCCTGATGACCCTATTATCATTGCGGGATCAAGGCGAGGAGCTGCCGGCCGGAGCTTTTTTGCTATCCCCGCACACAGATCTGGTTCATCTGGATGGAGAATCGTACAGCAGTCGTGCAGCACTTGATCCAACAGGGAGTCGGGCCGCCAATGAGAGGATACTGGAAGACTATGCAAGTATCAAGGAAGCAGAGCACCCGTTACTTTCTCCGCTAAGGATGGATCTACACGGTTTACCTCATTTATGGATACAAGTGGGAGATCATGAGGTGCTGCTAAGCGATGCAATCCGATTGCAGGAACGGGCCGATGCGGCCGGCGTTAAGGTGGAACTGGAAATCTGGGAGAATATGTGGAGCGTGTTTCAATTCCTGGCTCATATGCTACCCGAAGCACAACAGGCGATAGATCATATTGGTGGATTCGTCAGGAAAAGGCTGGAGGGAACGTCGCCGAGCAATTTCTGAAAAGGATTAAGAAACACCGCGGTAATGTCATGCTATGGCGGGAGGCGGGCTTATGCAAGGAATCGTGGGTCCCAAACAGAGTTAATTTGTTCTAATCCTAAACCTGGTGAGGCCTTGAAAAGACGCTATCACCGGGTTTTTCTACATGCGAATTTGGAAAAAAAGAGGTTGCCCCCATAACCGCACCGTGATATTATCCAATAAACAGGAGATGATCTGATGAATTCTAAAGTTTCATTCAAGGCATTGAATCGTCCCAAGCTGGTGGATGATGTGGTCAATCAACTGCAGAAGAAAATTTCCGACGGAGAGCTCAAGCACGGTGATAAAATCCCCACGGAACCAGAGCTGATGGAGCAGTTCGGCGTTGGACGCTCGACGATCCGCGAGGCGGTCAGGGTGCTGGTGCATGCAGGTCTGCTGGAGAAGCGGCAGGGCTTTGGCACGTTTTTGACAGCCGACCCTATTATTCATGAACCGCTGGTTCACCGGCTGCGGAGAGCTGAATTACTGGAGGTATACGAAGTAAGGAAGATGCTGGAGCTGGATATTTCCCGGCTGGCTGCACAGCGGCGGAGCGAGAAGGACCTAGAGCATATGCGGACCGCACTGGATCAGAGGGTGCAGGCACTGGACAACGACGATACGACCGCCTACCTGAATGCGGATATCGCTTTTCACCTGGCAGTGGCGGTAGCGAGTCATAACAGCATTGCTGCTGATTTGTACAGAACGTTCTCGTCCGTGCTGCTAGACTCGCAGCATACGCTGGCCAAAGATCAGGAAGTACATGACCCGCATCATCTTTTTCATGAGAATCTGTATCTGGCGATCCGGGACAAGGATGTGGCTGCGGCCGAGCACTGGACACTGCAAAATTTGAACGGCACCGTGGGGCAACTCAAGAAATTTCTGAATCAGGATTAAATTTTTTTGAAGTCAAACATCAGATGATATGATGAATATCGCCCATTTTCCTTCAAGGAGTGATTAAGCAGATGACGAATGTGATCGAAGTGAACAATGTAAGCTGGAACCGGGACAACAAGACGATCCTGGAGCAAATTGACTGGACCGTGACCAAAGGAGAACATTGGGCGATCCTGGGACTTAATGGCTCGGGCAAAACGACGCTGTTAAACGTCATCAACGGTTATATCTGGCCGACCAAGGGTCAGGTATCTGTGCTTGGGCACAGATTCGGGGATGTGGACCTTCGGGAGCTGCGCAAGTCCATCGGCTGGGTCAGCTCCTCATTACAGGAGAGATTGCATGCCAATGACAAGACCCAGAATGTGGTGATCAGCGGAAAACATGCCTCCATCGGATTATACGCCGAGCCGAGTGAGGAAGATTATGAACAGGCCCGGAAGCTGATGGAGCGTTTGTCCTGCCTTCATTTGCTGGATCGCGCTTATCAATCCTGTTCACAGGGAGAGAAGCAGAAGATTCTGATTGCCCGGGCACTGATGGCTTCGCCAAGACTGCTTATTCTGGATGAAGCTACGAACGGACTTGATTTCCTGTCCAGAGAAGCGCTGCTTGCAAGCATCAGTGAGTTGGCTCAGGAGCCGGATGCTCCAACGCTATTATTCGTTACCCATCATATCGAAGAGATCCTGCCTGTATTTAACCAGACCTTGCTGATTCGGCGGGGCGAAGTATACTCTAAAGGTCATTCACAAGAGGTTTTGACCAGCGCCAACCTGACCTCTTTCTTTGAAACCCCGGTTCAGGTGAGTTGGCAAAATCAGCGGGCCTGGCTCTCTATTCCCGAAAATAACTAAGACGAGCTTCCATGAAGACATAGCCTTAACAGGCTGTGTCTTTTTTCTTTGTCCCATAAGGCGGGACGTTCTATAGGTATTAATGCAGGGCCGAGAGGGCAAAATGCCTGCATCAGGCATTTCGGACTCTTTCCCAAGATCCATCTCCGGGTGGAGCGTGAGCATCAACCTGTGGGTGGACTCCATAGAACCGTAATTTCGGTACAATTATGCCATGCCTTACAAATTGCCACAGAAAAGAGGAATTCAAATGAGTATGACCAACTATGTGATTGTGGTGATCCTTGTTGTAATTTTAAATCTGCGGGAAAAAGAAATCAGACCCTCCCGTTTATGGATTACCCCGATTCTTTTTGCATATTTGATGTTGTCCAGTATGACCACAATCGACCTTACTCCTGGCAGTTTGCTGGTCTACCTGATCTGCATCGTCTTAGGTCTTGCTCTGGGCGCCTGGAGAGGCAAGCTTCAGAAGGTGCGGGTGAATCCTGATACGGGCAAAATCACGTCGCAGGGCTCGGTAGCCGGCATTGTGATTTTTCTGGCCGTGATGCTGATTCGCCATCTTGCGCAGTACTGGGGTGCGCATCATGCTGTGTTGTCTATAAGCACCGGATTGCTATTTGTTTCGATTGCTAACGTCTTTGCTCGCCGCTATTTTGTATATCTGAAATACAAACAGTTGGCAGGATATTCCGGCAGATTGAGATAAAGGTGTTATAATGAGATATCATTCCAAATGGCAAGGATTCTATTATGAAAATCAAACCAAAGCTCGGTCCATTGGCAGGCTTTCTCCTGACCCACCAGCGAAAGATCGTCCTTAGTCTTATACTGTTATATACGCTAAATGTTGTTCCCCAAATCATAGTGCCTTCGTCCAGATTCCCCGCAGCAGGCCCGGCTGTGGGAATACTGGCGGTGCTGATTTATTTGGTCCTTTTGTGGTTGCCAGGGTCGAGCGTCAAGGCCTCCTGGCGTGGCATTATGGTGCTGCTTAGCTGGCTGCTGACATTGCTCTATTGCCAGATGTTCAGTACCCCGGCACCGCTGATTGTCTTTGTTTTCTATCTTATAGGCTATGCTACGCTGCGGCTTCCGTTGTTTTTTTCGATCCTGCTGGGCGTATTGATGATATCAGGTGATGCTCTCATTTTCTTTCTGTACGGGGTGCAGAAGAATGATATTTTAGTCGCTTCTGTTCTCCACATGGGTACGTACATTATATTTTGGGGAGTGCGGGTCCGCAGGGAAGCTACCCGGTCCAGTATGCTCCATTATGAGCAATTGCAGGCGGTTCATGCGGAGCTGGAGCAAGCGCATCATCAGTTGCAACATACTCACCAGGAGTTGGAGGAGGCAACGGTCCAACTGCTTCGTTATGCTGTTCTGGAGGAGCGAACCCGCATTTCCCGTGATCTTCACGATAGTATCGGCCACGGTCTGACTTCCGTGATCGTGCAGCTTCAGGCGTTGCCCTTTATGATGAAAAGTGATGTTGCTGAAGGTGAAAAGGCGCTGCGGACGGTTCTTGACGTCGCCCGTCGATGTTTGCAGGATGTCCGATCTGTCGTCCGGCAGATGGCGACGGATGAGGACCGGCTTGGCCTTGTGGCTTTGCAAAGTCTTGTCAAGCAGGTGCAAGAGCAGGCTGGACTTATCATCAGAATGTCCGTTGACGGGGATGATCAGGAATGGGGAACAGAGATTTCCGAGCTGTTGTATCGGGTGCTGCAGGAGGCACTTACGAATGTGATCCGACATGCGCACGCTTCTCATGTTGAAGTGGTTATTACTAGCCATAGCAGAGAACTGATCCTGACTGTTGCAGATAACGGGATCTGGCAGCCTACCGCTGCGACGCAGCCCGGCTTTGGTCTAGCCAGTATGGAGGCCCGCTGTGTGCGTGCGGGCGGCATGCTGCAGATAGAAGGGGTTCAGCCGCACGGGATGAGACTGATAGTTACAGTGCCGCTGGGTGAAGAGCAAGGCAGAGAGGAAGAGAGACGATGACGGAATCAATGATTCGAGTCATGCTGGTTGACGACCAGCAGTTGGTTCGTCACGGCATGCGATACATTATTAATGCGCAGGAGGATATGGAGGTGGCGGGCGAAGCGGAGAGTGGGCCAGAGGCCGTGGAACTGATTCAGCATATCCGACCTGATGTAGTGCTGATGGATGTTCAGATGCCAGGTGGCAGCGGAATCGAAGCAACACCCCGTATTTTGGAGATTGATCCGGAGTGCAAAGTTGTTATCTTAACTACCTTTGATCAAGAGGACTATGTCTATGAAGGAATCCGATCCGGTGCGGCTGGTTATTTGCTCAAAGATGCCGCTCCGGAAGATTTGGTGGATGCAGTGCGAGCGGCATTCCGTGGGGAGGCCATTTTCCGGACTGCCGTGGCCTCCAAGGTGATCGGACGGGCCATGTCCTCCAGATTGCCAGCCCCTCTGGAGGACCCCGTGCCGGGCCTGTTACCGTCCTTCGATCCACTGACTGAGCGGGAGCTGGACGTCCTCCAGCAAATGGCATACGGACTACGCAATGAAGAGATTGCGGCCGCGCTCTATATCGGCGAGAGTACGGTGAAGACCCATGTCCACCGTATCCTGCAAAAATTCGGCGCGGAAGATCGTACTCAAGCTGTCGTATTTGCTATTCGCAATCGAATCGTCAAGTAGCCCTCCTTTTACAAAAGGAGGGTCTTTTTTTTACAGGAACTCATTTACAAATATGCGCGCTCTGATTATACTCATCCATATATTTCAATTATTACAGAGAGATTCCCTAACAAAGGAGAGTTGAAAACGTTGAGTGCAGTGCCTAACGCACCGAAATCACCAAGCCTTCTCAGCAACCGCTTCATCCAGACGATCATATTTTCTAATGTTCTGCTACAGATCGGAATCTGGGTCCGTAATTTTGCCATTTTGCTGTACGTTGCGGAGAAGACAAACAAGGATCCGTATGCGATCTCATTGATCAGCCTGGCCGAATTCGCCCCGATCTTTGTGTTCTCCTTTATTGGCGGAACGTTCGCAGACCGTTGGCGGCCCAAGCGGACCATGATCTGGTGTGATTTGCTGTCAGCGGTATCCGTATTTGCTGTGCTCCTGACTATTCATTTTGGCAGCTGGCACTCTGTGTACTTTGTGACGTTCATCTCGGCGATTCTGTCTCAATTCTCACAGCCTTCGGGGATGCGCCTGTTCAAGCAGCATGTACCTGAAGAGCAGCTACAGCAGGGGATGGCGCTATTTCAGTCGCTGATGGCGATCTTCATGGTGCTTGGACCGATGCTGGGTACCTTTGCTTACAGCAATTTAGGTCTGGAGTATTCGATAGCGGTGATGGGAGTTGTGTTTCTGCTCTCTGCGCTTGTACTGTTCAGGCTACCGAAAGATAAAGTCGAGCCACGGACGACTGAGACCAAGGGACAATTCCGTAAGGAACTGAGTGAGGGCTTTCGTTATGTATGGCAGAGTCCGGTCTTACGCATGCTTGGCGCGGCTTTTATTCTTGCCGGGCTGGCCGTTGGTGTAGCTCAGGCCTTGAGCTTGTTTATCGTAACGGAGCGGCTGGGGAAGCCTGAGAATTTTCTGCAATACATGCTAATTGTGAATGGGGCGGCTATGCTAATTGGCGGTGGAATTATTGCTGCTTTCTCAAAACGTGTGCCCCCGCAGGCTTTGCTGGGCTTTGGCATGCTGGTTAGTGCCGCATGTACGGCCGTTATTGGGCTCTCAACAAGTGTCAGCCTCACCTTGCTCGCACAATTCGTGAACGGTCTGGCCTTCCCTAGCATCCAGATTGGGATCAGCACGATGATCTTGAAATGGTCGCATGAATCCATCGTGGGCCGAGTGAACGGGGTGCTGATGCCTATGTTCACAGGGATGATGGTAATTTCCATGTCTCTGGCCGGCACATTGAAGCATGCCTATCCGCTGGTAACCATTTATGCCGGAGCCGGTGTTCTGTTCCTGCTTGGCGCACTGCTGATGATCCCGATCCTGAAACAGAGAGCACCGGAGAACTTACAAGCTGTGCCGCAGCAGTAAGGGATTTAATGTCGTTGATCATGTCGTAGATAAACAAGGGCCGCTTTCATTCTGCTCCTCCTTAAGATTAGTAGGGGGAGGGATGAAAGCAGCCTGTTTTGGATGGGGTTATGGAGATACTTCCCCCAATATAGATTAATTTCGTTCAAGTTTGGCTGAAATCCCTGTCAGAATAATTGCCGCGAAGACCATAATGGCACCGACCCAAGGTGTATGAACGAGACCCAGATGGTCGATGACGACGCTACCGACGACGGAGCCAAGTGCAATACCTACATTGAATGCTCCAATGTTAAGCGCAGAGGCAACATCCACCGCTGAAGGGACATACTTCTCCGCAAGCTGGACAATATACAATTGAAGACCAGGTACGTTCATGAAGGCGAACAGACCCATCAGAATGACACCAATGATGCCAGCAATTTTTAATGGGGCAAGGAAAGTCAGCAGGACCAATACCACGGCTTGAATCACGAACATCCAGAACAAGGCGCGGATGGGATTTTTGTTAGCCAGCTTGCCGCCAAGCGAGTTGCCGAAGGCAACGGCAATACCATAGGCGATCAGAATAATGTTAATGGCTCCTTGGCTAATGCCGGTCACATCATGCAGAAGTGGCGTTAGATAAGTGAAGGCTACGAATGTGCCGCCATACCCAAGTGCGGTGATCAGAAAACCAAGCAGCAGACGCCCATTAGTTATCAGTCGGAACATGTCGCTGAATTTGGCAGGCGGGGATTGCTTCAGATTGTTGGGGATCAAGATACTACTAGCAATGATGGCAATCACGCCAAACGCAGCCACACCCCAGAATGTTGCCCTCCAGCCGAAGGCTTGGCCGATATAGGTTCCCAGCGGAACGCCCGTAACAATAGCGATGGTCAGACCCGTGAACATTAGCGCGATAGCACTGGCTTTTTTCTCGGGAGAGACGAGCTGAACAGCGATGGTTGCACCAATGGAAAAGAAAACACCGTGCGAGAAAGCCGTTATGAAACGCGCGATGAGCAGCACGGTGAAATTAGGTGCTAAGCCTGCTATAGCATTGCCGACTATGAACACTACCATCAGGGACATCAGCAGCGTTTTGCGGCTCATCCGGTTCGTAAGTGCGGTCAGAATCGGTGCGCCAATGGCGACTCCAAGTGCATAACCGGAGATGAGCAGACCGGCCAGCGTAAGGGCAATATTCAAATCGTCAGCGATGGAAGCAAGAAGGCCTACAGGTACAAATTCAGTGGTGCCGATCCCAAACGCGCTGATGGCGAGGGCAAAAAGGGCCCAGCTTCCCGAGATTGACGATGTATTCTGATGAGACTGTGAAATAGACTGACTCATGATAATCCTCCTAAGTGTTGATATGATAACCGAAGCAGAGTATTGATGATGCCCTGCGAACGAGAGTTATTATATAGCCATAGGAATTGAAAATATAAGTACGTACTTTTAAGTGCTATAGGTACCTGGAAGTACCCTTTGTGGTCTGGCAGGGGTTCTTCTGTCTTATGAGAGTTAGTGGGAATAAGAAAGCAGATGCAGTCTTGGGTGTTCGTTGAATTCCCGAGACTGCTTTTTGGCATGTAACTGAACTGTGACAAAGGGGAGTGTTAGAAGAGATGTGTTTTTGCGGAATATATCGTAAACTATAACTATATGAATTTTTACAGGAAGAAGAGGTAAACGGTAGTTTATCATTTTAACCTAATAGATTGGAGCAATTACATGAGCTATCGCAATTTGGAAGAATGCATCATTGATCTGGAGAAAAACGGACATTTGGTTCGTATTACCGAAGAAGTTGATCCGCATCTGGAGATGGCGGCCATTCATATGAAGGTGTTTGAAGCGGGTGGGCCGGCATTGCTTTTCGAAAAAGTGAAAGGCTCGAAGTTCCGTGCGGTGTCCAACCTGTTCGGAACGGTGGAGCGCAGCAAATTTATTTTTCGCGATACGTGGGATTCGACTCAGAATGTCATTGCCTTGCGCAATGATCCAGTGAAAGCACTGAAGAATCCGTTCAAATATATCGGCACCGGACTTGCGGCAAGAAGAGCGCTGCCTCTGAAGAAATCCGGCAGTCTGCCGTCCGGCTTCCAGGAAGTTCAGATCTCCGATCTTCCGCTGGTTAAGCACTGGCAAGGGGATGGTGGAGCTTTTGTCACATTGCCCCAGGTGTATTCGGAGGACCCGGACAAGCCAGGCATTATGAACTCCAATCTGGGAATGTACCGTGTCCAGCTCACCGGGAATGAATATGAGTTGAACAAAGAGGTTGGTATCCACTACCAGATACACCGCGGGATCGGCATCCATCAGGATAAGGCCAATAAGCAGGGCAAGCCGCTTAAGGTAAGCGTCTTTATCGGCGGTCCTCCGGCACATACGTTATCGGCAGTGATGCCATTGCCGGAAGGGATGAGCGAGCTGACCTTTGCCGGGCTGCTGTCCGGGCGTCATTTCCGCTACAGCTATGTGGATGGCTACTGCATCAGCAATGATGCAGATTTTGTGATCACAGGTGAGATCTATCCGGGTGAGACGAAGCCGGAGGGGCCTTTTGGCGACCACTTGGGATATTATAGCTTGATTCACCCTTTTCCAGTGATGAGAGTGCACAAGGTGTATGCCAAACAGAATGCCATCTATCCATTCACAGTTGTAGGCAGACCTCCACAAGAAGATACTGCCTTTGGTGCGCTGATTCATGAATTGACCGGAGGGGCGATCCGACAGGAGGTTCCCGGGGTAAAAGAGGTTCACGCCATCGACGCTGCGGGTGTACACCCGCTGTTGTTTGCAATAGGAAGCGAGCGTTACACTCCATATCAGAAAATCAAGCAGCCTGCGGAGATTCTGACCATTGCCAACCGGATTTTGGGCACAGGGCAGCTCAGCCTGGCGAAATTCCTGTTCATTACGGCGGAAGAGGACAAGCAGGTCAGCACGCATGATATTGAGGATTTCCTGGCCTATGTGCTGGAGCGGATTAATCTGCGCCGGGATATTCATTTTCAGACTAACACGACAATAGATACGCTTGATTATTCTGGGACGGGGTTAAACACCGGGAGTAAGGTTGTTTTTGCGGCGGTTGGAGAGGTCAAAAGAGAGCTGTGCCGTGAAGTGCCAGGCATCCTGAAGGATCTCCCGGGAGCCGGACAAGCTCGACTGATCATGCCCGGCATTGTGGCGCTCCAAGCATCCCCATTTGGCAGCTACGATGAAGCGCAGCGGGAAATTGGTGAGTTAAGCAAGGCCATTGAGCAAAGAGGTGCACTGCCATCTTGTCCGATGATTATTCTCTGTGATGACAGTGAGTTCATGAGTGCAAAGCTGGACAATTTCTTGTGGGCTACCTTTACGCGCAGCAATCCGTCACATGACATCTACGGCGTGAACAGCGGGTATGAGCACAAGCATTGGGCCTGTGACAATGTTATTATCGACGCCCGTACCAAGCCACATCAAGCACCGCCATTGATTGAAGACCCTGTGGTGCAGAAGAATATTGAACGAGTGTTCGTGAAAGGTGCAAGCCTGGGCGGAATTGGGACAGGAAAATAAGCTATTTTATGTATTGAAAGAGCAACCTTGAAAACCTCCCGGCAGTGGCCGGGGGGATTTGCTTATATAACGCCCCTGAATCATCTGCCGATCCTGAGGAAATGCGTTGCATACATAAAACAACCCGCCGAGTGCAAAAAGCGCCTGACGGGTTGTTTCACATCCTTTACTCAATGCATGCATCAACGATTGGACGTTGGTTGCTTATAGATTAATATGGAATTCTTGATATACATCTGGAGAAAGCCATTCTTAAAATATCCTGATCGAATACATGGTGTTGTTGATTTTGATCAATTATCCAATTCGCAAAACCTGTTGCTGTTCGATAGTCCTCAATATCATCAGCATTAACCCTAAACTCAGCTAATCTAGTCATTATTGCGTATTCCTCATCCGATAATTGAATGCCTAGTTGAGAAAGCTGTCTTTCACGGATTCTTCGTGCAGTATTATCTTGTATTGGTCGATGTGTATTGGATATTTGTCCTGGATGTGGTCGATAATACATTAAATTATGAGGGATATTGGCCAATTGCGCGCTTGAGGTTAGTCTGTTCCACAGTTCATAATCCTCTGCATGAGGGTAATTATGATCATAACGAATCCCGAGACGATCTATTGAACTACTGCGCATCATAACTGAAGGATGCAGAATGCAACAATTAAATAACAACCAGACCTTAATTTCTTCATGATACATAGGATTTAATTTGACAGGCCCGAGATAGTTCGTTGTATATCCTGTTCCGCAAATATCTATGGTGGGATTCTGGTCCATAAAATAAGCCTGCACATCCAAGCGGTTTAGTGCTGCAATGTCATCACTGTCTATACGGGCGATGTACTGGCCTTGGGCTAGATCGAGCCCTTGATTCAGTGAAGTGACAATACCCATATTCTCGGCATGAAATATCTTTTTTACTCTAGTGTCTTGTATTTCATGTATGATTCCTGCTGATCCGTCGGTTGATCCGTCATCAATTATTATCAATTCTAGGTCACTTAATGTTTGCAACAAGATTGAATTAACGGCTTCCTGCAAATAGATTGCGTTATTGTAGACGGGCATAATTACAGATACTCTTGGCACCAGGCATTCCTCCTAAACACTTGTCTCTCATTAACAAAATATGATGAGATACACTAATGCGCGACAAGAGGAATGAAAAAGGGCATATTTCAGGTAGTAAACTGCCTGCATCTATTCGAGCATCACTTGCAATTGTAATCAATCTATGAAGGCATTAACCTATCAACACTGAATACAAGGTGTGTGATAAGCTGAAAGGAACGTGCTGCTTGACAGTGAAGTGAAAAAGATTAATAATTATTTAGGGAGGCTAAGTAAATGGGGCATCCATTCAGTGGATATATCGTATATTGGAATAAACGGATTTACCGCGAACTTAACGCCATGTATGACAGGAAGTTGGCAGCCTACGGTCTTACTTCAGGACAGGTGAATGTACTGGAGCAATTGTGGACCTTGGGAGATGGTATGACGCAGAAGGAATTGCATGAGCGGCTTGGTATTCGTCCGGCCTCACTTACCAATCTACTTAATGCTCTTGTAGAAGGGAATTGGGTAGTTCGTAAGTCTGATCCGCAGGATGCGCGGTCCAAACGGATTTATCTGACGGATGCAGGACTGGCTCAGAGCAAAATCTGTATGGAGATCATCACGGAGCTGGAAAGTGTGGCCCGGCAGGGGATGGCCCCGGAAGAACTCTCCCTGATGATGGTGTGGCTGCAGAAAATTCATAATAATGTTTCCGACGAGGAATAAAAACAATAGAGAGAGAGGAGGTTTTTTTTGAGAACATATTTAGTCTAACTAAATATATTTCTGGCTAGCCCATTCTAACATAGAAAGGAAGAGAGTGATGAAGATCAAACCTGTAGCTGATGGAATCTATTTACTGCCTCTGAAAAATGTAAATGCCTACCTGCTGGAAATGGAGCATGGGCTTGTACTTATAGATACGGGATTACCCGGGAGTGAACATATAATTATAACAGCCATTGAATCGCTGGGTCACAAGCGTGAGATGTTGCAGTCTATTTTGCTTACGCATTGCCATACCGATCATGCTGGAAGTGCAGCAGCACTAAAACGGATGCTTCCACATGTTAAAATCTATGCCAATGCCATGGATGCGGACATTATAGAGAAGGGGTTGCAGATGCGGCCGATGTCTCCGGCTCCGGGTCTGCTAAACAAGCTGTTGTTCCGTCTCTTTGGCAAGGGGACTCCCATCGAACCTGTTCAGATTGATGTTAGATTAGCAGATGGTGAGCATCCTGATTTTTCTGATGACTTAATGGCTGTTCATCTCCCAGGCCACTGTTTGGGTCAGCTTGGTTTCTTGCATTCTGGTCATGGCGGAATTATGTTCGTAGCAGATGTGGCAACTAATATGACGGGTCTTGGTTTCAGTATGGGGTATGAGGATTTAGAGGTTGGGAAGCAAAGTATTCGAAAATTGGGTCAATACGATTTCGAAATCGCCTGCTTCGGTCATGGTAGACCAATCATGTGGGAAGCTTCACGCCGGTTTCAGAATATGTTGCGGTAATGGTTACGATAGTACCTGACTAATTAACGCACAGCAGCCCTCCGCGTGGAGAGGCTGCTGTTTACGTATATTCTAGATATCATTAAAATATTGTCTATGGTCATAAACCACTAGGAGGCTTGGGGAGAATATATGCTGTTAGCAGAAGAAGATTATCAGTATAGAGACACATATTTTATAGTGTGGCATGCAGAGGGACTACTCCCCATCTTGTTTATCGTCGTTATCATTGCAGTGGGGTTGTTTTGTTGGAGGAAAGGCATAAAGCGGAGAAAGAAATAAACTGAAAGAACGGAGAAACTTATTCTTAAGTATAAGTATTATCAAATTAGATTAATTGCTCTAGTTTTATCGATTGTATGTTGATGGATTGCCTGTGTCATAATAACCAAACCGCAATCCATAAGTAATCATGTCCGACTCAGACGTGTTAATATGGGAGCTATGGACATATTTTAACTTCAAAAGGAGCGATTGCATTGACAAAAGAGTTGTGGATTAACCTTCCGGTAAAGGATCTTCAGAAGTCACGGGAGTTTTTCGGCAAGCTTGGTTTTTCGTTTCATCCACGGCATGAGAACAGTGATGAAGCGGCCGGACTGATCATTGGGGACAAGAATGTGCTAGTGATGCTGTTCCCTGTGGATACTTTTAAGAGCTTTACAGGCCATGAGCTTGCAGATACGCAGCAGGGGACAGAGGTCTTATTGTCCATTGACGCAGAGAGCCGCGAAGAAGTCGATGAACTGGTGAGCAAGGTGCTGGAGGCTGGCGGCACGGTCTACAAAAAGCCCGGAGGCGAGGGCTGGATGTACGGTGCCGGATTTGCTGATCCGGATGGCCACCGCTGGAATGTGTTGTATATGGACATGAGCCAAATGCCGCAGGGATGAGATTTTTCGTGAGCGGTCTAAATGATAGGTGAATTCTGGTGTTTGTATAATAAGGAGACTGGAGGCAATATGGCAGATTTCGAGTGGTACAGAAGCTTCTGCAACATCTATAAACACAACTCGGTGTCCGAAGCTGCTAAGACCCGCATGATGACACAGCCGGCGATGAGCCAGCATCTGGCTTCTCTGGAGGCTGAAGTGGGGGAAGCGCTCTTTATCCGAACGGCCCGGAAGATGCTGCCGACTGAACGGGGGAAGGAGCTGTACTCTCAGCTGGCCCCGCTAATCGAATCGCTGGAGGAGGCGACGATGAATTTCAGAGCGGCTTCGCTGCCAACGCTTACGGTGATTAAGATAGGGACAGCGCACGAGTTCTATATGGAAAAAATACTTCCACGGCTCCATCAATACGATTTTCGCACCATTACCCAGTTCGGGACGGCCAGTGAATTGCTGGAGATGCTGAAAGAGGATAAGGTGGATATCATCATTACCTCACAGAAGGTACAGACACCGGGGATTGAGTACCTGAAATTAATGGACGAGGAATTCGCTATTGTGGCGCCGAGTTATTATGAGATACCGGATACGGATGATCTTGAGGAGAGGGAGCAATGGCTGTCTGCACAGCCATGGTTGAGCTATGGACTGGAGCTGCCAATCATCCGGCGGATATGGAGAGAGCATTTTAACAAACGCCCTCAGATCAGGCCGGTTCATGTTATTCCGAATTTACATATGATCCTAACTGCGATTGGTAACGGCACAGGTCTTAGTGTTATCACTACTTATTTGACTAATGAAGCGGCCAGAGTCAACACGAAAGAGATTTATGAAGATTTAAAAGTGAAGAATGAATTGTTCTTTGCTTATAAGCTTAAGCACAAGCATTTGCCGCAGATCCGCGAGATTATGGCGGTCATTCGTGAAGAGGAATAGAGATCGTCCAGTGTTTGCTGGGCGGTCTTTTTTATATTCTTAATTATAAATATATTTATGGTTAACTCTATAATTAATAATTTGTTTTATGTATTGGGTAGAACTACAATAGGGGAGCAATTCAAATTCAACACTCACCAAAGCGGTGATTGAACAACTAGGCTAATCCGCTATTTATACTAAATATATAGGAGGAGAGAACCAATGAAAGTATTCGTAACAGGTGCAACAGGTTATATAGGCGGATCTGTGGCTAAGGTGCTGATTGATGCTGGACATGTAGTCTATGGGCTTGTGCGTGATCCGAAGAAGGTGGATGCTCTTATGGACATTGGCATTGAGCCTGTACTGGGGACATTGGAAGACAACGAAGTGTTGACCAAATATGCTAGGCTAAGCGACGCAGTTATTCATACCGCCGATTCGGATCATAGAGGGGCAGTGGAGACCTTTATCACCGCCTTGCGTGGTACAGGCAAAGCTTTTCTGCATACATCCGGTTCCAGTGTGGTGGGAGATGATGCTCGGGGGGATACCCAAAGCGACAATATATATGACGAGGAGACGCCGTTTGTTCCAATGGATATCCGGGTTGACCGGGTAGCTATTAACAATTTGGTGCGCCAAGCCGGAATCGATGAGTGGGTGAGAAGCGTCGTTATTGTGCCTACCATGATCTACGGCGATTCCCTAGGCTTACCGACAGAAAGCGACCAGTTGCCGCAGATGATCCGTAAATCAAAGGCGGTGGGAGCAGGCGTTCATGTGGGCAAAGGTGTGAACCGCTGGTCCAACGTTCACATCAAGGATTTGGCGGAATTATATCGATTGGCTCTGGAAAAAGCTCCTTCTGCTTCGTACTTTTTCGCTGAGAATGGGGAAGAGTCCTTTCAGGATATCGCGAAAGCGGTCAGTGAAGCACTGGGTTTTGGGGGCACAACATTGAGTTGGCCGGCCGACGAGGCCATTGCAGAGCTGGGCGACTGGGCTCGCTTTGCCATCGCTTCCAACAGTCGTGTGCGGGCGATACATGCTAGAAATCTGTTGGGCTGGCAGCCTTCTGCAGAACCTATGCTAAGCTGGATAACAAGCATCTCATAAGTATGAATTCGTCCCTTGCAAGACGGCAGAAATGCCGTTTTTTTTGTGTGCAATAATCTATCGCAACGAAAGGATAAAGCGATAATATACGATATTAATGTTAGATAATATTACATATAACATGGTATTTATTATTATTTTTGTATTCATCGTCATATTAGTACAATCAAATTTTATATAAAAATTATATATTATAACTTGAAAAAGATAGTATTAAGTCGAGAATAGTAGATAATTTAAGATAATAAACTATGAAATCGCTTTTTATTCAGAATTTTATGTTTGTAAGGAAATATAACACGGAATATAATGAGGGGGAATTACTAGTCAACCAGATTACATAACTTGAAAGCGGGGGAGTCATCATGTTCAGAAAATCCAGATTTACTATCATCTCCGGTCTAGTAACAGGCGCCTTATTGTTGTCCGTTCCGTTGTCTGCTTTTGCAGCACCGACGGTGGCAGCTCCTATCAAACCGGTTACTTCACAGGAATTAGTCTCCCTGATGAACGATGCCAGTTCACGGGCTGGAAGCACCGTTTCCTTTCATATGAAAGAGGCCCCAAGCGTGTCCCGCGAAGAGTTAGCTGTTATGCTGGGAACTTCATTGAAGCTGGCAGATGCCAAGGAGCCGTTCGTCGACGTGCCTGATCATTCAGCGTCCGCAGGGGCGATTGGAGCTCTGAATGAGAAACAGCTTATGCAAGGAACGAGTCCGGGCCGATTTGAACCTAAAGCGCTTTTGACAGAGAAGCAGGCTCAGGTGCTGGCTGACCGTCTCTATGATTATCTGAAGCCCTTTGAATTGGTAGAAGCGACGATTGCTGATATTCAAAAAGCTGTCGGTCAAGGGAAGCTGACTTATAAACAGTTGACCCAAATGTACCTGGATCGGATCAATAAGTACGATCACCAAGGGGTTAAGCTAAATGCAGTAATTACTGTGAATTCCGATGCTCTTAAGACCGCTGAAGCGATGGATAAAGAAAGAGAGACCCAAGGCATTCGTGGGCCGCTGCACGGGATTCCTATTGTCGTAAAAGATAACTATGCTACTGCTGATCTGCCTACCACCGCAGGCTGTCTTTGCCTGAAGGATGCCATCCCGACGCATGATGCGGAGATGGTTAAGAAGCTCAAGGATGCTGGTGCTATCATCATCGGCAAAACCAATCTGGACGAATTCGCCTCGGGTATTACGGGAGCCAGCTCACTGGGTGGACAGACCTTGAACCCTTATGCTCTTGACCGCTCTCCTGGTGGGTCCAGCGCAGGCACCGGTGCATCTGTAGCGGCTAACTTCGCTTTGGCCGGCCTTGGAACGGATACCGGTGGTTCGATCCGCATTCCATCTTCGTATAACAGCTTGGTTGGTATTCGCCCAACGGTGGGCTTGACGAGCCGGGATGGCATCATTCCACTGGCGCTGACCCAGGACGTAGGCGGCCCGATAGCGCGCACCGTAACGGATGCAGCAATTCTTCTGGGAACCTCCTCTGGCTATGACGCTGATGATGTGGCAACGGCCTATAGTGTTGGTCACTCCAAGACCGATTATACAAAGGATCTGGATGTCAATGGTCTAAGAGGTGCCCGCATCGGGGTAGCTACTGAGTTATTTGGTACGAAGCCGGAAGAAATGCCGACTACTAATCTGATGAATGCTGCTGTTGCCGACATGAAGAAGCTAGGGGCGATTACAACCCCGATCACCATCCCGAACCTGGCAGAAATCATGAAATATCCAAGTCTCAGTGGATATGAATTCAAATCTCAGCTGAATGAATATCTGGCGAATTACCAGCCGGATGCGCCTTACCATACGCTTACAGAGATTATCAACTCCGGACAATTCTTAAAAGGGAACGAAAGTACCTACAAGCTGCGCGATACACGTGATCTGGAATCCCAGGAGTATAAGGATATCGTCCTGAAACGCACCAAGCTGACACGCGATGCGCTCTTGAAGGTAATGGCGGACAATCATCTGGATGCCATCATCTATCCATCCACTGTACAAACCACTGTACCGATTGGCGAATCCTCTAAAGCCGGTAACAATAACCGACTTAGCCCTTTCAGCGGCTTCCCTGCGATCTCGGTTCCAGCCGGATTTACATCGGAAGGTCTGCCGGCAGGCATGGAGTTCCTGGGCCGTCCGTTTGACGAGGCTACACTGATCAAGCTGGCTTACGCTTATGAGCAAGGAACACATAACCGCAAGGCACCTGCACTTTTACCTTAAGAAGTTACCTCTATAAGCAAGTCTATTAAAGTTACAGCAAAGCAGCGAGTCTCTTGTCATGGGAGGCTCGCTGCTTTGTGATCGACAGATCATCTACAGTGCATCACATCCGGAGATCGTTTTGTCTGATTTTATCCTTAAGATAGATGTTGTTTCGGACATTAATCTCAACCTCAATTTTGGACTGCAACTGCGGGTACCATCTTTCCTTCCATTCTTTCAACTGTCCTACCGTCATCTTCGGCTTGAACAACTGTCCAATCCCAAGTACGTCTGCTTTGAGCGTATGCAGCTTGTTCATGATATCGGTGCCGCGTTTCTCGATGGATGTTTTGATCTTCTGAGTGATTTCCTGATTGGAGAGTTTTTGCTTGTTCTCGGAGACCTCGATATCCAGATGGAGTCGGCTGTTTAGCTGCGGGCCGGAATCTCCCCATTTTATTCGATGACGAACTGAGGCTTTTTTAATCAGGATGCTGGTATCCTCAGCTGTCTCAATGGTTCCTCCGGTATATTTTTCAGAAAAAATATTGTTGATTAGTGTCTCGTCTGGCGATAGTTTGCCTACCATCTTGGAACCCCTCATAATGGCTGAGCCCCTGAATTCATATAATGTGTCAGTTCCGGTCTCTACCAGTGGAATGGCTGTATCTTGTGTATAGGAACGGCTAACGTTATAAGCCTCCCACAAGCGGACAAGGGATACATTAGGCGTCCAGCCAGCTTCTTCACTGAAGTAATCGTAGGAGGACACCTCTGGCGTTGGTCCGACTTGATGGTGCAGTGCCTTCTGGAAGTCTCCGGTTACAATGGCCACCATGCCTTTGATGGAAATATCATCGGCCCGAATGGCGTAGTCTATAATGTCGTCGATTCCTTTTTCGGCCATTTTTTCACTAATGAGGATCAACCGCAAATGGAGCAGATCGACATGCTTTTCGGATTTGGTCCGGATCAAATCGAGGGCTTTGCTGATGGACTTGGCTTCCTGTTCCAGAATTTGCGTCGTCCCGGTTACAGTGGGAACCTGAAGGGTTACATGGTAAACATCACTTTTGCCATCACAGATGCCCATCACCACTGGAAGATAACGTTTGTTGATATCTTTGATATCCCAGCAGCCGCTCAGCAGCCAAGGGAGGCAGAGTGCGAGCAGTAGCAGGGGAATAATTCTGCGCTTCAAGCGGAGGCCCTCCTTTTCCTTAAACCGGACAAAGCCACGGCGAGCGGGAGGATGAGCATGCTATAAATTCCCGGGATGCTGTTCCATACTAAAAATTGATTCAAATCATAATTATTTCTAACCAGCATGCTGAGCAAAAACATGCCTACAGTCAAACCTGAAGCGATCCATACTTTGTTGATGGGCAGAAATAGCTTCTTGATCAGAGTCGTAGCTGTCCAGAGTGTTGTAGCTGCTTCGAGAATCCCTAGACCGGTGGAGGAGACCACCGAGAACGTAGGCAACCAATCGAAAACGACCCATTCCAGATCAATCGTGTCTGAGGCCATTACGTTAGGGTATTGAAAGGTGACGGCAACCTCTTCGCTGAAAATAAGCAATGGGACATAGACGACGGAGAGGTAGAAGAAGGCAAGGATAATCATAACCAACATTAATCTGCTAGGCTTAAAAGGTTTGTCGAGGGATAACATGCCAAGAAACAGAAAGCCTGAGAAAGAGATGAGGCTGGAATAATAAGACGGATGGGCCAGAAAAGACATTTTCGGGTCCCAGAGCGGGAAGAGATTATGAAAATCGAAATTATGAACACTGATAAATAGTGAGAATAGCACAAAAGGAATGTAGAAAATGAATAGCGCCGCGCTGATGCGGAGGATGACAGAGAATCCTTTGCACGCTGCATACAAGGGGAGAGCCATGTATAGCAAAGTGATGGCCCAAAGCGGAGTTTCCTGAAGCAAGACCACGTTGATTTTGAAAATTTGGTAACGGTTTAACAAGGTAAGGTGGAAGAACAGGAAGACGGCGAAGGGAAGAAGAATTAGCCGGGCCAGCCATATACTTGTTGCTTCGGAGATGATTTCAATCATATTTTTCCCCGGGAATCGGGATAAACCCTTCAGGTAGATCCAGACTAGCAGCATTTCCACCACACAGTTAAGCAGGATGGCTTCCCAATGAGCTAACGAGGTGACTTCCATGATTCTCACGGTAAAAATGGACAGCATCGCTGTCAGATGCAGTTGGATAAACAGCATGACAACCATGGGTTTAGTCATCCGGACTTTTTCCTTTCGTGCTAAGGCTTAAGTAAGGCACTGAGAACGTCTTGAGTGCGGCAAAATAGATGAACAGCCAAACCATTGCTACCTCTAATCCCAAGATGCCATAAATAGAACTAAGGATCAGGACGACGTACTTGAAGATGCGAATTCCAATCGTGTTGAGGTATCCAGCCATCGAAAAATTGGAAATGGTCGTTGCGGCCAGAATGATAATCAGCAGATTGCTCACCAATCGGGCTTGTACAATCGCCTGCCCAAGGATAATGCCACCAACCATCGTGATGGTGGGGCCGATGTTCTTCGGCAGTCGGATGGTAGCTTCAATAACCATCTCCATGAGGAGCAGCATCAGCATGACCTCTACGAAGGAGGGATAGGGGACGCCCTCCCTGCTCTTCGCGACAGAAATCGCCAGCTGAATTCGTAGAAGTTCTGGATTTACAGAATTAAGCACAACATACAACCCGGGCATAATGATCGCGAAGGCTATGCCTGCAATACGGATACAGCGGAAGAACAGGAGATACAAGTAAGGATAGTTTAGGTCCAGCTTAAAAGTCCACAAATCTTTGACGATGGCTGGAAAAGAGAAGGCGTAAGGAAACAGATCCATCAGAATCACCACTTTTCCATCCAGCAGGTTCTGTGCGGCCTCTCCGGGCAGCTCTGAAGATAAATAGGTGGGAATCAGTGAATATTTAGGCTGCTCCAGCACCTGCAGTAAGCCGTTCACATGGATGACATCTTTATGCTTGTTTCTGAAGAGTCGTTCTTTGACAGATTGAACAACCTTGGGGTTGGCTGCATTTTTCATATAAATCAGTGCGATTTCCCTGTGGGAATTGGTACCCAGAATATATGTTTCGATGACGAGCTCTTTATTGCTAAGCCTTCTGCGGACCAGGCCAATGTTAGTATCCAATTTCTCTGTAAATCCATCGATGGAGGACTGAATCGGATTCTCGTTCTCCGCGGCCGTGATGGAGCGATTAAGCGACCGCATATCTGCGTTCAGCACGAGCGGCTTTCCAGAATCCGGGTCCTTAGCAATCAGTTTGCCTTTGATGAGGGAGTCGGCTACTTCCTGATAGGAGACATCCGGCTTAAACTCCAGTGGAAGTAGATCTCTCTCCAGGGAGGGATTATCGTCCCCGGTACCCGATATGATCTGATCCAATGTAATCAGCGTACTCGAAAGATCCACGAGCGAGCTGAAATAATATACTTTTGCCGATTGACCGGATAACGTGACTGTCTTCATGGAAAAATCGCTGTTCAGCTCGAAAGTTTGAATCAAATCCGTTTCCCAATCTTGTTCGATCAGGCTGCTCATAATAACCACCTCGCACATATTCTGTGATGGTTTCCATTTTTTTATCCATTCGTGAGAACTGAGAGTTCAGCACAAAAAAAGGACGCCGGAAAATGAGTTCCACGGCGCCTGTTATTATTAATATTCAACTGAGTTAAAAGAGTGGGAAAGCTGATGGCGTTACCTGCGCGAGGACTCTTTTTCTTTGCGTACTCGCAGCTCCCGCTGGTAGTTGTAGAGTGTGGCCTGGGAGATAGAGAGCAGCTCACAGACTTTGGGGACCGCGTCCTTAACGTCGAAGACGCCCTTGTCGTCCAATTGCTGGATAATCTTCAGCTTGGCTTCCTTGGAGTCCATGGAGAATGGCTTGGCTTTGAAAATCTCCTCCATAATGAGCTTTGTCGTGATTTGTTTGATGGTTTCGCCGCCTGGTTGTTCTTCCACCTCATAAGTGACAGTGCTGGTGAGGTGGGTCAACAGATCCATAGCGCTTTTATAGGCAGAGATGTCTTGGTTGACACAAAGTGTGTATTTGAGGTTGCCATCCTGATCTTTGATGAAAAGGGTGGATGATTTAAGTGGCTTGTTGCTCTTGGCAGTGCTTAAGTAACCGATCAGTGTGCTATTTTGCTCGGCGCTTTGCGAGAGTAGGGCGATGGTGTTGGAATCCTCCAAATCACCTACCTGTCTTTCGGTGATATGGCCGTTTTCGATATGAATGATTTCTGCGTTCTCCATGTCATGCACAACCACTTCCGTAGAAGGCCCCATCAGGGCTGCGATCATAACCGAAATGCTCTTCAGCAATCCAGCAACATCGATGTTATTCTGCATTTGAATGACTCCTGATTCCATTGGATTTGTAAAAAAATTATAACATATAGCAAGGAAGCAGGCGAAACTCGTGCTGTTTATTCATTGGAAAGGAGATAAGCATAAACTTACCAGTGTTCAATTAAAGATTGACAGGGTAAGATATGTCTTATAAATTTGTTATAAATGTTGTAATAAAATTATAACAACGTTATCTCTTAAAGACAGGTTGTGAAGTGGGAACTATGAATTCTAGCTCCAATGTAAACACCCGGACGTTAGGCAAAGCTGGTCGTCTGTGGATTGCTTTGATTCTGGGGGCGCTCACGGCATTTGGGCCGCTGTCCCTTGACATGTATCTACCTTCTCTGCCGGATCTAGCTAGGGATCTGCATTCCAGTCCCTCGCTGGCTCAACTGAGCCTGACGGCATGTCTGGTGGGTCTTGCAGTAGGGCAACTGGTCGCCGGACCGCTTAGTGATGTACGCGGTCGACGGATGCCTCTGATCGTTGGTTTGTCGCTCTATGTGATTACTTCGTTTCTCTGCTCCATGAGCACATCGATTGAAGCGCTCATTGTTCTCCGATTCATTCAGGGTCTGGGTGGCTCGGCGGGGGTTGTCGTAGCCAGAGCGATAGCTCGGGATATGTATTCCGGGACGGAGTTGACCCGGTTCTTTGCCTTGTTAATGCTTGTCAATGGAGTGGCTCCTATTGCGGCACCCATTGCTGGCGGCCAATTATTGAGATTCACCTCTTGGCCGGGGGTGTTCATCGTGCTTGGTGTGATTGGACTTGTAATGTTGGCCTCTGTCCTGTTCGGTCTGCGTGAGACCCTGCCAGAGGCGCAGCGGTCAGGAGGAGGGCTGAAAAGTACGCTGGCCACCTTTGGCCGTCTGCTGAGTGACCGAATGTTCATGGGATATGCTCTTTCCCAGGGACTGGTGTTTGCAGCTATGTTTGCTTATATTGCGGGTTCACCGTTTGTGATTCAGGATTTGTTCGGAGCGACCCCTCAAATATTCAGCGTGATCTTTGCCGTGAATGGTCTCGGAATTATTATCACCGGACAGGTTACGGGCAAATTGGCGGAACGGTTCGGTGAGACAAAGCTGCTGGTGACCGGACTGATCTACGCCGCAGTCGGTGGTCTACTACTACTAATAATGACCTTGCTTGGAGCCGGGCTAATCGCTATTCTGATTCCACTGTTCATGGTGGTGTCCAGCGTAGGGATTGTTAGCACGGCGGCCTTCTCCCTGGCGATGCAGCAGCAGGGACAATCTGCGGGCAGTGCATCCGCTCTTCAAGGTCTGTTGTCGTTGATAGGTGGAGCGCTGGTCGCCCCTCTGGTTGGGCTTGGCGGCAGCGGGACGGCGCTGCCGATGGGGATTGTCATCGCGGCGGCTGATGTAGGCGCCGTTCTCTGTTATGTGCTAATGATTCAGCGGTCAGGGAAGAGAGTCGGAAAATAGCAATTGATAAGAAGTCCTGCACGTTGTCCCATGGTATACTTAGAGCATATTCCTTTCAATAGATGTGCTAAGTCAGTCGGGATGGTGATGGAGGGAGTTCATGCGAAAAGTAGTTCTGAAAATGAATGTCTCTCTGGATGGATATATCAGCACGCCAAGCGGCGGGGTAGATTGGATCTTCAATAGCTTCGATAGTGGGCTGGAGCAGTATTTAGTAAACCTGTTCTGGCAGGCCGATACCCATATTATGGGCAGAATAACCTATAATATGATGTCTGAACATTGGCAAGATTCTACAGAAGGCTATGCTGCGCCAATGAATGAAATTCCTAAGGTGGTGTTCTCCAGAACCCTGAAAGAAGCGAGCTGGCAAAATTCACGGCTTGTACAAGGTGATCTGGAAGAGGAGCTTGCCTTCCTGAAACGGCAGCCTGGCAAGATGATTCTAGCTCATGGGGGTGCTGGCTTTGCGCAATCCCTGATGAGGCTGGGGTTGGTTGATGAGTATCAGCTGATGATTCATCCTGTAGTGCTGGGAGAAGGAATTCCGCTCTTTAAGGACATGCACCAAGCGCAGCCTCTTAAGCTGTTGGACACGCGGGTATTTGATGCTGGGGCAGTACTTCATGTATACCAACCAGCAAACAGTCTGAAATATCATCATTGAGCAGAAATAAGACCTCCACAGCGATGTGGAGGTTTTTTGGTTTATTATGGATCCGAAATATGATAAACTAATGGCGAACTTACGTTCTTTACCTCATAAAATATTCCTGAAGGGGTGCGCCATGCCTTTGTCCAACCGGTATGCAGAAATCGACGGGGTCATTGCCTATATTCACCGCCATCTCTATGAACCTCTGCCACTGTCCCGGCTGGCCAGATACGCGGGCTACAGTCCTTTTCATTTTACACGTATATTTAAACAAAGGTTCGGTCTGCCACCCCTCTATTATGTTTCTTCTCTTCGGCTGCAAAAGGCAAAGGATCTCCTACTGCGCACGAGCCTGAGTGTCCGTGATATCTCCCTTGAGATTGGTCAGCAAAGCCAGGGCACCTTCACGACCCGCTTTGTCGAACGGGTCGGCGTGACACCGTCTGAATTCAGGCATTCACGGCTTCAGGCGGAGGAAAATTTGAAGTCCTTGCAAAGCCTTGGAGGTTGGAGGGAATGGCAGCCTGAGGCCGCTCGAATAGGGACAATCGAGGGGACGGTGCGGACAGAGGTTCCATTTCAGGGGGTCACGCTGGTGGGATTGTTCGCCAAACCCATCCCTGAAGGTCTGCCGCTGTACGGAATGCTGCTGCACAATATGGGCGATTTTCGCTTTACGAATGTAAGTCCAGGCAGCTATTATTTGATGATTACCTCTGTCTCCTGGGGGACGCAGGCTCTTGATTTTTTGCTGCCGTACGCGACCTTGCGGGGCCGTACGGACGAACCGCTGGTTGTTACTCCCCATTCACCGGTCCCTTATCAGGAAATTACCTTGCATCCTCCCCTGCTGGGTGACCCGCCAATTCTGATTTCGTTACCGCTCTTGATGAACCATTTTCTTAGCAGAATAATGTATGCCAGGAAGTAAAAACTTGAAATATATTATATAATAGAGGGAAGAGAGGCGGGACACATCCCCTCTAAGCTATTGAAATATAGAGAGGATTATTCTATTGACCTTACAACAGTTGAAATATGTCATTGAAGTGGCGAGTCGGGGCTCTATGAACGAGGCGGCCAAGCGCTTGTTTATTTCCCAGCCGAGCCTGTCCAATGCGATCAGAGAGCTTGAGAAAGAATTGGGGATTACGATTTTTGAACGCACGAACAAGGGCATATCACTCTCTCTGGAGGGAGCCGAATTTCTGGGGTACGCCAGACAGGTGGTGGAACAGGCAGAACTGTTGGAGAATCGGTATCTTGATGCGAAGCCGTCTCCACAGCATTTTTCCGTGTCCACACAGCACTATGCCTTTGCGGTCAATGCGTTCGTGAATCTCGTCCGTGAATATGGTCATGATGAATATGAATTGGCACTGCGTGAGACCAAGACGCATGAAATTATTGAGGATGTCAAAAGTCTGCGCAGCGAGATCGGTATCCTGTACCTGAACGAGTTCAATGCCAAGGTTATCAACAAGCTGCTGCAATCGGCGAACCTGGAATTCCACAGCCTGTTTCTGGCCAAGCCGCATATCTTTATCAGCATCAATAATCCGCTGGCCAAGCAGTCCATCGTAACGGTTGACCAGCTGCAGCATTATCCTTATCTGTCTTTTGAGCAGGGGGAATACAACTCTTTTCACTTCTCCGAGGAGATACTCAGCACCTTGTCCCATCAGAAAAGCATTCGGGTGAATGACAGAGCGACGCTGTTCAATCTGCTGATAGGCCTGAACGGCTACACCATTTCTACCGGGGTGCTTAGCGCGGACCTGAACGGCAACGAGATCATTCCGGTGCCTCTGGATTGTGATGAGACCATTAATGTTGGCTGGATTAGCCATAAGAATGCGGCGTTGTCCAAGCTTGCGCTTGCCTATGTTGAGGCGCTTCAGCAGGCGATTGCTGAGTAACGCATAGATCGTTCTGTTATGTGTGAATATTGGTTTAGATTACAGGGAATAGGTTAAGTAACGGTTATTGCTCCCGGGAGCAATAACCGTTTTTTTATATAACAAGACAGGGAATAAATTCTTCCGATTGACAACATGTATATACAAGTAATAATATGATAAGGCTAATGAACTTGTATATACAAGATTAAATTATTTTGCTTGGCAAGGAGGACTAAACTGTGATTATTTCAAAAACGCAGGATTGGTGGCGGCGTTCTACAGTTTATCAGGTATATCCCAAAAGCTTTATGGATTCAACAGGCAGCGGTGAAGGCGATATCCGGGGTCTGACAAGCAAGCTCGACTATTTGCAGCAGCTTGGTATTGATATTATCTGGCTTCAGCCAGTTTATGTATCCCCGCAAAATGACAACGGATACGATGTGGCGGATTACTGCCAAATCAACCCGGAGTTCGGTACGATGGCGGATTTTGATGAGCTGATGGAGGGTGTCCAAAGCCGAGGTATGCACCTTATGCTGGATATCGTGGTTAACCATTCTTCGACAGAACATGTCTGGTTCCAGGCATCCAAAAGCTCCAAGGATAATCCGTACCGGGATTATTATATCTGGAAGGACCCGAAGCCGGATGGCGGTCCACCGAATAACTGGCAGTCCAAGTTCGGAGGTTCAGCCTGGCAGTATGATGAAGGCACTGGACAATATTTCTTGACCCTGTTTGACAAGACGCAAGCTGATCTCAACTGGGAGAATCCGGCGGTACGCAAAGAGGTCGTCAAGCTGATGACATTTTGGGCGGACAAAGGCGTTAGCGGTTTCAGAATGGATGTGATCAATCTCATCTCCAAGGATCAAGCGTTCCCGGACGATGATGGCAGCATCCTTCCCGGCGATGGACGACGTTATTATACCGATGGTCCTCGGGTGCATGAGTACGTAAAGGGATTGTATGAGCAGGTATATGGTCCTTACAACGTGATCACGGTAGGAGAGATGTCCTCGACCACGCTGGAGCACTGTCTGCGCTATTCCAATCCGGATGAGAAGGAATTCTCCATGACCTTCAATTTCCACCATCTGAAGGTGGATTATCCGAACGGACAGAAGTGGGAGCTAATGCCGTATGATTTTGAAGCGCTGAAAAGTCTAATGTCCAACTGGCAGCAGGGTATGCAAGAAGGTGGCGGTTGGAACGCGCTATTCTTCAACAACCATGACCAGCCGCGGGCGTTGTCCCGTTTTGCCGATGACGGACGTTACCGTGTAGAAAGCGCTAAGATGCTGGCGACCACCCTACATGGTCTGCAAGGAACGCCGTATGTCTACCAAGGGGAAGAGATTGGTATGCCTAATCCCCATTGGCAAGACATGAGCGAGCTGCGGGATATTGAGTCTCGGAACATGTACGGCATTCTGCTGGAACGGGGAAAAACACCAGAGGAAGCTATGGACATTATCCGGGAGCGCTCCCGCGACAATTCCCGCACGCCGATGCAGTGGGATGACAGTCCGCAAGCCGGATTTACTACGGGTACACCGTGGATTAAGGTAGATGAGCGTTATCAGGAGATCAATGTACAACAGCAGCTGAATGACCCGGATTCGATTCTCCATCATTATCGCAAGCTGATTGCCTTGCGCAAATCACTGGCGGTTCTCACGGATGGCCGATTTAAGCGTCTGGATGAAGGTCATCCACAAATATTTGCTTATGCACGGGTCACTGACAAAGAGACGTTGGTCGTGGTCTCCAATTTCAGTGATCAGCCGGCGACATTTACACTGCCGGAGTCTTTTGCGGAAACTGCACTGGCGGGCAAGTCTTCTGAACTGCTCATTGCCAATACAGAGGCGGTGCCGGAACTGGGAACAGAGATGAAGCTGACACCTTATGCCTCCTTTATGTGGGTTATTAACTAAGAATGAATACGGAAACAAAGTGATAAAGGAGTGAATCCCATGGCTGTTGATAAAAAAAGTGTAGAAGAGATCGTCCAAGCCGTCGGCGGCAAAGACAATATTGAAGTGGCTACTCACTGTGTCACCCGGCTTCGCTTTTCGCTAGTGGATGAAGACAAGGTAGATCATGCCCTTCTGGAGAGTAACGATCTTGTTAAAGGCCATTTCTCCTCCCAGGGCCAGTTCCAGGTCGTCATTGGACCAGGACTCGTGGATAAAGTATATGATGAAATGATCGCAATTACAGGCGGGCCACGCTCATCCAAGGATGATGTCAAGAACGCAGCCGGGAAGAAGCAGAATCCGCTTCAGCGTGCAGTCAAAACGCTGTCGGATATCTTCATTCCGATCCTCCCGGCTATCGTAACTTCCGGTCTCCTGCTGGGGATCAACAATATTCTGACTGGTCCGGGGATTTTCTTCGCAGGCCAGTCACTGGTGCAGGTCTATCCTCAGTGGACGGACATTGCTTCTATTATTAACCTGATTGCTAATACAGCCTTTATCTTCCTGCCTGCGCTGATCGGTTGGTCGGCAGTGAACCGATTCGGTGGCAGCCCGCTGTTAGGGATTGTACTCGGTCTGATTCTGGTTCACCCGGATCTGCTCAGTGCCTATGGCTATGCAGAGGCTTCTACTAAAGGAACGATACCGGTTTGGAATCTCTTTGGCTGGCATATTGAGAAAATCGGATATCAGGGACAGGTGCTGCCCGTTCTGGTCTCAGCTTACATTTTGGCGAGGATTGAGGGCTTCCTAAATAAACGAGTGGCCGATTCCATCAAGCTGCTTGTTGTGGCCCCACTCACCCTGCTGATTACCAGCTTCCTGGCGTTTGTGTTGATTGGTCCGATTACTTTTGCCTTGGGTAATGCCATTACCTCTGGTCTTGTACATGTATTTAATACATTACCGGCACTCGGTGGACTGCTCTATGGTGGATTGTATGCCTTGCTCGTGGTCACGGGGATGCACCATACCTTCCTTGCGGTCGATGTACAATTGATCGGTAGCGAAGGCGGAACGTTCCTCTGGCCGATGCTGGCTCTCTCCAATATCGCTCAAGGTGCAGCGGCACTCGCGATGATGCTTGTGCTGAGAGAGCAAAAAGCGAAGGGGCTCGCAGCCACTTCTTCGATCTCGGCATTTCTGGGGGTAACGGAACCGGCGATCTTCGGGGTGAACATCCGCTATAAATATCCATTTATCTTCGGAATGATCGGATCGGCTATTGGCGGCGTTCTGTTAACCATAAATCATGTGCTGGCGTCCTCGATCGGGGTCGGGGGTATTCCTGGCTTCCTGTCGATCTTCCCGAAACAATGGGGCGTGTTCTTCATTGGAATGGGCATCGTGCTGATTGTGCCATTTGGCCTAACGGTATTGTATGGCAAAATTGTTGGGCGCAAGGAGGCTGCAGTTGCCACAGGATCAACGGGTACAGCCGCAGTAACAACTCCAGCAGCCTCCGAGAATCACGCAGTGCGTACAGAGACTTCTGCACAAGGCGTGCAAGCTTCCGGTAGCGCTACCGATAAGGTTGCTGCTGGTTCGACTACCTCTGTAGCTAACGACTCCGGTACTTCATCTTCTGATATTGTTACAGAGGAAGATGGTACCCGGGTATTGAATATTTTTGCACCATTGACGGGTAAAGCAGTATCGCTGGAGAACGTTCCCGATCCGGCTTTTGCCGAAAGACAGATGGGACAAGGGATCGCCATTGAGCCGGAAGATGGACGGGTAACCGCACCATTCGATGGGACCGTGGCACATATTATCAAGAGCAAGCATGCTGTCATTCTGGAGCATAGCTCTGGCGTACAGGTACTGATCCATGTCGGGATCAACACGGTGTCTCTGAAAGGCAGTGCTTTTACAAGCCATGTGAGCATCGGGGATCAGGTCAAGGTTGGACAGCTCCTGCTGGAATTTGATATGGAGGCGATTGCTGCGGCAGGATTACCGCTGATTACGCCGATCATTATTCCGGACGGCCAGGATATCATTGCAGGCGTGGAAGAAGCTGCGCCAGGTGCAGTAGCGGCTGGACGGAACGTCAGCTTGAAAATTCGCTTGAACGCGGAGTAAGTGAAAATCAATCATTACGTGAACAGAAACGGGCATCGTCCAGTCAAGGACAGTGCCCGTTTCTTTTTTTAACATAGAATTATGGTAAAATGAAAAACGGTGATGGAATTGAAGGAAAATATATATCAGAGCATTTTTAATACGTATGCAAAACAAATTCGGTCAGGCAAGATTCCCCCGGGGACCAAACTGCCTTCGGAGAATGAACTAATGAGTTCGTACTCTACCTCGCGGGAAACCGTCCGCAAAGCGCTTAATTTACTAGTACAGCACGGGTTTATCCAGAAAATCAGAGGTAAGGGATCTTTTGTGCTGGATATCGGACGCATGAACTTTCCGGTCACAGGGCTTACCAGCTTCAAAGAAATGTCGGGGAAAATAGGCCGTTCCACGCGTACACTTGTACAGAGAACTGGCTGTGTTGAGGCTTCGCCATCTATCGCAGACTATTTACAGATCGAACCGGGGTCTCCAGTGTGGGAGGTCATCCGTGTCCGCGAGATTGAAGGCGAGCGTGTCATTCTGGACAAGGATTATTTTCGGCCGGACAAAGTTGTTCTGCTGACAGAGGAGCTGGCCGCGGGCTCTATCTATGAATATTTGGAGCACACACTGAATCTGGTGATCAGTTATGCCAAAAAAGAGATTTCTGTCGAAGAGGCTACGGACGAGGATCGGGCGCTGCTCGATCTGAACGGACTGGCTCATGTGGTGCTTGTCCGCAACTTTGTTTTTCTGGAAGACACTACGTTGTTTCAGTATACGGAATCGAGGCACCGCTTGGACAAGTTTCAGTTCGTGGATTTTGCCCGGCGGATTCCTTAGAATTTGTTGTAGTCGGTAAAGACAGAAAGGATGAACCTTAGTGAATGAAATCATACGAACATTAACGAACCACCGCTCTTACCGGAGCTATTCTGACCGGGCAGTGAGTACAGAGGATTTGCAGAACATTATTGCTTCGGCTCAGGCCGCACCTTCCTGGGTACATGGTCAGCAGTTTACGATCATCGCGGTTCATAACCAAGAGCGAAAACAGCGGCTGGCAGAACTGTCCGGCAATCAAAAACATGTGGCCGAGGCACCGGTGTTTCTCGTGTTCTGCATGGACTTTTACCGGGCGGGATTGGCAAGCGAGATGGAAGGCCAGCCTTTTGAAGCGGCTTCTGATGTGGATGCTCTGTTGGTTGGAGCGGCTGATGTGGGGCTAGCTATGGCTGGTGCAATCACGGCTGCAGAATCGCTGGGCCTGGGAACAATTCCGATCGGCGGGGTTCGCCGCAATACGAAGGCTGTGATTGAGCTGCTGCAGCTGCCGAAGTATGTTTTTCCTATCGCAGGTCTGTGTGTCGGATATCCCGGCGCGGAAAGCCCGAAGAAATCCCGTCTGCCGATGGAGGCCGTCTACCACGAAGAGCAGTACAACACTGATCAGACCGGGTTACTACAGGCTTACAATGAGACGCACCGCCAATCCTTGCAGCAGCAAGGTCTTCCTGAGCGCAGCTGGACCAGTTGGGTCGCTCATTTCTATGCCAATAATGCTGTGTACGGAGATGCACGGAATACCCTCAAAGAACAAGGGTTTATGTATGATAAGGAGCGGGGGGAGTAACTTCATTCCGCTTTGCACGTTTATGCAAGAAGAAGCATTCCAAAGCCGTGTTTGGCAGGAATGCTTCTTTTGTTGTTTTTTTCGTAACGATTAGTATCAACAGATGGTTCAAGTTGGAGGCGTATTGTGCTGAGAGCGGGAATTTGCTAATAACGAATAATAAATAATCAATAAGATTTACACGTTATATAGAACGTATTTATAAACGACTTGGGTGTCTGAAAATCACTTTCTCGTATCCTAAGTTACAAAATTTACGCTTGATTTACAAAGATTTCACTCATTCAGGGAACAACAAATGCACTGGAAATGCCCCGCGTCCACGTCAGGAACAGGATAAGATCTCTTGTTTCATTATAAGCACGTAACCTTTCTGATCCAAAATTCAGCAGGAACATCCCCTCGGCCGAGGACACAATCTGGACTTCATTTGCGTAATGCCTTCACACTTTCTTAAAACAATCTTTACGTTCACCGAACAAAACTGTGCGGAACAATTAATATCTGGCTCCTACAATCAATATGTGTTGGTAGAATGTACCTACTGGCACTTGAGGCTTTTGATGGAGGGATGATTCTTTTGAAGGTAACCCGTATGCACCTTTCGATGAAATGGAAGCTGATCCTGAGCTTTTCGGCTGTTGCAATGATCTTTTTAGGGGTGGCTGTTTATCAAGGGTACAAAATTAATCAGATCGAAAAATCCATGGAAACGCAAAAAACGGAGATGGAAAATAGAATCACAGTCTCTACGCTTACGCAGCTACTGCAGGAAATGAAGAGCGTGGAAGCCTCGCTGTCCGGTACAAGCGATCTGGAATGGGCCGATGCATTCAAGGAGAAGGAAAATAAATTTCACACGGAAATGGGCAAAGTAGAGTTTGGAGCGGGTACTCCTGCACTAGAGGGTCTGCAGCAATTGCAGAGCCAGGCCAAGGAATATACGGGCGTTGTCGACGAGTTGGTTCAGACCTTAAATGACAGCAGTCTTGACCCGATGACCGTTCTGGATAAAATCGATGAATTACATACGAAGGCGCAGGCACTGAATGCGACTATGCTGGAGGGCAACGGGAAGCTGTACACAGCAGCGGCAGAAAATGCCGGGCTAGCCCAAGGAGAGTCGTTTGATCTGCTGAAGAATACCAATGCAGTAGTGCTATATGCTGCTATATTCGTCCTGATCTTCACCCTTGTGATTGCTGTGGTGCTGATTCGTTCGTTCCTGAATCCTGTTCATAAACTGCAAGTGGCATTACGGAAAATATCCGAAGGAGACCTGCGGGAGCAGATCAATTCTCCATATAATGATGAGCTTGGGCGCTTGAGTCATCATTTTGACCATATGGTGGGCCGGGTTAGAGAAATGCTGCAGCAGACACAGACGGTAGCTTCTACGCTGGCGGATTATTCACATTCTTTCCAGCAGTCGTCGGCTATTACTGCTCACACTAACCAGGATATCGTCAGAACAATTCAGGAAATCTCTTCCGGTGCAGACCAGCAGGCTGGGCAATCTGAGCAGAGTGCCGGACTGATTCAGGAATTGGAGCGTGGCATCCAAGAGATTACGGAGTATACAGAGGTCATGTTGACGACCAGTGAAACGGCCAATCTAAATACACGCAGTGGTTCAGCAGCCGTAACCGCCCTGCGGGAAGTATCCGGGCAGTCCCGTCAATCGGTGGGCAAAGTGTACCATACGCTGGACAAGCTTGCTGAACAGTCACGGGATATTTCGCGGATAACTCAAACCATTACGGATATTTCCAGCCAGACCAACATTCTGTCACTGAATGCTGCGATTGAAGCTGCCAGAGCCGGGGTGCATGGCAAAGGTTTTGCCGTAATTGCAGATGAGGTCAGACAACTGGCCGATCAGACGAAGGCGTCCTCTGGGCATATTCGTGAGATTATCACTGAACTTCAACAGGGGATGGAAGACTTCCAGAAAGATATGCTGGAGACACGGGGAAATCTGGAGGAGCAAGAAGAGAAGGTTGAGGAGACGTTGGCTTCTTTTGAAGCGATTGACCAGTCAATTGCTGAGATCAGCAGACAAATCGGTCATATTCATGACAAAGTGGACGAGACGCGTGGGATGAATACCCGGCTTGCTGAGTCTGTGCACTCTGTTGCCGCTATTGCCGAGGAGACTGCTGCAGGGGTACAAGAAGTGAATGCCTCCAGCATACAGCAGGATCAATCCATCGCTGCAATTGCAAGGCAGGCTGTTGATATTCATGAAATCTCGCAGAAGCTGTTCCAGGAGATCAATGTGTTCAAAATCAATAGCGGGAGTAATTCGGCCATTTCTGCCGAATCACTCCCGCTAGAGAAACGGGTGAAGACGGAGAGCAGCAATACTGCATCCTCCGCTACGGAAACCGTTGTTTCTTACCCCAAAGCAAGTTCGGCTTAAAGCTGAGCTTGCTTGTTTGTTAAGATGTTATCTGGTCTCTCGGTTTTGCCTTATGAATGCTTTTTTACTCCAAATCGATGAATTTAAGGTACAAAAATGCCGTTATTTTAAACGTGGAATAGAGGTTAACTTTCCAGTCAATCTGTTTCTGGAGGTCAGCTCCCCAGTCCAGTCTGTATCCCAGCTTAAGTTCTCTATAAGCTTCAAGTAAGCTAATTGTTCTACTCGTATGAACGGTTTAGCATAGCGATCAGCTCTGGCATCCATGTAGCCAGGTCGAGGAAGGAGTATCCTGCCGACCTGGCTTTTGTTGTGTCCATAAACCACGGCTTCGGGATATAGAACGGGGAACTATGCTCTGGCTGAGCCTCTTCCACAATCACAGCCTTTTGCCCGACGACAGTTTCAATCATACCGAGTAGTTCGCCCATCCTAAGGGTGCCATTCGAGCAGGCGTTAACCGGTCCGGTGATATCGGAACCTCCTAGCCAATATAGAAAATCTGCGGCTTCATTGGAACGGATAAAGGACATGCGCGGCTCCGGATCAATCGCGATGGGTATACCTTTGCGGATGTGTTCAATATGAAAATGCAGCCGACGTGTATAGTCATCCGTGCCAAGTACAATTGGAATTCGGACAGCTGCTACAGGAAATGTGGCGCGTTGGATCAGAACTGCTTCTGCCAGTCTTTTGCCTTCTTTATAGCTGAAGTCCTCCGCTTCGCCATATTGCAGCGGGTAGGTTGCCGCATCAAAATCCCCTTCAGTGATGGTCTGGTCGCTGAAATCATAGACCGACAGACTTGAGGTCAGGATGTAACGCTTGGCTTTGCCGTCAAAAATGTCACAGGCTGCTGCGGCATCATTAGGCGAAAAGCAGATGTTGTCATAGACGACATCCCATTCCCGGTCTCCTACCGCGTCTGCCAGAGCAGCTTGATCCCTGCGGTTGACGTGAACTCTGTGAACACGGTCTCCGAAGGAGTCCGCAGTTTCCCCGCGCGTCACGATTGTCACTTCGCAATATTTATCCTCCAGGAGACGTTCCACTAGTCTTTTTCCAAAAAAACGTGTTCCTCCAAGTACCAATATATTTCTCATCATCGCTCTCCTTGCAGTTCCGTATTTGAATTAAATTAAGCGATCATTCTCATCTCAGGCTGTCCTGTCCAGCCAGTCGCTCCATAACCTCCAGCGGTAATGGATTGGACAGATGTTACAGCCACAGCTACGACGGTATCGCGTACCGTATCGAGCATCGCAAGTCGGATCAGCTCTGCAACCTGTCCTTTCTCGTAGGCGGCGGCAAGCCGCTGAAGGTGAAGCAGATAGTCTGTATCCTCTCGCCAACGTGGTCCTTCATCTGCCAGTTCCTGTCGCACGTCTGGCAGGGCCTGGCGCGCCCGGTGTAGCGCAGCTTTGACCGCACCTTCCGTGGTGTCCAGCAGCTCCGCCGCTTCCAGGGCGGAATGCCCAAGCACATCGCGCAGCAGGAAGACGGTTCGCTGCAGCGGCGACAAATGCTCCAGCAGAGCCTGGAAAGCAGCCTCGATACCGGCGGTTCCGCTGTCTTCCGTACCTTCTGCCGCTAGGGGCTGAAGTCCCAGAATTCGAGCGAAAGTCTTTTTACGTCGTACGGTATCTATCCATGTATTTCGGGCAGTCCGCAGGAGTAGCGCCTCGATATTTCTGTGCCCTGCATTCTGTAGATAGCCCAGTACCTTGATCCAGGTATCCTGCGCGAGATCTTCCGCATCCCAGGATGATTGGGTCAATGAGAGACAATAACGCTTCAGGGCAGCTTGCATCAGTGTGGTCGTATGTTCATCCGGCAGCATTCCGGCAGGTTGATCATTAAAGGTCATCATGTGGGCCATCTCCTTTTTACAGCAAGGTGGAATTCCGTTCCTTCTTAATAATAAACGAATAAAGTATAGATGAAGATACGCAGTTGGCAAAAAAATTGTTGGTGCGGTCGGCGTATCCTTTCGCTTCCCTAAGTCGTTTACGGGTCAGAACACAAAACACAATTGACGGATGGAGGCAAAATACAATGAGCTATGTTCCATATGTTATCGAACAGACCGGTCAAGGAGAACGATCATATGATATTTATTCCCGGCTGCTGAAGGACCGGATTATATTCGTGGGATCACAGATTGAAGATGGAATGGCCAATAGTATCGTAGCCCAGCTACTTTATCTCGCGGCCGAAGACCCGGACAAAGACATCCATATGTACATTAACAGTCCGGGAGGTGTTACTACCGCTGGCTTCAGTATTTACGATACGATGCAGTTAATCAAGCCGCAGGTGAACACGATTTGCACAGGGATGGCCATGTCCTTCGGTTCCTTGTTGCTGCTATCCGGGGCGAAGGGCAAGCGGTGTGCGCTTCCTAACAGTGAGATTATGATTCATCAGCCGAGTGGTGGTGCGCAAGGGCAAGCCAGTGATATCGCGATCAGCGCGAAGCGCATTTTGCAACTGCGGTCCAAAGTGGTTCAGATTACAGCAGAGAGAACGGGGCAGTCCGTGGAAAAGGTCGAGAAGGATATGGATCGTGATTACTTCATGACCGCCGAGGAAGCGTTGGAGTATGGGATTATCGACAAGATTATTACCCGTCTGTAAATAACTTATGTAATAGAAGGAGGAAGAATTATGATGGAAGCATTACAGGGAAAAGAAGTCGCGATACATTTTCTTGACGGCACTAGTGTCAGAGGCGGAGTGCTGAAGGAAGCTGGAGACAAATATCTCAAATACCTCACAGAATATCAGGAGATGTACATTCCTATCACATCCATTCAGGCCGTCACGCTCGATATTAAGGAACATGTGCATCCACGGATAGGTTTTGCTCAATAATGTTCATGTGATCTAAAAAAACGGGCCAGAGAAGTTAACCTCTCTAACCCGTACTTTCCCGAATCTTCAAATGATGCGCTACATTGGTATGGCTGGGGGAGACCGCCTCGCCCTTGATCAGCTTGATCAGGGTTCGCGTCGCGGTTCTCCCTATTTCTGTACCCGAATATTCCACGGAGGACAGCTTCGGGCGGACAAGAGAGGCTACATAGCTGTTGTCAAAACCAAAAACGGCCACATCCTCCGGAATGCGCAGGCCGCTGTCGATGAGATAATTCATCGCCCCCACCGCCATCCAGTCTGTCGAGCAGAATACGGCTGTCGGTTGCTCCCCGCTGTTCAGAATGTTGCTCATTGCCAGCCGCCCGTCTTCCACCGAGAACCCGCTTTCCACAACCCAGCTCTCTTTAACGGGTATCCCCGCATCTTCAAGCGCCTGTCGGTAACCTAAGTAACGATCGCCTCCAACTGAACTTTCACCAGCCGCACGAATCATGGCAATGCTGCGGTGTCCCTTCTGGATCAGATAGGTTACCGCTTCATAGGAAGCAGTGATGTTGTCCAGATGCACTGAAGGTAAGGAGGGAATTTGTGAAGCTTGCCCGGCCAGAACACACGGTACGGCTGAAGCGGCGATTAGCTCCAGATGCTCCTGCTGCGGCACCGACCCTACGAGAATATTTCCCCGGGTCCCGAGACGTCTGAACAAATCCAGATAGTGCAGCTCACTCTCCATACTACTGTCTGTCAATCCGACGATCACTTCATATCCATATAACTCCGCGAGATTGCGAATCCCGAGATTGAAATCGTCCAGTACCGTATTGTTACTCTGCGGAATAATAACACCGATCAGATTGTCATTGCTGCCTCCAGCGCCACCACCAGTGAGATCAGGCCGGTAATTGGTTTGCTTAATGGCGTCGAGCACGCGCTTGCGTACCTCATCATTGACAGGCTTACTATTATTGACCACTCGCGATACGGTGGAGATAGAGACATCGGCCATTTTGGCGATATCTTTAATCGTTACTTTCACTTCGAATCACCATAACTTTCCAGGCTTGTTATCCAATACTTTTATGCGACACCAGCATATCATGGAATCCCGTTAGAATCCAAAGATATGTGTTGACCGGGAAAATAAAAAATCCTATAATGATCGCTATGGGAAAATAATTTCCCTTTGTTTTTATGAATTTTTAGCAAAAATATTGAATTTTGATCTGATTTATAAGTTTATAAGATGTTTTGAATGTTATTTAGGAAAATATTTTCCTGATCACACTTAAATCGCAGTTATATAAAGGAGCATACACATGAATAAAACATGGTGGAAAGAGGCTGCAGCCTACCAGATCTACCCGAGAAGCTTTATGGACAGCAATGGAGATGGTATCGGCGATTTGCAAGGGGTCATTTCCAGACTGGATTATTTGCAGGACCTTGGAATTAATGTCATCTGGATTTGTCCGATTTATAAATCTCCTAATGATGACAACGGATATGACATCTCTGACTATCAGGACATTATGGAAGAGTTCGGCAGCATGGAAGACTTCGATCATCTGCTACGTGAGGTGCACGCGCGGGGCATGAAGCTGATTCTGGATCTGGTCATTAACCATACCTCGGACGAGCATCCGTGGTTTGTTGAGGCGCGTTCAGGCAAGGATAATCCGAAACGGGATTATTATATCTGGAGCGATCCCGTCGACGGCCATGAGCCGAACAACTGGGAGAGTATTTTTAGCGGCTCTGCGTGGGAACTGGACGAGGGGACCGGACAATATTTTATGCACGTTTTCTCTCGGAGACAGCCTGACCTCAATTGGGAGAATCCGGAGGTACGTCAGGAATTGTATGGCATGGTCAACTGGTGGCTGGACAAGGGGATCGACGGCTTCCGGGTGGACGCCATTTCGCATATCAAAAAAGTAGCAGGCTTCCCGGATCTTCCGAACCCGCAGAATCTTCGCTATGTTCCGTCGACAGATGGTCATATGAACCGAGAAGGGATTCACGAGTTTCTGCTGGAACTAAAGCAGGAGACCTTTGACCGCTATGATATTATGACGGTTGGCGAAGCAAGTGGAGTAAGCGTCGAGCAGGCCGAGCAATGGGTCGGTGAGAACCAGGGCAAATTCAATATGATTTTCCAGTTTGAGCATTTGGCCTTGTGGAACAAGAGTGTTACTGGCGGTCTTGATATCATTGCGCTGAAATCTGCTTTGTCCCGTTGGCAGAAAGGGCTGGAGGGTCGGGGCTGGAACGCGCTATTTATAGAAAATCATGATCAGCCGCGCTCCGTTTCCACTTGGGGAAATGACGGCGAATACTGGCTGGAATCGGCCAAGTCACTGGCAACGATGTACTTCCTTATGCAAGGGACTCCATTTATTTATCAAGGACAGGAAATAGGGATGACGAATGTGCGATTCGACTCCATGGATGATTACGACGATGTGGCGATGAAGAACATGTACCGTATTGAGACCGCAGCCGGTCGTAGTCATGAGGAGATCATGGAAGTGATCTGGAAGAATGGACGTGACAACTCCAGAACGCCGATGCAGTGGGATGGCAGCGAGAATGGCGGTTTCACCAGCGGCAAGCCATGGATGAAGGTCAATCCGAACTATGTGGAGATCAACGTCGAACGTGCACAGCAGGACCCGAATTCCATCTATCATCATTATAAAAAACTTATTGCCCTGCGGGCGCAGAATCCGGTCGCGATCTATGGGGCCTATGATCTGCTGCTGGCTGATAATGAAAGCATCTACGCCTATACTCGTACGCTTGGCGCTGAGAAGCTGCTCGTGATGTCGAATCTGACCGCTAAGGAAGCGCTGTTCGATTTGCCGACAGAACTATACTTCGATTCACATCAACTGATGCTGCATAATTATGCTGTGGATTCAGGCGAATCTATCGAAACGGTAGCCTTGCGGCCTTACGAGTCCCGTGTCTATCTGTTGGTGGGTGTGCCTGCTGATGAGGAAAGTCAGGGAGATGCCATCGCTCCATTACAGCAAAGTGATTCTCCTTTCTTAACTGAACCTGTGTGATAAATAATTCAAAATCCTTCGACCATGCTCTAGTTTGCGTCGAAGGATTTTTTTCTGTTAAAAAGGGTGCGCTATTCCATTTATTAGTGTGCTTGTTCAAGGAGTGTGTAAATTTAGGCTTAATTTTAAGCTTTTTTTAACGTTCTTTTAAGCTGCTGCTCACATAGGGAAGACATTGGGTTGTTACCATAAATCGGTACATAAATAAAAACACCACGAATACGGGAGGCACAAATGAGTAGGTTGTTTAAAAAAGCAATATCGATGACACTGGCCCTCATTATGGTATTGGGGGTTGCAGTAAACGGATTTACCGTTTATGCAGCGAATGATGACGAAGGTACAGACCTGCGGGCATTGGCACCTCAACCACTGACACTATTGGCAGGCAATGCTCCATGGAAGTATCTTGATAACGGTACCGATCAAGGTACAGTCTGGCAGGCTGTCTATGATGATTCCACTTGGAAATCGGGACAAGCTCCACTAGGGTACAAAGATGATGGCAGCGGAGTTAGCACCTCCGAATTTGGCCCGCTGAAAACAGAAATTAGTTACGGCGGAGATAAAGCCAATAAATATATGACATCCTATTTCCGTACTAATCTGAACGTAAATAAAGCTCAGCTTGGTGCGTATAACCGGATCATGGGATCTTTCGGATTCGATGATGGCGTAATCCTGTACTTGAACGGCACAGAAATTTACCGTGAAGGTATGCCGGCAGGCCCTGTCAATTATTTAACGAAGAGCACACTTAACAATGGTAATCCCAATACGGCGAAAGTCGATCTTACGGAGATTATTAAAGCGAATCTGAATAACGGAAACAATGAGCTTTCAGCTGAAGTTCATCAGGGAAGAGGAAACAGCTCTGATCTTTATTGGGCGATGAGCCTGATTGCATATCCTCCAGCGGACCCTGTGGTTCCAGGTGCAGGAAAGCCAGAGTCGATTGCTCTGACATTCAACGGAAATCCGCAGACGAGCATGGGGTTTGCCTGGTATGCATCGGAGACGATAACAGGCACGAAGCTGGAGGTAGTGGAGGCCTCGAAATTAGTTGACGGTAAGCTACCGGCAGCCGGTGTCCTGAGCTTCGAGGGGACAACCACACCTGCCAGCGTGTACCAGTCCAAGACAGACAAAGCTGCTAACAAAACCAAAGTAATCACTAGCCATAAAGCGATTGCTGAAGGCTTGCAGCCAGGAACAACCTATGCTTACCGTGTAGGTGATGGACAAGCGGGTAACTGGAGTGATATCGGAACATTCACAACAGAAAAAGCCGACAATAAGGCATTCCAGTTCCTTTATACTACGGACTCTCAAGGTACCACTGAAGCTGATTTTGATATCTGGAATCATACGCTACAAGAGGGTCTTGGCAAATTCCCAGGCGCGGAATTCATCCTGAACTCCGGTGATTTGGTAGATAATGGTGACCTGGAAGATCAATGGGGATGGTTCTTTGATAAGCCAAAGGACATTTTACAGAATACACCGCTCGTTCCACTGGTCGGTAACCATGAGAGCATGAACTACAGCAACTATGCAGGACACTTTAATCTGCCGAATGTATCGAACACAGGCGCTAAGCCGGACGGTTCGGTATATGCGCTGGACTACGGCTCTGCACACTTTATGATCATCAACACCGAGTATTATGGCAAGAGCACCAATGCTGCCAATAATGAAATCTACTACAAGCAAGTAGAATGGCTGCGTAATGAAGTAGCTAAAACAGATAAAAAATGGAAAATTGTGTTGTTGCATAAATCGCCATATTCTGTGGCCAAGCACACGAATGACACAGATGTTAAGTTCTACCGGGCTGAATTAACGAAGGTGTTCGACGAACTGGGCATTGATATGGTCATTGGCGGACACGATCACACCTATACACGTAGCTATCAAATGTTGAACAATGTACCATTGACGGATATCGTACCGGATGATAACGGTCTTGTTAAAGATCCGGCAGGTACGCTTTATCTGATTACGAATGCTGCAGGTAACAAGAAATACAATGTTTCTGCAGGGACATTCCCTTTTGCAGCTAAATACGAACAGCCTGGCAAGGAAATGTTCACGGGTGTAACGATCACCAATGACAAGTTGAATTTCCAAGCTTTTACGACTACGACCGGGGGAACAACGGATCTTTACGATCAATACAGCATTCAAAAGTCGGATGTGACGGTTGCTCCTGTACAGCAAGCCCAAGCGCTTACTAGTGCAGATGGCAAGACGACATTGACATGGAATGCTCCAGCTTCCGGTTCACCGGTAACTGGCTACCGCATCTATGAGAAGAATGATCTGGTGTCCCCTAACTGGAGTACACTGGTTCCGGCTCAGGACGGAGTAACCTCTTACAGTTATACAGTAGATAATCTGGATGCATCGAAGAACTATCAGTTTGTAATTAAAGCGGTTAGCGGAAGAACCAACTCCGCGGGCGTGATCGCAGCTCAACCTTCCGTGAGCAAAGTGACGGTAACCGTTTATGGTGACCCTACCAGTGCTAAAGGATTCACTTGGTATACACCGCTGGTGTCCAAGGGAAATGATCTGCAAGTAGTTGAGAACACTGGAACTACCCCAGACTTTACTCAAGCAACCAAATTTGCTGGCCGCTCGTCTGTCTCCACGAATTCTAAGGGAGAACTGGTGCATAAAGCGGAAGCGACTGGACTTAAAGACAATACATCTTACTACTTCCGTGTAGGTGATGAGGCATTAGGTATCTGGAGTACGACTGGAACCTTCCGTACTGCAGCTAAATCGGGGGCATTTACCTTCGTTGACCTAGCAGATACTCAAGCGAAGACAGAGGATGAAGCGATTCTCTCCGCCGAGACGCTGGCTAAAGCACTGAAGACAGTACCGAATGCTGAATTCGTGCTTCATAACGGGGACATTGTGGACACAGGAACCAATGAGACGCAATGGAATTGGCTGCTTGGCCATTCGCAGGATAGTCTGCTTAACACAACCATTGCACCGGCGGCAGGTAATCATGAAGATAAAGCAAATGCTTTCTATGAGCATTTCAATATTCAGGAAGCAGCCGGTTCAGCGACTGTGACTGGTGCTTACTACTCCTATGATTACAGCAACGCTCATTTCGTGGTCCTGAACAGTAACGAAAATTCCGATCAATATGCTAACTTCAGCAACGAGCAAGTAGAGTGGTTGAAGAAAGATGTTCAAGAGGCTCATAAAGCCGGTAAACGCTGGATTATTGTGAATATCCATAAAGGTCCGTACACGACATCCAATCACGCAACTGATAAAGATATCATGGGCTCGAATGGCGTAAGAGCTAAAATTGCTCCGATTATGGCAGAGCTTGGCATTGACTTTGTCCTGCAAGGACATGACCATATCTATGCCCGCACCAAGCCAATCAAGGCTGACGGAACTGCTGCAGCTACCGAAAAGATTACAGAAACACTCAACGGGAATACCGTAGAATACACGGTTAATCCTGATGGTTCAATCTACCTTATTCCGGCAACAGCAGGAGCAAAGGTCTATTACAAGAACCAAAAGCCAGCGCTGGGAGAGGCTTATTACAACCTCTTTGAAGTGGCTGATGAGAACCATGCTGCTCCATACGGTCCAGACCCTAGCGACAATACTCGCCCTAAACGCGGTCAGGTTCAGAACTTTGTCGGTATCACTGTAGATGGTGACAAACTGACTGCTGTGACGTATGAGATCGACCAGAACAAGAATGGTGCAGAACCATTTATCATTGATCAGTTTGGTATCATCAAGAAAGAAAAAGAAGTAGAAGTGCCAACACCGGAAGTACCAACGCCGGAAGTACCAACGCCGGAAGTACCAACACCAGAAGTACCAACGCCGGAAGTGCCAACACCGGGAGTGCCAACGCCTACACCAGTGGTACCAACACCGACACCGACTCCGACAACAGGTAATTCGGCACCGTCTGTACCAACGCCTACACCTTCGGCTAAGCCATCGGCTACCCCGTCGGCAGCACCAACACAGACGCCTGCACCAACAACTGCACCTGCAACCAATGGTGGAAGCACGGATGCGCCTGCGAAGCCTGTGTTGACGGATGCCGGCAGCCACTGGGCAGCAGCAGCTATTCAAAAGGCTGTTGCAGCTGGATTCGTTAATGGTTATGACGACAACACGTTCCGTCCGAACAAGGAAGTGAACCGTGCTGAGTTCACCACGATGCTGGCTCGCGCACTGCAATTGCCAGAGAGCAGTGACAGTGCAACCTTCAAGGACCTGGACAAAATTCCGGCATGGGCGAAATCCTATGTGGCACAGGCTGTATCTAAAGGTATCATCAGCGGATACAACGATGGATCTTTCCGTCCAGAACAGAAGCTGACCCGTGCAGAATTGACGGTTATGATCGTACGTTCCCTGGGAATCACTCTTGATCCTAAAGCCAAATTAACCTTTGCAGATGCCAAAGATGTACCGGCATGGGCTGTTCCTTATATCGCAGCTGCTGCGAGCGAAGGACTGGTAGGTGGCGTCGGCCAGAACCAGTTCGCTCCTAACCGGACAGCAACACGCGCAGAGGCAGTTACAATCATTATGAATTTGCTTGATAAAAAAGCGGAGTAGTCTGCGCTGTGAGAGTATGATATTAACAAGCTGTTCCTGATACTCAGGGGCAGCTTGTTTTTTATGTATGTAGCTGCGTCTTGAAAGTGAGCTATTCTTGTGTATGACTTATGAAAGATCCTCTATAATGAATATAAGAATTCCCTAAGTGGAATTAAGGGCAATTTTGTACCTTAAATACGCTGCATCTAAGGGAGAGCGGTGATTAAGGGCGATTTTGCACCTTAAATCTTCCGAATTACCCCTTGGGGCATACTTTTTCGGAAAATAAGATGCAAAAACACCCTTATTTTCCTTATTCACATCCTTTTGATGAATATAAGGTGCAAAAATGCCGCTAGTTGGGAAGGGGAAGCTTTTTTTACTGTTAAGACGGGTAAAGGGGGATAGGGGAGTGGGAATTTGGGCCCTAAAGCCCTAACTTCATCAGAATACGCCTGTTCTTCTGTTAGAGTTTTAGGTTGGCTTCATAAATTAGCGCTTGAAATCTAGCGATAGCTTAGGCATATAGGTGGAAGCTTTCCTATGGAAAGCTTCCAAGCGAACGCTTCGCTCTTACAGTTCCAGCCCCAGACTCAAACCCAAACCCAAACCCAAACCCAAACCCAAACCCAAACCCAAACCCAAACCCAAACCCAAACCCAAACCCAGCTCCAGCCCATTCCTTTCATTCCTTCTCGCTTTTTGTGACTTTACATGTCGAAAATAGTCGAAGATCCAGATTCAATGACTCATACAGATTTTGGATAGTACATGCTAGTCTTATATGAGAGGGGGATTCAAATGAATGTTTATCTAGTTGCTATTCTGATATTTATTATTGTGTGCAGTCTATTATTTAACATTTACAAGAAAAAGCAAGGAGAAGGCAGTAAAGCACCGGATGTGGTTATAATCATAGGGTTTATGGTAGCAATTGCTATGTTAGTGACTCAGGCATTATTATATGGTGCCGGGGCGTGGACTTGGAATACAACATTACTTGTAATTGTGTCAGTTATCAATATTGGGCGTATCCTTTTCAGTTGGAAAAAAGGCAACAAAAATAGAGTGTAAAATATTACAAAAATGTAATTATTGAAATCCGGAAAATAGTCTTCCATTCAATGGAGGGCTATTTTTTGAGGGTACGTAAGCATAGGTTTTATCTAATTTCAGTTCATCTGAAGAAAATATATTAATTTTTTTTAATATATTTTAATAAAAGTGCTTCCGAAATTGAAACAAATGCTATATTATAGTATCTCATATGAATAATAATAGTTTATTCTGCATATTAATCCGGTTCTTACATGGGAGTGTTAGTTTTCCGGAGAGGTTCAAAGATATGCTGGAATGGAGGAATGCTAGAAATATAGCTTTATAGAGAGCCGACATGATGTATCGGTCAGAAATCTATCAACACGAACATACAGGGGGTTTACCATGTCTAAAAGATTATTATCTTTGTTAATTGCATTTACCCTGGTGATGTCAGGACTGCTTCCAGCCGCCTATGCCGCACCAGCAGTAACCGAGATTGCACCTCAAGACGTAACAGCGCCTACAACTGATGTAGCAGGGTCTTCCGAAGGGACATCCCAGCCATCGGTAACATCGAATGTCTATGCACCACCTACAGTATCTACTGTGGTATACCAAGCTTCCATGACGGAAGCCAGAACACTGGAAATCATCTTCGACCTTCCGCAAGGCACAACTACTGACCAGATCATCTGGAACTTCGGCAGAAATGCAGAAGAGATGAAGCCGCTGGCGGCTTGGAAGAAATGGAATAATGATTCGAAAGTAAGAGATTATACGGGCGATCCATTCATTAAGGTGACTTATGAGCCTGTCTCTGGCTCTAAAGTCAAAGCACTCGTTCATTTTGACCTTTTGTATGGCGAGAATCTGTCGCTCTCCGGTATCCGTGCAGAGTATGTGAAGCGTGCAGGGATATACAACCTGGTAGCTTCCATTCCGTCCGGATATGTTGTTGCAGAGCAGCCAGTGAAGTTGAACCCGTATGACACTTATCATACATACGATGAGATCAAGCCGGCGATTGACCGCATCACTGCGCCGAGCAACAATAAGTACAACCGCTACGTAGAATATCAGCAAATTGGTACTTCTACTCAGGGTCGTGCAATCCACTTCTCCATCGTGGGTAAAGACAAGGCTTCGGTAGACCAATATTTGAATGAAACCTTGCCACTGATGATGAATGACCCTGCTGCATTGCAAGCGAAGATCAGAAGCGGTCAACTGAAGGACTATAAAGTACCTATCTGGTTGAACAACATTCACGCTGATGAAGCCAATGGGGTAGACGTGATCATCAAGTTCCTGGATACGCTGATGACACAAAAAGTAGTAACTTATGACACAACTGACGATAAAGGCAATGCTAAAAAAGTATCACTAGATATTGATTCGGCATTGGATAATGTGATTTTCCTGCTCGATTATGTAGAAAATCCGGATGGCCGTGCGCTGAACACACGTGCTACTGCTACATTGCTGGACCCTAACCGGGACAACTCTTACCAGACTCAACCCGAGACTCAAGCGGTAACGGCGCAAATCGCCAAATGGACGCCGCTTAGCTTCCTGGATATGCACGGATTTGTCAGTGGTTTCTTGATCGAGCCTTGCACTCCGCCACATGATCCTAACATCGAGTATGACCTGGTCTTGGACAACATGGTTAAGCAAGCCAAAGCAATGGGTAACGCAGCGATTTCGAATACTAAATATGATTCCTATCATATTCCTTACTTGGAAAGTGAAGATAAAAAGAATGATCCGAATTACAAAGATAAATCCGGCACGTATGCTACAGGATGGGATGACGCTTCCCCAGCTTACACGGCTGTATACGCCATGCACCAAGGCGCAATGGGACATACGATCGAGGTTCCTGAGCTGAACGAAGACTCTTTGGATGCTTTCTATTATGCAGCCCTTGGAGCTACTAGCTTTGTAGTGGATAACAAGGAAGAGCTGTTCCTTAATCAGCTGGAAATTTTCAAACGCGGCATCACCAATGAAGACAACAGAGCTGTTGATAAGAACCTGATTAATGCGAAGTACGAGCCGATTGGCCGTCCGCGGGGCGAGAATGCAAACTTCTTCCCTGAGTATTACGTGCTGCCAGTTGACAAGAACCTGCAAAAAAATGAGCTGGAAACGTACAAAATGGTACAGTACCTGCTCCGTAACAATATCAAAGTAGAACAGACTACCACTAGTGTTACTGTGGGTTCTGTCACTTACCCAGCAGGAACCTATGTCGTGAACATGCATCAGGCCAAACGCGGATTTGCGAACCTGGTCCTGTATGATGGACTCAACGTATCCGACTTCAATGAAATGTATTCCGATACTGTACAGAACTTCGCGGACATGCGCGGTTTCGACCGTCACATTATCCGCACTGCTGATGCTTTTAAGGGAGCAACAAAGCAAGTTACAAGTATTGCAATTCCTAGCACCAACCTGGATCGTTATCCATTCGAGCAAAACTACGTAATCCGTAACAGCAACAATGATGCGATCAAAGCAGTGAATGAGCTGCTGGCGAACAAAAAAGCTGTAACTCTGCTCGAAAAAGACGGATATGGATATGAAAAAGGAAGCTTCCTCGTCTCCAGATCGAACTTAAGAACCGTTGCTTCCAAATATCTGCTGGATCTTGTACCATTCAATCCGGATGGAGATAAGACAGGCAAGCTCTTGAAGGCTCCAAGTGTCGCCATTGGCGGTGCACCTGGCTTCATTGTGGCTGATCTTGGATTTAAAGTAACAACAGATACAGCAGCAGCGGACGTTCTTGTGAACTCGGGAACCAATCTGATTACTTCTGGTAAACCGTTTATCGGATACGGAAGAAGTATGCTGAGCACAGTCAAAAATCTTAAGGTTCTGCCTGGTCTGGATTATTCTAACCCAGTCAATGCAGCTGGAAAATCTGACGCTCATGAAGGATTGTTCAAGGCCGTTATCTCCCAGGACAACGTAATCACAGCACCTTACGCAGCTTCTGAATACCTGTATACTGTGTCGGCGGCTTATATTACTTCCGTTCCAGAGGGTGCAGAAGTGCTGGCTAAATACGGCAACGGCGATGATTTCTTCAAAGCCGGCTGGTGGCCGAATAGTAGTGCTGCTAAGGACCAAGTATTGGCTCTGAGCTACAAGCAGAAGAACTTGAATGTAACGTTGTTTGCAAATGACCTGTTGAACAAATATCATCCGCAGAACCAGTTCCGTTTGTTGGCTAATGCGATCTATGCTTCTTCTCCGGCTGCGACTGAAGCAGACGGTATGGATAATGGTGTCCTGGAGACTCCACCGTCGGTGTCATCGGGTGGCAGCGGACCTGTTGTAACTCCTGCACCAACTGCAACCCCAGCACCGACAGCGACACCAGCTCCAACAGTTCAACCGTCTGCTCCTGTGGCAAGTTTCACAGACCTGGGTAAAGTGGTTTGGGCAGCTGATGCCATTAAGGAACTGACGGAAAAAGGTATTATTAAAGGTGTAAGTGAGAATTCATTTGCGCCGCTGAAAGAAGTTACACGTGCTGAATTCATCACTATGATCGTGCGTGCCTTTGATTTGTTTGACGAGAAGGCAGAGGCTTCCTTCAGCGATGTGAAAGCAACGGATTGGTCTTACAGCTACATCGCGTCCGGGGTCAACAACGGCTTGATCAACGGTGTAGGCGGAGGCAAATTCGATCCGAAGCGTGCGATTACACGTGAGGAAATGGCGATCATTGCCGCTAATGCCCTGAAGAAATTCAAAGGCAAGTCTGTAAGCGACGTTGACGCGACACTTGCAACCTTTAAGGATAAAGGAAGTATTGCTTCCTACGGTAAAGAAGCGGTAGCGCTGCTTGCCCAAGAAGGTGTTGTACAAGGTTTAACAGCCGACACGTTCGGACCGAAAGGTGTTGCCAACCGCGCTCAGGCAGCGGTTATCATCAGCAATCTGATTAACCTGAAGTAATAGCATCTACAGATACGAACGAAGGGATGTCCCGGGGCCAGTTATGGCTGAGGGGCATCCTTTTTTTTGTATAAGCTACCTGGTAAGGAAATCTCTCTAATGTTGGCGAACTGGAAGGGAAGTACTAGAACAATGGGTAGTAAGAATGTTAGACCTGACCTGGGAAGCTCCTGCGTTGCTGCTGAAACAAGTCTTCACGAAGGATATCGTGATTACCGAAGTGTAATTAAGTGCATTTTTGTACCCTAAATATTCTGTAGCCAAGGGTTAGTGGGAATTAAGGGCAATATTGTACATTAAATTTTCTGAATAAGTACTATTGAGGTTATTTTTAGAGAAATAGGATACAAAAATGATCTTATTTTCCTTTTTATCCTCTTTTCAAGAAATTTAAGGTACAAAAATGCTCTTAGTTGGGGGAGATGCATCATTTTGGCCGTTATCAAGACAAGTATAGGGATTGGGAGATTGGCGATTGGCGAGCTATAGCTCTAACTTCAATAAAATAACGCTGAGTTCTGTCTCTATGTCTGAATCTTAATTTTCACTTGACATAATAGAAAAATTTTACTTTAAGTATTATCTGTATTAGTATATGTAATACAAATGCCCAAATAACAGCTATACAGGAGGCTCTATGATCATTACTCTGGATTTTAAAAGTGAGCTTCCGATCTATGTCCAGCTCCGCAACGAAATCGTAATCGGTATTGGTTCGGGAGCACTGGCTTACGGTGAGAAATTGCCAACCGTCAGGCAAATGGCACAAGACCTCGGTGTGAACGCGATGACTGTGAACAAGGCTTATGCCATTTTGAAGAATGAGGGATTTATCTCCATTGATCGCAGGCACGGGGCTACGGTCATGCCGCTGGCGGAGGGAGAGGTGGAGTTTAAAACGAAGCTTGAGAATGAGCTGCGTCTGGTCATCTCAGAAGCAAGTTTGAAGGGAATTCCCCGCGATGAGTTCATGCAGATGTGTGAAGGGATTTTTAAAGCTGTAACCTTTAGGTCAAAACCCATTTCCGAATAGGAGGTAGTTTAATGACTCTGTTTTTTTTGTTCTTGTCACTTATTATCTGTGCCATCGTGCTCGGGGTATATCTGGCTGCGTTGAAGCCCAGGGAAAGCCTGTGGTTTGGTGTGAGTCTGCCGCCTGAAGCGATGGAGGATGAAGAACTGACGCGCTTGCGGGTGACAAGTAAAAAAAGGTTCTCTGTCTACACTGTATGGGTACTACTTGCTTTACTTCCTCTTCTATTTCTAATGAAATATTTCTCATTGTCCTTTATCTACATGATGGTCTGGACAGCCGTCATGATGTATGTACTTCGAATCCCCTTCCTGAAAGCACACCATGCCGCCAAGGAGATCAAAGCGAGGAATGAATGGTTTGTAGGAGAGAAAAGGGTTGTCCGGGCGGATACCAAGCTTTCCCTGCTCAAGGAGCGGATGCTGATCTCCCCTTATTGGTTTATTATGCCTGCGATCATTGGAGCTATCCCATTCATGATGGATCAGGGAGACGGAGAGAATCAGGTGATCGGAGCGGCTGCCTTGGCGATGGTAGTGCTGATGCTTGTCATATTCCGGGCTTTTGGCAAAATGAAGCCGAAGGTGTACAGCACAGACAGTGAACTTAATGTGAGGCTTAACCGGATCAGCCTGCGGTACTGGTCGCTGCTCTGGCTTGGGCTCGCCGTTCTGAACAGTGTCAGTGCTGTCTTGCTCGTCTATGTTATTCAGAGCGAGAGCTTCCCGGGGAATACACTATGGATAGCGGGTGTTATTATCGTTAGCGTTCTTGCTGTGCTTGGTATTCTGCTGGTGCACCACAAAGTGCAGACAGTATCGGCGAACATCACTCGGCTGGGAGAGGTCTTTTTTACCGATGATGATGAGTATTGGATTAATGGGACTACATATAATAACCCGAGCGACAGCTCACTTATGGTACCGAAGCGGGTTGGGATTGGCACAACGATTAACATCGGGACAAAAGTGGGTAAAAGTATATATCGCAGTCTTTTTGTATTTGTGCCAGTTGTCCTTATCGGAACGGGCTGGATGACTGTGCAGGCGGAATTTGCAACTCCACATCTTACGGTGGGCGGGAATGGAGGGGTAAGTATAGAATATCCGCTGTACAACTACAAGTTCAATCTAAAGGATGCTGAGGAGATAACACTTGTGAACTTTTTGCCGCGCGCAAGGCGCACAAATGGGATCTCAATGGATACAGTAGCTATAGGCAACTTCAAGCTGGATACCTACGGGAAGACCAAACTGTATACCTACAGAAATTCTCCGCCGTATATTGTGATCAAATTGCCAGATATCTATGTGGTGTACAACACTAAGAATCCGTCCGAAACGGAAAGGATTTTTGCCGAGTTGCAGGGAAGGTGAGTTATATCATTGATTTGTGAAAAATTTGTATCCACTGAGGGGTTGCTGTGATACAATAATCTAGTTGTCTAATTTTAGTTCTCTCCGTATGGATTTTTTGAAATTAAAAGAATAATTCACAGGAAAACAGAGCATTTCAGTGTATTTCGGTGAATTGCAGAGTATTAACGGAGAAAATCAAAGATTTTACTCAAAAGATATCATTTTTTGTCGGTTTTTATTGATTATTTGGGAACTATTCTGTATAATCAGCCTTGTTGATTTTGCATATGGAATTTAGGAGGTTATTAATTTGGGAAAAGCGTTAATTATTGGCGCTGGCGGTGTTTCCAGTGTTGTTGTTCATAAATGCTGCCAGAATCCGGATGTGTTCGAAGAGATTTGTATTGCAAGCAGAACGGTTGCGAAGTGCGACGCGCTGAAAGATAAATTAGATGGTGGCCGTACGAAGATTCAGACGGCACAAGTTGATGCGGACAATACGGAGGAAGTTATCGAGCTTATCAAGAGCTTCGGACCGGATGTTGTCATTAATGTGGCTCTCCCTTATCAGGACCTGACCATTATGGATGCCTGTCTGGCAACCGGTGTTCACTATGTGGATACTGCAAACTATGAACCACAGGATACTGCGAAGTTCGAGTACTCCTGGCAGTGGGCTTACAAGGAAAGATTCGAAAAAGCAGGTCTTACTGCGCTGCTGGGCAGCGGCTTTGACCCAGGTGTGACTGGCGTGTTCACTGCTTATGCGCAAAAACACTATTTTGATGAAATTCATACGATTGATATTGTGGATGCCAATGCAGGTGATCACGGTTACCCGTTCGCAACCAACTTCAATCCTGAAATAAATATTCGTGAAATTACTGCTAATGGACGTTACTTCGAGGATGGCAAATGGATCGAAACACCACCGTTGTCCGAGAAAAAAGTATATGACCTTCCGGAAATCGGTCCGAAGGACATTTACCTGTTGTACCATGAGGAACTGGAATCCCTTGCGGTTAACATCAAGGGAGTGAAGAAAATCCGCTTCTGGATGACCTTCTCCCAGAACTACCTGAACCACCTGAAGGTGCTTGAGAATGTAGGTATGACTTCCATCGAGCCGATTGTCTACGAAGGCAAAGAAATCATTCCTTTGCAATTCCTGAAGGCGATTCTGCCAGATCCAGCTTCCCTGGGACCAAGAACTAAGGGTAAAACAAACATTGGCTGTATCATCCAAGGTACCAAAGACGGCCAACCTAAGACTTACTATGTATACAACGTGTGTGATCACCAAGAGTGCTACGCAGAAGTAGGCTCCCAAGCGATCTCTTACACAACAGGCGTTCCGGCGATGATCGGTGCGATGATGATCCTGAAAGGCATCTGGAACAAACCGGGCGTATACAACGTTGAAGAGTTCGATCCAGATCCATTCATGGAGCAACTGAACAAACAAGGATTGCCTTGGCAAGAAGATTTCTCGCCAACGCTGCTTGACTAAGGCCAATGAAGGAAATCGGTATTGATATCAGCAGCCTGCCGTCGCCCAGCTATCTTGTGGATGAGAGATTGCTGGTTCGCAACCTTGAAGTTCTGAATTCTGTGCAGGAACGCTCTGGCGCCAAGATTCTCTTGGCCCAGAAAGGTTTCTCCATGCACTCCATGTATCCGCTCGTTGGTAAGTACCTGCATGGTGTGACTTCCAGCTCCTTGTTCGAAGCCAGACTTGGCTATGAGAAAATGGGCAAAGAAGTTCATGTCTACGCTCCGGCCTACATGGACCGTGAATTCGACGAAATCATGAGCTACAGTGATCATATTGTGTTTAACTCCTTCGATCAATGGAACCGGTTCAAGGATCGGGTACAGAGTGCACCGAAGAAGATCAGCTGCGGTATCCGCGTTAACCCGGAATATTCAGAGCTTGAGATTCCGCTGTATGATCCGTGCTACGCTTTCTCCAGAATGGGCGTAACGCTACCTAACTTCCGTCCAGAAGAGCTGGAAGGCATTGATGGACTACACTTCCACACGATGTGTGAGCAGAACTCCGATACCTTGGAGCGGACGCTGAAGGTCGTTGAAGAGAAGTTCGGTGAATACCTGCATGGTATGAAATGGCTGAACTTCGGCGGGGGACATCATATTACCCGTCCGGATTATGATCTGGATACTCTGGTTCGCTGTATTGTGTACATGAAAGAGAAGTACGATCTCGAGATTTATCTGGAGCCGGGCGAAGCTGTTGCTCTGAACACCGGATATCTGGTAGCTACTGTTCTCGACGTGATGCACAACGGAATGGATATTGCCATTCTGGATACCTCTGCAGAGTGTCATATGCCAGACGTTCTGGCTATGCCTTACCGCCCTGGTATTATCGGAGCCGGTGAGCCGGGTGAACATCCGTACACGTACAGATTGGGCGGCATGACCTGTCTCGCAGGAGACGTCATTGGCGACTACTCCTTCAAGGAGCCTCTGAAGTACGGCGATAAGCTCGTGTTCCTGGATATGGCGCACTACTCCATGGTGAAGAATCACATGTTCAACGGTGTGAATCTGCCAGCGATTGCTTCCTACAACGAAGAAGAGGGCCTCAAGGTTATCCGCGAATTCCAATTCGAGGATTTCAGTGGTCGTCTGTCCTAATCTTATACATCATTAAAAGGAGCTTCCAATAGCCGTTTACGGCTTTTGGAAGCTCCTTTGTTGTTTTTATCTCGTATGAATCGTCTGTGTTTCTCTGCTTACTTCATGGTGATGGCAATCCGATCCTCCTGCGGCAGCCATTCTACGGTTGCACCCAGCTTTTCACTGATAAACCGCAGCGGCAGATACAGGATTCCATTGGTATTGAACGGTTTATTCTGGAGTGTAACCAGCTCATTATTGACCCTAGTCTGTCCACTCGTAGCACTGACATTGATGGTAATGGTAGGTTTACCTTCATCGGTGCGGGCCACAGTTGCTAACTTATTCATTTGATCATAGGTCACTTTAGCACCCAGCTTCTCAAACACGGAACGGAGGGGAATGAAATTCTGTCCGTTCTTTGTAATGACTCCGCTGGTCAGCGCTACATTCTCACCGTTTAGCGAGACCGAGATCGGATTCTGTACAGGTACTGGCTTATAATGGCTGAAATCATAGTCACCATAACCCAATTCAGCATGCTTGTTCACACCCCAGCCCCAGAGTGTGCCGTCCTGCTTCTGCATAATGATATGGCGCGGACCGCTGCGGATGGATTGTACTTCCGAGACAATCTGTTCAAATTCGGCATCCGCAGGCATGGAGGTGCGGTAGGTGGAGGCAGCGAAGAGCTTGCCGTCCGTGGTCAGGGCAAGAAGAGAGTTCTCCACGACAAAAGCATCCTGCACATGCTTGATCCCGCTCAGGAGGACAGGTACCGGATTATCATTCCATGTAGTTCCATCCGAGACTCCCGTGATGGTCGCCCCCCAGAACCAAAGACGGGATTCGCCGTCAATCGCAATGTTGGAGTAGCTATTATGCCTGATCGCTTTGATGTTGGCTAGCGATTGAAGCTGCACCGGGATCATGGCCTTTGGTTTTGCGCTCTTTCGTTCAAAGGTGGCGGGCCAGGTCCAGACGGTACCGTCCCCCTTAAGGGCCATATTGTGGGCAATCTGTACGACATCGTTTAACCCCTGAACCGGCTCAAAGGACTGTAATCTATTATTATCCTTCCAGACAGACCCGTCTTTCTTCAGAAAGAGATATTGTTCCTCTTCAAATGCATAGTAGCCCTGTATAGCCGCGACATTATCGATGCCAGTTACTGGAGTGAACGCGGCAGGGTCTGAGACCTCCTCATTCGGAATAGAGGCGAATACATCGCCCTGTTCATTCAGGGCCAGTGTGGTGTGTCCATAGCGGAAGACATCAACAATCCGTTCCAATCCTTTGACAGGGACCAGTTCAATGATCAGATCACGGCCTTTCCGTTCCCACAGCCAGAGTGAGCCGTCCTTCTTCAGAACATAACCGTTGTCAAAGATGGCCTGCACATCCGATAAACCAGAGATTTGGGTAGGAACAGGCTGATTGTAGCTCCATACCCACAGACTGCCATCGCTTTTGATCAGGGATTCTTGACTGTAGGAAGTAATTTTACCGGTGGAAGCAGGATCTGCACTGACGATAGAAGCACTCGCTGCCAGCGAAAGGCTCAACATCAGACTGAGAAGGAAGAATTTTGTCTTCATTAACTTTGCACCTCGGATATTTTAATTGGTAAAATATAGAATGTATCACTCCAAGGTTAGACGCATCTTTTTTCAAAAAGTTTCCTTCTAGGATATAACGGTATGAAAGTCGTACATCTCTCAAATAGCGGTGCGGGGCAGATCCAGTTTACCGTTATCATTTAAAATTTTTATTATGCGAAAATAGACGCCGCTGTGATACAATAATTCAGTCTGTTTTTAGAGCAGGGGTCCGTATTTGGAGGAGGAATTCAGCATCAATGAGAAAAGCGCCATTTATTGCTGTGGAAGGGCCGATCGGAGCAGGGAAAACTACGTTGTCTTCGATGCTGGCAGAGACTTTGCACCTTCCTATTATTAAGGAAATCGTTGAAGAGAATCCGTTCCTAGACAAGTTCTATCAGAACATGGACGATTGGAGCTTTCAGCTGGAGATGTTCTTTCTCTGCAATCGGTACAAGCAGTTGGAGGATACGATTACCCAGTATATAGAGAAGGGCAAGCCGGTGATTTCGGATTATCATATTTATAAGAATCTGATTTTTAGCGAGCGGACATTGAAGGGGACGAAGCGGGATAAGTACCGCCAAATCTACCATGTGCTTACCGATGATCTGCCGAAGCCGGATATCATTCTATATATAAGAGCAGATCTCGACACCCTGCTGGCTAGAATTGCAAAGCGCGGCCGCTCTTTTGAAGAGGGCATGGACAAGGCCTATCTGCAGCAGCTGATCGAGGATTACGATGATGCGATGAGTTCCCTGGCTGCTCGTGAGCCGTCCACGATCATTATGACCATAGATGGTAATACGGTTGATTTTGTGGAGAATCGTACCCATTATGAAGAAATTGCCGCAAAAGTAAAGGAGCTTATAGAATGAACCAATATCAAATCCCGGAGAACGCAATCATAACGGTGGCCGGAACCGTGGGTGTAGGTAAATCGACACTGACAGGTGCGCTCGCGAGCCGACTTGGCTTCCAGACCTCACTGGAGCAGGTGGATCATAATCCTTACCTGGAGAAGTTCTATCATGATTTTGAACGGTGGAGCTTCCACCTGCAAATCTATTTCTTGGCGGAACGCTTCAAGGAGCAGAAGAAGATGTTCGAGCTGGGCGGAGGGTTCGTGCAGGATCGTTCCATCTATGAGGACACTGGTATTTTTGCCAAAATGCATGCGGATCAAGGGACGATGTCCAAGACGGATTATGAGACCTATACCAGTCTTTATGAAGCCATGGTAATGACGCCGTATTTCCCGCACCCAGATGTGCTGATCTACATTGAGGGCAGTCTGCCATCCATCCTATCCCGGATTAATGAGCGCGGCCGCGAGATGGAGATTCAGACGGATGTTTCGTACTGGGAGCAGATGCACCGCCGGTATTCCGTGTGGATCGATGAGTTTAAGGCTTGTCCGGTACTGCGTCTGAATATTGACGACTATGATGTGCATAATCCGGCGTCCCTGTCGGATATTCTGGAGCAGGTGGCCCGGACCATAGCGGGCTCGAAAGCAAAAATATAATTTCTGGAAAAGGCGGCATGCTTCAGATGCCGTCTTTTTGCTGTCTGCAGAGGGATGCGTGTTTAATTTGCCCGGCCCATGGTACAATATTTGAACAACAAGATGATGAGGTGACGATAGTTGAAATATGATTTTGACCGTGTAATTAACCGCCGCAATACGGGTTCCGTCAAATGGGACGAATGCGGAAAGCTGTTTGGGAATGAAGATATTCTGCCCTTGTGGGTAGCTGATATGGACTTTGAAAGCCCGCCTGCCGTGAAAAAAGCGCTGTTGCGCCGTGCAGAGCAGGGACTTTATGGATATAGCGTCAGTGATGACTCCTATCAGGAAGCGATTATCTCCTGGTTTGGGAGAAGGCATGATTGGGCATTGAAGCCGGAGTGGATTGTTAATTCGCCTGGTGTCGTAGTCAGCCTGGGGTTATGCGTGGAGCTGTTCAGTCAGCCGGGGGATGGAGTGATTATACAGACTCCTGTCTATGGTCCATTCTATGATGTGATAGAAATGAATGGCCGAACGGTTGTCAAGAATCCGTTGTTGCAGCGTGATGGCCGTTATGAGATGGATTATGAAGGTCTGGAAAGACTAATGCAGGACGGGGCAAAATTGATGATTCTGTGCAGCCCGCATAATCCTGTCGGCCGGATATGGGAACGTGATGAATTGCTGCGTCTAGGTGAGTTGTGCCTGCAGTATGGAGTGACGGTCATCTCGGACGGCATTCATTGCGATATGGAGTTTCAAGGTCATAAATACCTTTCGTTTGCCGGTTTGTCTCCGGAGCTGGCGGACATCACGGTGACAGCATTGTCTGTGACGAAGACCTTCAATCTGCCAGGACTGCAAACCTCCTTTATCGTGGCTTCCAACCCGGTGCTGCGGCGAAAATTCAAGCGTAGACTGGATGCGCTGGGTCTGCACAATCTTGGGTATTTTGTCGCAGAGGTCGTTAAGGCTGCTTACAATGAAAGTGAAGATTGGCTGGAAGAGCTAATTCAATACATTGCCGGCAATGTACACTATGCTACCGAATATTTGGAACGTCATCTGCCGCAGATCGTCATTACCCGCTCGGATGGGACATATCTGCTATGGATTGATTGCCGTGCACTTGGACTTGATGTTCCGGGCCTCAAGAAGCTAATGTACAAGGAAGCCAAAATAGCTTTCAATGAAGGCTCAATCTTCGGCACCGAGGGCCAAGGTTATCTGCGAATCAATCTGGCCTGTCCGCGTTCTACGCTGCGTGAAGCACTGGAGCGCTTCGTCAGAGCTGTCGGAACCATAAACGCACAATAACATTATGTATTTAACAGGAGGAAACAGAGATGGATCAAACTAGACTTATTTTAGATGTAGACACAGGGATAGACGATGCACTCGCGATTTTATATGCCTTGAAAGCACCGAATGTGGTGATTGAAGGGATTACGACGATTTTTGGTAATGTAGATGTGGAGCAGGCTACCGAGAATACGCTTCGATTGCTGTCACTGGCACAGCCTGGTTATGAGATTCCGGTGGCCGTTGGTGCAGGCACAGCATTAGCGAAGAAAACCGCAGGGTATGCCACTAGTGTTCATGGCGAGAACGGGATCGGCGGGGTGGAACTGGCTTCCTCCAGTCAGCAACCAGTCCAAGAAACAGCAGCGGAGTTTATTGTTCGCATCGCCAAGGAGAATCCGGGCGAGATCGTACTGGTCACACTGGCCCATCTGACTAATCTGTCCCAGGCGCTGGAGCTGGAACCGAATCTGAAGAATCTGTTGAAGAAGGTTGTTGTGATGGGGGGAACGGTCTTCAGACCGGGGAATAAAACGCCAGTGGCGGAAGCTAATATCTGGGGTGATCCTGAAGCAGCCGACCATGTCTTCACTTCGGGTCTGCCGCTGACGATGGTAGGACTGGATGTCACTCAGAAGACAGTTATTACGCGGGAGCACCTCAACCTGCTACAGCGCCAGGGACGGGAAGAGAATCGGGAAATCATTGCGTTCATGGAAGAGTCGCTAACTCACTACTTCAAATTCTACCAAGAAGTGAACTATTTCATCGAAAGCGCGCCGCTGCATGATCCTTTGGCATTGATGGTGGCTCTGCAACCAGATCTAGTCACAACTCGGCAGATGAAGGTACGGGTGGAATGCAAGGGTGAACATACGGCTGGAATGGTCGTTGCTGACCTGCGTCCACAGCCTAAAGTTGGGGAGTTTATCGAGGTAGCAGTCGAGGTTGATACGGAGCGTGCGGTGGGTGTATTCCTCAGCGCCTTCATATAAATATCCACATTGTCTTCTTTAATTTGCTATATATATCATATTTGGTAAAATGATAGGGAGAAAAATAGAATAGCAAACTGAAATTCATATTCTCTTAGATTGGAGACTCATTATGAAACGGTTCAGCAAACTCTTATTATCCCTCGCTATCACCTTGGGCAGTGCCTCCGCCTTGCAGGCAAGTACTACCGAGGCCGCCCCAGTATCCGATGGGGTTAAGATCATTCTGGACGGATATCCGTTACCCTTTCCGGTGGAACCAGCTATGATGAACGGAACGACTATGGTGCCCTTCCGGGCGATATCTGAGGCGCTAGGTATCAAGGTGGAGTGGAATCAAGGTGCCAAGCAGATCACAGCCACCAAGGCGGGTGCTGCTGACGCCAAGGTAGTTGTTCTTACACTCGGTAGCAAGGATGCCACCGTGAATGGCGGAACGGTCAAACTGGCCGTCGCTCCGCAAAATGTACGTGGTACCACGATGATTCCGCTGAGCTTTTTCAGTGGGCAGTTCGGTGCGGCGGTGACCTGGGATCAGGCCACCAAGACCGTCTCTATCACTTCGCCGAAGACGGACATGTATAAGCTCGGCTTCTATGCGCAAGGGGCTTATGGAGAGGTATCGCTGATCCCGAGCTTTGACGCCGTAGCTTTCGGCTGGAGTCGGATTGACCGCAGTGGGAACTTTACAACTTCAGGTGATGACTTCAGATGGCCGAAGCCAGCGGGAGATGTGACACCGGAATCTCTTGTTCTGAATGCGGCTGCCGGAGGAACCGAACCTTACCTGATGGTCTATTCCGTGGATGGGAAGCTTGAGTTGACCAAGAACCTGGAGGACAAGGTGCTTCAGGAGCAGACTATTAACGGGATTGTGGATACTGCGTCCCAAAAAGGTTTTAAAGGAATTGCACTCGATTTAGAGGGACTCGGACTTACCGGGGACAAGGCGAAGGTGCAAGGAGAGTACAATGCTTTTGTCAAGAACCTATCGGCCAAAGCCAAGGCAGCAGACTTGAAGCTTACCGTTATTCTTCACCCGCTTAACAGCTCTTATAAAGGTTATGATTACAAGACACTCGGAAGCTTGGCGGATGACCTGATCATCATGGCTTATGCCTATGAGGATGAATCCCGGCCTGAACCAATTAACAAGGTCGATGAGGGCATCCGGTTGGCCCTGCAGCAGGTCAGTAAAGAAAAACTCATTCTCGGCATTTCCGTATATAGTGAGAATGAGAGCTCTGTTAATGCCAAGATCGGGCTGGCCAAACGATATGGTCTCAAAGGCATTGCCATTTGGCGGATCGGCATTATCGGGCAGCCGGCCTTGGCTGAAATGAGCAAATCCGTGGAATTCTAAGGATATGCATCCGACAATCGCCCTGTTGAACAGGATCACAGCAGGCTTGAAGCAGAAAGGCAGGAGACAGCTATGAGTACACAGAATTCGCGTAAAGGTCAAAGCATTATCCAGGAAGTAAATGAAACAGAGGTTCCTTACGGTACTCTGGCGGTATGGTTTCTTGGGCAGGAGAGCGTCATTGTCAAAGGGGACGGGGTTACCGTCTACATAGATCCCTATGTTTCCGAGAATCCGCATCGTACCTATCCCGCGCCGATCGGGCCTGAAGATATCACGAATGCCGATATCTGCCTGATCACACATGATCATCTGGACCACCTGGATACGGGTTCGATTCCTTCTATTGTGAAGAACAATAGTGATGTCCGCTTTATGGCTCCGGCCGTATGCGCAGCACAATTGCACGAACTGGGTGTGAAGGAAGATCAGTTGTTGACCGCGAAGCCGGAGAACTGGATCAGTATGGGACCCAAGCTGAAGGTATTGCCTGTTACAGCCTCGCATGAGCAGCTGGACAGAGACAGCGAAGGCCTTCCGCATTATGTCGGATACATTCTTCAGCTGAACGGGGTCACACTCTATCATGCAGGGGACACCGTATTGTTCCCAGAGTTAATTGAGACAGTTAGCCGCCAGTCGATTGATCTAGCGATGCTGCCGATCAACGGGCGTGATTATTTCCGCAACCAGCGCGACATTGCCGGAAATATGGATTACCGGGAGGCTGCGGAGTTTGCGGCCGTAGCGGGATTCGAGACGGTTATTCCGCTGCACTATGATATTTTTGCGGGAAATGCCGAGAATCCAGGTTACTTTGTGGATTATCTCTACCGTCATTTCCCGGAGCAAAAATTCCATGTCATGGCTCGGGCGGAACGATTCATCTATGTGTCGCCCAAGGCTTTTCTGAACAGCAAATAGAACGATCAAATGTAATAGATAAGATAATGAAGCGGAACCCCCTCGAAGTAGTGAGGGGTTTTTTGCTGCGGTTACAAAAAGCGAGGAGGATCGAGGGGGAAGTTTGGAACTGTAGGAGCGCTATCTAATCTGGTTTCGATTTACATAGAATAAAAGTCACATAATCCTGAGCCACAAACCTTTATAATCACTAAGGTTGACCTTTAAAAGGTACTTATTATTTTGCAGGAGGACTTGTGAACATGAAATATAAATCCTTGGAGCTAGACAAACCGTTGACATACGAACTGGAGGGGCTGGAAGTTGGGGTCACCTCCAACTGTAATTTCCGCTGTGATTACTGCTGTGCTTACAACCGAAATGACGGGCAAAGTATTGATGGCAAGGAAGTGATTCGGATTCTGGAAGAACTGCCGGGGCTCAAAAGAGTACGTCTGTCCGGCGGTGAAGTGACGTTGAAATTTCAGGATTGCGTAGACATTGTCGCCTACTGTGCTTCCCGGGGGATTCAGACGCAGCTGAACTCCAATGGCAGTCTGCTGAGTGCCGAACGAATCAATCAATTGGTGCAGGCTGGATTGACCACCATACATATTTCCTTCAACTTCACTACGGCGGAGGCCTTTTCCAAGTATTATAATATCCACCCTAGTATCTATAAGAAAATCAGAGAGAATATCAGCCTTTTCGCGGCCACCCCGGTGGACACTGTACTGGAGACGCTGCTATTCAGCGAAACGCAGGATAACATGAATGAGATCAGCGATCACGTCTATGATATGGGGGTACGGACTCATGAGATTCAGAATAGCATCATCATGGGGCATACTGGCTGGAAAGCCATCGCTGCTCGGGAGCAGCTTAAGCAGGCCGTGAACGATTTGATTTCTCGTAAAAAAGACGATACCACGCTGTACTTTACTTGCATGGACCGTTTTATGGAGGAGATGGGCTTTCAGGAACAGCCGGGCGTGTATTTCCCGCACTGCATTGAGGGCAAAAAACAGCTCCATCTGCATGGCAATGGCGATATCCTGATCTCCGAACTCTGTCATCCAGTTATCATTGGCAACATCTATAATGGAACTGCGCTCAAAGATCTGTACAGCAACATGCCAGGACCACTGGCTCAATTTCTGGATAAGCAGCCTTGTCCAGCTAGGGATGCTTTGTTTCCCCAAGGTGTCTAAAGAACCGGATGATATTCCATAAGGTAGGATAAAAGACCAGGCAGGTCGGTGGAAAACACCGCCTGTTTTTTCATTAATTTAAACTTTGAAAACATTAAAATTTACATTTCGACAAAATATGATCTATTTTACTGTATTTCGACTTTATATATTCATTAATATGGACCCAAATCCGATAGTAATGGTAATAATAATGACTGCAACTATTGGATTCCTTAAAAGATTAGATCATGCCGGGAAGGGTGTCGAGTACGATGAAGATTCGAATAAAATTATCGATCATGCTAATTGCAATAACCCTATTTTCCACTTCAGTAATGGGTATATTCGCCTACAACAAGTCAACCCACACGATACTCAATCTTACAGAATCTTCAATGGAGCAAGTCACAGACAACAAAGCAGAGAATATTGAAATTATGATCGACAAGGAAAAGAAAAGTGTTGCACTGGTTGCCGGACAGACAGAAATTGCCGAACTGCTTCTAAAAGCAGGTAAAGGAGACATTCAGACCGGCGACCCTTTGCAGAATAAGGTGAACACTAGGCTGCAGGGCCTGGTGAAAGACGCCGGCAATCTGGAGCATATGTTTGTGGTCGATATGAATGGGACAATCGTCGGAGACAGTGACACAAAATTGCTAGGAGTTAGCGTGGGGGATAGAGCCTATACGAAAAGCGTACTGGCCACCGGTGAGCCGGTAATCAGCGAAACGCTGAAATCGAAATTAACGGGTGCCTTTATCATTGCTTTTGTCCACCCGGTGAAGAGTGACGGCAAAATGGTCGGGTTCATAGCCTCTGCCGTAACGACTGATAGCATCACACAATATTTGGACAACGCCAAAGCAGTTAATGCCCCGTCTTCTTATGCCTACCTCGTAGATGAGACAGGAATTATTCTCTATCATCCCGATAAGAGTAAAGTAGGAACCGCTGTGGAGAACGCACAAGTCAAATCTGTCGTAGAGCAAATCCAGGCTGGGGTTATACCAAAGGACGCTTCTGTGGAATATGTCTATAATGGTGTGCAGAAGAAAGCCTCCTTCACGGTGCTGCCAGATACTAAATGGACACTGGTATTAACGGGTGATATTCACGAAATCAAGCGACCAGTTGAAGCAATGACGAGGTTTATTTTGCTGCTTGGGCTGGGAATTCTGCTAGTCACTTTGCTCACTGGATTATGGCTGGCTCGTAGAATCTCGTCTCCGATTGTTAAGCTGACCGATATGATTAATCAGACGGCCAAGCTGGACTTGAAGTACGATGCACAATACGAGTATTTGGTTAAAAATAAGGATGAGACAGGTACCATTGCCAAGGCGATGTTTGAGACACGTGTAGTGCTTCGGGAGATGGCTGGCAGCCTGATTGCGATTTCGACCAAGGTGCTGGGCAACGCCGAGACTCTGGAGAAGCTATCGGTTGAGGTGCGTGAGAATGCGCATGATAATTCGACTACTGCTGAACAGCTGTCAGCGGGTATGGAGGAGACGGCAGCTTCGACCGAGGAAATGACGGCGGCCATCCATGAGATTGAGACCCATGTACATATGATCTCCGGCAGAGCCAGAGAGGGTGCAGAAGTGTCCAGCCAGATTACGCAGCGGGCGCTGGAACTCCAGCATGATGCGATGTCATCGACAGATAAGGCCAAAGCGATATATGAAACAGTACGTACCGATATGGAAAAAGCGATCGAGCGCTCCCACGCGATTGCGGAGATCAATGTACTGACGGATACGATTCTCTCGATTACAAGTCAGACGAATCTCTTGGCCTTGAATGCGGCGATTGAGGCTGCTCGTGCGGGAGAAGCGGGCAAAGGGTTCGCGGTTGTAGCTGGGGAGATCCGCAAGCTGGCCGAGAAATCCTCTGCCACGGCAGCTGGTATTCAGAGCGTTGTGCAGAATGTGTATTCTTCTGTTGAACAAATGAAAGATAACTCCGAGGCCATTCTTGCTTTTATCGACCAAAATGTTCTGGGGGACTACGGGCGGCTGATAGAGGTCAGCCAGCGCTATAATACGGATGCTCAGATGGTCAACGAATTGATGCATCAGTTCGAATCTGCCGCGGATCACTTGAGTGAAGGAGTCACGAGTATTACCGTTGCAGTGAATCAAGTGGCGGCCACAGTGAATGAAGGCGCGGTTGGTGTGCAGGATATTGCAATGAAAACGGCGGATATTGTGGAAAAGAGTTTTGAGGAAGCCGCAATGGCGGATGCTAACACACAGAGTGCCAAAGAAATGCTGGTTCTCGTTGAGAAATTTAAAATTTAGAACAGGCTGTTATATAAGAGAAATGGAAGAAGTAACAGATAGCGACAAGGCGTGAAAGTTGTTCTTGTAGCACTTGATGGGTTGTCGACTAGGTGTATTCTCTGATGAGATGTTCAGCTGTTTAAAAATAATGTGCACAAAAAAATGTGGAAAAAATGATGCGAAAACAATAGTGCGAAAACAATAATCCGACAAATAGAACATGGAGGTGCTCAGGAGATTCCTGACCCCGCCATGTTCTATTTGTGGTCGGCGCTCCCCTTTTTGGGCAAGTGAGCGCAAGGCAGGACAAGGTATGGGGAAGGAATAGTAAAGGATGGGCAAGGGATAGGCGAGAAATAGGTAAGAAATGGGCAAGTGATGGGGAGGGAATGAGTAAGGGATGAGTAAGGGATGAGTAAGGGGCAGTCAAGGGATAGGTAGCTAGAGCCACTCGGCCTTCAAGCGTTGCGAATCCGGTAAAAGCAAAAGAGGATGTCATGCAGCGCTTAAATAACAGGAAAAACTCCCGTTAATTGTTCGGAAATAGCGTGCTTCCCAAAAATAACTGGAAAAACTCCAGTTAATATCGAGGATACCCATCGATTTTCTTACAAGGTAGAAAATTAACTGGAGAATTTCCCGTAATTCGAGCAAAACCCTTGAAAGGGGAGAATTAACGGTACTTTTTCCTGTTAAATCTAAGCCTAGCTCAAAGCCAGCTTCAAATGTACTGCCTATTTGAAGAGGATCGTACCCTTTTGAGATACCCCCTTCTAATGAAAAGCTTATGCTGGTCTGGTTTCCGATGATTTGGAACATACTGTTAGCATAAGTGAGCATGTGGGCTGTCTTCACTGCACGGCAGACAGCGTGTACGCCGCGTTCTGGACAAGGGGTTGAAAGAATGTATGGGGTAATGCTAGTTGACGATGAGAAAAGTGTTCGCAGCAGCATCAAGACCAAGATTGACTGGAAGGCTGCGGGGTTTGAGATTGTGTCAGAGGCGGGAAGCGGGAGTGAGGCGCTCAAGCTGTTGAAGCGAAAGCCCTTGCCCCAGGTAATCATCTCGGATATGCGGATGCCACAGATGGACGGAATCGAATTCATCAGGATATGCAAGGAAAAGTACCCTGGTCTGCGGACAGTGGCGTTGTCGGGGTACTCTGACTTTGAGGATCTGCGGGAAGCCGTCAGACTTGGCGTGAAGGATTACTTGCTGAAGCCAGTTGCACGCGATGAATTGAATGCACTGCTTGCCAAGCTTGCGGTTGATCTTTACGAAGGACAAGGCTCTGCTCAGCCTACAAGGCTGAAAGCGAAATCTGTTGTACGAAGCGAGCAGCTATGGCTTCTGCAGGAGGACCATCTACTGCAGCTTGTGAAGGGGGAATGGTACAGCACAAGAGCTGTGAGGGAACGGCTTACGCAGCTGGGAATGGCGCCACTTGCCGGGAATGACCTGCGGGGACAGTTTGTGACAGTGGAGATGCATCTTCCGCCTATATGGGCAAAAGAACGGCAAGAACGGCGTGACTTGCTGTACCAAAGTTTTCAGAGGCTATGCCGTGAGACGGCGGCCAGGTGGAAAGGCGTTTATCCGTTCAGCGATCCGGGGAACCCCGCCTTAAAGTATTTCCTGATCGCTCTTAAGAAGGAGGCGGCAGATGAGGACAAGGCTGCCCGGTTCTTGCAGGAACTGCGAAAGACCTCTGGAGCAGAGTTGATGCTTGACAGTGCAGCAGGGATCGGAATGGAATTCAAAGGATTGAAGAACCTGAAGAATGGATTTGCATCGGCTTTATGGAACTGGGGACTGAGCAGGGAGCGCGATGCTGATTATAGGACAGATCTCCAGGCACTGCCGACATTCTCCCCGGGAACGGAACGAAAACTGGCAAACAGCATTGAGCATTACAAAATGCAGGCTGTCCGTGAGCAGCTGACGGAGATTTTTGAAGGTAAGGGTGTAGAAGAAGAGCGCTCTGCCGATGAGCATACCTTTCTGGCGCTACGAATTCTGCTGCTGCTGGTGGCTCTAGCTGGAAAGTATGCTTCTGGCGGTTCCTCGCTGCAGAAATATCTATGGAATGGACAGTCACTATTTTCGGGTCACCCCTCCGGTGAATGGTTACTGGAAGCGCTTAGCGAAAGAGCCCAGCATCTGATAGAGGAAGTGAAGAAGACTGAAGACCGGGACGGAGTGTTTTTGGTCGAGGCAGTCAGAAAGTATGTAGAGGTTAATTATGGTTACGGATTGAAGCTTCCAATACTAGCGAATAAGTATCATATGAATGAAGCAGACTTGTCACGACTGTTCAAGCAGCATGTCGGTTCCACATTGAACGACTATGTGGGTAGTGTGAGGGCAGCGAAGGCCGAACCATTCCTTCAGGAGAACGTACTGAAGCTATCCGATATTGCTATGACCGTTGGTTATGCCAGTCCAGATGAGTTCAGTATTGCCTTCAAAAAGCATTATGGCAAGACTCCCAAAGAGTACCGGGAGCGCTATTTCAAGATGCGTTCTGAGGCATAGGAAACTGGTTAGGGATCAAACCATCTCTATGGTTTGCAAAAATATATAGCAATCAGCGTAAGAGGTACAGGAGAAGTTCCTGTATCTCTTGTTGCTGTCGCTGGTCCCAAATGGTGGAACTACGAAAGTACCCCTAAGTATCATGTCCATCAGCTCAGCAATGTTTGGACCCCCAGCGGCTATCTCATGCAGGAGTGAGATCCGCAGGAACCTAGATCAGTTCATGAGCACCAGATCAGTTCGTGAGCACTAGGTCAGTTCATGAGCTACTAAGAGCAGCTATTTGGTGATTAAGTAGATGGCTTCATCCGGCGCAACGGTATATTCGCATTGCTCTTGCATATCCTTCAGCCGTACAATCCCTTCGCTAACTTCATTCTCCCCGATGAGAATCACATATCGGATGCCTTTGGTCGAGGCGGAAGCCAGCACCTTTTTGAGCTTACGTTTCCCGGTTTCAATTGTGGTACGGATACCTTCCACACGAAGCTGTGCTGCGGTGAGCAGCGCCTGCGCCATGGTATCGTCACCTATGGGGATAATCATGACTGAGGCGTTATTCTCCTCCATCGGACGTTCACCAAGGAGGGCCATAATCGATTCCATGCCAAAAGACAATCCAACCGTCGGGTACGCCATATCCTCCCGTTCAACCAGCTTTCCAATGATGGCGTCATATCTTCCGCCACCACCGAGACTGGAAGTGAAGGTGCCGGAGGCATCGAAAATCTCATATACCGTACCGGTGTAGAAGGAGAGGCCTCGAGACAGGAACGGATCGAACTGACAGGTCTCCTGCAGCCCTATCTTCGAGATCAGGGTCTGAAGGGAGAGTACCTCTACAGCGCCAGGTTGTCCGGTCAAGTTATACTTGCTACACAGTTGTTCAAAATCAGGATTTTCCATCCCGATCAATTCGAGAATGGCGGCGGTCGTATCATCGTTAAGCCCTTTGTCCGTCAGCTCACTCCTCACGCCAGCTGCGCCGACTTTTTGCAGCTTGTCTAGAGTCAACATCACCGATAAGCTGTCGGAGGCTGGGACGCCAAGGGCCTCCAGAATTTCACCCAGGAAGCGCCGGTTGTTCCATTTCATCACGACAGGGATCTCCAGCCTGCGGAAGACTTCGTTTGCGAGCTGCATCAGCTCGGCTTCTGCCTCCGGGCCGGAAATGCCGACGACATCGGCATCACATTGCAGGAATTCCCGTAGCCGTCCCCGCTTGACCGGACCGTCGCGGAATACTTTGCCGATCTCATAACGCTTGAAAGGCAGTTCAATTCCAGGATTCAGGGCAATCACTTTGGCGAAGGGAATGGTTAGGTCATAGCGAAGTCCTAATCTGCGTTCTCCTTGATCGCTGAGTTGATACATCTCTTTCAGAATCTCATCGCCCCCGGCGTACTTTGAGGTCAGCAGCTCAAGCTCGTTCAGCAAAGTAGTATCCATAGATTCATAATCATATAGTGCAAACTGTTCTTCGAGGAGGGCTTGAACTTTTTTCCGCAGCCGTTGTTCTTTTCCGAAGTAATCGTAGGTTCCTTTGACATTTTGCATGGTTGGCAGCTCCTTTGAATTGGCATAGTCATAAATTTAAAGAACAAAAAAACGCGCCGGACCTCTTGGTCCTGCGCGTTCGCATATGCCGCAGGGAGGCCAAACGCGAAAGCGTTAGCCCGCCCTGAATAGTTACAGGGGTGCTAACGCTGTTTGTAATAATGATGGAGTTGATTCAATATGAGGTTCGTTGTAGTAAGACACATGGTGAATCATCTCCCTTTCTTCGTAATTACAGCAGATTATAACGGATAATGTTAGGTCTTGCAAGTCAATACTTTTGATGTCGTCTCAATTAAGGTAGGCGAATGGCTGTGTGTAAGCTATAATGAGACGTCCATGTGAATCAACTTCATCATGCAGATTTCAATCCCGATAGGTGAAATATCTAGTTATACCTAAACCATGTACAACTAGATATCGATGATTAGACGCTCACTTATGGATTTATGAAATTGATTCATTGTACTATTATTTATAGCGAAAAGGGAGCGTACCCATGAACACCTCACACATTATTTCCCGCACAGAGGATTTTGTACAGGAGCAATTGGGCCAGGATACGACGGGCCATGATTGGTGGCATTCCGATAGAGTCAGAAATACCGCCTGTGCCATCGCGGCGCAGGAACAGGCAGACCCTTTCATCTGCGCCATGGCGGCACTGCTACATGATGTTGCCGACGAGAAATTGAACCCCTCCAAGAAAGCCGGAATGGAGAAGGTCCGCAATTGGCTTCTGTCCTGCATAGACGATCGTGGACAGATTGAACATATTCTCGAGATCATTGACACGATGTCTTACAGCGGTGGTGGGGGCGAACCGATGAAAACGCTGGAAGGGCGGGTCGTGCAGGATGCGGACCGTCTGGATGCACTTGGTGCAATCGGCATTGCCCGCACGTTCGTGTTCTCGGGTGCGAAGGGGCGCCCAATGCATGATCCCGGCCTGCCTCCGCGCGAGGAATCGCTGAAGGCGGAATACCGGGATTACAGTAAAGGAACGGCGGTTAATCATTTTTATGAGAAGCTGCTGAAGCTGAAAGACCTGATGAATACGCCTTACGGGCGTAAGCTGGCCGAGGAACGTCATGGGTTTATGCTTCATTTTCTAGATGAGTTCTACAAGGAATGGAATGCGGGCAGCTAGCTGCTACTTGGGTAAAGAAGAGGTTGAATGATGAGCGGATTACAATTTAAGGATTATGAACTACAAGAAGATATTTTAAAAGCGCTGGAAGCACTCTCCTATGCCACGCCTACAGAGGTACAGAGCAAGGTTATTCCCGTGGCGTTGACAGGGCAGGATCTGATCGTCAAATCACAAACTGGCAGTGGAAAAACAGCTGCCTTCGGTATTCCGGTCTGCGAACTGGTGGATTGGGCAGAGAATAAGCCGCAGGCGCTGATTCTGACGCCTACACGGGAGCTTGCTGCGCAGGTGCAGAATGACATTACCAACATCGGGCGCCTGAAGCGGATCAAAGCGGTAGCCTTGGTCGGCAAATCGCCTTTTGCCCCGCAGAAGATAGAGCTTACACAAAAAACGCATGTCGTCGTGGGGACACCAGGACGCGTGTTTGATCATATCGAGCGAGGCACATTGCCGCTGAATCGACTGAAATATCTTATTATTGACGAAGCGGATGAAATGCTTAACATGGGCTTTATTGAGCAAGTGGAGGCGATTATCCAGAAGCTACCGCAGGATCGGGTGACCCTGTTATTCTCCGCAACCTTGCCGGACAAGGTTAAGAACCTCTGTCGCAAGTATATGAATGAACCAGTGGATATTGAGATTCAGGCCAGCGGCATCACCACGGCGACGATCGAGCATGCGCTTATTGAAGTGAGACCGGCAGCCAAATTCTCGCTGCTGAGCGATCTTCTCACGGTGGAGAACCCGGACAGCTGCATTATCTTTTGCCGGACCCAAGAGCAGGTGAATGATCTGTTCCGCGGCCTGGCTGATCTGGAATACCCGTGCGACAAGATCCATGGTGGCATGATGCAGGACGAACGGTTTGAGGTTATGAATGCTTTTAAGAGAGGGCAGTTCCGTTACCTGATTGCCACCGACGTAGCCGCGAGAGGAATTGATATCGAGAATATCACTCATGTGATCAACTACGATATCCCGTTGGAGAAAGAAAGCTATGTTCACCGGACGGGCAGAACCGCTCGTGGAGGCAAATCGGGTAAAGCCATCACTTTTGTGACGCCGAATGAACATAAATGGGTGAAGGAGATTGAAGACTATATTGGCTTCAGTATTCCTGTGATGCCGGTTCCTTCTGAGGATGATGTGGTAGCAGCGCAGGAAGCGTTCGGGAAGAAGATCAACAGGCAGCCAGTGCGCAAGAAGGACCGGAGCGAAAGCTTAAGCAAGGACATCATGAAGCTGTACTTTAACGGCGGCAAGAAGAAGAAGCTCCGGGCGGTGGATTTTGTCGGCACGCTGGCTAAGCTCGATGGGGTGACTGCTGAAGATATCGGAATCATCACGATACAGGATAATGTAACTTATGTGGATATACTGAACGGCAAAGGTCCACAGGTGCTTCAGGCTATGCGGGAGACTACCGTGAAGGGCAAGCAGTTGAAAGTGCATATCGCGAAAAAATAAGCGCTGTACTGGTATTCCATAAGGTCAAGCTGGTCCTGGGCTATAGCCAGGACATCGTAATTTGACATCTGCGGAGGCTGTCTGTTTCCTGATCATTGTACAAAAAAATAGGTTAACCAGAAAGCTCTGGTTAACCTATTAAACCGAAGCTGTCCCGCGTTCCTGAAGATAACGCTGGGACAGCTTTTCTTTTGAGTAAAAGTTAATACTCTGTTGCATCTACTGAGTTATTGAACGTTAGGCGTTGAACTGCACCTGATGCAGACGGCTGTAAATTCCACCGGCATGAACCAGTTCATCATGACGTCCTTGCTCGGCAATACCGTCTTCGTTAACAACGATAATTCGGTCGGCATTCTTGATCGTCGTCAGGCGGTGGGCAATGACCAGGGTGGTCCGACCCACGGACAGCTCACTCAGTGACTGCTGGATTGCGGCTTCTGTCTCTGTATCAAGTGCAGAGGTGGCTTCGTCGAGAATCAGAATCGGCGGATTCTTCAGGAACATTCTCGCGATAGCCAGCCGCTGCTTCTGTCCACCGGACAGCTTCACGCCACGCTCGCCGATCACCGTCTCCATGCCCTCCGGCAGATTCTGAATCAGCTCTTCCAGATGGGCCCGGCGAGCGGCTTCCCAGATCTCAGGTAGCTGGGCATCGAGCTTACCGTAAGCGATGTTCTCGCGGATCGTGCCGGAGAAGAGGAACACATCCTGCTGTACAATCCCGATTTGCTTACGCAACGAGTTCAGCTTCAAGTCACGAATATCGATGCCGTCGACGGTAATCGCCCCTCCGGTGACATCATAGAAGCGGGGCAGCAGGCTGCAGATGGTTGTTTTGCCCGCACCGGAAGGACCGACAAAGGCAACAGTCTCTCCGGCCTTGACGTTCAGGCTGATACCCTTCAGCACTGGCCGCTGATCATCATAACCGAAGGTGACGTTCTGGAAGGCGATGTCACCGCGCAATGCACTAACCTCCACCGCATCCGGCTTGTCGCTGATGTCCGGCTCGGTGTCTATAATCTCCAAATATCTTTTGAAACCGGCGATGCCTTTGGGATAGCTCTCAATTACGGCGTTGATCTTCTCAATCGGGCGGAAGAAGACATTGGACAGCAGGATGAAGGCAACAAACTCACCGATAGCCAGTTCGCCCTGGATAAAGAACCAAGCGCCGCTGATCATCACCAGGATGGTAATGAGGCGGGTCATCATATAGCTGACGGACAAGCTTTTGGCCATGATTTTATAGGCTAGCAGCTTCGTGCGACGGAACATTTGGTTGTCTACTGCGAACAGCTCTTTTTCATGATCTTCATTAGCAAAGGATTGTACCACACGGATACCGCCGACATTGTCTTCAATGCGCGCATTGAAGTTGCCGACGTTGCCGAAAAGCTGGCGGTAGGTAGTGGTCATATTCCGTCCGAAGTAAATAATAACCCAAGCCATGATCGGGACGATGACGAAGGTAATGATGGCGAGCTTGAGATTGATGTCTGCCATCAGGATAAAAGCACCAACTAAGGTCATGACCGCGATGAAAATATCTTCCGGGCCATGGTGCGCCATCTCGCCGATATCATTCAGGTCGTTGGTAATCCGGCCGATCAGATGGCCGGTTTTGTTATTATCAAAGAAACGGAAGGATAATTTCTGAATGTGCTCGAACATTTTTTTGCGCATATCGGTCTCGATATTAATTCCCAGCATGTGTCCCCAATAGGTCACGATATACTGCATCACTGTATTGAGAGCGTAGATCGCCAGAAGCGCAACGCAGGCAATAAGGATGAGCGGCCAATTCTGGCCTGGGAGCAGGTCGTCTATAAATTTATTAACGGCCACTGGAAATGCAAGTTCGAGCAGCCCCGCGCCGACCGCGCAGGAGAAGTCGATGATGAACAGCTTTCTGTAGGGCCGATAATAGGATGCAAACCGACGGATCATCTTTCTTCACTCTTTTCTTTTATTTAATATATATAAGACGAACTTAAGATTTGAACGTATGGCTCGGTCGTCACTACGGTGGAATGTTTGGACTTCCGGTCGCTGTTATCCCCAGATTTCTTCTTTATAACCGCCTCTAGCGGTTGAAATCTGGCGATAAAGGCGAGCGCTTCGCTCCTCCAGTTCCAAACTTCCCCCTTCGTTCCTTCTCGCTTTTTGTTCTTTATCTTTTATTCATCTTATATAGGTGGGTTTATAACTGGATTAGCAGGTATAATCTCCATTATTAGGATACTAAAGAGGCATCTTTGATTTGTCAATGCTGTGTTTGGCGTGCACAAAGCGTATAATAGGTTGGGTTATGATCAATTCCTGTCAGGTTTGTGACCTGCGGGTATTTTTTTGGTCCCAAGGAGGAAATAACATCATGAACACAAGACAAGAACAAACAGCCACCGGCGTTAAAAAATCGGCATCCCGATCTCGAATGGACAACTGGCTGCTTATTCTGGGAATCATAATTGTAGCTGCGGCCCTGCGGGCTCCGTTTACTTCCGTTGGTCCGCTGGTCAAAACGATCCGTGACGATCTGGGCTTATCCAATACAGCAGCAGGGGCGATCACTACTTTGCCGCTACTGGCCTTTGCGTTGCTGTCCCCGTTTGCCCCCAAGCTGGCTCGCCGGTTCGGCCTGGCTAATGTGCTGGTTGCGTCAATGCTGCTGCTATCGATAGGTATTCTGATTCGCTCATCTGCGGGAACTGGAATGCTGTTTCTTGGCACGGCTATTCTTGGACTTTCTATCGCCGTCTGTAATGTATTGATGCCTGGGTTAATTAAAGGTAAATTCCCGCATAATACCGGATTGATGACCGGCATTTACTCTGTATCCATGAATTTGTGCGCCGCAATCGCTTCTGGTATCAGTGTACCGCTGGCTAGCGGGACCGGACTCGGCTGGAAAGGGACGCTGGCCATCTGGTTTGTCATAGCGGCTCTGTCCACGCTACTCTGGATTCCGCAAATCCGCAATCTCGAGCAGCGTTCCCCGGGAGCCGCTTCAGCTTCTGGCGGGAATCTGTGGCGCTCCAGTCTGGCGTGGCAGGTTACAATTTTCATGGGCCTGCAATCGCTGCTCTACTATGTTCTGATCGCCTGGTTCTCCGTGATTCTTGTGGAGCGGGGGATGACGCTAAGCCATGCCGGCTGGATTCTGTCTATTATGCAGCTTGCCCAGCTTCCGTTCACTTTTTTTATCCCCCTTCTGGCTGGACGCATGAAAAGTCAGCGCAGTTTCGTTATCGGCATCTTTGTTCTCTATATAGTAGGGATTGGAGGCGTGTGGCTGGGCAGCCCGTCATGGATGCTGCTGTGGGCCTGTTCCATCGGGATCGCTGGCGGTTCTTCCTTCGGGCTGGTGATGATGTTCTTCAGCCTGCGGACACGGAGCACACAGCAAGCCGCTGAGCTGTCAGGCGTGGCCCAATCCATCGGCTATGTGCTGGCGGCAGCTGGACCCGCTCTATTCGGTTTATTGCATGACCTGACCGGTAGCTGGAGCTTGCCGCTGATCCTGCTGCTTGGCGCCAGCGTAGTGCTGCTATTGGTGGGACTTGGCGCGGGAAGCAACAGATATGTTGGCGACTCTGAATTGCGTATTGTGGACAAGCAGTCCTAGTGCAGCACCTATAATAAGGTAAAGCCGCCGGAACTCCCGGCGGCTTTGCTGTACTTATAGTGATTTCAGAAGCGCTCTACTACAGGCAATAGGCCTTCATCGTAATCTCAATGTTGCAGCATTCCTTGGATCAGTCCGGTTTCCGTTCAGCCTCTATTGTGGAGCAAACGATCCGCAGTAGCAAGGTAATGTTTATATAAAAGAGTTTTGTCTACCGCTTATAAGCCAGCACGCGAATTCTGCGGTAATCCATGACCCAGCGTCCCTCTTGGAACAATGTCGGTTTAAGTGCCTCTTCCATCCGGGAGATCACCTCTGCACGTTCAGCAGGGGAGAGGACCTTCAGAATTCCGTTGGCAAAAGTGTTCAGCCATGTCGCAAAGCCCTGCTCACCACCCTCCAGCGGTGTCGGACGGTCGAAGCACAGGGCGAAGTCCACGGTGAACCCGTGACGCTCCAGCAGGGAGGTATACTGCCCCGTACTTGGGAAATACCAGGGCAGGCGCTGCTTGTCGCTCTGGCCAATTGCAGCAAAAGCACGGGGCAGTCCGGCGACAATGGACGCAATATTGCCCAGCGCGCCGAACTCTACGACCAGACGTCCGCCTGGACGCAGGCTTGCGGCGATGGATGCGGCTGCACCATCGGCATCCAGCAGCCAGTGAAGGGCTGCATTGCTGAAAATGGCGTCAGCAGCTGGTTCCGCCACATAGTTCTGCCCGTCTGCTTCAATAAAGGTCAGCTCCGGGTACTTGCTGCGTGCCGTTCTGATCATCTCGGCAGAAGCATCGATACCAGTGACGGCTGCGCCATGGGAAGCTATCGCCGTAGCGAGATCACCAGTACCGCAGCCCCAATCGATGATCCTCTCACCAGGCTGAGGTTGAAGCAGATCGATTAACGACTCGCCAAACTGTGAGACAAACGCCATATCTTTATCATAGGTACTGGTATGCCATAACTGATTCATAAGTGAAGCTCCCTTCGTCGTGAAGTCTTGCTTCTGTTGTATCATATAGATTCCTTATAAGTGAAATATATAGAATGGATAGAGGTGATTGGTTTTGCCTATATTCATTCTATGAATCTAGAAGATGAATAATTTTTTTAAAATAAAGCTTGCAATTTCTTCAGGAAAGGAGTATATTCTTAATTACGGTGATTGATTCGCTGGTTGAAACAAATCAGATTCAATCGCAGTATACATAATATGCGGTCGTGGCGGAATTGGCAGACGCGCACGGTTCAGGTCCGTGTGGTAGCAATACTGTGGAGGTTCGAGTCCTCTCGACCGCATTACATTATCGTTAAAGGCTCACAAACTTGCTCTTGTAGCAATTTGTGAGCCTTTTTATTTTTCGAAAATTCAAGGTACTGTTCATGCAGCTTTGTAATTGGTGAACAGATTCAATTCTTGAATGAATCTATCGAACTTTTCAATTATACATTCTGACAGGGGTATTCTAATATGGATAATAACCTACTTTTTATATAGGAATTGTTCAATATAAGGGATGAGGATGCTGCACTGGAAGCGAAATCTGTATATTCTGTGGCTGGGACTTTTTTTCAATCATATGGCATACACCTTATCGGTCCCGTTCTTTCCTCTGTTTCTGCAAACAGATCTGAACATCCATAGTGGACTGGAAGTCTGGTCTGGCGTATCGATTTCGATTAGCTTTCTGATCAGTGGCTTATGTGCCCCATTTTGGGGCTCGCTGGCCGACAAATACGGTAGCAAGTCAATGCTGATCCGTTCAGGCGTGGGACTGGCAATTGCTCATATGGCGAATTATTTTGTCTATGATCCCTATACGTTTATTGCGGTGCGGATTTTTCAGGGACTTATGGCCGGCTTCACCCCTGCATCCATTGCATTGGTTGGTACGAATACGCCTGAAAAGCATGTGGGGTATGCACTGGGCGTCATCTCGACCTCCACCGCTGCCGGAGGGATTCTTGGGCCTCTTGTGGGTGGCGTGCTCAGCCATTGGATCGGACTACGGGGCTGTTTCATTGCATCGGGAGTGATTACGCTTTTGTCGGCTCTTATGGTTCTATGGGTAAAAGAATCGCGCGAGCACCACACTGCGGTGCATTCGAGCATCCTGGATGATTTGAAAAAAGCGGCCTCCAATCCTGGTCTGATGCGGATTTATGCTCTGATTTTACTCGTCTCGACTTCCGTGCTGATTATCGAACCTGTGCTAACGCTTTACGTTGTTCAGATTGGCGGAGACATCAGTAATGCGACACTTAGTGCAGGCATTGTCTTCTCGGCGATCGGTATTGCTACGGTAATTATGGGGCCTCGTTGGGGAAAAATTGGCGGCAGAATCGGATACGAGAAAACGTTGTTTATCGGTCTCTTGGGCGGCGGGATTGGCAGTCTTCTGCAATTGACAGCCTATAACCTGATTTATTTTGGAAGTCTGCGCTTTATCTATGGGCTATTCTTCGCCGCGGTGTACCCTGCTATGAATGCACTGATCATCAAATATGCCGACAGCGATTTTCGGGGCAGAGCTGTCAGTCTGAGCCAGACCGCCAATCAATTCGGAATTGTGCTGGGGCCGCTAATTGGCGGTTTTCTGGGCGGATGGGTTGGGATTCCTGTTGTATTTCTCCTTACGGCTGTTGCGCTCCTGGGGGCAGCATGGACGGTTAGAGTGCAGGAATTTAAGCAGGGGGATCGAACAAAGCTGGGCATTGCGGGCGACCCTACTCGCAGTAGCTTGAACAAGTGAGCACTTTATCCGTTATCAAGAATGATCAATATAAACCACTATACGAGGAGGAGTTAAACATGCAGAAAAGACAATTGAAATTGGGGGCAGTCTTGCAGGGGGTTGGGAACAGTGTCTCCTTTTGGCGGCATCCAGACATTCCGATTAACGCCAGTGTAAGTCTGGATTTCTACAAGAAGCAGGCGCAGAAGGCAGAGGAAGGGAAGTTCGATCTGCTTTTCGTTGCGGATGGTCTCTATATCAATGAGAAATCTAATCCGCATTTTCTGAATCGTTTTGAGCCATTGACTATACTATCTGCGTTGGCGGGCTTCACTTCGAATATTGGACTGGTCGCTACACTATCTACTTCATACAGTGAACCGTTTACGGTTGCGAGACAATTCGCTTCTCTGGACCAAATAAGCGGAGGAAGAAGCGGTTGGAATGTGGTGACCTCACCACTGGAAGGATCGGCGCTGAATTTTGGCAAAGGTGAGCATCCGAACCATGCTTTACGCTACGAAATTGCGGAGGAGCACTTGGCGGTAGTCAAAGGCTTGTGGGATTCATGGGAGGATGATGCCTTTCCCGGGGATAAGGACAATGATGTTTTCTTTGATCGAACCAAGCTGCACACACTGAATCATAAAGGAACACACTTTTCAGTGCAGGGGCCGCTTAATGTAGCACGTTCCAAGCAGGGGTACCCGGTCATATTTCAGGCAGGCTCTTCCGAATCCGGTAAGGATTTGGCTGCCAGATCAGCCGAGGCCGTATATACAGGGCATGAGACGCTGGAAGAGGCAAGGGAGTTTTATAGCGACGTCAAGACAAGAGCGGCGGCGTATGGACGCAAGGCAGAGGATATCCTGATTTTCCCCGGCATTGGTCCGATCGTTGGCAGAACAGCAGAAGAAGCCGAGCAAAAGTATCAGGAAATCGCGGGGCTGGTCAGTATAGATCAGGCGCTGAACTATCTAGGACGTTATTTTGAACACTTCGATTTTTCAGCGTTCCCACTGGATGAGCCCTTCCCTGAAATCGGTGAGCTCGGCAGTAACAGCTTCCGTAGCACAACGGACAAGATTAAACAGCAGGCCAAAGAGCAAGGATTAACCTTGCGCCAGGTGGCACTGCAGGCCGCTACACCAAGAACATCGTTCATCGGTACACCGGATCAGATCGCTGATCTGATCCAGGAATGGTTTGAAGGTGGGGCTGCGGATGGCTTCAACATTCGTACCGTTGTGCCGGGTGGGCTGGCGGACTTCGTGGATCTGGTCGTTCCGGTCTTGCAACAGCGGGGGATTTTCCGTACTGAATACGATTCGGATACCCTTCGTGGCAACCTGGGGCTTAAGGTTCCGGCCAACCGCTATACACTGGAGGCAGTGAAGTAAATTAAAGAATAAAGATATTCCATTCAAGCAAAGGAGCTGTACATGGCGGTTATTTATAGGGTTGATCAGGTTTGGCAATTGTCCGGCGTCTATGAAGTAAGAATCAAAACCTCGGTTAAAGGGCAAGGATTCTCAAAGGAAGGAGAATTCGATGAGGTTTATGGTAAACCATATCATTACATATTGCTAGAAGAGGATGATGAGCCCATCGCTACTGCACGCATTAACCTGGAAAACGCAGGGTATGCGAAGATCGAAAGAGTCGCTGTGATTCCGGAGTCTCAGGGTAAAGGCTATGGTCGGCTTCTCATTGAAGCCGCAGAGAGCTGGATCAGAGAATTGGAGTTTCAACGAATTGTAATTACGAGCCAACAACAAGCGGTAGGATTCTATGAGAGCTTAGGTTATATAGCCAAGCCTGAAATAGAAATCAAGTCCAATATTCCGATTGTTTACACGGAGAAAGAACTTCAGAGATAAGAATGACAGAGGGGGGGCAGCCCTCTCTTTTTTTGACAAGCCCCTCAATATAGAGTAATATCCACATGTGATTGAATATGAACCTGCACCCAAGACTCTCTCTTTATAGGGAGAGCTTTTTTTGTATTTTACTTATCAGGAAACAGGTTAATAGGGGTGGAAAGCGTGAATACTGCTGTTCGTAATCATGTATTGATTGTTGAAGATGACGATAATATTAGACGTTTTATTTCGATTAATTTAATCAATAACGGCTTTGTGGTAAGTGAGGCGGCATGCGTAGGAGAAGCCTTGGAGAGCTTCACAAGCAATCATCCCGATGTTATTGTTCTGGATATTATGCTGCCGGATGGTAACGGCTTTGAAATCTGTCGGGAGCTAAGAGAGCAGGACCCTGGGGTTATTATTGTTTTTTTAACCGCACGTGGACAAGATCTGGACAAAATCAAAGGACTTGAAATCGGCGCTGATGATTATATTGTCAAGCCGTTTAATCCGTTAGAGCTGGTGGCACGAATCAAGGCCATCTTGCGCCGGACAGAAGCCGTTGCAAAACCGCAGAGGCTTGTTCTTCAAGCCGGACCGCTTCGGATGGACCTTAATGCCAATAAGGTGTTCAAGCATGATGTTCCAATTGAATTAACGCCGAAGGAATTCCAAATGATCAGAACCTTTCTGGAACATCCCGATACCGCACTCTCCCGAAATGAATTAATGAATCTCGTATGGGGTGAGGACTATATTGGCGATCCTAAAACAGTAGATGTTCATGTACGCAAATTGCGCGAGAAGATCGAAGATGACGACTCCAATCCGTATTGGATTGAAACGGTATGGGGACTAGGCTATCGCTTTAGGAAGGACGGCTGAAGGGATGGGGATTCAGAAAAGATTAGTAGGCAGTTATCTGGTAGTCATTTGCCTGACGGTGCTCATTCTGGAGATTTTTCTTAATGTATCCGTAAGATACTACTATTTTCACAATATAGAGCGAATCCTGATGAATCAAGCGGAGCTATCCGCTTCTTTTTTTCAACAGTATTTTGCCGAGGAGGATCTGGAGAAGCAATCGGAACGTTTATTGAAGGGATTTTCCAATAATTCCGAGGCGCAGGTGCAGATTATTGATTCATCGGGTCGGCTTTTGCAGGATTCGAACGGACTTCAAGGCGATAAGGTTATGACTGGGGATGTGCAGTCAGCGATTCAGGGTCAGCCTGGTACTTGGAGAGGGAAGGACCCTGTGACCGGGGAGGCTATTTTAGCGGTCGCCTATCCTTTACAGGCCAATGAAATCATCGTCGGGGAAGTCAGGTTTATTACGTCCTTAACAGAAACCATACATACAGTGGAGCAAATTGCATTTTTACTAATCGGTGTCGGCATGTTGGTGATTGTGATTGTGACGATTCTCGGGTTGTTGCTGTCCTGGACCATTACGAGATCCATCAAAGATCTTAAACATGCCGCAGATAAAATGACCGAAGGAGATTTCAGCATAAGAGTGCAGAAGCGTTACCAGGATGAGCTGGGTTCCTTGGCGGATACGCTCAATATGATGGCGAGTCGTATTTCGCAGAGCGAACAGCTTAAGAATGATTTTATTTCGTCCGTATCTCATGAGTTGCGCACCCCGTTAACCTCGATCAAAGGCTGGGCCATCACATTGAAGGCGAATGGGGGCGAGAGTCAGCCTCTATTGCAGGATGGGCTTGATATTATTGAGTCAGAAAGTGACAGGTTAACGCATATGGTTGACGAGCTGCTTGATTTCTCCAAGCTGGATAGCGGTAGAATAGTCATACACCTCGCATCAGTAGAGCTGACAGAATTGCTGCAGCATATCGGGAGGCAATTGGCCCCAAGAGCAGCCCGGCAAGGTATCTCACTCGAAGTAAACGTTCAGGAGTCACTGCCTGTCATTCAAGCAGATGAGAATCGTCTCAAGCAGGTCATGATTAATCTCATTGATAATTCACTCAAATTCACTCCCCCCTCAGGTGAAATCCTGATTGAAGCCCATAGTGCTCCGGGAAAAGTAGTGATTACCGTAGAGGATACTGGTTCAGGGATCGCGGAGGCCGATCTAGAGAATGTACTGCACAAATTCTATAAAGGCGATCCACATGCTGCAGGCAGCGGACTCGGTCTGTCCATATCGGATCAAATCATTAAGCTGCATCATGGTGGATTGAGAATTAGCAGTGTGGCAGGAGCGGGAACCCGGGTACAAATAGAACTTCCAGTATAAATGAACGCAAAGTTTAACTATTTCATAACCACTTTAATCCCGTCCGCAGATAAAATATGTAAAGAGCGGATAAGCGAGGAGTCGATGATCCTAGTGTCCAGCAAATTCATTAAAGCAGGTGTCATGCTGACAACATTATGGTTGCTTGGCGGATGCCGGGTTCCAGCAACACCTATAGATATGATTAAGCCTCCTTTATCCGAAGCGAGCAAGCAGCGTTATGATACCAGTCAGGAGCTGATCAAACTGCTGCCGGATAAGGCGCAACTGGTCACCCCTTTACAGGGCCAAGAGGGTCATGATGTTTCTTTTGGAGATATGGATGGAGACGGAATTGATGAAGCTGTGGTTGTCTATGAAGACAATAAAGAGGCGGGTAAGCCGTTAAAAGCCGCACTGTTCAAGCAGCATAACGAGGGGTGGAAGGTGGTCTCAGAGATCCAGGGTTTTGGTTATGGTCTGGAGTATGCCGGATTCTTGGATTTAGATCATGATGGCTTTAACGAGCTTGCCCTGGGCTGGTCATTGGGTGAGGCTGGAAACGGCCTGGATGTGTATAAGTTAAGTGAAGACAAGTTAAAGCTGTTCTCCAAAAAGGCCTATCACGGGGAACTCAATCTGAAGTAATTTATTGGTGAATAGTGGCTGGCGTGGTGGAGGTCATCTATGATTTGAAACTTAAAATAAGAGGTCGCCCGGATTTCACTCTTTTTTTCTTAACTCTGCTGCTGGTTGGCTTTGGTCTGATTATGATCTTTAGCGCCAGCTATCCTGCTGCTTTCATAAAACATGCTAGTCCGTGGCACTACGTCATGAAACAAGGCGTATTTGCGCTTACCGGATTATTTGTGATGCTCATTTTTATGTCTATTCCTTTTTCAGTGTGGAAGAAGGCTTCACCGATCCTGCTCGCGTTCTCCTTACTGACACTTGCTCTCGTCCTAATCGGAGGGGCGAACATTAATGGTGCAAGACGATGGTTTGTGCTGGGCGGTTTTAATTTGCAGCCGTCGGAGTTCACCAAGTTAACGGTTATCGTATATTTGTCGGCCATCATTAGCAGAAAAGGGGAGCGAATCCGCAATTTCCGCAATGGCTTGCTTCCCATTATCATGGTCATCGGCACGATTCTGCTGCTTATCATGAGACAACCGGACTTTGGAACTGTGTTGATCCTGTTCTTTATTGCAGTAACGATCCTGTGGGTCGGTGATGTTGACCTCCGTCATATGTTCTTGCTAAGCCTGGCTCTCGTTCCTATGTTTATTTATCTTGCGGTTAGTAAAAGTTATCGTCTTGAGCGCGTCAGCGCTTTTCTGAATCCGCTAGATGATCTGCAAGGCTCGGGCTATCAGCTTACACAGTCATTCTATGCTTTGGGTAATGGAGGCCTTACTGGTACAGGGATCGGTCAAGGTGTGCAGAAGCTGTCTTATTTACCGGAGGCTCATACCGATTTTATCTTTGCCGTGATTGGCGAAGAGTTGGGGTTTGTCGGCACATTTCTGCTCTTCGTCGTATTTTTTCTGTTTATTTGGCGAGGGTTTATTACTGCAATAAGGAGTAGCGATCCATTCGGTCTCATGCTGGGAATGGGCATTGTGATGATGATATTTATTCAATTCCTCCTGAATGTTGGATCTGTAATTGGCAGTCTGCCGATTACGGGTGTGCCGCTCCCTTTTATTAGCTATGGGGGATCATCGCTCATGTTGTGTTTGGCCTGTACAGGTATTCTCCTTAGCATTTCAAGAGATAACCATAGAAGACGTCAAGAAAGCTCTAGAAATTCAACAAAATAGAGGTTGCCATATGTTTATCACCAGCAAATTTGCAAAACTGGATCTATCCACACTTATTCTTGTAACATGTCTCGTTTCCATTGGGAGCATTGCTATTTATGGAGCAACAGCGGATACACATCTAGCGGGACTTCAAATTAACTATCTATATTTATTTGGTGCATTTTGCATTCCGATGTTAATGATCGCATTGATTGATTATAAAATTCTAATGGGCAAGCTGGCCTACCTTCTCTATGGAATGAGTATAGGGATGCTTGTGTTGGTCAAGTTTGTTGGAGAACACATTAACGGCGCTTCCCGGTGGCTTAGTATTGGGAGCTTTCAGCTTCAGCCGTCGGAGTTGGCGAAAATCTCCACGGTGCTGCTGATTGCTCATGTGCTCGGAAAACGAGAGGGGAAGCAGCTCCGTTTCATTCAAGATTTATTACCAGTCTGTGGAATTTTTGTGCTCCCGTTCGTCTTAATCTTGCAACAACCAGATTTAGGTACGGCGCTGGTTTTTGTCGGGATATTACTTAGCATGCTTTGGGTTGGCAATATCCGTGCGATATATATGATTCTGATCCTCGGTACGATAATCATTTCGGTCGGGACAGTATTATGGCTATACAATGCTAACTTTGAATTGCTATCCAAGTTTGTCAAGCCTCATCAAATGTCCAGGATTCAAGTCTTCCTGGATCCAACCAGTGATCCTGATAAATCATGGCATGTTAAAAATGCGATGACAGCGATCGGATCAGGAGGGTTGTCTGGAGGTGATGGAGTTTATGTAAGCAGAGGCTTCATTCCTTATGCTTATTCAGATTCTATCTATGTAGTCATCGGGGAGAATTATGGCTTTATAGGTTCGGCAGTGCTGCTGCTTCTGTATTTATTGCTCGTATATCGGATGATCTTTATCGCTATGGACAGTAGAGATCGTGCAGGGTCCTATTTGGTTACCGGCTTTATCGCCATGTTAATCTTTCAGGTTTCCGTTAATATCGGTATGCATATTGGTTTGCTGCCCCTGACGGGTATTTCATTACCATTTATCAGCTATGGAGGCAGTTCACTGCTCAGTAATATCCTTGCGATTGGTTTAGTACTAAGTGTTAAAGTTCATAAGGATGAAGTCTCCATTGAACCATCTGAGAATTAGAAGACAGGTTTGAACATCGGGTGTATACAGACGCTAATGAAGTGGAGTGGAGGGAATTATGTCTAGAAAGAGCAAAAGCAAGAGTAAAGGCAAGTGGAGCACGACCCGTAAAGTTGTGACGAGTATAAGTCTTGTTATCGGCGCTCTTCTCCTTGGAGCTGGGGCGTATGTGGGATACCTATATCAAAAGACGGATACGGCCATTCAGCGCATGTCGGCACCGGCAGCAGTCGTTCAGCCTTTGGCTCTTCCAATGGAGAGCGATAATAATAAAAAGGAAAACATTGAGCCGATGATCTTTCTGCTCGCCGGTGTAGATAGCCGGGATGGGGGTGGCGGGGTGATGAATACGGATGTGCTGATGCTCGTCAGCTATAATCCGGAGACCAGGTCCACCAGTCTGCTATCACTACCGCGTGACTTGCTGCTTAAGCCCAAATCTTTGCCTTCCCGCAAAGCCAATTACTATTATGCCTACCACTATATTAAAGATAAGTCGCAGGCTATCCCTAATACAAAGCAATTTTTTAGCGATCTATTAAGTATTCCCATTGATCATATGGTCGTGGTGAATTTTGATGTGTTAAAGCAGACGGTAGACTTGCTGGGTGGATTGGACATTGATGTCGACATGGACATGAAGTATATCGATACTGCAGATGGGACGAATATCGATTTAAACAAAGGTTTGCAGAAGCTGAATGGTAAGCAGGTGCTGGACTTTGTGCGGTATCGCAAATCGAATCAAGGCACCGGAGAATCCTCCGACTTTGCACGTAATGATCGGCAGCAGCAAGTCATCAAGCAAATTATTGACAAGCTGGGTGCTTTTCAAGGGATTTCCCAATGGGGAAGAGTGCTCGACATTATCGGCAATAACGTAAAGTCAGATATACCGGGAGAGGAGCTCCAGCAATGGGTGTTCAATTTCCCGAAGATTAAACCGGAGCATATTCGTTCATTACATATGGATACTGTTTGGAAAAGCCCTTATGTTTACGTGAAAAAAGAGGATTTACAAGCGGCGCTCACTACCCTGCGTGATGAAGCTGGTATAAGTACTAGCGGTTCATTCAACTTAAAAGCAGTGGGCACGATGGATTAATGTTAAGTTGATGCTTCACAGCTTGTAGTGTATCGAGAAACCCGATCATTTTGATGATCTCGGGTTTCTTTTTTTGGTAGTGAAAAAAAGTAATTGACTTACGATAATTATCCTAATATTATTATAAATATCATTAAGATAAATAATTTTATTAAAAGTGATGGGGGATATTATTTTATGAGTATTTTATCGATTGTATTGCAGTCCATCTTGGCGTTGGGCTTCCTTATGTTCGGTTTCACGAAGTTTGGTTCGAAGCAGATGGTGGAAGAATTCAAGCGTTACGGACTTCCCGCAGCGTTCCGTATTTTTACAGGTCTGGTTGAATTGGCGGGGGGAGTATTCATGGCCATCGGGATCTGGAAAGAGCAATTTGCGGCTATCGGTGGAATAGTCGTTGTGGTGACTATGATCGGGGCTGTTGCTACACATGTTCGCGTGAAGGATCCTGCCTCCAAGCTGGGAATGCCTTTGGTATTATTGATTCTCGGGCTTGTGGTATTATTTATAAATTGGGGGGCGTTAGTCGGCTAAAAACGTTCATAAATCCCCCTTTAGTTGTCAACAAAGGTGGTAATTGAAATGAATTTGGATAATGAACAAAACGAGCTCGACCTGCGATTGCTCAGGGTATATATGAAATCCGCGCAATCTGTAGGCGACCTCATGAAGAAGGATATCAGCAGGTATGGAGTGGATATCGGGGCCTTTCATATTCTAGAGTTTCTATATAATAAAGGTCCCCATGCTATTCAAAAGATCGGCGAAAAATTCTCTATCCCAAGCGGAAGTGTGACCTATGTAGTGGATAAGCTGGAGAAGAAGGGGGTTATTCAACGGGAAGTAAGCGCAGAGGACCGAAGATTGGTGATAATCAAGCTGACAGATGACGGACAAGCCCTTTTTGATGATATTTTCCCCAAACATACGCAGACTATAGCTGATATGTTCTCTGTATTGACGGATGAGGATAAGCATCAACTGACGGAATTGTTAAAGAAGCTGGGCTTACAGGCTGAAAGCAAATTAAAGTCCTGAGGGACATTCGGATAAGGAGGTGATCCATTACCTGCAAGGAGCGCAGGCGGCACAGGTTATCAGGAAAAAGCTTTTTAGAAGCTGCACTTTATAAATATAATAGACAAAGGGAGAGAAATTAAAATGGCAAATGTATTATTCGTGAAGGTAAATGATCGTCCGGCAGAACAAGCGGTAAGTGTGAAAATGTATGAAGCATTCCTGGGAGCGTACAAAGAGTCACATCCACAGGATGCCGTGACAGAACTGGATCTATACGAAGCAAACCTTCCTTACTATGGCAACACCGCCATTACTGGACTATATAAAATTAGCCAAGGCTGGGAGCTGACACCGGAAGAAGCATCCTTGACTGCAACAGTGAACGGTTATTTGGACCAATTCCTTGCTGCTGATAAAGTTGTTATTGCGTTCCCACTGTGGAATTTCATGGCACCTGCACCGCTCATCACTTATATTTCCTATCTTGCACAAGTAGGGAAGACATTCAAATATACTTCCGAAGGTCCGGTTGGACTGGCAGGAGACAAGAAAGTTGTATTGCTGAATGCCCGCGGCGGAGTATACTCCAGTGAGCCGATGTCTGCTTTGGAATCCGCTGTGAAGCCAGTGAAGACTGCACTGGGTATGTTCGGAATTCAAGCTGAAGAGATTATTATTGAAGGTCATAACCAAAACCAAGATCGTTCGGCAGATATTATTGCTGAGGGATTGGAACAAGTAGCTAAAGTAGCTGCAACATTCTAATGGAATGACATAACAAGCTCCCAAGCTTCCTGGCTTTTTGCCAGGGAGCTTGTTTCATTTAAGAGAGCTTACATAAGAAGCATCGAAGTGCAATTAACGGCATTTTTGTACCTTAAATCCTCTTCAGCTAAGGGTTTGAGAGGATTAGGTGCAATATTGTACCTTAATTCTTCAAGGATACCCCGTTCAGCGGGATTTTTCGAAAAATAAGATACAGAAATACCCTTATTCCCCTCTTTTTCCTATTTTGAAGAAAAATAAGGTGCAAAAATGCTGTTAGTTGGGGAGGTATCCCCTCTGTTTCACTGTTAAGACGACTGGTGAAGGGGAATAGGCCACTTCTTCCACCCCGCGTACGTCTCCCGGAACATGGTGCTTAGCCCAAGGCGGTGGTCAAACCTCATAGTGGTTGAAATCTGTCGATAGTCTATATTTTGATGCTGGCTTTCCTACTGGAAAGCTTTCAGGCGAGCTTAATGTCATATTGCATCAATCCCCGCATATGCTTTTAGGAACTCCTATTATAGAAACGGAGGATGCAAATGACCTTTGATTACATTAACTACTGGGAACAAACATATAAGACAGGCGGAAACTCGGGATCTGGATCTTACGGTGTGCTGGCAGAGTTCAAAGCTGCGGTTGTCAACGCCTGCATTGAGCGCTATAACGTTAACGAAGTGATTGAATTTGGCTGCGGGGACGGGCATCAGCTGGGATTAATCAACTATCCGCGGTACATTGGACTTGATATTTCATCGGAATCCGTACGGATATGCCAGGAAAAATACGGCGATGACCCGACGAAAGCTTTTGCTACGTACCATCCGCTGACTTGGACGGGAGGTCAACAAGGATTGCAAGCCGATATGACTGTCTGTTTAGATGTACTTTACCATATCATTGATGAAAACCACTTCCAGGCAACACTGTCTCATGTGCTTAATGCGTCACGTGATATCGTTGTTATTTATTCCAAACTCGATACCGGTGATGATGAGCAGATCATTTATACGATCAAAGACCGGGACTTACTGAGCAGGCTCGCGCAGTTCGGCGATTTTCAAATTGTAGAGCGCATCCCGCAGTTGTACCCCGATATCTCCTCTGCCAGCTTTGTCATTTTACGCAGAAAAAGCGCAATTGCATAAATGGTAGATGATGAAATGCAACGATTCGATCGGGGCATCATCAGCTCAATGATTAGGGAAGGACAATATATAAAACCGCTGGATTACAAGAAGCCAGCGGTTTTTGGGTCGTATGATATTAGGTCGCTTTGAGCGGGAGTCCCTTTGAGTAGTCAGAAAGGTGGCCTGCTCAGACGATTACTACGCGTCCACTCGCTTAAAGCTAACTAGCCCCGCTTTAGGAACCGCTACTTCAAGCAAGCCACTACCTATTTCCACGATCTCAGAGCTGATAATTTGTCCGCAGCAGTCTTTGACCTGCAGCTCATAGCGAGCAGGGGAGAGGCTGCTTCTAATTACTACCCGTTCACTGTAGGTGCCGTTCACGATAAACAATTGAGTAAAGTCCTGCTCTACAGGCACAATAACATCAGCATAGATGGCGATGACCTGAGTGTCGTCCTTACGTGCAGTCACGAGCGGGTACAACAGCTCCGGTTGTTGCGGAGACAGCTCGCCTCGCAGCAGCACATCGCCGTGTTCTCTGCTGAATGCTAGCCAGAAACGCAGCATGGACAGATATTCCTGGTCAATGTCGTTAAGACGCAAAGAAATTTGCGGTACGGAGAAGATTACATTGACCAATTGCATCGCCGCGCTCTCCACAGGTTCATTGTGGTTGAACATGATCATGTCGGAATGCACAGCTGTATTTCCGGACAAGAGTCGTAGGTCCAGTGTACGGACCCGGTTTTGTATGGAGTCGTTAGGGCAGTCGTTGGCACGGAACATGTTGCCGTATTTTCGCATCAGCGGGCCGATATAGGTCTGACGGAATTCGATGAGAATATCCGGTTTGATAGCTCTAAGACGTTCCATGACATCGGAGAGTAGACGGTCTACAGCTTCAGGTACCGACTCATGATCCCGGCCTTCTGCTGTACCCTCCTGTTGATCTGGACTCAAACGGAAGCTATCCACGAAATCCAGCTTGAGGCCGTCAATGTCCCAACCGATAACGGCTTGTTCATAGGTATTGATCAGGTATTCCCGCACATCCGGGTATCGTGGGTCCAGCACGCCCGCGTTCAGCTTCTCGTCAATCCGCAGGAGCTTGTCCTCGAACTGGCCCCATACTTTGCTGGACTTGCCCACGAACGGGACGGAGTACCAAAGCATATATTTCAGCCCTAGCTTATGAACGTTATCGACATGCATCTTCATATCTGGAATCTTGCCGCCATACACTTCCCAGTCACCCGTAAAGGCATAACCACGATTGTTATCATCCGTCTGCCAGCCGTCATCGACAATGATGGTGTCACACCCGAGCTCCTTGGCCAGCTTGGACTGCTCCTCCAATTCGCTTGCGGTCAGCTCCTGGTGATACGAATACCAGGTGGAGTACATAGGGCGGAGCGCCACATCAGGAACTTCGGCTGGCTTATAACCAGGAAGGGTTTCCCACCATGCAGTTACCTCCTCCAGCGCTTTATTGTAAGCAATATCTCTGCGGTCGATCCGTAGAGTGGCTTCATAATGATCGATCTTCGGCATGGCTTCTTCAAATAAGGTAACAGAACACAGGAAGGTTGAATCTTCTTCATGGATACCTGCTTTTATAGATACATTGTTCAAAGCATCGGTAAAAGCGAAGGTCATGCGGTTCCGTCCGTCCAGATTGTATAGGGAAGCCACGGGTGCCAGGGAAGTGCTCTTTGATTGGAAACCGTCACCCCAATCCACCTGAAACGCTTTATTGCGATCCGTTCCTGGATGCCATAAGGAATGAACGTCTACGGCAGGGATGGACCACTCAATAGAGCACACTGGCGGATATTCTTTCTGTGCGGCCTTAAGTTTAATATGAACCAGGAACAGATTTTCCGTAACAGTCTCGATTTCAATTGTGCTGTCGAACAAGGGACTGTCGCTGACGACAGTGACAGTGGGACAAGTGTTGTTGATTAAAGTTTTCATAATGCCTCCTGCATGCAAAAATAGATAATGGGCTAATATTCACTGTTTAGAGTATAGTGTTTACGAAACATATAGTAAACAAAAACTTTAAAACGGTTATTTTCAATCAGGGTAATCTTATTATTAGGTCAGATACTTATGTGAAAGCGATGACAAATAGGTATTGTCAAACGTTTTGAACTTTGATATATTGTATTCACGCATTAGTTCACTAATGTTTAGTAAACATAATACATTTTGATTGGCAAATGCTTGGCGGAATTATAAAATAACCATAAGGGGTGTTTCCCAAATATGAAGTGAAAAGGTGATTAGTCGTGGCAACTATTCGTGATATCGCAAGTCTGGCTGGTGTATCTCCATCCACAGTTTCCCGAGTGCTGAACGGAGATCGTTCCCTTTCGGTATTGGAAGAGACAAGAAGAAAGATTCTTTCCGCTGCGGAGCAGCTGCAATATAAAGGAAGTCAGCGGCGTCAGACCAGTCAGGCGGCGCAGTTGAAGGATTATAAAATCGGACTCGTGACCTTCTGTTCCGAACAATTTGAATCGGAGGACCCGTACTACCTGTCCATCAGGCTGCAGATCGAGAAGGAATTCAATCAGTTAGGCCTGCATATTACGCGGACAATCCGCTGGGTTAATCATGACTCATATGAAAGCCTTTCCGGATTGGATGGTCTCATCGTAATCGGGAAGTTTGAGTTTGATCCTTATAATCTGTTCTTTAGCCGGATTCAGAATGTCGTCTTTGTCGATTACTCTCCGGATGAGAATCGTTTTGATTCCGTTGTGGTAGATTTTGATAAGGTTACACGAACGGCTTTGGATCATCTTACCGGACTTGGCTATACTAGGATCGGTCTGATCAGTTCTCGTGATTTCATTAACCGTTTTGGTTCTAACTCCGGGACGGATTCTGTGGACCAGCGGCAAAGCAGCTTTGAAGCTTATATGAAGCAGAAGGGACTGTACCTGCCAGAGCATGTCCACATCGGCAATGATTTCTCCATGTCTACCGGATATCAACTCATGCAGGCAGTGATCGAGAAGCAGGATTTGCCGGAAGCTTTCCTGATTGGTTCCGATCCAATGGCCATTGCCGCCGGAAGAGCGCTGAAGGAAGCTGGTTTGAAGGTGCCTAGAGATATCGCGTTGGTTGGTATCGATGATATTGAAATGGCCTCTTATGCCAACCCGCCATTGACTACGGTGAAAATCTATACCGAGCAAATGGGGCAGAGCGCAGTGAAAATGCTGCTCGAACGCATCGGGGGCAGAGAAGTGCCCTTAAAGATTGTGCTTCCGTCCAAGCTGATGATCAGAAGCAGCTGCGGTGCGGAAATTCGGTCATCAACTAGTTAACATACTTAGGGGGAATACATGATGAAAAAGTGGTCTTTGATTGTTTTATCTCTACTTGTTGTAATCGCCTTATCTGCCTGTTCCGGCAACGCGGGGAGCGATAGCAGCTCTTCGAATTCAGGGGGAAATAGCGGGGCTGCCAAAGGGAAGATCACGTTTGCTTTCTGGGGAGCTCAGAGCGAAGCTGATGCGATCAAGCAGGCCATTGACAACTTCCAGAAGACTTATCCTGATATTAAGGTAGAGAGTCAATGGATTCAAAAGGACTATCTGACCAAGTTGCAGACGATGATTGCCGGAGGAACTACCCCCGATGTCATGCTGATCTCCGGAGGGGATTTGCCGGGTTTTGCGAACGCTTTCCAGGAACTGCAAATTGATAAATCGCTGTTCAGCTCGCCTTCCTTTGTGGATTCCATGAGCGTGGATGGTAAGGTATATGCCGAGCCTTTCATTATCAAACCAAAGGTAATGGCCATTAACGTGGATCTTTTTGAGAAGAATAATATTCCGCTTCCAAGTCAAACCGTGCCGATGACTACTGAGGAATTCAAGGACATTTCCAAAAAGCTTACTTCCGGTGAGGGAGCGAGCAAAATTTTCGGTTCGGAGCCGCTGTGGCTCGGCAACTGGATCTATTCGTTCGGCGGCCAGTTCTACACTGATGATCTGAGTAAGTCAGCACTTGATTCACCGGAAGCGATTGCAGCTGCCGAATATATTGTCTCCACCAAACAAGAGGGCATCGTACCTAATGATAGTGAGAAGCAAGGTCAGAACATGATGAACTGGTATCTGGGCGGCAGAATCGGCATGTTTACCGACTTTGGTCCTTGGTACCTGCCGCAGATGGCAGATGTACAGAACTTTAAATGGGATCTCGTGCCATTCCCTGGCAACGGCGGTTCCAAAGAAGTTAACGGATTGGCGATCAGTAAGAACAGCAAGAACGCAGAAGCGGCCAAGCTTTTCATTGATCATATGACTCAAAACGAAGAGGCACAAAAAATCATCGGAGGCAACAAAAATGCTTACGGAGTGCCGGTTATCGCTAGTGCTACAAGTGCATTCGAAGCTGTAGCTCCTAACAAGAACTTGCAAGCCTTCGTGCTTGCCGCTGAGAAGCAGCATACACAAGAAGCTCAGAAGAGTACCAATGAGATCAACAATGAGATGAAAGCCATCGACGATACTACGCCGATCGGAATCGGCACTAAGGATGTTAAGGAAGTATTCCCGCAGGTAGCTGAGAAGATCAACAATATTTTACAACAAAACTAACGGGAGCATACTTATGAATGGATTAGTAGAAGGGATCTACAATTTCTATGAAGGAATCGGGATGCCGGCAGCATTGCTGCCGCTTCTCCCTTTTCTGACTCTTATCGCGGTTGTGTTTGCCATTATTTTTGCTGTTACAAGACTGCTGGTGAAGAAAAAAATCATGCATACCAAAACGGCGAGCTTCTACATGTTCGTTTCGGTCTGGGTGATCGGCTTCCTGCTGTTTACGGTAGGTCCGATGATTTTCTCCTTCTATATCAGCTTCACCAAATGGGAAGTTGTCAGCGATCCGCAGTGGATAGGGCTGGGCAATTACAAAATGCTGTTCAAAGATACATTGTTCTATAAATCATTATCTGTAACGTTCTATTACACGCTGGTAAGTGTACCGCTGCAGGTCATTCTGTCATTTGCGATAGCGATTCTAATGAACCTGAAGCTGCGTGGCATTTATATTTTCCGTACGATTTATTATCTTCCTACCCTGGTGCAGGGTGTTGCACAAATGGTGCTGTTCATCTGGATCTTTAATCCCAATGTCGGCCTTGTCAATTCACTGCTGCGTTTGGTAGGTGTTGAAGGACCCGGCTGGTTCTCCAGTCCGGACTGGTCGATGCCTGCGGTCATTATTATGAGCCTCTGGACGGTCGGCGGTAACATGATCATCTATCTGGCCGGATTGTCGGATATTCCGCAAAGCTTGTATGAAGCGGCCGAGATTGACGGTGCCACTGCTGCGAGAAAAGTATGGCATGTGACCCTGCCACAGATTTCACCGATCCTGTTCTTCAATGCGGTAACAAGCATGATCGGGGCATTCCAGACCTTTACCCAAGGCTTCATGATCAACGGGGGGCCGGATAACTCCTTGCTGTTCTATGCTTATTATCTGTATCAAAATGCTTTTATGTGGTTCAAAATGGGCTACGGATCAGCGCTGGCCTGGGTACTCTTCGTGATTATTCTGATATTCACCGCAATTGTATTCCGCAGCAGTGCTTTATGGGTGTACTACGAAACAGAGCAAAACGGAGGGAGGAAGCGTCGTGTCCGTCAAAAAAGAGCGTAATTCTACCAAGAAAAAGGTGCATTGGCTGGCCTATCTCCTACTTTTAATCGGGAGCGTAGTGTTTCTATATCCCTTTATCTGGATGGTCTCTGCCTCACTGCGGAGTCTGGAGGAGCTTGCTGGCTCCGGGATGAGCATCTGGCCGGAACACTGGCGCTGGGGCAACTATGCCAAGGCACTGACGGCCTTTCCGTTCCCGCAATATCTGCTTAACACTGTGATTACAACCATCTTGCCGATTATCGGTACGGTTCTTTCCTGTTCGCTTGTCGGCTACGCTTTCGCCCGGTTTAAGGTGAAAGGAAGCGGGTTCCTGTTCGTACTGGTTCTATCGACCATGCTATTACCTGGTGAAGTTACAATGATCCCGCAATTTATTCTATTCAAAAAGCTGGGCATGCTGGATACGCTGTACCCGCTGATCGTTCCTTCCTTCTTCGGCTCGGCGTTCTATATTTTCTTAATGCGCCAATTCTACTCCCGATTGCCTGTTGGTCTCGAAGAAGCAGCGATTATCGACGGTTGTGGTTATTTTAAAATCTGGCGCACGATCTTCCTGCCACTGTCCAAGCCAGCCTTGATGGCTGTCGGTGTTATGGTCTTCATGGGCTCCTGGAACAACTTTATGGGACCGCTGATTTATATCAACAGTGATAAATGGAAGACACTTACGCTGGGATTGGCCGGATTCCAGGGTACTTATGCTACGGATACCAACTTGCTGATGGCTGCGGCTGTCGTCATTACATTGCCATGTATTCTACTGTTCTTCTCAGCACAAAAAGCATTTATGGAAGGTCTGACCTTCTCGGGTTCCAAGGAAAGCTAAGCTAATATAGAAAAAGGACAGGAGTGACCTTAGTATGACGCATGAGAGAGAAATCAAAGCCAAAGCTGGTGCTGTAACTTTTCAATCCTCCGATAAAGATCTGAATGAAGGTTTTGTCTGGGCCAAACGCCAGGCACTTGAATATGCTCACTTCGGTGAAGATGCCGTTGGGCTGTGGTACGAAGCTGCATTGCCTGAACGAGAGGCATTCTGTATTCGTGATGTGATGCATCATAGCACTGGAGCTGCGGTACTGGGGCTTCGATATCATACCAAAAATATGATCATGCGTTTTGCCGAGAATATTGCGGAATCACGGGACTGGTGTACGTACTGGGAAATTACGAAGGATAACGTGCCAGCCCCCGTTGATTACGAGAATGACGATGATTTCTGGTACAATCTTCCGGCAAACTTCGATATTATCCATACCAGCTGGCGTCAGTATGAGTGGACAGGCGATGACTACTACTTGAATGACAGTCAGCTGCAGAAATTTTTTCAACTAACATTACATGAATATACTAAGACTTGGGACAAAGATGGCGACGGAATTTTGGAATATTACCCGGAATACGGTCGTAGAGGTCTGGCTACCTTCAATGAAGCTGGACTTCACCCGCTACTTGGCGGGGACATGATCGGCTCACAGGTTGCCGGGTATCGATCATTCGCTCAGTTGGCCCGTCTCAAAGGTCAAGCTGAAGTAGCTCAGCAGTATACTGACAAGGCAGACGAGCTGGAACAGCGTTACGAGAAGGACTGGTGGAACGAAGGGGAGGACCGTTTCTATGGTGCGATGCTGCAAGATCGGTCATTCGTAAAAGTCTACCATGCCGAGGGCAATTTCCTCCCGCTCTATTATGGCTCCATCGGGAATCGTGAGAAGCTGAACAAGGCGCTGGAGGATGTCAAAATCCATCGTGTAGCTAATGTCGAGGGCAAAACCTACCTGCCGGATATTTTCTACCGGTACGGCGAGAACGAAGAAGCCTTCACGGAACTGAAGGAGTTGGTGGACCCAGCTCTGGATCGCCGGGATTACCCGGAAGTGTCCTATTGTGTGATTGGTTCTGTGGCGGCCGGACTGATGGGAATCGCTGGCGACGGAGCGTCCGTAATCAGCACCCTGCCAAGACTGGCGCAATCACTAGAATGGGCGGAGCTGGGAGATGTACCGATTCTCGACCGCACTATTACAGTAAAACATAATAGCAACGCCGAGAGTGCAGTGACGCTGCAATCCGGGAAGCCTTTTGTCTGGAAGGCGGCGTTCCCTGGTCATGTCGATACGCTCTACTATAACGGTGCGTCTGTAGCTGCGAAGCAGGAAACTACAGTAGGTGGAGAACAAGTCAGCTACATTACCGTTGAGATCGCAGAAGGCGAGACACATGCGGTGTCTGCTATGCCACAAGGTTAAATCTTTAAACTACAGGTTCTGGGCTAGAGTTGATTGGAATCAAGACAAGCCGGTCAGATACGCTCTGTACAGGATTGTTGGGATGGTACAAGGCTTGCTTGGACCAGTGAGGACAAAGTACAGTACTATCTCTGACTAGTGAGAAGATGGTACAAGGATGGCTGGCTAGTGAGGACAAAGTACAAGGTTGGCTCAGGCTAGTGAGGCAGAGTACAAGGCTGTCTTAGACTAGTGAGAAGATAGTACAAGGCTGTCTCAGGCTAGTGAGAACATAATTTAAGGCTGGCTCTCTGAGCCAGCCTTTCTGCATGAGTGGTGTGAAGAGGGGGAAAGGGGGCGGGAGGCTTCGAAATAAGAGCAATTTGGTACCTTAATTTTCATCAGAAACTATGAATTTGGTAATTAAGTGCAATTTTGTACCTTAAATATTCCAAAATATCCAGATCAGTGTGCTTTTTCGAAAAATAAGATACAATAATGCGCTTATTTCCCTTTTTTACCTATATTGAAGAAAAATAAGGTGCAAAAATGCTGTTAGTTGGGGAGGGAGCCCTCTTTTTTACTGTTAAGATGACTGGTGGAGGGGACTATACCGCTTCTCGTGGTTGAAATCTGTCGACAGACAGATATCTAAATTAAGGTACATAATTGCATCTATTTCCTAATCGCACCTAACTTCTTGATGCTGCAAACTTCTGCGCCTGGGATAACCGTATAGAAGTGAGAAAAAAAGCCTCAAATCCCACTTGAATGTGGATTTGAGGCTTTTGCTGGTAGGCGGACACATATGGATGTTGCGGGTCCAAACTGGCCCGGGAGGCCGGGATGCCGCCATTCAGCAGAGGACATGCCAGTCATGAACATGTGGTCATGAACATGCAGTCATGAACATGCCGGTCATGAACATGCCGGTCATGAACATACTGCCGTAAATATGCAGCCATGAACATACTGCTGTAAATATGCAGTCCTAGACACGCAGTAGTAAACATGCGGTCAGCAAAATGTGCAACAGAGGCGCTGCCGAATTTTTTTATGGAAGCACGTTGCCAGCAGCGCGGTAGATCTCGTACCATTCTTCTTTGGACAAGGTGATGTCCGTAGCTTTGGCGATATCGCGCAGGCGCTGAGTGTTGGTGGTGCCGACAATCGGCTGCATTTTAGCCGGATGTCTCAGCAGCCAAGCGATAGCAATAGCTGTATCGGCGACACCTTTTTCATCAGCCAGACGATTAACGACCTGATTTAGCTCAGGGTACTTGTCGCTGCCCAGGAATATGCCTTCAAAGAAGCCGTACTGGAATGGCGACCATGGCTGAATGGTCATGTCATGCAAACGGCTGTATTCCAGGATGCTACCATCATGGTCGATCGAAGCCGGGTTGGCCATGTTGACATTGAAGCCAGTGTCGATCATGCCTGTGTTGGTAATACTCAATTGCAATTGGTTGAACAGCAGCTTTTGCTTAACATTTTTCTTGAGCAATTCGATTTGCAGTGGCTTCTGATTGCTGACACCGAAGTGCTTAACCATGCCTTTTTGCTCCAGAATGTCGAAAGCTTCAGCCACTTCTTCTGGTTCGAAGAGGGTGTCCGGACGATGCAGCAGCAGAACATCCAGATAATCGGTTTTCAGGCGCTTCAGGCTGCCTTCTACAGAACTCAGGATATGTTCCTTGGAAAAGTCGAACAGACCTGGGCGGATGCCGCATTTGCTCTGGATCAGGACTTGGTCACGCAAGCCAGGGCTCTTCACAAGCACATCGCCGAATACTTCCTCAGCTTTGCCGCCAGCATAAATATCGGCATGATCAAAGAAATCGATACCCACTTCCAGCGAGGCGTGGATATGTTCCTCCGCTTCCTTCGGGGACAAATCCGCAATCCGCATACAGCCCAGGGAAATTTGGGAGACTTCCAGTGTGCCGTTTCCTACATTTATTTTCTCTGCCATTTCAAAAGTCACTCCTTCATTTGATAGCTTCATGATAAATTGTAAACCTTAGAGGTTACTAGAAGGCAATAGTTTTATGTTATATTATTATCATTGGATCTGTAAAACAACCCTTCGAACCTGTAGCGACCTAATTTAGTGTTAACCACTGATATTGTGTTTGAGGCCTATATAGTAGAAGAGATTTTTTTGATGATTAAGTTGTGCCGGAGCAAGCGGCAGAAATGGAGTTAGCCCATGGGATACAGTATCAAGACCATCTCGCAAAAAAGCGGATTAAGCCCATATACGTTGCGTTATTATGAGAAAGAAGGCGTGTTACCTCTGGTCGCCAGAGACGAGAACGGCAATCGCTGTTTTCACGACGAAGATATTGACTTGATCTCTCTGATTTGTTGCTTGAAGGATACAGGAATGCCGATTGCGGAGATCAAACAGTTTGTTGCCTTGTCCAAAGAGGGCGGCGGGACTCTGCCGGAACGGCGGAAGCTGCTGATGGAGCACAAACAGGAGATTGACCGCAAAATTGAGTTTTTCCAAGAGTTTTCTAAAAAGATCGATCACAAGATCGCTTACTTCTCTTCTTTGGAAAATGAAACATCCTCCCAGCCTGAGCAGCAGGCAGAGGAAGAAGTGAACTGAACAAGCGAACTGAACAAGAAATCTCAATCCGTAAACAGCCACATTAGGAAATCCTTGGCCGATTAGAAAACGCTGCCTTTAGGTCTTATGGCATAATTTCTGATAGGCACTTTTCTAAGTAATATGGTCATAATCACCCTGTAGATGTAATGACAATTTCATGCAGTTCAAGATTGGCGATGAAACGAATCTTGCTATGTTGGGCATTTATCGGGACTTTCGCCGCGGTTTCTGTCCGAAGCCATAGAGTGGATTGTACGAGGCTGGGTTGCCTTGCTATCCCTAGTCATCTTGCAATTCAATCGAGTTGTCATCATCTGATCGCTTTACCGTCCCCTAAATTAATTCATTGGCTCCCTTGAAATATTCAAGGGAGCTTTCGTTTTTTTGGATTCAATACATTTAGGCCTCAACTATCAGGCTTATTTACCGAAATAAAGGTATACTGGAATTAAAATTTGGCAATTACGTTTGTCGTCCCCATTCTTTAGAGGAGGCTCCACCAGTGCATGACTTTATTTTTAAGCAATTGTATATGCAGTCTTCCAGCGGCATCGCGGTAGTCTCTGTGAAAGAGGGGACTCTTTTGCATTCCAATCCTGCGCTTTGCGAAATGCTGGGATACATAGAAGAAGAACTTTTAAATAGACATTATTCCAATTTGGTATATAAAGACGATTGTGATATCACAGAACTGGATCATCTGGTGAATCGTCTTCTTCAAGGGTCCGGATCTGCGGTTGATCTGGAGGTGCGTCTGTTACGCAGTGATGACTCGATCATCTGGGCCTCGCTCCATGTGTTCCTGATTCACGGAGAATCCGGAGAGGGTCCGCTGTATCTGGTCGCCGAGATGACGGATATTACAGAGCGTAAGCATGCGGAGAAACGCAATCTGGAGAATCAGCAATTGTACAATCTTATAACCCTTAATACACCGGACATGATCTCTTATGGTGAGCCGGACGGTACGCTATATTATGTGTCACCTTCGGTGAAGCATTTGCTCGGCTATTCGCCGCAGGAAATGCTGGGGAACAAGAGAATCGATTATTATCACCCCCAGGATGTCCGTGAGATGATGGAAGAAGACAGGGTGTATGGAGATAATGAGGTGTTTGTTCGCAGAGCCAGGCATAAGGATGGCCGATATCTGTGGATCGAAAGTACCTTTCAGGTCATGCGCAATGAAGAGGGTGAGGTTGAGAAGGTACTCGCCATCGCCCGTGATATCACAGAGCGCAAGAAATATGAGGATATGCTGGCCACGGCCCAGTGCCTGGCGGGCATGGGTTCCTGGGAATGGGATGTTGTGAACAGCACCCTGACCGTCTCGAAGGAGCTGCGTTATATTTTTGGCTTCAGGGAGGACTACGGCAATCATTCGCTTTGTGACCATAAACAGATTATTTCCTGTATCAAGCCAGAGGACCTCACGAAGGTACTGGGCTTGCTTAGAAAGACAGTGAAGGACGGAACTGGCGGCGAGTCGATTTTCCAGATCATGACGAATGAAGGGGAAGTCAAATTTATTGAATCTCACTGGCAGGTCACACAAGATGAAGATGGCAAGGCGCTCCAGATCAGTGGAGTGGTGCAGGATGTGACGGAGCATCGCCGCATGGAAGCGCAACTGCGAGAGAGTGAACGGAATTACCGTCTGATTTCGGAGAATTCTCTGGACTTTATTACCCGCTATGCTGCGGATGAACACGTAACCTACTTGTATGCATCCCCGATCTGTCAGGCTATGCTGGGCTACACCCCTGAGGAAATGGTCGGGACTCCCGGCATAGCCTACATTCATCCTGAGGACGCGGATCGGGTACAAGCTTATCTACATAGATGCATGAACGGCGAGAAGCTGGAGCCAGTAGTGTTCCGCTTTCGCCGTAAAGACGGGTCTTATATCTGGACAGAAACGACCTTCCGTTATATCTACTCTGATGACGGAGAGGTATCCGAGCTTGTCGGCGTGACCCGCGATATTGCCGAACGGAAGCAGTATGAAATGAAGCTTCTGGAAAGTGAAAACCGCTATAAATCCCTGTTCGAATACAATCCGTCGGCAATCAGCGCCATGGATCTGCAGGGCAGAACCCTCTCTGTCAACTCAAGCCTGCTGCATCTTACGGGGTACTCTCATGACAATCTGTTGTTGTCCGAGTTCACCGAAGTGGTCGATGAGGATGAATTGGACAATGTTCTTCTGCGCTTCGAGCTGGCTTCGGGCGGAGAGGCGCAGACCTTCGAGAGCCGTCTCATTCACCGGGATGGGCATGTGGTCGAAGTGAGTGTTATCTACGTGCCGATTATGGTCAGTGGTACAGTGGCGGGTGTATTCGCTATCACCAGCGATATTACGGAACGTAAGCGTCACCTGGAGCAGATCGAGAAGCTGAGCTACGAACATGCGCTGATTCTAAACTCCGTCTCTGAAGGGATCTTCGGCGTGAATCTGGCTGGCGAGACGATGTTCATTAATCCGGCCGCTGCGGGAATGCTCGGATATGAGCCGGGAGAATGGTCGGCCAGTAATCATTTATTGACCATTCAGCAGACCTGGCTGGACGGCGAGCCGTATTCCGGCAGCCAGAAGACGCTGATTCAGGCCTTGTCGGAGAACGTTACATACGAAGAGCGGGAAGGTGTGTTCTGGCGGCAGGACGGTTCCAGCTTCCTGGTGAAATACCGCCTGACTCCACTCTTTGACAACGGAGAGCGCAAGGGAGCGGTTGTCGTCTTCCGTGATATCACGGAAGAGAAAGAGATCGTACGTGCGAAGGAATCCGCTGAAGAGGCGGACCGGGCTAAATCGGAGTTTCTGGCCATTATGAGCCATGAGCTACGGACCCCGATGAATGGCATTATCGGCATGGCCGACTTGCTCACAGGAACAGAACTTAATGAGGAGCAAAGCTATTACACGCATATTATTAATAAAAGCGGTGAGGCCCTGCTGCATATTCTGAATGAGGTTCTCGATTTCAGCAAAATTGAAGCCGGGATGATGACCTTAGAACCGCGACCGCTGGAGCTTGCCCAGGTGATCCAAAATGTAAATGAAGTGTTCTATCCCAAAGTGAAAGAGAAGGGGCTGCTTCTGACAAGTGCACTTGATCCAGCGCTGCCGCCGGTGGTTGTCACCGATGAAGCGCGTTTGCGGCAGATTCTCGTCAACTTGGTGGGGAATGCAGTGAAATTTACGGAGGAAGGGGATATCCGCATCTCCGTGAAGCTTCACGAGCGGCTAGAGTCCGGACAAGTTGTCCTCAAGTTCTCCGTAGAGGATACAGGGATCGGCATTCCGCCGGGGAGTCAGGGACTTCTCTTCCAATCCTTCTCCCAACTACATCCTTCTATCAATCGGAAGTATGGTGGAACGGGTCTGGGACTTGCGATCAGCAAGAAACTGGCTGAGTTGCTGGGTGGTGGAATCGGTGCAGTGAGTCGGGAAGGCGAAGGCTCCGAGTTCTACTTCACGGTACAAGTCACCTTGCCGGGAGAAGAATGGCAGCCGGAGTCTCATAGTAACAGCCTGACTGAACAATCCCGGCATGCTAAGCCCGCTATCTTGGGAGGCGAACTGGCTGGGAACAACTACGGAGGCAAATACGGGCCGATGTCGATTCTGGTCGCTGAGGATCATCCGGTGAACCGCCAGCTGCTGCTGGCTTACCTGAAGAAGCGGGGGTACGCAGCGGATGTGGCCCAGAACGGCGCGGAAGCAGTGGAAGCGGTGCTTTCTCGCTCCTATGATCTGGTGTTCATGGATATTCAGATGCCCGTGATGGATGGAATAGAGGCCACAGGGATTATCCGCGAGCAACTGGGGCTTAGCCCGGTGATTGTTGCCGCAACCGCTTTTGCTCGAAAAGAAGACAAGGAAATGTGCATGAGAGCAGGCATGCAGGATTTCATCTCGAAGCCACTTCACGTTAAGGAATTAGACCGTGTGCTGCGTGACTGGTCGGCCCGGATTCGCAGTGGCGCTTAAAGAGTAGTAGAGTTGAGGGGTGCAGAATGTTTGCGTGTTGACAAATCTCAATCCACTAACTATATTTAATTTGTTCGTAATCATTACGTATTTTAAATTTTAAATAGGCCAGTGAGAGGGATCAACATTGCAAAAGATGAAGCGCGGCGATTTTATAATCATTCTGCTGGTGCTGCTTGCAGCTGGCTCCATCTATGGAGTCAAATGGTTCAATAGCTTGAATGATCATTACAAGCAAGGGGATCTGATGGCCCTGATTACAGTGGACGGCAAGGAATACAAGACCGTACCGCTGACCAAAGAAGAACAGATTATCGATATCAAAACCCAATTTGGACACAACACGCTCAAGGTGTTCGATTATGGAATTCAGATGATTTATTCAGACGCACCGCTGCGGATTGCGCTGGAAATGGGCTTCATCTCCAGGCCCAAGCAGCAGATTATCTGCATACCGGCCCGGATTATGGTTGAGGTCTTTAACCCGAACAAGTCCGTAGGCGATGAAGATGAGCTGGATGCTATTATCTAATGCTCTTGCCAGCGGCTTGTAGTTTTGCCCACTCTGCTACAGAGTCGGGACTGGTATAGATATAGGGTGTCGAGGGCCGCGGGATAGGTGTGATGGACACCGCGGTGATTTGCACAATATCCTTGCCTTTGTACTTCCCAACATGAAGCTTGCCCCGGACCTCTACCCAGGTGTCTGCGGGCAGGCTTTTTTGCGTACCGGGGTTCACCATAATCCCAAACGGTGTGGCATCGGCGGTGCAGCACTGCACCAGAAAGCGGCTCAAGGCAAACGGGCCTTTCGTAATCGTGGTGTTCTCGCGGTAGACAAAACCGGATACGACAATATCTTTGCCTTCAAAATTCTGCTTGTATCGGTCTATTGCACCGAAAGTTTCAGAGAAAATAGCCGGATATACCGGAATTACAGGCTGACTGTACAACAGCTTCGCTAACTGGGCGAACTCTGCTTCAAAAGGGTCGTTGCTGTCAAATTGAACCTCGCGATCCGGTTCCTTTATGTTATACGTAAGCTCAATCCCCTTCACAGATGCAGCCAGACTTCCCAGTGGCCTATCGGACAGCAGGAAGCCAAACAGCAACGGGAGAAGAAACAATCCGTACAGAAATATGCTTCTGATGCCCCACCGAGGAAGACGATGGTCGCAGTCGCACAAGGCAGCCCCTCTGCCGAACAGCGCTTGTACCGCCAGGCTGAGCGCCATCAAGACCAAGGGGATGGGGCAGAGTTTGATCCAGCGTGCCAGCTTGGGCGCCACATAATAATGCAGGGCATCCTGCTGTACCAAATGACCAATATAAAGGGCAAAGGCCAGTAGAAGCACTGCCCTGAGCAGATAATGGAGCCGAATGTTCCGGGCTTCATTCAAAGTCCTTCCCTCCTAACTACAACCATCCTGACATCCATACTGCGCCGATAAACACTGTTGAGAAGATGAGGAAGAACAGGAATAAGGCAAAGCGAGTTTTGAATAGCGATAGCAGCATCATAGCGTTTTTAAAATCAAGCATAGGACCCAGCACCATAAAAGCCAGCAAGGAACCTGCCGGAAAAGAATGCAGAAAGGTCGAGGCTACAAAGGCATCCGAGGTGGAGCAAAGGGAGAGCAGGAAGGCTAGTCCCATCATGAAGAAATAAGATCCCAGTGGTCGTCCGCCGATGGCGGCCAGACTGTCCTGTACCATGAAGGTCTGGATACCAGCTGTCAACAAACAGCCGATAATCAAATATTTTCCCATTTCAAAAAATTCGTCGGAGGTGTGTACGAATACGGCAGCCATTTTGCCGCCACGCGCACTTTCATGATGATCCACCCCATTCTCCTGCCGGACGGACAGACGGAGGGGGGACTTTGCATTGGTGAAATAAACGATCAGGCCGATGATAAAAGACACTGCGAAGGCCAGGCCCATGCGGGCATAAGCCAGCTCCGGATGGGTACGGAAGGCGGTAATTGTAGCCCCGTATACGACCGGATTCAGAATCGGACCGGAGAGAATGAAGACGATTGCTACATACACAGGCATGCCTTTATGCATCAGACGGCGCACCAGCGGAATCATACCGCATTCGCAGACCGGGAACAGCACGCCCAGCAGACAAGCGAAGAGAATGGCGGGTACAGGACTACGCGGGATCCAGCGCGAGATCATTTCGTCCGGCACGAACACCCGAAGCAGGGATGACAGCACAGCCCCGGCAAGCACAAATGGCAGTGCCTCCAGCAGAATGCCGATGAAGCTTGCTTTGAAATAATGGAGATATGCATTATCCAGCAGCTCCAGATGACCCGGCAGCCATACGATGCCAAGAATAAGCAGGAAGGCTGCGGGCAGGAGCAGCGGGAATATTTTTACCGGTGAAAAAGAGCTCAAGACCGGAACAAGGCGGACCAGCGTTCGGTCAGCAGACTTTCATTCAGATTCAGTCCGATGCAGACTACATAAGGCAGACCGGGATAACTGGAGGCTTCCCAAGTCGTCCGCATGCCAGCATATTGAACAAGCTGGACGGGCTCATCGTCCGACAGGATCACATGGCCTTTGGCGCGCAGCAGGCTGTCGCCGCATTCTCGAAAGAAGGCTTCGAACTGTTTTCTGGCCAGCTGGACTGGCGTACCTTGGGGATAAGTCAGTGTCAAAGCAGCGACCTGGGAATAGGAAGACTCCTGCGCAGTGTCATGTTCCTTCAATGCCGTTCCACCGGTGTCCGGAAGGACCCTGGTCATTGAAGCGCTTTTGAAGGTTTGGGGCGCGCGCTGCGGTGCCGGAGTGCGAGGCTCTCTAGGCGTGATACCGGCCAGCAGGGGCGCCAGATTGATTTTACTATAGTGAGTGTATACGATATCTGCCTCTGTGTTCTGTTTGCGTACCGCCTTCTCTATCTTCCATAACGTCTCCTGCTCTACGAGATCGCTTTTGTTCACGATAATAAGATCCGCTGCAACGATCTGTTGGCGAAGTGTGCGTACAAGCTGTCGGTCAGCGGACAGCCGGCTGTTGTATTCCAGCGTATTCTCTGCATCCAGCACCGTAGCGGTATAATGCAACGTAAGGCGGTCTCGCAGAGGTGTTTCCAGCAGCGTATGGGCGATTTCTTCCGGATTCGCTACACCGGTCAGTTCTATGAATATGGCATCCGGACGTCTTGCCAGCAGCAGTTGAAGAGATTCTCCAAGCTCCTCCTTGCGGCTGCAGCATATACATCCGTCCAGCAGCTTTTCTACAGTCATTCCGGTATGCTCCTGCAAAATATAACCATCCACATCCCGTTGCCCCAGTTCATTCATTACAATCCCTGGATTCAGACCCCTCTGTTTGCTCTCTTGCAGCAAGGACAATAATAGTGTGGTTTTGCCGCTTCCGAGAAAACCACTGAGTATGATTACCGGTATCTTCATTTTTCTCACTCCTGCCTCATTCTTTGTAACAAGAATCATAGATTCATATTTCCATCTCTATGTCATAGATGTACTGGAAAGACCACAAATCACAGACTTTAGAAATTTTGCGTTGTAGTTGTTGACATCTGGTGAATAAAGCGTGTATGATTTGTTAATCGTAATAATTACGATTTAAGAAAGGGATGAATGAGATGAGAGTCACCGTAACTTTGGCATGTACAGAAACTGGCGATCGCAATTACACCACAACCAAGAATAAGAAGAATCACCCGGAACGGCTGGAAATGAAAAAGTACAGTCCTCGTTTGAAAAGAGTAACGCTGCACCGTGAGACTCGATAAGACGGTTCATAGCACAACCTTAATTTTTGATCCCTGAAAGGAGCAACACCCATGACAAAAATTCCTGTGACTGTACTCAGCGGCTACCTGGGTTCAGGCAAAACGACACTGCTGAATCATATTCTCAACAACCGCGAAGGCTTGAAGGTCGCTGTTATCGTCAATGATATGAGCGAAGTCAATGTCGATGCTAATCTGGTGAAGTCGGGCGGGGCGCTGTCCCGCACGGAGGAGAAGCTGGTGGAAATGTCCAACGGCTGCATCTGCTGCACCCTGCGTGATGATCTGCTACGTGAAGTGGAGAAGCTGGCATTGGAAGGACGCTTTGATTATATTCTGATTGAATCCTCTGGGATCAGCGAGCCGGTGCCTGTTGCCCAGACCTTTACTTATGAAGATCCTGATCTCGATATTGACCTTACTACACTGGCCCGTCTGGATACCATGGTTACCGTGGTGGACGCCAACCGCTTCTGGCATGATTTTGCTTCCGGCGACAGTTTGCTGGACCGGGGAGAAACTGCTGGTGAAGGTGATGTCCGCGATATCGTGGATCTACTGATTGACCAGATTGAGACCTGTGATGTGCTGCTGCTGAACAAATGCGATCTGGTGGAGGAAAAAGAACTGAACAAGCTGGAAGCAGTACTTCGCAAGCTTCAGGCTACAGCCAAAATCATCCGTACCGTCAACGGTGCTGTTGATCCCAAGGAAATTCTCAACACGGGCCTGTTTGATTTTGAGAAAACAAGTCTGTCCTCCGGCTGGATTGCCGAGCTGAACAAGGAGGAGCATACGCCGGAGACCGAGGAATATGGCATTAACTCCTTCGTGTACCGGCGTAGAACGCCGTTCCATCCGCAGCGGCTCAGCTTCTTCTTCAGCAATTGGCCCGAAGAAATCGTGCGGGCCAAGGGCTTCGTGTGGCTGGCGGCCAAAGGCGATATTGCCGGCAGTCTGAGCCAGGCCGGCCCGTCGATTCAGTTCGGGCCGGCAGGATACTGGCTGGCATCGATGGCGAAGGAACAGCAAGTGGAGGTATTGGAGAGTGAGCCTGAGATTAAGGCCAAGTGGGATGAAGAATGGGGCGACCGGCTCAACGAGATTGTGTTCATCGGCGTTGGCGCAGATCGCTCGGAGATCGAAGCCCGGCTGGATCGCTGCCTGCTGACTGCTGAAGAAATGAAGCAGGACTGGACAACCTTCAATAACCCGCTGCCATGGCCAGCGGAGCAATTGCTTGCTGCGTCTGCGGAATAGCAGGAGCAAGGTCTTAATGAAACCGGAATCCGAATGGGAATTCCGGTTTTTTTCTGCTCAACGCAGGATCTATATTAAGTGAAATTAAGATTCAAATAGAAGAGCAGGCGTTATTCTTGTGGAGTCAGAGCTTAAGCTTAAAGTCGTAAATATTCTAAACCTAGCAACCCCAGTACCCCCAGTAACCCGAGTAACCCAGTAACCCCAACAACCCCAACAGCCCAGCGCCCGAGCAAGCCCAGCAAGCCCAGCAAGCCCAGCAAGCCCAGCAAGCCCAGTAACCTCAGCAAGCCCAGTAAGGCCAGTAAGCCCAGTAAGCCCAGCAAGCCCAGCAAGCCCAGCAAGCCCAGCAAGCCCAGTAACTCCAGTAACCTCAGTAACCTAGTAAGCCCAGTGCCCCAGTAGCCTCAGTAGTCCCAGTAACCCCAGTAAGCCTCAGCAAGCCGAGCAAGCCCAGTAACCTCAGTAACCTAGTAAGCCCAGTACCCCAGTAGCCTCAGTACCCTCAGTACCCTCAGTACCCCCAGTAACCTCAGCAATCCAGCAATCCATGAACCAACCAAATCCAGTACCCGTCTTCATCAGAATTAGAAATAACTCGACTCCCCAAACTAAGAGCATTTTTGCACCTTAATTTCCTAAAATATAGGTAAATGAAGGAAATAAGGGCATTTTTGCACCTTATTTTTGGAAAAATCACCCTGAAAGGCTGATTTTGAGAGATTTAAGGTACAAAAATGCCTCTAATTGGCTTTTCTACCTTTGGTTGCGGAAAATTAGGGTGCAAAAATGCCCTTAATTACATTTCGAAAAGCCATTGTCCCCTAAAATATCAACTTAATTGCGTTAATCCTCGCTTTCTACAACGTGTCTTTTTAAAACGTTCTATATAGCCAGAACCTCCCGAAAAGGGGAAAGATTAATCGTTGTTTTTACGATTAATTTTATTATAATGGTTTACAAATCGTAATTATTACGATAATATCATAAAAGTTAAACGTAATAATTACGATTATAAAAAATATTACGATTATTAAGATTCGATTTTTTTGATCGTAGAAGCGATTCAGAGGGGAAGTTGTCTTACCATGATTTTGTCATCTATGCAGAATGTTGTGTTCGGCTATGGGAATGAACCTGTGATAGATCATATTTCGCTGGATATCCATAGTGGAGAGTTCATTGGGATTACCGGGCCGAATGGTGCGGCCAAGACGACGCTGCTTAAACTAATGCTTGGTTTGCTTCGTCCGTGGAGCGGTACGGTTACGCTGAATAAAGAATGGGCTGGGAACGGGAGCTTGACTATCGGCTATGTTCCCCAGCAAGTAGCATCCTTCAATGCGGGGTTTCCGAGCAAGGTGATCGAACTGGTCCGCTCCGGCTGCTATCCAAGGCTGGGTCTGTTCCGGCGATTCACCGCTGAGCAGGAAGACATTGTGAAGCGCAGTCTGGAACAGGTAGACATGTGGGAGTATCGGAACCGCAGGATCGGCGAGCTGTCTGGTGGGCAAAAGCAGCGAATCTGTATTGCCCGCGCGCTGGCTCAGGAACCACAAGTTCTGGTGCTAGATGAACCAGCTACCGGTATGGACCTGGAGAGTCGCACGGGTCTGTATCAGCTCATGCGCCATTATGTCAGCAAGCATGGACGGACCGTAATCATGGTTACGCACGGCCTGGAAGAGACAAGCCCTTATCTGGACACTGTCATCAGCTTGGAACGAAAGGAGAATGAGGGCTGGAAATGCTTGGTTACGAATTCATGCAGCGCGCATTTTGGGCCGGAGGCCTGATAGGCATCATTGGCCCGCTGCTCGGTGTTTACCTGATGCTTCGTCGTCAAGTGCTGATGGCGGACACATTGTCACATGTCTCCCTCGCGGGAGTTGCTCTCGGCTCGGTGCTGCATCTCAATCCGGCGCTCAGCGGATTTGCCGTGGCTGTCATTGGCGGCCTTGTCATCGAGCAGCTCCGTCGTTCATACCGTACATACAGCGAGCTTCCGGTGGCCATTATTATGACCTCGGGTCTGGCGCTGGCAGTTGTACTGATGAGCCTGAAACAGAATCTGAGCAAGAGCTTTAGCTCTTACCTCTTCGGGTCCATCGTGGCCGTTAGCGACACTCAGCTGCGGATTATTGCGGTGGTGGCGGCTGTGGGTCTTGTATTCTTCATCGTGCTGCGCAGGCCGCTCTATAACCTGACCTTTGATGAAGAGACTGCGGCCATTGGCGGCGTGCATGTCGGATTGTTGTCCTTTTCCTTCGCTGTGCTGACTGGAATGACTGTTGCTGCAGCGATGCCGGTGGTTGGCGTTCTGCTGGTCTCCGCGTTGATTGTGCTTCCGGCTTCCATTGCTCTGCGAATTGCCTCCGGGTTCACCGCTGCGGTTCTAATCGCGATTGGCACAGGACTGGTCGGTGTTTTCAGCGGCCTGACGACTTCCTATTACATCAATACTCCGCCCGGCGGTACGATAGCTTTGATTTTACTGGTCTTTCTTCTAATTGCCATTGCTATACAGAAGCTGATCCGACGCCGGAATCGCAAGAAGCATTCATAGTTCATAACAATCTCTGTTCAAGAAAAGGAGTCTACCTTCATTATGAAATTAAATATCCGTCACTTAGCTGTTCTGTCCCTGTCCTCCATACTGATTGCCGCTGGTTGTGGTAACAACAATACATCAACTAACGCAGGAGCCTCTGCTAATACATCTGCCGCAGCTACTGCTGAAGCCCCTACAGCGACAGCGGCCCATAAGCTGGACATTAAGGTTAGCTTCTATCCGATGTATGAGTTTACGAAAAATATTACTGGCGACCTCGCAGATGTGGAAGCCCTCATCCCGCCAGGGATCGAGCCGCATGATTGGGAGCCAACGGCACAGGATATGGCCCGAATCACCAAGGCTGATGTGCTTGTCTATAACGGAGCCGGCATGGAGAGCTGGGTCGATCAAGTGCTGGACAGTGCCTCAGGCAGCAAGCTGGTCTCCGTCGAGGCCAGCAAGGGCCTTGATATTATGGAGGGAACTGAAGAGGAAGAACATGAGCATGGGGAGGATGAGCATGGTCATGACCATGGAGAAGGGGAGGAACATGACCATGGTCATGGAGAAGGCGAAGATCATCATCATGATCATGGCGGGCTAGATCCTCACGTCTGGCTTGCCCCGGCCTTAGCGGTCAAAGAGGTGCGGAACATTGAATCCGCGCTGGCGGCTGCTGCCCCAGAGCACGCGGAAGCATTTAAAGCCAATGCCGATGCCTACATTTCCAAGCTGGAAGCCTTGGATCAGGAGTTCAGGGAAGCTACCAAAGAAGTCAAGCGCAAGGACTTCATCACTCAGCATGCGGCCTTCGGTTATCTTGCCAAGGAATACGGTCTAACCCAGGTGCCGATTGCTGGACTGTCCCCGGAAGAGGAGCCTTCTGCAGCAAAAATGGCCGAAATCGTGAAATTTGCCAAAACGCATAACGTGAAGACGATCTTTTTTGAAACCTTAGTTTCCTCCAGTGTAGCAGATACCATTGCTAAAGAAATTGGAGCCAAGACTGCGGTGCTGAATCCGATTGAAGGCCTGACTGAAGAGGACCGCAGCAATAATCTTGATTATCTGGGCATCATGCGCCAGAACCTCGAAGCACTAAAAACAGCGCTGAACGAATAAGGAAGGCATACAATCATTGAAAGGGTGAGCATTACATGGCAAAAAAATCGAAAGTGGTTAAAGAGTTGAAGAGACAGGAAATGGTGGCTAAATACGCGGAGAAACGAAGAGAGCTGAAGGCCAAAGGTGACTATCTGGCCCTGCAAAAGCTGCCGCGCGATTCCTCTGCCACCCGCCTCAAGAACAGATGTGAGGTGTCCGGCAGACCGCGGGGTTATTTGAGCAAATTCAAAATTTCCCGGATTGTCTTCCGTGAACTGGCTTTGAAGGGGCAAATCCCCGGCATCACCAAATCAAGCTGGTAATTTCAGTTGATGCCACGGCAGTTAGGCTTATTTTATCAAAAATGGCGGCTCCCAAAAGGGAGTACGCCTTTTTTGTTATGGCTTGGAGAAAGCGTGAATTATATAATAGAAGAAACGTGTTTACCTGTCATATTTAGGAGGCGTTCCAGCTTGAGCTATACCGATACGTTCATCCGCGTTGCCGAAGGCTGTCCAGTGGAAATTTGCATTCTGCCCGTATCCTCCCGTCCGCTGCCAGCTATGCGCAAGAAACGTTCCCCGCAAGAACCTAAGGATACACTATTGCACGAACCTACGCACGAACCTAAGCGCGAACCTGCGCATGAGCATATCCAAGCACGAACATAGCGAACCTGATATCCTTCTAAGAAAATAAAAGCAGGGCAGCGATCGGCCACCTACATAGCGGTCAGATCCTGCCCTGTTATTTGTCATTCAACTATACGTACTTACCTTGCCCTGGCACGGCCAGTTCTTTGAAGAAACGGCACAGGTGAGCGATTTGGGAGGAGAGCTCCTTGCCATACATGGGCGCTCCATGTCCACTCAGCACGATCTGTGGGTCCAGTAGACCCAGCTGACGGACCGATTTCTCGGCCTCTTCCCAGTCTGTGGTGAAATAAGCAGGGGGACCGTGGACCTCCTGGTCCTGCTTGATCACGTGAAAGGCAGATTCCTGCTTGACGGTTAGAAAAGCATCCCCGGCAATCAGGACCTTGTCCTTATCCCGGAACAGGGAGATATGTCCCGGACTATGGCCGGGACTGTGTACCCATCTCCATTCGTTAGCACCGGGAATGCTGCCATCCACCGGCAGTGGAACCACCCGGGTTCCAAGGTCAATGCCGCGGTAAGGATACAGCGGTGCCGCCATGGACATCAGGCCACCCCCGACGGCGGGATCAGCAGGGGGGTAGTCCTCTTTTCCCGTCAGATATGGAAGCTCTAGGTGATGTGCATAAACCGGGACATCCCATCTTTCGAGCAGCTCCTTGAGGCCCCCGACATGATCGAAATGCCCATGCGTCAAAATAATGGCACGAGGAGGCCTGCCGAAGCGTTCCATGGCGGTATTGTGGACACTCCCGGCATACATGCCGAGGCCTGTGTCCACCAGCATCCAGTCCGCTGACTTCAGTTCTATAAAAGCAATATTCACAAATAATGTACGGAGTCCAACAACCCCGGGAGCTACTTCCCAAAGCTCCGTGTGCCCGGAAGCTAGCATACCGCTAAAATTCATAGTGCGCCTCCTGATTCTTTTTTCGAGTTAGAGCAAGTAGCCTTTGTCTTAGCATTGCCCTAATGTATCCAAAATAAAGAGGGAGCGGCAAAAAAACCTTTCATTGTTCATGCAGGGCATGACAAGAAAGGTCCTGTGTTGATCGTTGTCCTCGCCTATGTAATCTGGCTGCTTATTCCGGTTCACAATCGGCGAATAAAATATTTCGGGGAATTCGGAAGAATGCTTCCGCCTTCTCCTGCAGGGCCGGGCTGGGCAGATGACTGAAATGCAGCCATTTGCGGAACGTTCCGGGATGGACACCGATCCAGATGCTGACATCTGTGACGGAAAGATCATAGACCATGCACAGCCCGGTCAGAATCGTGTTGCTGGAGGGGGAGTGAGACGACGTTCGTTTCATGTACCGGGAAGGTGTTGGCTGGCAGAGAATCGGACTTTGCCGCAGCAGAGCTTCATTGAACAAGACATGAGGTGGATATCCAAGAAGACGACAGACCTTCTCTAAGTTTTTCCGGGAAGGAATACGGCCTTCGTACACCCAGGCGCTGACGCTGCGCGAGGAAACAGGGAGTTCTTCGGCAAGACGTGACAACTTTATGTCTTTAGCCATCAGGATGGCGAGCAGGACCCGGTTGCGAATCTGGCTGCGCTGTGGACGACGGAATCTTTTCACTCGAACGCCTTGTCCAAGATATTTGCGGTTGATCAGAGACCACGCCTGGATATTATGAGAGTCTGGTTGATTATTAGGCATACTTCCTCCGATGTTTAAGATAGCTCCGAAACGCTTTAATTACCTTGAAATACCACGATGTCGGAGGCTATAAGAGTAGTAAAATGCAATTGATTGAATGATATAAGTCTAGCTGTTTAATAGGCCATGCATTGCTATTGCTCCACTTAATACTGCTTATGGGGTGAACCACAGTGACTCAGTTTCTGGGGAGCTTTTTTGGCCTTCTATGACTTTAACATTTCAAATATGGTTTCGTCTAGATGAAATGAGGTCATGGAACTTTTTGACTTGAACACTCTTTTTCGTGACCTCATTGCTTTCGGAACTACGGGTCTTATGATATATTTTTAATATTCAACGAACAATTAATAGAGACAGGGAGCGAATAGAATGATAAAGCATATTGTGTTTTTTAAATTGAAAGACCGGTCGGCAGAAAGTGTGGAGGCAACGGCGGTCGTACTGCGGAACATGGAAGGAAAGATCCCACAGCTGCTTTCAATTGAGGTCGGCACCGATATCATTCATTCAGAACGTTCCTTTGATTTGGCTCTTGTAACCACTGTGGCTTCTCTGGAGGATTTGCAGGCTTATCAAGTTCATCCGGCGCACAAAGAGGTTATTGCCCATATCAATGAAGTTAAAGAACTGTCCATAGCTGTAGATTACGAGCTGTAAGATTACCGGGTCTGTGAGTGTAACGTATACTACAATATACCGGAAAGCGGTGAAGGCATGCGTGAGCTGGAATATCCGATGGAAGCGTTAACTTATCTGGTTGTATTTCTTGCGGCCTGCTTTATTATGTTCTTCTGGCTGAAGCGCCGCGGCCGGCGAAGCAAGTAGAATACTTGGGCGTAAGGTCTTTGGAAAGACTCCGAAAGGAGTTTTTCTTTTAAATTATTTCTCGCTGAAACGGATACCGTCCTTTAGAGGACGGTAAAGCCGTTTCTGTTTGATTCTGTAACTATAACCGATTTGGAGGGCTTGCTGTGTATTATGTCAACCGACAACAAATCGAAACTATTCTGGGGCAGATTCCCGATATAAATTTCGGCCTGCGGACGGCCGCGGATTCCTGGGACGGAGGAACATTGATTGGTCTTGTACAGGAGCGCTGTCTTCACCTGGCCATCGAGGTCGTCACGGATGTTGGAAGCTGCCTGATTGACGGATTCATCATGCGCGACGCAGGAAGCTATGAAGATATTATTTCCATTATCCACGAGGAGAAGGTCTTCAGTGAAGACGGGTTGTTTGATACGCTGATTCAGTTGGTCGGGCTGCGTAAACCGTTGGTTCAGGACTATTTCGTATGGGATCGCAGTGTACTGCACCCGTTAACGCAAGAGCTACCTGGGGCGCTTGAACGATTTGCAGCAGAGGTTCACCAGTATTTGGATCAGGAACTGGGGGCCAACGTGTTGAAATAATGAGGGAACAGCCAACCTCGGAAGTATATGTCTAGGTCGTCGCTGCTATCGCTGTTGGATGGCGTCAAGGTAGTCAAGACAGGTATTGTAAAAAAAGTTGCGCCAGTCAGTCACAGGACGAACTCCCTCTGCTTATGATAAAGCAGAAATAGGCACTTGCCCGGTAGGGCGGGGAGGAGGAGAAGCCATGGACGGCTGGCTGGCTGCGGTCTTGGTGACCGGGATGAGTGTTCTGGTCACTGCTACCTTGCTGTTGACCGTATCTGTCATGAAGACCTTGGCTGCGCTGAGTGAGATGGTGACCCGCCTGGGGCAGGTCGGTACCTCGCTTGCCGCCGATACTGCAGAGACTCTGCAGCGGACGGCGGCCGCAGCGGAGACCGCCGAAGCAAGACTAAGGGAAATGGAGCCGCTTGCGTCGGGGCTGGCTTGCGTTGGAGAATCCTTGAGCGAGGCTGGAGGACAATTGAAGACGCTGAGCCGCAAGACAGCAGCTTCTGTGAATCATGCGCTGGAGCGAGCCAGGGAGCGTAATGAGCCTGGAATGGATCATGCTCTGCGCGCCCTGGATGCCGGGCTGACCCTCTGGACAGCCTGGAACAAGCGCAAATAGCCTGGATATGTCTTGTTCGGAACCGGAGTACATCTTAAAGTAGAAGGAGAGATTACAAGATGAAAAAAGATTCGAAAAACTTGTTGTGGGGTATTGTTGCGGGAAGCGTCATCGGTTCGGTAACCGCTCTGCTCTTTGCTCCTAAGCCTGGGAAAGAGCTGCGGAAGGATATTGCCGACGGCGCATCGGCTACATTGGAGAAGAGCAAAGAACTGGCTGCACAGGTAGGTGATAAAAGTACAGAACTGTACGGAAAAGCCAAAGATGCAGTAGGTAATGTGGTACACGAGGTGCGGGAATGGAGTAAACAATATACCGAAGCCGATGAACAGGAGAAGCCTGCAGTTAGCGAAAGTATTACTGTTGCTCAGGATACTGAAGAAACTGCGGAGGCGGCCGGTATTGTAGATGCTGTAGACGCAATAATTACTGAAGAAGCAGTAGAAGCAGTAGAAGCAGTAGAAGCAGTAGAAGCAGTAGAAGCAGTAGAAGCAGTAGAAGCAGTAGAAGCAGTAGAAGCAGTAGAAGTTGAAGAGGCTGTGATCACGGCTGTTGTAGTCGATGAAGTTGCCGTAGCTGCAGAGACTGAAAGTGTTGTTGCGGAGGTTGAAGCTATCTCCAACGACGGCAGTGAGTCTGCCGTTACCAATGAAACCGGGAGCAATGAGACGGTGTAAATAAAGAACTTCTTTACCCGTAAATGATCTGAAATCATAAGGGTGATATCATTGAGTAGAGCCGGTTTCCGCAGGGGGCGGAGAGCGGCTTTTCTATGACATAAGAATGCAGGAATGCTCATCAGCTTTAACAAACTGCCTTGAACTACGGCCTGAAATGGAGTAATATCTGCAATTGGGGTAACAGATAGGTACCTTTTGTTTTCGCCTTACATAAGCTACACAAAACAAGTAGAAGGAAGCGGTGTGTTCGTGCAGCAAGCTATTGCAATATTGGATTCAGGTGTGGGAGGATTGACGGTTGCCAAGGAAGTGATGAGACAGCTCCCAAGGGAGAAAATCATTTATTTCGGAGACACTGCCAGAGCCCCGTACGGACCCCGTTCGACCGAGCAAGTGAAGTTGTTCACCGAGCAAATCGTAGATTATTTGATTCAGTTCAATCCTAAAATGATCGTCATCGCCTGCAACACGGCCACGGCGGCGGCACTTGATTATATCTCGGCCAAAGTTAACATTCCAGTGATCGGTGTTATTCACCCGGGTGCCCGGGCAGCGATCAGTGTCACCAAGAGCGGTCAGGTCGGTGTAATCGGTACCGTTGGAACGATCGGAAGCGGAGCGTATACAGCTGCGTTGCAGCAGTTGTCTCCGTATGTCCAGGTAGTCAGTCAGGCATGTCCGACTCTTGTCCCGCTTGTGGAGCAGGGAATGTTCCGTTCGGATGAAAGTCAGGAAGTTGTAGGCCAGGCATTGGAAGGCATCAGGCACAGCAATATTGATACTTTGATTCTAGGCTGCACTCATTATCCTTTTTTAGTGGAACCTATCGGAAAAACGATGGGAGCAGGCGTCAAGCTGATCAGCTCAGCGGACGAGACGGCCCGGGAAGTAAGCACCATTTTATATGACAAAGGCAAGCTGGCCAGCGGAGACGAGAGTCCTATTCACCAATTTTTTTGCAGCGGGGATGCAGAGATGTTTCAGAAAATCGCCCGTGACTGGCTTGGAGAGCAGATCAAGCGAACACCCGTCGTATGGCAGGTGTCCACGCTGTAGTTATGTTTGCCGCAGCTTGGAACAAGGACAACCTTCAGGATTCCTGAATCGGTCGACAACTAAAAACGGGTATCGCCTTCTTGGGCGATGCCCGTTTTTTTCATACCATGTATCTAAAGCGGCTGCACGAAGTTTCCCAGTGTCCTCATGTGGGACAGCTGGAGCTGCATACAATAGAGCAGAGGGCTGTGTCCCGCTGCTATCCGGGTCACGCCCGGGTGAACGTCTATCAGCGGGCAACGGCAAATCATGCCGAGAGGATGAGGCATATGCAGCAATACATTGCACGCAGGGGAGATACCGTAAGCCGAATTGCCGCCATGCATGGACTAACGCCGAAGCATGTCATTCAAGGTAACCCATGGGCATCCAGACAGCCGTACCTGTATCCCGGACAGATTCTGTTCCTCCCCTCCGCGCCCCGCAGAAGATATGCGGTACAGGAAGAGGATCATGAGCAGAAAATATCGGCTTTGTTCGGAGTCAGTCCGGAGGCGCTGGAGCAACTGAATCCCGGCTTCCTGTCTGGACGCTGTTGTATTCCCGGCAAGGTGCTAGTGATTCCTCCACCGGAGCCGCAGCGCATTGTCTATCTACGCGGAGAATATGGCCCGGCCGAGGTAAAGGTCGATATCGACCGACTGGTGGAGCGTTATCCTTTCATCGTACAGGAAACGATCGGTAACAGTGTGCTGGGCAAGCCGTTACAGCTGCTCCGGTTGGGAGAAGGGCCGCGCCAGTTGCATGTTAATGCGGCACTGCATGCCAATGAATGGCTGACCACACCCTGCCTGATGGCGTTTCTGGAGGAATATGCGGCCGCTTATGCGGAAGGTAGGCAGTGGAATGGCCACTCTCCCGCCCAGTGGTTCAAAGATTGGACGATATGGGTGGTTCCTCTGGCAAATCCGGATGGGGTAGAATTGGTTCAAGAGGGAGTCATGCCAGGTCATCCCTATTATGATCAGCTGATGGAATGGAATGGCGGACGGCGCAGCTTCCGCCACTGGAAGGCCAACATCCGGGGAGTGGACCTGGGCGACCAGTTCCCGGCTCACTGGGAAGAGGAGGCGCAGCGTCGGGGCACCGTGGGCCCGGCGCCACGTGACTATGGTGGGAGCGCCCCGCTCAGTGAGCCTGAAGCTGCGGCGCTGGCAGCAGTGGCAGAGGAGGTGCCGGGACATGCGGCGGTATCACTGCACAGCCAGGGGGCGGAGATCTACTGGAACTACCGGGGCTATGAGCCACCGGAAAGTAAGGCCCTGGCAGCTAAGCTGGCTGCAGCCAGCGGCTATCGGGCCGTGCATCTGACAGGCAGCGATGCTGGCTACAAGGACTGGTTCATCCAGCGATTCCGCCGGCCGGGCTTTACGGTGGAACTGGGCATCGGCAAGAATCCGCTGCCGCTCGGCGATTTTGAGGATATGGCCCTGGAGACCGGGCTGATTCTGGGCAGCATTTTATCAGATGTGAAGTCATTCTGAAACATTTTCAGCAATATTGAGTAATATATGCTATAGGGTATGGCCGCTGTTCAAACTACCTGCGGCTGTATCCTTTTTATATGGGATTTGGATAACGGGAGGGCATCTGATGAAATGGAGAAGATGGTTTTCGCTTAAGATATGGTACCAGATTTTCCGTGCTTCCTGGCGATACATTGTATCATCTCAGGTCACCTTGGGGGACAAGCTGTTATTTACGATTCCGGTCCTGTTGTATTGGGTGCTACCAGATGTTATGCCATTTGTGCCTATCGATGATATCGGGGTAACGATGTTGCTGGCAGGCTGGTTCGTATCTAGAATGGATCGCAAATATCCTGAGCTACGCAACAGAAGATGAGTGTTCAGATGATTTCAGCATCCGGAAGACGTGTCTATTTTGTCAATATGGTTGCTTTTAGCAGCTTAGTTCCTTTAAAATAGATTATTGAGTATTTAAACTATAGATGCTGGGAGATGGATTGCAGATGAACGTCAAAATTACCCGCAATGCGGCTAAAGTCATAAAGAAGCAGATGGAACTTGAAGGCAACAGCGAACTGAAGCTGCGCGTTGCGATTACGCATGCCCATGGCGACCATGCACACTACGGTCTGGATTTGGACACGCCTAAAGAGAATGATGTTGTAGTTTCTACAGACAAGGAAATCGACGTAGTTCTGGAAGCGGGCCAGCCGCTGCTTGACGGCGTTAAGATTGACTATCTGTACTTCCCGGAAGAAGGCTTTGTCATCACTAATCCGTCTAAAGGAAATCATGGCGATCACTAAGAATTCGCCCCGGATTTTCGGACATAAAGAAGGGTTGCTCCATGGCTAACGATATACGAGTATGCGATAAATGCAATTTCACCAGTCTCAAGAGCATTGTGCCGAAGCTGCAGAAAATGGCACCAGACGCCGAGATAAAGATTGGCTGCAAGTCCTACTGTGGACCTTGTGGCAAACGGGCATTTGTCTTTATTAACGGACGCTATATTAGCGCTCCCACAGAGGATGAAGTGCTGAAGAAAGTAGAATCTTTCGTCAAGCGGCCCGTTGCCCAGCAATAATAATATGCCGCACATCTGGCCGCCGCTGCATTTTGCAGGGGCGGTTTTTGTGAAAATATAACAGTGAGGTGAAGATCGGCATGAAGCATATTACCGATACAACGATATTGAACAATGGGATAGCGATGCCCTGGTTTGGACTGGGCACTTACAAAGCTGAGGGAGATGCGGTTGCCAAGTCGGTGGCGGCAGCGCTGGAGCTAGGCTATCGAAGCATTGATACTGCAGCGATCTATGGGAATGAGGAAGAAGTCGGAGGAGCCATTGCGTCAAGCGGCGTATCGCGCGACAGCCTATTCGTTACGACAAAGGTATGGAACACCGATCAGGGATATGATACTACACTGAAAGCTTTTGATTTGAGCAGTCGTAAGCTGGGACTGGAAGTCATTGATCTCTATCTCGTCCACTGGCCTGGTCAGGATAAATACAAGGATACATGGCGGGCGCTGGAACGGCTCTACGAGGAAGGCCGGGTACGGGCTATCGGAGTGAGCAATTTTCAGATTCACCATCTGCAGGAATTGATGAAAGAGAGCTCTATTGTGCCTGCTGTTAACCAGGTGGAACTGCATCCTCGTTTCTTACAAAAGGAACTGCATGATTTCTGCAAGCTACATGGGATACAGATCGAAGCCTGGGCGCCACTCATGAAAGGCAGACTTCAGGACAATGAGCTGCTTGCAGAGATTGCAGCAAGACATGGGAAAACAGTGCCACAGGTAATTTTGCGCTGGGGCCTACAGAATGAAATCATCATTATTCCCAAGTCGGTCACGGTTTCCAGAATAAAGGAAAATAGTGAGATCTTCGATTTTGAATTATCTCGGGAAGATTTGAACGCGATTAGCGGGTTGGATGCCGGCGAGCGGATCGGTACGAACCCAGATAAGCTTTTTTTCTAGATTCAAGATAAACCAGCATAAACAAACAGCCTTAATACGTGTGATGCACACGCCTTTAAGGCTGTTTTGTTGCAGTGCGGAGAATGCAAAGCAATGAGCAGTACAATTAAAAAGGACACCCTCCCTGGCGGGAGAATGTCCGTAGCTGCTTAATTACTGCGGCTTGCGCGGCGGCAGTGGACCTAGATATTGATAATATTGACACTCGATGCGGCCGTTATAGAGCTTGCGGCGTTTATCGGCTTTGCGGCCGTAATACTGCTCGAATTCTTTGTAAGGGCTGATGGCGAAGAAGGACCAGGTTGGCAGATAGATCATCATCTCGCCGAATTGGCGGGTCAGCTTCTCTACTTCCTTGTCGCTGCTGATACGTTCCCCGTACGGCGGATTGGTGATAATACAGCCGTATTCACCCTCTGGTCTGACCTTGGCGGCAGCCTGAACGGTAAAGGTAATCTCACCGGACAGTCCGGCGCTCTTGGCAGCAGCTTCGGCAATTTCAATGGCTTCAGGATCAATATCGCTGCCGAATAGCTGTAGTGGGTAGTCATCACGCACAGCGTCGAAGGCTTCCTCGCGTGCTTCCTCCCAGAGTGCCTTCGGAATGACTGGCCAATGCTCGGAAGGGAAGGAGCGGCGTAGACCAGGGGCGATGTTCCAGGCGATCATCGCGGCTTCAATCAGAATGGTACCGGAACCGCAGCATGGATCGTATAGCGGACGGCTGCCGTTCCAGCGACTGAGCTGTAGCAGAGCCGCCGCCATCGTTTCCTTGATCGGGGCTTCGGTAGAATGTTTACGATAGCCGCGCTTATGTAGCGCCGGTCCTGTCGTATCCAGCGTGATTAAGGCGATATCATTCAACAGAATCACTTCAATGACATAACGAGGTCCGTTCTCCGGGAACCAGTCAGTCTCGTAAGACAGCTTCATCTTCTCGACAATCGCCTTCTTGACGATACCTTGGCAAGCAGGGACACTCGTCAGCTGTGATTTATGGGAACGGCCTTCCACAGGGAATTCACCGTGCTCGGGAATCCAGTCGGCCCAAGGCAGTGCCTTGACGCCTTCGAATAGCTCATCGAAGGTGGACGCCGGGAACTGACCCATTTTGACCAGAACACGGTCGGAGGTACGAAGCCACAAATTGCAGCGGCAGATGTCGATGTAATCCCCGCTGAACAGAACTCGTCCATTCTCGATGGTGGTCTCATAGCCCAGTTGGTTCAGTTCGCGCGCCACAACGGCCTCCAGGCCCATTGGTGCCGTAGCGATTAATTGTAATTTACTCAAAAAGGTCTCAACTCCATTTAACTTGTAGATAAATACATAAAGCCAGTACAATCAAGTATAGGGGAATGCGCGGCAGTTCACAATGACCGTCATTCCGTAAAAAATAATTAATGCACCTACCGCGCTCTTTTATGGAGATCGGCAGGTCGATCAAAGGAGATTATACATGCTTAATCAGGAAGAATACAGTGAACAGCTATATACAGAAGATCAATTGCTGCTAGATGTCAAAACAGCTATCGTTGCCGCCGGAATGCCGGAGGTTTCCATTGCTCCGGGTTATGGACGGCTGCTCGGCATGCTCGTCAGCCTCTCCCGGTCGTCGCGGATTCTCGAGATCGGCGCACTTGGCGGTTACAGCGGCATTTGCCTGTCCCGCGGGCTGGCGCCCGGCGGCAAGCTGACCTCGCTAGAATTGAAGCCCGAATACGCGGAACTGGCGCGTGGTCATCTGGAGCAGGCCGGCTTTGGGGCCGAGACTGTAGAGTACAGAGTAGGCCCGGCACTTGACAGCCTTAAGCAGTTGGAAGCAGAGGGCGCCAGCTTCGATTTCTTTTTCATTGATGCCGACAAGGAGAACTATCCGAACTATCTGGAATACGCCATCCGGCTGGCGAAGCCGGGAGCGATTATTGCCGGAGATAATATTTTTCTGCGCGGACGCACTTTGAATACGGAGAAGAATGGACCGGCTGTGCTAGCCATGCGTCGCTTCAATGAAATGATCGCCAGCGATGAGCGTCTGACCAGCACCTTGCTGCCAGCATACGACGGGCTGGCCTTGGCAGTCGTCAAGTAGTTAAGCAACCCAACGAGGTGCTAGCGGAACAGCCGAGGTGGAGTAGTCTTGAACAGTCTTAGACGTACCCACAACATATTAACCAGCAGCAGGCTGCCGGAAATAATGAATAGCCCTTCGATGCCGATATAACCAGCGAGGAAGCCGCCAATCATGGCGCCGAGCATATTGCCGAGAGCCAGGGTACTGCTGTTGAAGCCAAACGCCCGGCTTTCCTTGCCGTCCGGTGTATAGGCACGGATCAGAGCATTGACGCTGGGCAGCAAGCCACCCATGAACACACCCATCAGGAAGCGGACGATGATCAGCTGCCAGACAGAGGTTACAAAAGCTTGCGGAATCAGGAATACAGCTGCTCCGATTAGTGCGTAGGTCAGGATGCGGTGCGCCCCGACTTTGTCGCTTAGCTTGCCGAGAACGGGTGATGCCAGCATATTGGATACACCTGTGACGGCACTGACCATCCCGGCCCAGAAGGCGATATTCACAGCAGAGCCATGGAGCTTCTCTACATACAACGGCAACAGTGTCATGGGACTGATCATGGCAAATTGCAGCAGGAAGGTAATACCGAACAAAGCTGGTAATTGTGGGACCTTTGTAAGCTCCTTCAAGCCGGCCAGCACCGAAATCTGCGGTACATGCGCAGCTTCCTGTCGGTCGAACTTTTCTTTAACAAGAAAGAGCGCGAGCAAGGAAGCAATAAAGAGCAATGCGCCTACGACATAGAAAATCGGGCGGAATCCAATCCAGTCGGCGAGCAATCCGCCGATCAGCGGCCCCAGAATAGTACCTGCCACCGAACCAGACTGCATGAGGCCCATAGCAAAGCCCATGCGGTTCTTTGGCGTTGTGCCAGAGACGAGCGCGATGGAGGCGGGATTGAAGCCGGAAATCGTACCGTTCAACAGTCGCAGCAACAGAAGCTGCATTGGGGTCTGGGCAAAACCCATCAGCACGATGACAATCGCCATCCCGAAGCTGGAGCGCAGCAGCATGATTTTGCGCCCGTATTTGTCGGCCAGCTTACCCCACAGGGGCTGGAACAGAAACGAGGTCAGGAAATTGGCCGCAAAGATAAGGCCGGCCCAGATTCCGATATCATGCTCGCCCCGCACGCCAAGATCCTTGGCAAGGTACAGTGTAAGAAATGGAGTAATCATTGTCATCCCGGCGTTAACCAGGAATTGTCCAAACCAAAGCACCATGAGATTGACTTTCCAAGTCTCCCAATTCTTCAAAGTGCTTCACTTCCTTTCAGGGAAATCATAGATATAAAGTTCACGAAAAATTGACATTCTATCAGTATATCACATAATTCGACATCTTCGGTGCAACACTTGTCATAGTAATGTCATAGGATTGTCATTCTGCAGCGGGTGCGGCGGTTGTTACAACTCTGCAAAAAGGGCATAATAGTTAATATGTGAATTTTAGATTTTATTAAATCTTATGGAGATCTTATCATGACCTACAATGATACTTTTATCCGTGCCTGCAGGAAGCAGGAGACGGAACACGTTCCCGTTTGGTACATGCGGCAGGCCGGTCGGTATGATCCTGACTACCGTAAAATCAAGGAGAAATACTCCCTCTTGGAAATCTGCAGACAGCCGGAGCTGGCGGCAGAAGTGACTATGATGCCTGTGCAGAAGCTGGGCGTAGACGCGGCGATTTTATATTCGGATATTATGAATCCTGTGGCTTCTATCGGGGTGAACTTCGACATTGTCAAAAACATCGGGCCAGTGATCGAGAATCCGATCCGCAGCGCAGCGGATGTGGACAAGCTTAAGCCGATTGACATTGAGGGCGACTTGAGCCACATTTTGGAAACGATCTCTATTTTGGAGAAGGAACTGGATGTGCCGCTGATCACGTTTGCTGGTGCTCCCTTCACAATTGCTAGTTATCTAATTGAAGGCAGACCGTCCAAGAATTACATCCGTACAAAAGAACTGATGTACAGTGAGCCACTAGTATGGGAAAAGCTGATGAACAAGCTGGGCGATATGGTGATCGCTTATTTGCGCAGTCATGTCCGCAGCGGGGGCAAGGCGTTCCAATTGTTTGACAGTTGGGTGGGCTCCTTGGCGCCTCGGGATTTCGAGATCTATGTACTGCCGACGATCCAGCGCATTTTTGCCGAGCTGTCCGATCTGGATGTACCGAAAATTTATTTTCCAGGCGTGAGCTCAGGCGAATTGCTGCCGAGCCTTCAGGGACTTCAAGCCGATGTCATCGGCCTGGATTGGCGCGTAAGTCTGACCGAAGGACGACGCCGACTAGGCGGGAAGTTCGCGGTACAGGGTAACCTTGACCCTTACCTACTAACGGCGCCAATGGAACTGCTGAAGGAGCGGGCTAAAAACCTAATTGATGAAGGCGTGCTGGAGCCAGGATATGTATTCAACCTGGGCCACGGCTTATTCCCTGAGGCTTCACTGGACAAGCTAAGGGAATTAACGGAATACATTCACGAGTATTCGGCGGGTGTATTGGCGGAAGCTGGGAAGTAGCATTCCTGAGCAACTGGACCTAAAATTTACTAAAGGGGATGGAATCCGTGACAACAAAAATTGGTGTTCTGGTCATGTCGTACGGCACTCCTGAAAGCCTAGATAATGTTGAAGCCTACTATACGCATATTCGGCGCGGCAATGTGCCGTCAGCAGAGCAGCTCAAGGAGCTGAAGGATCGCTACGAAGCGATTGTAGGGGGTGTTTTTCCGCTGCGGGAGAACACAGATCGTCAGGTTGAGGCGCTTCAAGCGAAGTTGAATGCGGACAAGGGTGAACAGGACTATGAATTCGTCTGCTATCAAGGATTGAAGCATGCCCGCCCGTATATTGAAGATGGTGTGGAAGCAATGACGAAGGATGGGATTACACAAGCTGTGGGCATTGTGCTGGCACCCCATTACTCGGTGATGAGTGTAGGCACGTATATCAAACGGGCAGAGGCCAAAGCGAAGGAAAGTGGTATCAACATGTCCTTCGTGGAGAGCTACCATATGCATCCCGAACTGATTGATGTATTGAGCCGGAGAGTAACAGCCAAGCTGGATCAGTACGTGGAAGCAGGTGCGGCACGTGACGAAATTCGTGTCCTGTTCAGCGCTCATAGCTTGCCGGAACGCATACTGTCCATGGGGGATCCGTACCGTGACCAGTTGATGGAGACATCGAAGGCTATCGCGGACAAAGCAGGTGTAACTTCATGGCAATTCACATGGCAGAGTGCAGGGCGCACGGCCGAGCCTTGGCTGGGGCCGGATATCCTTGACACATTGCGTGATCTCAGCAAGGAACAGGTGGAATATGTGCTGTCCGCACCGATCGGCTTCGTCTCCGATCATCTGGAGGTGCTGTACGATCTTGATATCGAAGCCACGGCAATTGCCGCTGAGCTGGATATGCGCCTGATGCGTATTGAATCTCTGAACAGCGATCCGGCTTATATGTCTGTGCTAAGCGATGTTGTGCGAAGCCAGGTGGATCAAATGAAGGTGAGTCAGCCATGACCGGCTCCCCCAGGAAGATCGTAATTGTCGGCGGAGGCCTGAGCGGCCTCAGCGCCGCTTTTTACGTGCGGAAATACTATAAAGAAGCTGGTATTACCCCGGACATTACTGTGATAGAGAAAGACAAGACACTTGGTGGCAAGATCGAAACGCTGCACCGCGACGGCTTCGTAATTGAGAAAGGCCCGGATTCCTTCCTGGCCCGCAAGACGGCGATGAGCGACCTGGCGAAGGAGCTGGAGCTTGACCATGAACTGGTCACCACCAATCCCAATGCCAAGAAGACCTACATCTTGCAACGTGGTAAGCTTCATCCAATGCCGGCGGGTCTGGTGCTCGGTATTCCTACAGAGATTGGACCGTTTCTGAAAAGCGGGCTCGTATCTTTCGGCGGCAAGGCTCGGGCGATGCTGGACTTTATGCTCCCGCCGCGGCGTAGCAAGGAAGATGAATCGCTTGGTTCACTGATTGAGCGCCGTCTTGGCACAGAGGTGCTGGAGAATATGACCGAGCCTTTGCTGGCAGGAATCTATGCCGGAGATATGCGGAAAATCAGTCTCCAGGCGACGTTCCCGCAGTTCGGTGAGGTGGAACGTCAGTACGGCAGTCTGATCCGTGGGATGATTACCGGGCGCAAACCAGCCGAGACACATACAGGAACCAAGAAGAGTGCGTTCCTGACCTTCACCAAAGGGCTGCAAAGCCTGGTACATGGCCTGATTCATGAGTTGCATGATGTGGAGCAGCGCACGGAAGTTTCAGCGGCCTCCATTAAAGTTCATAAGGGGTCTGATCGGGCTCACCGTTATGAAATCGTACTGGATAACGGTGAGAGCCTGCAGGCGGATGATATATATGTGACGACACAAAATTTCGCTGCGGCAGAATTACTGCGTCCGCATGTCGATGTATCAGCACTGGATGCCGTAAACTATGTATCTGTTGCAAATGTGGTCATGGCATTCAATAAGGAAGATACCGTCGGCGAGTATGATGGCTCAGGCTTTCTTGTCCCTCGCAAGGAAGGTCGTAACATTACGGCTTGCACCTGGACCTCTTCAAAATGGCTGCATACCAGCCCTGATGACAAGGTTCTGCTGCGGTGCTACGTAGGACGTTCCGGAGATGAACAGAATGTGGAGCTTCCCGATGATGCTTTGGAAGGACTGGTGCGCAAGGATCTGCGCGAGATCATGGGCATTACCGCGAAACCTCTGTTTACGGAAATCACCCGTCTACGGCATTCCATGCCACAGTACCCGGTAGGCCATCCGGCTGCGATCGCCCGGCTCCGCAGTGATATGGCCGAGACGTTACCCGGGATTTACGCGTTCGGCGCAGGATATGATGGTATTGGCATGCCGGACTGTATCAAGCAGGCTAAGCTTATAGCCGAAGCCGCTGCGGGTGCTTTGAAGAAATGATTGGTTTGCCTGCCCAAGTAACAGCATTTTTGTATCTTATTTTCAAAAAAACGCTTAGTGGGTTATTGTGGAATATTCAAGGTACATTATTGTTCTAAATTTCCATCAACCCCTAGTAGCAGGGTGTTTAAGGTACAAAAATGTCGTTAATCAAACTTCGTAAATTGTTGGTATAACCTATATAGAATTTGGGAACGGTGAGGCGTACTTCTAACGCCTCACCGTTTTTTTGAACATTAATTAAGGCCCTATCTAAAAATCAGAGGTGAACATTAACGGGCGTTTAATTGGAGGAGCAATTCTACCATTTGCGGGGACAAGCCCGTGATATGATATAATAGAAACAATTTTAATCACAAAGGAGAACCATTGTACCCATGTATTCGCCGCGATCAAGCGCCAGACGCAAGGATAAACCGAACAGACGTCGTCGCAGAACCGTTTGGGCTTGGATTAATGTAAGTTTACTATTGATGATCACCGCCGCATTGACTTATGGTTTTACCAGCGAAAATGGTTATAGATCTTCCTATCCGCCTCCAGTGGCGCAGGCTACCGACTTGCCCTCCCCGGACCAGGCGGAGCAGGAGAGTGACCCACCCACCTCGGCGACCAACGAAGACGAAGTGGCAGTCACACCTGAAATAACGCCAACCCCCGAAGTAACGCCGACACCTGAAGCGACGGCAACACCTAAGGTAACGGCAACAGTGGCACCAACGGAGACCCCGATACCAAGCAACATCCCGGGAGACGGTGGAGGTGCTAAGAATAACCCAGGTACGAATGGAGAGCAGAATTCCGCAGGGAACAGTTCGGATAATACCTCTCCCACTGACACCGGAGGAAAGAACGGGACGGGTAGTAAGAGCCCCTCTGACAGCAAGACTGGAGATGTGCAGGGTAAAGACGGTAATTTTATCGCAGGACTGCCTGAAGGTCTGGCAGGGGAACGCACGGTTAAGCTGAGCTTTGCCGGAGATGTTATCTTCTCTGGAAAAGCGGGTGAACTGCTCAAGCAGAAAGGCTATGATTATTCGTATTCCGCGCTTGGCGGCATGTTCAAAAAAGATGATCTAACTGTGGTGAACCTTGAGACGCCGATCACGACCCGGGGAGTTGGCGCGCAGAATAAACAATTTGTGTTCAAGGGTGCGCCCGAGGCACTGGATGCTTTGAAGGCAGCTGGCATTGATGCTGTGAATCTGGCTAATAACCATACCTTGGATCAGGGACAGGAGGGCCTTAAAGACACACTGGCTCACCTGGATAAGAGAGGTATTCCACATGTCGGTGCAGGCCTCAATAGTAACGAAGCTTATAGCGCGCAATATTTTGAACGAAATGGAATCAAGATCGCGCTGCTCGGATTCACCCGAGTGATGCCAGTCATGAATTGGAAGGCGGGGCCGAGCACTCCGGGTGTCGCCTCCGTTTATGATAGTGCTGAGGGACTTCAAGCGATTGCCGCAGCCAAGAAGAAGGCAGATCTGGTGATTGTAGTTGTGCACTGGGGCAAGGAACGGGTGGATCAATACGACAGTGTTCAGCAGACGCTGGGCCGGAGCTTTATAGATGCAGGGGCGGATCTCGTCATTGGCGGGCATCCCCATGTGCTGCAGGGTATAGAGCCCTACAAAGGCAAATGGATCGCCTATAGTACGGGGAATTTCATTTTTACCAAAGGCTCCATTCCCACGACGTGGGAGACAGCGGTTTTTCAAGCCGAGTGTAATATCAAAGGGCAATGCTCGATGAAACTCAAACCGATGGACGCCGAGCTGGCCCGCCCTGTTCCAATGAATGATGTGGCTGGGGGAATTCTCTTGAAGCGGGTCGAGTCTTTGTCTTCCGGTCTTGTGCGGATTGATGCTAACGGTAATGTGACTCAGAAGAGAAAATAAATATTAAGCGTATAACTGAATAGATGCATAGAGAGCAGCCATGGGCAGGCTGTGAGCGGGCTAGGAGGGACCTTATACCTTATGATGAAGAACCCTTGTGTGGCGCACCGGGGATTTTCCGGCAAGGCACCGGAGAATACGCTGGCCGCCGTTCGTATGGCGCTTGAGCTTCCCTTTGTGCGCTGGATGGAGATCGATGTCCAGCTTTCACGGGACGGCGTGCCAGTGGTCATTCATGATTATACCCTGGACCGGACCACCAACGGTCACGGCAAGGTGAGGGAGATGACCTGGGAGAGTATTCGGCGGCTGGATGCTGGCGGCTGGAAAGGAAGGGCTTTTCGTGGTGAGAAGGTCCCTTCGCTCGATGAAGTGCTGACGCTGGTATCAGGCAAGATACACCTCAATATTGAGCTTAAAACCGTCAACGATTTGTACCCCGGTCTTGAGCAGGCGGTCATCGATCTGGTCAACGCCCGCAATATGCGGGATAAAGTTGTCCTGACTTCATTTGATCATGGGTCACTGCAGAGGATCAAGGCGCTGGACCCCCGTTTCAGCACAGGGCTGATCTATGATTCCAGGTCGGGTGACCCGGCTGCAAGGACGCAGGAGCTGCAATGTTCTTTCCTTTCGATCCGCTTTTCACGACTGAATCCACATATGGCCGGTCTGCTGGCAGAGCAAGGCATCAAGGTGATGGCCTGGACAGTGAATAAAGCACGGGACATGCGTCGCTTGGCGGCCATGCATTCTGATATAATGATTTGTACGAACCGTCCTGATCTATGGGGCGATACGTTTCTTGAAAGACAATAACTTTTATAATCGACGAGAAAGAGAGCTGACTATCTATGTGCGCGGCTATAAATAATCTGTATTGTGTTGGACGTAATTACCTGCTGCATGCAGAGGAACTGGGCAACAAGGTCCCGGCTGAGCCGCTGATCTTCCTGAAGCCCTCTCATGCGGCAGTTCCTCTTGATAGAGCTGTCATCGAACTTCCGAAGGATGCCGGACAGGTACATTTTGAAGGTGAGCTTGTCCTGCGCATCGCGCGTGACTATGTACCGGGAATGAGTGTGGAGGAACTGGTGGATGTGATGGCATTGGGACTGGACTTCACGCTACGTGATGTGCAGAGTGACCTGAAGCAGAAAGGTCTGCCTTGGACCGCAGCCAAGGGGTTCAAGAATTCGGCTCCGTTGACCCCGTATATTGCTTTTCCCGAGAAGGAGGAGCTGGAGAACACGGATTTTGTGATTTTGAAAAATAGTGTGGAAGTACAGCGCGGCAACGTGAAGGACATGATCTTCTCCCTTCAGAGAATCGTTGACTTTATTGCCGCCCGTTATGGGTTAGGTAAAAATGATCTTATCTTCACCGGAACTCCTGCGGGTGTAGGACCCGCGGTTACTGGTGATTCCTTCGAATTATACTGGGGGGAAAGGCTGCTCGGTACTTGCCTGATCGGCTAGTACGAGAAGCAACCCTATCGTGGCAGGAGTTGAAATCATGCAGCTTATAATCGGTGCCTGTGGCGCTCTGCTTGTCGCCGGAGCCGCTTATTGGAGACAGTCGCTGAGCCTCTCGGGTATGCTGGCGGCAGTGCTGATGGGTACGATTTATTTTGGAGCGGGCAACGCCTTCTGGTTTGGTATTCTGCTGTTGTTTTTCATTACCTCAAGCCTGCTGTCCAAGCTTAAGCATGACAACAAGGCCGAACTGGAAGAGACCTACGCCAAGACGGGACGCCGCGATGCCGGGCAGGTATTCGCCAATGGCGGGATCGGCATGCTGGTTGTGCTGCTAAACGCCTTGTACCCGCTGGAGCTGTGGAGCTTCCTGTTCATCGGCGTCATGGCTACCGTGACATCGGATACTTGGGCTACAGAGATCGGTACACTCAGCAAAAAGCAGCCACGTTCCGTGCTTACGGGCAAAGTGCTGCCTGCGGGTGCCTCTGGCGGAGTGTCGCTTCTGGGAACACTGGCGGCTGCTGCCGGGGGTGTCCTGATCGGCGTCGGCTCATGGCTGCTTCAGAAGAGTGCCGGAATGGCGGATCAAGCCTTCTGGACGCTGGTGCTAGCCGGGCTGCTGGGTGGACTCGCAGGTGCTTTTGCCGACTCGTTGCTCGGTGCAACCGTACAGCAGATGAATCGCTGCACAGTCTGTGGTCGTGAGGTAGAGAGTCCGCAGCACTGCGGTACTCCTGCTGTGCACGCTCGTGGCTGGCGCTGGATGACCAATGACGCTGTCAATGCCATCAGCTCGGCGGTCGGCGGGCTCGTGGCACTGCTGGTTGGACTAGCCTGGTGAAATACACAGTAGGGGGTGGACTGCATGGGCAGCGCATCCAATGATAAACATACGTCCATTCTCGATGCTGCTTACGAACTTTTCGGCTCAGCCGGTTTCTACGAAACGAAGATGTCGCAGATAGCGGAGCAGGCGGGGATTGCCAAAGGGACGATATATCTGTATTTCAAGAACAAGGAAGAGCTCTTCATGGCCGTTACGCAGCGTGACTGCGCAGGCTTTCTGGAGCAACTGGAAGAGAAGCTGGACGCCGAGAACAGCCTGACCGGCAAGCTGGCGGTTATAGCGGATCATCACTTGTTCTATTATTACGATCGCAAGCAGCACACGAAGTTATTCTTTTTGGCGCCTAATAATAACCCGGAGCTCGTAACGTACATGGCTCAATTTATGGAGCAGTACATGCAGGCAGTAATGAAGGTGCTGCTAGAAGGCGGGGCCATAGAGCCGGAGTTAATGGCGCAGTCCTATATCGGCATGCTGGACAGGCTGAAGATGGACATCCTGTTTCAACCGGATTTCACAGCTGACGATGCCCGCAAGCGGGCGCATTTTGCCGCGGGTTTGTTCATTAACGGGGCGATGGACACCCTACATATGCCGGAAGCGGAACGGCCGCCAGGCTGAGATACGTTAAGGACTGTAACGGCTGGAAAACATCGAGGTATCAGAAGATAAGGCCGTCCGGTCACCGGGCGGTTTTCTCCAGATTTCAATCAGCTTCAAATATAAACTAAGGCAAGCGAGGATAAAGCATGAATATTATGACCGTGGAGCATCTCTCCAAAAGCTATGGCGAAAAAACTCTGTTCAAAGACGCCTCATTCGGGATGGATGACAGAGATAAGATCGGTATTGTCGGCGTGAACGGTACGGGAAAATCGACCTTTCTGCGTATCATCGCCGGTCTGGATACACCGGATGAAGGACAAATTGCTATCGGTAACGATGTGCGGGTACAGTATTTGGCTCAAAATCCCCCTTATGAGCCAGGCAATACAGTTCTCCAGCAGGTCTTTGCCGGAGAGGACCCGGCGCTCCTTGCGACCCGCGAGTATATGGATGTAGTGGCGCAATTGGAGGTCAATCCTGGCAATACCGCGCTAGAGAGCAAGTTAGCCAAATTGGGCCAAGCTATTGACGCTGCGGATGCTTGGCATCTTGAAAGTGAAGCTAAGAGTGTCCTGACAAAACTTGGCATCACCCGCTTCGATGCGCTTATGGAGAATCTGTCCGGCGGACAGCGCAAGCGTGTGGCCCTTGCTGCGGCGCTAATCACGCCGTCAGAGCTGCTCATTCTGGATGAGCCGACCAACCATATCGATACGGACTCTGTGGCCTGGCTGGAGCAGTATCTGCAGAAACGGCGCGGAGCACTGCTCATGATTACGCATGACCGGTACTTCCTGGACCGGGTAGCCAGCGTCATGCTGGAGCTGGATGGTGGACGACTATTCCGCTATGAAGCGAATTACTCCCGCTTCCTGGAGCTGAAGGCTGATCGTGAAGAGCGTGAGGCGTCGGAGGAGCAGAAACGTAAAAATCTACTGCGTACAGAGCTGGCCTGGATTCGCCGCGGAGCGAAGGCGCGTACTACGAAGCAGAAGGCCAGAATTGACCGCTTCGAGAAGCTCAAGGAAGCTACTGGAAATGCATCAAGTAGTACACTTGACCTGTCCGTAGCTTCGACCCGACTGGGGCGTAAAATCATTGAAATTCAAGAGCTGTCCAAATCACTGGACGGACGGCAGCTGATTAGCGATTTGACTTATATCGCTGTACCACAGGATCGGGTGGGGATTGTCGGGCCGAACGGCAGCGGCAAGTCCACGCTGCTGAACCTGATCGCCGGGAAATTACAGCCGGACAGCGGTGAAGTTCAATTGGGCGCTACAGTGAAGCTCGGCTATTTCACCCAAGAGCATCAGGATATGGATCCCAGCCTACGAGCTATCGAGTATGTGAAGGAAGAGGCCGAAGTGGTCCGCACAGCAGACGGCAGCGTCATTACAGCCTCGCAGATGATGGAACGCTTCCTGTTCCCTCCGGCAGCGCAGTGGACGCCGATCTCCAAGCTGTCCGGTGGAGAGAAGAGACGCCTATATCTTCTCCGCGTCTTGATGGGAGCTCCGAATGTGCTGCTGCTAGACGAGCCGACCAATGATCTCGATATTGGTACACTGGCGGTTCTGGAAGATTATCTGGATGAATTCCCAGGTGTTGTCTTCACAGTATCCCATGACCGTTACTTCCTGGACCGGACTATCGACAAACTGATCGCTTTTGAGAATGGCAAGATCCGAATTCATGTCGGTGACTATAGTGAGTATGAAGAGTGGCTGGCCAAGAATATTGCTCCGGGCAGTGGGACAGGGAGCAAAGGCGATACTGCTGCCGGTGGTGCCAAACGCAGTGCACCGCAAGCATCCGCAGCAGATACCCCAGCACCGCCTCAAGCCAAGGAGAAACTTAAATTCACCTTCAAGGAGCAACGTGAGTTTGAAGGTATTGACGAGCAGATTGAGCTGGCAGAGCAGCACTTGGCTGACATCAGTGTGAAGATGGAAGCGGCGTTTGCTGACTCCGTGCTTCTGCAAGAGTTGGTGGAAAAGCAACGCCAGGGTGAAGCCGAATTGGAGCGTCTAATGGAACGCTGGACTTACCTCAACGAGCTGGCAGAGAAGATTGCCGGCAAAGCTTAACGTTGCAAGCAAAGCTTAATATGTAAGCTTCATCCTATAACAGGCCATGTAATTTGAAAGGATGAGGGCTAGTGGTAGAGGGGATCATAGAAGCCGCTGTGGCCCTCAGGGGTTCCGGGCAGGCAGAGCAGGCTAGGACGCTGCTGTTAGAGCAGCTTGAAGGCCACCCGCAGCATGCCAGGCTGCATTATCAGCTGGCCTGGACACACGATGTGCTGGGCCTGGAACGGGCGGCAGTGCCTTATTACGAGACAAGCCTGGCGCTTGGCCTCCCGCCAGAGGATCAGGCGGGTGCGCTGCTTGGGCTGGGAAGCACCTACAGAACGCTCGGCGAATACGAGCGTGCCAAGGCCATTTTGGCCCAAGGTATGGCCGAATTCCCGGATCGTCGGGAGTTCCCGGTATTCTACGCGATGGCGCTGCATAATCTGGGGGCACATAGCGATGCGATGCGTATTCTGCTGGAACAGCTCGCGGCCACCTCGGTTGACGAAGGAATCCGCAGCTACAGTAAGGCTATTGCCTTTTATGCCGATAAGCTGGAACAAACCTGGGATTGAGAATTCGAAGACTAGTGAATTTGAATACAAGTGAATTCGAGACTCTAGTTTCCGTAGACTAGAGAATCCGAGGATAAAATTAGTACACAGCATAAAGAAGCTGACGCCGGTGACGGACGTCAGCTTCTTTGGTTTACTTGAAGGTTCTCATTCAGTGAGGAGGCTCCGCGGTGCTTTTTTTAACTTTTTAATCGAATGATGTGAAAGGTGGATTCACACAGAAAAGCAGGCGTTATTCTTCGAAGTCAGGGTTTTAGGACGCAAACCTCCCATTCCCTTCACCAGTCGTTTTAACAGTGAAAAAGAGGGTCGGTCTCCCCAAGTAACGGCATTTTTGCACCTTATTTTTATAAAAAAGAGGAAAATTAGGAAAATAAGAGCATTATCGTAGCTTATTTTCCGAAAAAGCACGCTGAACGGGGTGTTCTGGAAGATTTAAGGTACCATATTGCACTTAATTCTCGCTAACCCCTAGTTGCAGAGTATTTAGGGTACAAAAATGCTGTTAATTTCACTTCGGGAATCCTTATGACGTGTGTGTATCCATATGGAGAGTGGCGTTGTCTTGTTGAATCCTTATTAGAGACTCTTCTTTTCTCGGCCATGTTTGTTCTTTAAATGTGTTCTTTAAAATGTGCTCTTTAAAATGTGCTCTTTAGATACGTTCTTCAGATACGCTCATAAAATCTACTCTTGAAATACACCCGTTAAACCTATTCTACATAGATTCCCTATTCTCGTGATACGGCGATCATTTGCACGACCTGACGTTGATCACCAGTCAAGACGGCCTCGTCGGCATTCATCTGTGATGAGCCGTCCCCGTCGAGAAAGATGCCTTCCCGGCCTTCGCCCGGTACGCTCTCCAGGATAGCTACCCGGAACTCCTCGGCCGTACAGAGAGTCGGGGTAACGATCAGCCACAACCCTCCGGCTTTGTTATAGACCATGCCCGAGCGCATCCGCTGTTCATCGGCATACGGCAAATGTTCGTTTTCCGCCGTCACCGCCCAAAGGTCGTCATGCTCCAGATTCATACTGATGCCGCCCTGGGCAAAATAATGATTGCGGTCGCTGACCACCAGTTCATCGCCAGTGGATACCACCTGGACTGAGAACTGGCGCTTCGCGCCGTCCCAGACCAAGGTACCACGGGCATACTTGGCATTGAACCAGCCCGAGCCGTAAGCATGTCTGGCACCGCTGACTGGATTATCATTCATAATGGCAATCGATAACAGATCTTTGCCATAGAAGAACCCGCCGTTGATTCCATAGGCGGCAATCTGCCGCAGTGGCACGCCAGCGGTACGGAGAATTACACGATCAGGGGAGAGGGACATCATGTGCAAAGCTACCTTGCCTGAACTTTCGGTCTCCCGGTACGAGTAGGAGTGCGGGAGGCCGTTAAAGACCTCTCGTTTCTCCTCTTTGACTAGGAAGATCCAGGTGATAGCTATCAGAGCAAGCGTTAATGTAAGGACGGTAATAAACAGCCGGGGTCGACGTTTCCATAACCGTTCCTCACGGACGACAAGGTTCTCAGTTGGCTCCGACATAAGCAGCAAGAAGCTTCGTCGTATTCAAGACAGCCTGCTTATGTGTACGTTCCATGGAGTGAGAAGCATGTACGCCCGGACCGATCAGGGCTGCACGGATATTGTTGCCGCCTCTCAATGCGGCGGAGGCGTCAGAGCCATACATCGGGTAGATGTCTACGGCATAAGGGATCTCCAGCGCTTGTGACAGCTCGATCAAGCGCCCGGTCATAGCATAATCGTAAGGGCCGGACGAATCCTTGGCACAGATGGAGACATCCGTCTCCTTGCAGCTCAGGTCATCGCCCATGGCGCCCATATCTACAGCGATCATCTCGTTGATCTCGCCAGGGATCCATGAGGCACCGTGACCGACCTCTTCATAATTGGAGATCAAGAGGGAGAGATTATGCAGGGGCTTCCAGCCCTCGCGTTTGATGCTTTCCAGCAGGCCAAACAGCGCGGCTACGCTGGCTTTGTCATCGAGGTGACGGGACTTGATATAACCGCTAGGCGTAATCACCGCACGGGCATCAAAGGAAATAAAATCCCCCACGGAGATGCCGAGCTTAAGCACATCGTCCTTGGAAGAGACCAGTTCGTCAATCCGGACCTCCATGTTCTCTTCCTGGCGTTTGAAGTCGCGCGCATCGGCATAGACGTGGACGGAAGGGTGGCTCGTCAAGATCGTGCCCGTATAGGTCTTGCCGCTGCGGGTGTGAATAATACAGTATTCATTCTCGATACTACTCATGGTAAAGCCGCCTACGGAAGTCAGGCGCAGGGTACCGTTGGCTTTAATGGAACGGACCATCGCGCCAAGGGTGTCCACATGGGCGCTGATGCCTACCGTACGGGAAGGATCGAGGCCCGGGACGGTCAACACCACGCCGCCTTTCTCGTTCCAGGACAACGGGATATCCAGCGCAGCTGCCTCTTCGGCTACAAGGTTCATAACCTCAGCGGTGAAACCGCTAGGGCTGGGAGTGTCGAGTAATTTTTTCAGAAAGGATAGAATGTATTCTTCATTAGGTTGAATTGTAAGCATGGATTAAAGCCTCCTGTTCATGGAAAATAGGGCCCCGGCTGAAGCCGATACCCCTATGTATGTATTACAACTTAGTAGCACTGTCTGTTGACAGGCTCTCATCGTTTAGCGAAAAGCCGTCCAGTGATGTGCTACTCTCACGCAGCTTGGCCAATTCGGCGGTCAACTGTTTGATCTGCTTCTGCAGTTTGTACTGGCGGAAAATGCCGTAGGACCCGACGATAATCCCGCCGATCAGGGCGCAGCCCAGAATGACAAGGATCAGTGGCATGCTGACAACAGTGAAGAAGAAATTGACCTGTACCGGATCGACATTAATCACCGCAAAAACTGCGGTAAGCAGCGCGAAGATCAGACCCGCGATCAGTGACCATTGTAATTTCATGAGGGTGTTCCTCCTTAAAGGGTTACAGTATAAATCCCCTGCCCGCGACCGGACAAGGGATTAACTTTATACTAAACGTTCTTTTTTACTTGGTCAACTGTTCCATCTGCTCGATCACGCTTTCGAATACGCTCATAGCTTCACGGATCGGTGCAGGGGAGGACATGTCAACTCCGGCTTTGGACAGAATGTTGATAGAGTAATCGCTGCCCCCGCTCTTCAGGAAGCCGAGGTAACGATCCACCGCCGGTTTGCCCTCTTCGAGGATCTGCTTTGCAAAGCTGGTGGCTGCCGAGAAGCCTGTGGCATATTTGTACACATAGAAGCTGTTGTAGAAATGGGGAATACGGGCCCATTCCATCTCGATATCCTTGTCAACAACCATGTCCTTGCCATAGTATTTCACGTTCAGGTCATAGTAGATGGCGGACAGATCCTGCGGAGTCAGGGACTCGCCGGCCTCAGCACGCTCATGCACAATCTTCTCGAATTCGGCGAACATCGTCTGTCGGAATACGGTCGTACGGAACTGGTCGGCATAATAGGTGAGCAGGTACATTTTTTCCTTCGGATCGGTGGACTTATGAAGCAAATAATCCATCAGCAGCGCTTCGTTGGTAGTGGAAGCAACCTCCGCCAGGAAAATCGTGTACTGTGCATCACGATACTTCAGCGCATTGTCCGAATAGTAGGAATGAAGGGCGTGACCCATCTCATGCGCCAGCGTGAACATACTGTTCAGGTTGTCGTTATGGTTCAGCAGCACGTAAGGGTGAGTGCCGTAAGCTCCCCAGCTGTATGCACCTGTACGTTTGTTCTCATTCTCATAGACATCGATCCAGCCATTGTCATAGCCTTCCTGCAGCACCTTCAGATAGTCCTCGCCGAGCGGCTTAAGGCCTTCCTTAGTGATCTTCTTAGCTTCATCGAAGGTGATGTCCAGCTTGTATTCGTCCACGAGCGGAGCGAACAGATCATACATATGTAGCTCGTCAACCCCAAGCAGCTTCTGGCGCAGCTTCATATAGCGGTGCATCAGCGGCAGGCTCTCATGGATTGTATCGATCAGGTTGGTGTATACCTCTTTTTGGATATTATCTCCGTAGAGCGACATTTCCAGTACTGAAGGATATTTGCGCACGCGGGAGTAGAACACATTCTTGTTCACATTGGCACTCAGCGTGGCTGCAATTGTATTCTTCTGTTTGGCGTAAGTCTCATACACGGCTTTAAAAGCATTTTTGCGAACCTCACGGTCCGGGCTTTCCAAGAACTTAATGTAGCTGCCATGCGTTAGTTCTACTTCCTTGCCGGTCTCGTCCTTAATCTTCGGGAACTTAAGATCGGCGTTGTTCAGCATACCAAAAATGTTCTGCGGTGCCTGGGACAGGTTCCCCACTTGGGCCAGCAGTGCCTCCTCGGCTTTGCTGAGAATATGCGCTTTCTGGCGCTTCATCTCCGTGAGTGTGAAGGTGTAATCAGACAACTCGGAATCAGCGATGAACTGATCGAGCTTCTCGACTGGCAAGGCTAGAATTTCCGGTGTGATAAAAGAAAGTGCCTCTCCGGCTTCTACGCTAAGCTTCTTTGCTTTTTGGGAAAGGGCTTGATAGACCGGATCTGCTGTGTCTTCATCCTGACGCATATGTGCATAGACATAGAGCCGTTCAGTGAGTAAGGAGACCTTGTCATCCAGTTCGAAGCAGTCCTTCAGTGCTCCGGCAGTGCCCAGCTTGCCCTGAAAGTCGGCAGCCTTTTTAAGGAGATCTTTGGTTTCAGTGTAAGCGTCATCCCAATCTTTCTGCGAAGCAAACATATCTTCAAGCTTCCAGCGGTTCTCCGCAGGCACTTCACTTCTTTTTGGTAATTGTTCCATGGAAATCCTCCTCGAATGATGGGATGATGCAGGTGTTGATTCCTGCGGCAGCATGGCGGATGATAGATCACCCGGCACAATAGAGAGCGCAAGCAGTAACGAGAGCGTATGGGGCCATACAGGCAAGGGCGGAAGCCTCCTTATAATAAAAGGTGTTCCTAATATGCCCTGCCGGACCATGATTATGTAATCTCCGCGTCGCTTATGCGCAGGTTATGCTAGAAAGCTGTAAACAATGAAGACAAAAGCTAGAAGAATCATAATGGCGGCTGTCAGGGCCATCCCCCGCTTCAATCGTTGCGGGATCCGGTCCCTGGACATAATCAGCACGGCACCGAGACATAGAACAACGATTGTATAAATCGTGAGATTCTCTGTGTTCATCCGCGTTATACCTGCTTGAAAGCTTCCATAATTTTCTTATACTCTTCTTCGTTGTCTTTGTAGGATTCTTTGTTGAAGCGGTTGTTCACCCATTGCATCATGGCCGGACGGCTCATAAAGGTATGGGTTTCCTCACCCCATTGATCGGAAATTTCCCGAAGAATAATATAGCGGCCTTGTACCTCGACCGTCATCATGTTCCATTTGTCTGTTTTGTATATTTCGTGTTTTTTGATCATATTCATTACCACCCTGGCGATTTTTGGCTTTTGGGTCAATGATAACGCAATGGGGAAGGGAAAAGCAAATTAATTCAGGGATCCGGGGGAAAGACGGATTGCACTGGACAATAAAATGGAGTATAATGTAAGCATACGCCATATATGGCGCTATTTTTAGGAGGTTGTTCATTTGAAAGGTACAGTAAAATGGTTTAACGCAGAAAAAGGTTACGGTTTTCTTCAAGTAGAAGGCGGCGAAGATGTATTCGTTCACTTCTCAGCAATCCAAGGCGACGGTTTCAAGACTTTGGATGAAGGTCAAGCTGTTGAGTTTGACATCACTGATGGCAACCGTGGTCCACAAGCAGCTAACGTAGTAAAACTATAAGAATCGGATCTGACAGCCCGGCTGTCTGCTGAGAAATATATATCTATTTGGCTAGCTCTTGTAAAAGTGGTAACCAACGAATTACACAACACACAGTTCTTTCGGGAACTGTGTTTTTTTGTTATATCTCATGACAAGTAGAAACGGCATTGCCGTCTGCTAAGCGTCGGTATCCGTTTCAGCGAGAAATATAAGGATAATTTATAGCGTAGAACATATAAATTTTTATATTTTGACAAAAACCCTGAGCCTCTCCATGGAAAGACACAGGGTATAATTGTTATCGTAATATGTTCCTTATAAGGAATGCACATTTACAGCGTAGAATTCTCAGCAGGAGTGGTTGCTGTTGGCTGGGATTCCTGTGCTTGCACAGCCTGCTTCTTGTGGGAAGCACGCGATGCGAACCTCGGGGTGAAGGCCAGCAGGTATTTTACCAAAAACCCTCCAAATGCAAGGATCGAGAAGAGTGCTGCTACCATATAGAAGGTGGAGCGCCCGGCATTTTCATAGATGATCCCACCGAAGGTTCCACTCAGCAGTCCGGAAGCACTCGACCAAACGATGGTGAAGAGCGCCATGCCTGTGGCACGCAGATGATCGGGGATCATCCGTGTAATGTAACGAACCGAGGTGACATAAAAAACACCAAAAGTCACACTGTGCATGGCCTGTACGAACACCATCGCCCATGGAGTATGGACGTAGGACATGAGCAGGAAGCGCAGGGCGTACATGAGGCTGGCAAAGACGAGCAGAGGTAGCTCCTTGAAGCGCTCTCCATATTTGCTAAGAAGAAAGAACACCGGAATTTCACTTAACGCGGAAGCGAGCAGCGCCCAACCGATAATCTCTTCGCCAGCCCCGAGCTGTTTTAGGCTAATCGTCAGAAAAGCTTCGTTCATTCGATGTCCCAGGGCAAGTATAAAGACGATGCCGAAGAATGATAACACTTCTTTTTGCAGCAAAATTTCCTTCAATCCACTGCCTTTGCTACTCTTCTGGCTCTTCTCAGGCTTGTTCTTCAGCGTCGCCGGGTCCCTTTTAGCATCCTTTAAGGGTATGGTGATCAACAGGGCAGCAATTACTATTGCGATACAGACAGCCATGCTCCAGGAGGAGCCTATCGCTCGGAGTACGTAGCCTACTGTCAATGCGAAAAAGGCATAGCCGAGAGAACCGAATACCCGAATCGTAATGAAATTTCGTCCATAACGGGCAGCGGTTTTGATAGCCATCGTATCTGCGAGTGGAAAAACAGGGTAATAGAAGAAATAGAAAAGGGATAAAATAATCATAACCGATGAAAATTCAGTTGCCCTCGCCAAAAGAAGTGCCAGAACGAGCTGACCTGCCAGCAGGATGACCATTATCTTCTTGATGGTGCCCAGCCGGTCGCTGATCATGCTCCAGAACAGATTGGAGAGAATTGAAATAAGCGGTCCGAGAGAGTACAGGTATCCTACCTGCGAACTGCTAAAGCCCAGATGGGTATAGAATAATGGGAAATAAGATACAACCAGTACACTGGTGCCAAAAACCGTAAACATAAAGGATCGCAGCCAGTTCTGATCGCTGGAACTGCTGCCGGTCCGTTCTGGGAACATGATGTTTTGCACTCCTCCGAATATCAAATACGCATAGTATAGCACAAAGGAAGGAAGCCATGTTTACGAAAATGGTAGTATTTCTGAATCTTGCAAGGATTTGCGAAAGTGATTTTGTTGTTTGTACAAATACGGTGATCATATTATAATAATGATGATTTGGATAAGGAGACAACAATGTGGAGGCACTGTCATTGAATGAATTTGAGCAAGGCCGTTACCTAAGCCCCAAAGGTCCTATAGGACTTATGAAGAGGGTCTACAAGTACGTGCTGCCGGAAGTGAGGTCATGCCTCGGCTTTTGGCGTCAAGATGCGGAAGGGATTCCCGATCCCGAGCTCCGGAAGCAAGCGCTAGCCAGCATTGAAACCAAACAGTTTCACTGCGAGGGCGGCGGTATTTATGCTGCCGGTAATTTATCGATGAGACATATACTTATTCCGCTTATTGTTGCTTATCAAACGATCAGCGATTATCTGGACAACTTATGTGACCGTAGCACCTCGCTGGATCCTGCCGATTTCAGGCTGCTGCATCAGTCGATGCTGGATGCCATCAATCCTGAGGCGGAGCTTGTCAATTATTATGCGCTTCGTACCGAGCAGAATGATGGCGGTTATCTGCACAGACTGGTCCGCAAATGCCAGGAGATGATTTCCCAACTGCCGGGCTATGCGGCTGCGGCGGATGAGATTGCCGACTTGGCTAAATTGTATACGGACCTGCAGGTGTACAAGCACATCCGCCCAGAACTCAGGGAAGCTGCCCTGAAGGAATGGTGGGAGGAACATGGAAGCCGCGCCCCTCATTTGTATTGGAATGAGTTTGCTGCTGCTACAGGATCTACCCTGGGAGTGTTTATGCTTTTTCTGTCCTCATGTGATCCCAAGCTGAGCAAGGCACAGTCGGCGTCCATTCGTGCCGCGTATTTCCCGAATGTGTGCGGTCTGCACATTATGCTGGATTACCTCATCGATCAGGATGAAGACAGGGCCGGCGGTGATCTCAATTTCTGCAATTATTATGACGACACTGATACCATGTTGAATCGGATCGCTTCCATTGTGGAGTGGGCCCGCAAGGATGTCCGGAATCTTCCCGAGACCTCGATGCATCGCATGGTCATCGAAGGTTTGCTGGCATTGTATTTATCCGATCCGAAAGTTAGCGAACAGCGGGAAGTTCGCTCAGTATCGAAACGGCTGATGAAGGGAAGCCCGCTGACGAGGATTTTCTTCTTCGTGAACAGCCGCTGGATACGCAAGCACATGTATTAGCACTGTTGTGGAGCAGTTTTCTAGGGCGAGGCGGCTCCGCACAATTTTAAGGAGGAACATCAGAATGTCAACAGTTAAAAAAATCGCAGTCTTGACCAGTGGCGGGGATTCCCAAGGAATGAACGCTGCGGTCCGCGCAGTTGTGCGCAGCGCACTTTATTTCGGTATTGAAGTGTTCGGTATTCAACGTGGATACCAAGGACTTCTGAACCGGGACATCTTCCCAATGGATCTGCGCAGCGTCGGCGATATCATCCAGCGTGGAGGTACCATCCTGCAGTCGGCCAGATGTCTGGAGTTTGTGAAGCCGGAAGGCCAGCAGAAGGGTGCGGACATCCTTAACGAGATGGGGATTGACGGTTTGGTGGTTATTGGTGGCGATGGTTCATATCATGGCGCCAACAAGCTGAGCAAGCTTGGGATCAAGACAATGGCTCTGCCAGGAACCATCGACAATGATATTTCTTACACAGACTACACCATTGGTTTTGACACTGCAGTAGGTGTAGTTGTGGATGCCATCAATAAGCTCCGCGATACAATGTCCTCGCACGAGCGTTCTTCTGTCGTTGAAGTTATGGGTCGTCACTGCGGCGATATCGCGCTGCATGCGGGTCTTGCTTCCGGTGCGGAGACCATTCTTGTTCCTGAAATGCCTTATGATCTTAATGAAGTCGCTGATCGTATGCGCGATAACTTTGTTAATGGTAAGAGACACAGTATTGTGATCGTAGCTGAAGGCGTTGGCAAGGGCGAAGATGTTGCTCAGGCACTGAAGGACCGTCACTCTTCCTTGGATGCACGTGTTACTGTGCTTGGACATATTCAACGCGGCGGAACACCGACACCGGCAGACCGCAACCTGGCCAGCCGTCTCGGTGACTTCGCTGTGCGCAAGCTGATGGAAGGCGAATCCGGTAAAGCATGCGGTATCATTAAAGGTGAACTTGTTCTGACTGACATTGACACCGTGGTTAATAGCAAGAAGGACTTCAACGTTGAGTTGTACGAACTGGCTTCCCGTCTTTCCCAGTAAGAACGGCAATGATTGTGTACTGGAATTATGTAGTTTATGAGCCCTGCGGCGGACCGCAGGGCTTTTTATGTTGGAAGGTGACGGCACGGGGCTCTGACCAGTCCACCATGCCGTGCGCTATGCTGGAAGGTGCGGGCACCAGGCTCTGACCAGTCCACCACGCCATGCGCTATGTTGGAAGGTAGGTGCGGGCACCGGCTCTAAGCAGTCTACCATGCTGTGCGATATGCTGGAAGGTGCAGGCACCAGGCTCTGACCAGTCCACCATGCCGTGCGATATGTGCACAGTTATGTGCACAGCGGTTCAGCGCAACGTGTACTAGGGGATTGCGGGCGTTGCGAGCGATCTACGGTGTGGACGCTTGAAGGTGATTGGATTTCTATAGTTGACAATATACCCCCGCCCGTATAATATATACCCCATAGGGTATATTGAGGAGGGTGAAATATGAGTAGAAAGATTATAATCATTGGCGGCGTGGCTGGAGGGGCTTCCGCAGCGGCAAGGCTGCGGCGTTTGAATGAGGAAGATGAAATTATTATGTTCGAGCGGGGAGAGCATGTTTCTTTTGCCAACTGTGGACTGCCTTATTACATTGGGGGCAGCATCAATTCCCGGGAGAAATTATTCCTGCAGACTCCCAAGGGGATTAAAGACCGTTTCAACATTGATGTACGCGTGCTGACAGAGGTGACGGCAATAGATCGTGATCAGAAGCTTATTCGCTTCCGCAACACACTCACGGGTGAAGAAGGAACGCAGACCTATGATCTCGTGGTGCTATCGCCGGGTGCAAGGCCAATAATGCCAGAGATTCCGGGGATCGAAAGTGCAGCCAACGTGTTCACGCTAAGAAATGTTCCGGATACAGATAGGATTAAAGGCTTTGTTGATGAGCGTCACCCTAAACATGCGACCGTTATCGGCGGCGGATTTATAGGACTGGAAATGGCCGAGAATCTGCGCGAACGTGGACTGGAGGTCACAATTCTTGACCTAGGGGAGCAACTTCTGAATCCGCTCGATCCTGAAATGGCGATCCTTGTGGAGCAGCACATGACTCTTAATGGGGTGGACATTCGGCTGAAGGAAGGCGTGAAGGAATTCAAGTCCGCGGGCCGTGAGCTGCTCTTGACCTCCGGAGAATCGATACACACGGACATGGTAATTATGGCGATCGGAGTGAGTCCAGAGAATGATTTGGCCCAGTCCTGCGGGCTTGAGCTTGGCTTCCGTGGGGCGGTCAAGGTGAATGCCCAGCTTCAAACCAGCGATCCTGCCATCTATGCAGTGGGCGATGCCATAGAGGTCAAAGACCGGAATCATGGATTCGCCACGATGGTGTCACTCGCTTGGGGGGCGAATCGCCAAGGAAGACTGGTGGCTGATCATATCAATGGTAGGCCCATTGCCTATGAGGGGGCGCTTGGAACGGCAATCATCAAAACCTTTGCACTGACAGCAGCTTCGACTGGTAACAACGAGAAAACGCTGCGCCGGCTTAACGTTCCTTATAAGGCGGTTCATCTTCACCCGAACTCCCATGCAGGATATTACCCTGGAGGCTCGCCGATCTCAATGAAGCTGTTGTTCAATCCTGAGACGGGTGAAATCTATGGCGCACAAGCAGTCGGAGCGGATGGAGTGGATAAAAGAATTGACGTCATCGCCACAGCCATTCGCGGCAAGCTGGATGTGCAGGAGCTGGCCGATATAGAGCTGGCGTATGCGCCGCCTTACTCTTCGGCTAAAGACCCTGTCAATATGGCTGGTTATATCGCCTCCAATCTGATGGATGGGCTGGTAGATACGCTGCAATGGTATGAGGTGGATGCTTTTCACCATGACGGCGGGTTGATCATTGATGTCAGAGATGGTGCTGAACTGCTCGCAGGGACTATTCCAGGTTCCATGCATATTCCTCTTGGTGAGCTACGAGGCCGGTTGGCTGAGATTCCGCGCGAACAGGAAATTGCGGTTTCTTGTCAGGTTGGACTGCGCGGATATATCGCGGCACGGCTGTTAAGTCAACATGGCTATCGCATTCGTAATGTGGATGGGGGCTATAAAACTTATGCTTCCATGCTGCGAGCTCAGCGGTTGCCCCAATCCCCAGGGGGAGGCGGTGGCTCATCTCTCAGAGGTTCGGCTCAAGGAAAGAGTGAACAGCCAGAGTCCGAACATCCCAGACCTGAAGCCCCCTCAGAGGTTCCAGTAACCCATAATTCAATAGGAACGAATGCGCAGTTGACCTTGTTGGATACTTGCGGATTGCAATGTCCGGGGCCTATACTCAAGGTATACGAGACGGTACAGTCACTGGAAGAAGGCGGACAGCTAGAGGTTACCTCAACAGACTTTGGCTTTGCAGCAGATATTGAGCAGTGGTGCCACAAAACGGGCAATACACTGGAAGCGCTGGATGTGTCTCAGGGTAAGGTAACTGCGGTACTGCGCAAAGGTCAGGATAAACCACAGTGTTCAGCGATCCCGGGGGGACAGCCTGCAGATAAGCAGGGTTCGACCATGGTCGTGTTCAGCGGTGATTTGGACAAAGCTATCGCCTCTTTCATTATTGCAACCGGAGCCGTGGCGATGGGTAAGCAAGTGACGATGTTCTTTACCTTCTGGGGCTTAAACATTTTGCGGAAAATACAAGCACCCGCGGTTGAGAAGAACGGCATGGAGCGAATGTTCGGACTTATGATGCCACAGGGCAGTAAATCCCTGCCGCTGTCCAAGATGAATATGGGCGGGCTGGGACCGAAGATGATCCGCCATGCGATGGAACAGAAGAATGTAGACTCCTTAGAACAGCTGATGCAGGGAGCCATGAACGCAGGAGTGCGGATGATTGCTTGCACGATGAGCATGGATATTATGGGGATCAAGAAAGAAGAGCTGCTGGACGGTGTGGATTTTGGAGGTGTAGCCAGTTATCTCGGTGCTGCCGACGATGCAGGCGTTAACTTGTTTATTTAAAGGACGTGTGAAGCAATGGAGTATGATAAGGCGATCAAAAACAGACTGAAGCGGATCGAGGGTCAGGTTCGCGGTGTACTGGGGATGCTGGAGGAAGGCAAGGACTGCCGTGAGATCGTTACCCAACTGACGGCCATTCGTACAGCGGTAGACCGCACTGTAGGAACGGTAATTGGTTCCAATCTGGAGCACTGTATTCAGGAAGAACTGGAGCAGGGCCATTCCCCGGACAAGGTGATAAAGGAAGCTGTGGAGCTGCTCGTTAAGAGTAGATAAGGGATCAGAGTATTAAGTAGTTAGGTGGCGAAGAAGTAAGGGCTTAGCAGCTAAGCAACTAGCTAGCGGAGAAGTTAAGGGCTTAGAAGCCAGTAACCAGTTAACGAAGAGTTAAGGGCTTAAAAGCTAAGTAACCAGTTAGCGGAGAAGTTAAGGGATTAGAAGCTAAGTAACTAGTTAGCGAAGAAGTTGAGGGATTAGAAGTTAAGTAACTAGTTAGCAAAGACGATAAGGCTTTAAGCAAAGTGGACGGCAGCGATGCTGTCCTTTTTTCAATATTTAAGAATTTGCATGTTTTTGGGGTGAGCGAAGCTTGCCCCTTATTTGTTGATTAAGGAAACTATAAACATTATTAAAATGTGGATCATTCCGTTGGAAAAGACAAGGCGATGTCTGGAGAGCCGAAAGGAGGGTGGCGGCTGGATGATAGGTAGCTGGTATTTGATGACTAGAGTTGGTGACGTGTGGCTGGTAGCTGAGTCATGCTCTAGATTATGTGCCCTAACTTTAAGGTGGCTGATTGATATTCCAAGAACATTATCCTAAATCAAAGGTGCTGAGGTAAGACGGAAGATGCTTGTAGTTTGTGGCCGAATAGCTGTCGATTGGCGGTAGGATGCAGATAGCTGACTGGTGCACGGGTGCATCGAAATAACGGCAATTCTGTACCTTAATTTCATACGAAATCATATAATTTTGCAAATAAGAGCAATATTGTATGTTAATTTCCCAGGTTTAGCCTCTTTTCAGACAAAAGTGTAGAATTAGCATACATTTTTGCCCTTATTTCTCGTTTGGCGTGTTTACATCAAAAATTAAGATACATTTTCGCCCCTATTTTTTGTGTACCCTGCGAGATGAGCTTATCTACTATACCCCGATGGGGAGGTGTGCGGCCGAAGTTGAGTGTTTGGAGATGAATTGGACTACGTTTATCAGCAATTTCTCCTCCCCTTAGCAAACTATTAATTTCAAAGGGGGGAGTGCTTCAGCTGTTCTAGCTTGTTTGCTAACTCGTTTTCGAACGTGCCATCGAACATGCCTTCTGCCTCGCTCTCTACCTCGCTCTCTATCTCACTTTTGAACCACGCGTATTCCTGCACTTAGCAACCAACCACGTTATAAAACATACCTATCATCGTATGCAAAAAAAGCAGCGATCACGCTATCAACGTGTTTCGCTGCTTTTTCAGTCAATCAATTCTAACAGCCTTATACTTCGCCTGTTTGCACCTTGGCAGCAAAACGGCGCTGCACAATAACGAGTCTTGACAGAAGCAGTATTGCTCCGATCGCCAAACCGGTGATTAGTCCGATCCAGTAGCCGTAAGCACCCAAATCTGTATAGGTCGCCAGTACATAGCCTACTGGAAGTCCGATCACCCAGTAAGCGATAAAGCAGATGACAAAGGCAGGATTCACGTCTTTATAGCCACGCAGCACACCTTGGGTTGGTGTAGCAATCGCATCCGAGATCTGGAAGAAGATCGCATAAATCAGGAAATGCTGGATTAACGAGATAACCGCAGGCTCATCAGAGTAGAGCCCAGCGACATGATTACCGGCGAATAGCAGCACCAGTGCGGTTGCGAATGAAAGTACCGCCGCTGTACCGATGCCGAGAATGCCGTACTGACGAGCATCCTTGAGGCGCCCGGAGCCAGTCTCGAAGCCAACAAGGATTGTAAGGCTCATGCAGATGCTGAGCGGGATCATATACAGGGTCGAAGCAAAGTTAATCGCTGCCTGGTGGGCGGCGATGGTCATTGTATCGAACCGGCTCATCAGCAGGGTCACTGCTGAGAAGACCGCAGTCTCGAAGAAAATCGAGAAGCCAATAGGGACACCGATTTTGAGCAGTTCCTTGAAGGTGGACAGCGACATGAAGTGGAACTTGCGGAACAATCTGAGCCCGACAAACGGCTCGGCCCGGTAGATAAAGACGAGTGCAACGAGGAATATCACCCAGTATGTAATCGCGGATGCAACACCTGCGCCGACACCGCCCATTTGCGGAAAGCCGAATTTTCCGAAGATCAGAAGATAGTTAAGCCCCACATTAACTGGCAGCGCAATCAGTGTGATGAACATGGAGACACGTGTCTGACCAAGCGCATCAATACAGCTTCGCAGGACGGTGTAACCGAAGAGCGGAATCACGCCAAAAGAAATGGCGCCCAGGAAACGGGCTGCGATATCTCTAACTGCAGGCTCCAGATTCATGAAGTTCAGAATCGGTGACAGGGATATGAAGCCGAGCAGCAGGACAAGCAGAGAGACAATCAAGGATAGCCAAATACCTTGGGTAACCTTAAAGGCGACTTCGTTGTTTCTTTTGCTGCCGACAAGATGTGAAACGATGGGAGTAATCCCCATCAGAATACCGTTCAATCCGGTCTGGATTGGAATCCAGAGACTTGTGCCAATAGCAACGCCTGCCAGGTCAGCTGTGCCGAACTTACCCGACATGTTTGTGTCAAAAAAGGTGATGGCGGACAACGCAATCTGAGTTACCAGAATCGGAAACAGAATGTGCAGGAATTGTCCCATTTTTTGCTTAATAGAATTCGTTTGGATCATTGTGTTTGCCTCGGGTTCTGTAATTTTTTCGGTTACTTTTGTCGGTATGCCCGGCAAAAGACCCGGCGGATGCCGGGTCCCTAATAAGAATATACTATCAGATTGAGTCAATTTCATAAATCAATAAGTGACTGGATATTATACCTATTCGGATTGAAATCCGCATTATGAGATTGATTCAGATTCCGTATAAATTAATAATGGCTTTAAGCTTATTTTCCGTAATTTACATCAGCGGTGTAGCGGTTGTTGGCATTCCAGAGCAGGAATTCATTAATATTCTGTTCATTTAGGGCGCGAATCTGATCCTCTACTTGCTGCTTGCCGTACTTCACATAGTGGCCGCTTCCAAGCCAGCTGGCTGTGAAATCCTGAATCCACGGCCGGATCACAGGTTTGTAGCTACCCAGCGGGTCCAGTTTCTTGTGCGTGTCCACCATAGAACCCTTGATGGTAGCATAAGGGTCTTTGTCCGGGTCCTTGACACTAAACCAGCCGGTTGTGTAGTGGCTCGGGTAGACCATTGGACTGATAACATCGACATTCTTGGAGATCTTCACAAAGTCCTGTCCGATGCCTTCCGCAGCAGGGACGGAAGCGGCATAGCCGAAGATATCCACAGAGACGCGAACACCGAGCGGGTTAAGTTCTGCCTTGGCATATTTAACGAAATCCGCAATGATATCAATGCGGGCTTTATCGCTCTTGGTGTATTTCAGCGTTTCGGCACGCTTCTCAAAGCCCTCAGGGAAACGGACATAATCGAACTGAATTTCCTTGAAGCCTAGCTTAACTGCTTCCTTTGCAATATCCACATTGTATTTCCACACGTTTTCATTGTAAGGGTTAACGAAGCTGTCGCCGCCCTTGTTCTTCCAAATCGTGCCGTCCGGATTCACAAAAGAGAGTTCCGGATGTTTCTTGGCGAGCACTGTATCCTTGAAGACAACGATCCGCGCAATGGGGTAGACCTGGTGCTGCTTCAAGCGCTCCATGAGTTTGTTGATATCTCCGATGAATGGCTTGGGCTCGCCCATTTGCTGTAATTCCGGATTGTCTGTCTTGTAAGTGATATACCCGGCATCATCCTTGATATCAATTACCATGGAGTTAAGCTCTGTCGAGTCAATCAGGTTAAGCAACTGCTCCATGCGGGCGCCGCCTGCACTGTAGGCGGTGACATAAATACCCTTCACCTTAGCTGCATCCGGTTGGGGGTCAGCAAGTGGGGCACCGTTCACGTCTCCGGTCTGTAGTACTGGTGCAGCCGATGCTGACGGGGCTATGCCTTCTCCACCTGAGGTGTTCTGGATCGGATTGCTGTTTTGTGCAATGATGGCAGGATTGTTAGCTGCGGCCTGCAGAATGGCGGTGACATTGGCTGAATGTTGGTCCTGCTGCACGCCCACGCTTCCCAGAGTCATCATCAGTAAAGCCCAGGTGATGTTCATTCTTCATTCTCTCCCTTTATGTACGTTCCTTAGAATTATACAGGAACAACTGCTCCTAAAAAGAACAGACTTGTCATAAACTTGCTGACAATGTGTTCCTGATGCAGCGCCCTTTTTTGTTTATAAACGGGATATACTGCTTTTAAACGGAAGAGTAAAAAGTAAATGCCGCCCTGGTTCAGCGCATGGCCGAACCCAGAGCGGCAACAATCAAGAAAATGTTCTTGCGACTTGCTTAGTGAAGATACGCAGAATTCTGATGCTCACAGATGCTGTAATGGATGATGTCCATAGCATCAGCCGGTTCCAAAATACTTAGTCCGTCGCGCAGCACGATCACCGAATTCAGTTCGTCCTGCTTGAGAAACGGCATCATATCGGGATACCATCTCATGACGATTGCTGACAATTTTACCGTTTCCATTTCCACAACAATCACCCTTCCTTTTTCGAATGGTACTGAACTTGAATTCAGGGTTCACCCAGAAAAACGAGATGCTTGGAATAAGAAGGTAAAGCACAATCTTCATGAAATTATAAAGGGTCCTGCGTGACTATAATATACCACAGATTTGAAGCATGTGCATTGTTTCTCATTACCTCTTGCGGAATGAACCCATGACGCCTACAGTCTCCACGATATTAACAAAAGCTTGCGGGTCCGTTGTTTTGATGATGCGTTTCAGCTCTGCAAGCTCATACCGGGTAGTTACTGTCATTAGCATGTCCTTTTCTACGTGAGAATAAGCACCTTCGGTTCTGATCTTCGTAACTCCACGCTGTAGAACGAGCAGCTGCTTCAGCAGCTCTTCCGTGCGATTGGTTACAATATATACCGTTACCTTGATATGGCTGATGTGAATCATATCGACAACCTTACCGGTGACGTAGATTGAAACCATGGATGCCAAAGCGAGATTCCAGTTATTATCAAAATAAGCTGCTGCCAGAATGACCAGGCCGTTCATCCCTGCAATGATGGTGCCGACCGGAAAATCGCGGTAACGGGTAATGATGGAACCCAAAATATCGAATCCCCCCGACGATCCGCCAGCACGGAAGGAGATACCACTGCCAACGCCGACCATCACGCCGCCGAATACAGAGGCAAGCAGCATATCCGAGGGCACAACTCTTACGGGGATCAGCGTCATCAGCCAGGTGGTGGAGGCGACGGAAAGGATGCTGAGAACGATGAACCGTCGTCCCAGTTGGAACCATCCTGCCACAAGGAGTGGAATGTTGAACAAAAGATACAGCAGACTGATATTGAAGGGTGTAAAATAACCCACAAGCATCGACAGACCCGATACGCCGCCACTGAGCAAACGGTGCGGAATCAAAAAAAGATTAAAGCCGCTGGCGATCAATGCAGATCCAAATATTACTGTTGCATAACTCCCAATACGTTTTAACAAGCAAATTCACCTCTGGTGTGTATTGTAAACCATGAAAGAAAGGAATACACTGGTATTCCCCTTTATGTTTGTGATATAATGTATAGGATATTCTTGAGTAGGACGTTACAATGGTACTTTTGCATTGCTTCGGATGTGAAGCTACAATTGCTCAGGTGATTTTGAAGCGCCTGATGATAGGACGGCTTTTCGTCCCAGGTACGCGTTAACCATGCAGAGATTCTGGCATGATTGGACAGCCTATAAATGTGTTTACCGCTACTTAAGAATACAGACAAGCATGTGGAATGTCCACTGTATAGAAGGAGCATGAATAATTTGAAAACATTCGCAGAATTCGGCCTGGAGCCAAAAGTTCTCCAGGCAATCACAGAGCTAGGATTTGAGGAAGCAACACCTATTCAAGCACAGTCGATTCCCCTGGCATTGACCGGATCGGACCTAATTGGTCAAGCACAAACAGGTACAGGTAAAACTGCTGCTTTTGGTATTCCCCTCATTTCCAAAATCAACCGTGAAGATGAGAAGATTCTCGCACTCGTTATGACCCCGACACGGGAACTTGCCATCCAAGTAGCTGAAGAAATCGGCAAACTGACTCGCTTCAAAGGACTTCGTTCCCTGGCGATCTATGGCGGACAGGATATCGGTCGTCAAATCCGCGGATTGAAGAAGAAACCTCAAATCATTATCGGTACCCCAGGACGTCTCCTGGACCACATTAACCGCAAAACCATCCGTCTGGACGATGTACAGACTGTTGTCCTTGACGAAGCAGATGAAATGCTGGACATGGGCTTCATGGAGGACATTCAGTCCATCCTCAAGCTTGTTCCAGAAGAACGTCAAACCCTGTTGTTCTCTGCTACTATGCCCCCTAACATTCAACGTCTGGCACAGCAATTCCTGAAAAATCCGCAGCACGTATCGGTTATTCCGAAACAAATCAGCGCTCCGCTGATCGACCAAGCTTATATTGAAGTTCCTGAACGTCAAAAGTTCGAAGCGCTTAGCCGTTTGATCGATATGGAATCTCCTGAGCTTGCCATCATTTTCGGACGCACGAAGCGTCGGGTTGATGAGTTAGCCGAAGCCCTCCAAAAACGTGGATATTCCGCTGATGGACTTCACGGTGACCTTTCCCAGAATCAACGTGATGCCGTTATGCGTAAATTCCGTGACGGAAGCATTGATGTACTGGTAGCTACAGACGTAGCAGCACGCGGTCTCGACGTGTCCGGTGTAACCCATGTAATCAACTTTGACCTTCCACAAGATCCTGAGAGCTATGTACACCGTATCGGCCGTACTGGTCGCGCAGGTAAGGAAGGTACGGCATGGTCCTTCGTGACACCACGCGAAATGGATCACCTGCACCTGATTGAGCGTGTTACCCGTCACCGCATTACTCGCAAGCCGTTGCCAACAATGGCTGAGGCGATCGAAGGTAAGCAACGCATTACTGCAGAGCGTCTACTGCACATGGTGGAGAATGGTGAACTGAATGAATATAAAGGCATTGCTATTCAATTGTTGGAACAATACGATTCCGTACAATTGTTGTCTGCGGCAATGAAGCTTCTGACTGGCGAGAAGAAGGATTCCGAAATCGAACTGACTCCGGAAGATCCGATTCGCGTGAAACGTCGCGGTGGCAAGAATGACATCCGCAGCGGACGCAAGCCTAACGGTGGCTATGGCAACCGTGGTGGCTACGGTGGTGGTTCCGGCGGCGGATACCGTGGCAACCGTGACAACAATGGCGGCGGAAGCAGCCGTGGCGGATACAGCAACAACTACGGTGGTGGAAATGGCGGCTACGGCGGTGGCTATAAAGGCAACCGTGACAACGCAGGAGGCCGTGATTACTCGGCATCCCGTAGTGGTGAGCGTAGACCTTCTACTCGCCCGAGCGGCAGCACTACCAGCACACGTCCAGCGGTAAAACGTGAGGATTCCTCCGACGTTTAAGCTGATCAGGTCATCGGCGGTTGCTGATGATTGAACATATGAAGAAGACGGGACACCGCAGCGCGGGTCCCGTCTTTTTTTGTATAAGCAAGAATTTTTAAGTAATACTTTGCTTATCGTTGTTAGGAGAACGCCTAATCGTTCATTGGACGATATAGACGCTCCAAGGCACAAATTAGATGAATGTGCGAGTGATGATGACGAGCAGGATGAACAGAACCAGAATTGTGCCGGTGGAAGTGAAGCCGCCGTAGCCAACAGGTGAGGACATAGGAATACCTCCTTTGAATTGTTGATTGAATTGGTTACGTCTCTAATATATGGACTTATTTCTCTGACGGTATAGACCATAACCTATTAATCAAAAACTTGGGCGCTGGAAAAGAACGGGGCAAATAGGGTATTGAAGTTACACATGCAGCACTGAAACCAAAAGTATATCATGGGTATTCAGAGCTTCGTTTATTGATGAAAATCACTTATATATTAGAAAGTTGAAATACTTGGTGGTTTTAGTACGCTGCTGAAAGGTGTTTTTCGTCTGTTCATAATTTTTTGTAGCATAAGTTTGGTCGCGTGAATGTAATTGTAAAAAAATGAAGTGAAATAAACTATTAACGTAAAGAAAGTGAGTGTAAAGCTCTATCTCTATACGAATCATAGCCCGTATGCGAGAGATGGTCTGGTTGAAGCGAATTAACGGGGGATTTTTCGTGTTGTGAAAAATATTTTTACCATAAGCGCGTGTTTTGGAAAACCTTGCTGGATGGTGTCATATGGGTTATAATATGTTGTCAAATCATATAATTTCCAGTATAAGGGGTACAGTTATGATTTTTAGCACCAGCATATTTCTTTTTAGTTTTCTACCCATGTTTTTGTTGATTTATTATTTTATTGAAATTATTAGCTATAAAAGCAAGAGATTAGTCAGCAATTTGTATATTTTGTTAGCCAGTCTTTATTTTTATTTATGGGGTTCAGGTGAAGCAGTGTATATTCTTATTGCATCAATAGTCGTTAACTATTACATTGGCATATTGATGAACGCTCAATTAATGAAAAAAAAGAGTGGGATAAGAAAAGTATTACTCATAGTGGGAGTATCATGTAATCTAGCAGTTTTGATTTATTACAAATATTCCAACTTTTTCTATGAACAACTTTCTTTATTTTTTGAAAATATAGGGATATATACAGGAAGTCTGGAAAAAATTATCTTACCTGCTGCAATTTCGTTTTATACATTCATGGCTATTTCTTACTTGGTTGAAGTCTATAGGAGACAAACTGCAGCGCGAAACATCATTGATTTCGCTACCTATCTTTCTTTGTTCCCGCACCTAGTTGCAGGGCCAATCGTTCGTTACTCAGAGATAGAGAGAGAATTGGAAGAACGTGAAATCAAGTTGGAAATGATGTTTGAAGGAATCTGGAGATTTGCTATCGGACTTAGTAAGAAGGTGTTGATTGCTAATAATATCGGTGTGGTGGCAGACAAAGTCTTTGATCTCCCTCAAAACGAATTGACTACTGGCATTGCATGGATAGGTATCATCTGCTATACACTTCAAATCTATTTTGATTTCTCCGGCTATACTGATATGGCTATAGGTTTAGCGAAGTTTATGGGATTTAATTTCCCAGAGAACTTCAACCAGCCGTATCGTTCTCAAAGTGTTACAGAATTTTGGAGACGGTGGCATATGTCGTTATCTAGATGGTTTCGGGATTTTCTGTACATTCCGCTTGGGGGAAGCCGAAAAGGGCCAGTAAGAACCTACGTAAATCTGTTTATCGTATTCTTTTTATGTGGTCTTTGGCATGGTGCTTCCTGGTCGTTTGTTGTATGGGGAATGTATCAGGGTGTTATTCTAATCATAGAAAGATTACTGAAACAAAAATACAATTTTGAACCTAAAGGATTTTTAGGTTGGTTGGTTACGTTCAACTTAATAATGATCGGATGGGTATTCTTCCGTTCTTCATCATTAGAAGGAGCGTTTACTTACATTAAGTCCATGTTTAGTTTTGGTTATGCCTCCAAGATTACATACTTTGAACCAATGTATTTCTTGCAAAATAATATTATAGTCTTTGCTGTAATCGGTTTTGTGATAGCTTTTGTTCCACATGAGAAGATTAAGGTAATAAGAAATGATTCTACTCTTTCCACGATAGTTAAAGGAATAATATCTTTGTTAGTGTTCATCCTTTCAGCTGCTTCAATCGCGAAGAGTGGATTTCAGCCTTTCATTTATTTTCAATTCTAAAAAGGATGGGACTAGATGGTTTCCGATAACGTAAAGAAAAGTTTCGTGATTATTTTTATGATAGCTATTCTTTTACCTGGGATTCAAAAAGAACTAATGTTATTTAAGATTACGCCTCTTTCGGAAAACAGGGTAAAGGCAGAACTGCCGGATGGCGGATTTATACCGAACCTTCTTGAGGGCAAAGAGTCGTTTACTCATAAGTACGAACAGTACTATAATGACAATTTTGGATATAGAGACTTTTTAATTAAGCTAAAGAACCAAATTGATTACTCATTGTTTAATGTCTCGGATAAAGTGTTTATAGGCAAGGATGGATTCTTGTTTTATAAGCCTGCTGATGAAGTGGAATTACCACAGTTGGATAGAAAGACAGATGAGCAAATGTCTACACTATTTGGACGATTTGCTAAATTTGATGAAGAGCTTAAATCGAAAGGAATTCAGTTGCTTTTAGTTCCTATTCCCAGTAAAAGCTCGATTTATCCAAATGAGTTTATGGCGAAGATAAAGCGCCCTGAGGTTAACGGATTTGATAAATTTATGAACCATCTACGTAACTCTGATATTCAATATGTAGATACAAAAAAAGTCTTACTTGATTTAAAAAAGAATTATCAAACTTATTACAAAACTGATTTTCACTACAATGCTATCTCTGAGTACGTGGTTTCGAATGAAATAGCTCGCAAATTAAATTCTTTAACTGAAAATAATTTAACTATTAATAACGATTTTAAATTCTTAACAGAAAAAAATTGGGCCGGCGGCGAAAATATACAGATGGGATTATTTAAAAAACTTACTGAAGATATTCCGGTCATTCAAAACAACTGGACTGATTGTGGGAAGACATTGATTCCGAATAGTGTTTACAGATTCAGTCATTTGTCTGATAATTCATGCAAAAACGTACTTCCAAAAACTTTGTTAATTGGAAATTCATTTACAGGCCATTTCTCGGATTATAGCTTTCCACACTATTTTAGTGAAATCAATTCTATTCACTCGGATATATTCAAAAGAACACCTTCCTTTTTGGATAAAGACACGAAGTTCGTTGTTCTCCAACTGCTGGAAAATGATTTGGGTACTATTTATTCAGATGCTGCTTTCTGGCCAAATAATGGAACGATATCAACCGGTCCATTAGTAGATGGAACTATGAGTGATATTGAAATAATGGAATACCCTTCTGAACTGCCTGTGGGAGTTACCGGCACACTTAAAGTAAAGGTAACTAATCGTAGCCAAATAACATGGCCCGCAATTGGGCAAGTCGACGGTGGATTTTTAATAAATCTTGGGTACTATTATCAAACCTATAATGAAGAAAGACGTGAAGGAAGATCTGGGTTACTCCCTCAGGACGTTCAACCTGGATCATCTGTGATAATCGAGGGTAAATTAGGACCGTTTCTTGAAAAAGGGAAATTTGAAATTAACATTGACCTAGTTCAGGAGGGTTTTAAATGGTTTTCAGACGGTAAAGATATGAAAAAAATTAAAGTAAGGGTTTTTTAGTTGATCTAGAGCCCTGAAAAGGAGCTCTGTGTTTAGTTCCTGATATTTATATTCTCATAAGGGGCTTTAATCGCTCAACAAAAGTTCGAAGTAGGACGGGGACTTCACAGCATCCACACTCAAGAGAATTGCACTCCATTTCTTAGACAGCATCTAACAATGGAGTGCAGTTTACTATTCCGGCGGGGCTTCTTCATCTTCTATGTATTCCAGCCATTCTCCGGTACTGACCTTTAAGTGCTTAAGAAACCTCTCCGGCGTTCCTAAACCTTTACGCTTGCACGTTTTTCGTGATTCAGCTCCGATACCGTGTTAATGGAAAGCCTCGCTTCTCTAGCTATTCCCCTGATGAACTTTACCTCGCTGATTCATTAACTTCCTGACGTGACTAATGATCACGGACAGGTCTTATTTAAACAAAATTATACATAAATAAAAATGTATTAACTACTTAATGCGCATATCAATTTTCTGTTACACACATGATACAATGCATCAGACTGAACTGTGGCGAAAGTTGAGGAGCTGAGGTTGACAGGAGGGGACCGGATATAAAAGAATGCGCTTCCTAGTAAACTCTTTCTAAAAATTAGAAAAAGACGCTATGCTCAGAATACGAAATCACTCAGAACTCACATGTTTTATTGAACTATATTTTCCTTTATTAACAATTTATTACTTTTTCTATCCATGAGGGAAGAAAACAAATTTTTAATTAGCTTTGATTATTGTATAATATATATTGAGGTATAGTTAAGATACGCAGTATGCGCGAGACAGACAGGAGGAAGGGAAATTGGAGTTTAAAGGAGCAATGGGTGGTTTATACCGCATCACAGAATGGATTTCACGGATTGCGTTCAGTAATATTTTATGGGCGCTCTGTTCAATTCCGTTTCTGTTCGCAGCTGTTATGAAAATTATTATGTTGGGTACTGGCACAGGTGGCCCCAACGAACAGCTGACCTTGAATTGGGCAATGGGCATTTTCGCACCATTTACTGTGTTTCCGGCTACGGCCGCATTATTCACGGTTGTGCGCAAATGGGTAATGGGAAATACGGATGTCGGCACCTTCCGTACGTTCTTCCAGGGGTATAAAGAGAATTATGTAAAAAGTATGCTCGGTGGCCTGATTTACACGCTGCTGATCGTCATTATGTACGTTGATGTGACCGTATACATGACGCAAATGGCCAACTTCAAAATTGTGGGCATTCTGATGCTGGTGCTGATGATTATTTTATTCGTGTCCATGTTTAATTTCTTCTCGATCGTGGTTCATTACCAAATGACCTTCAAACAAGTTGTCATCAACTCGTTTTTGCTGACCGTTGCTCGACCGATTCGTGTGTTCATGACTTTGATCGGAGCTGGGGTACTGGCTTATATAGGTCTGAAGTATCCTGCATTGTACTTTATTGCCATTCCTACGCTGATAGCCATGCTTGCTTTCTTTAACTTCTATGCAACTTACAATAAGCTGCAAATGCAAGTCGAGCAGAGTAAGCTGAAGGAGCAGGAAGCAGAAGAAGCCCGGAAGCTTGAAGAAGAGGGCGAATCTGAGGGTGACAATACTGATGACGAGTCCGAGACGGACAAAGCTGATAACGAAGGCGATAAAGATAACAAACGAGTTTAAATCAATATCGTATAACGCTGCGGAAAACTGGCGAAATTTCTAATCCGTTATAATTTAAAGCGCATACAGGTTTACATTTTCGTCAAAACGCAATATAATAGTTCTAAATCCTGCGATGTACGTTATGGCTGCTCGTTGTTTTGAACCAATGACAATGTCTCGGGAGATCAAAATCGAAACGTGGCTGAAAGGCCCCGCCTATATGGCCTGGGGAATTCAAAAACGAGTTCTGCGATCACCCACCTGCTCTAGCAGGTTCAGAAGACACTGTGGCCGGACGGCATAGGCGGGTTTTCCAATGGTTATGACAGGCGCCCTATTTTCCGTATTATACGGAGAGGGCGCCTTCTTGTCTTGTGAGAACATTCAGAAAGTGAGTATTGCTCTTTTGTTCCTGAGGCAAGAGTGTTACACTTATACTAATGAACATGGGACTTGAAGAGGGGGAAGTATTTTGTCGTTAAAAAGAACCTTGGTCGGCTTGTTCCGCAGCCATGATGGAACGAGTGACCGCGCAAAAGATCCGGCACTGAAGACACGTTACTACAATCTGCAGAAGGACAAGGCTTGGGAAGAAGTATCCGCAACACTTAAAAAAATTCCGGGTTATAAAGTGCTGCATGAGGTGGAGTCAGTCGGAGAGATTATTTTAGAGAAAAAAACAGCCTTAGGCCGTACGCTCGATATCACCGTCTCGGTACTTAATACGACGCCGGTGCGCTGTGCAGTTGATATATATTCCGCTTCCAGAGGTTCCCTGGGTGACCTGGGTGGCAATTACCGCGTAATTCAGCGCCTCTATGGCTCGCTGGACAAGAAGCTTGGCAAATATAAAGTGGATTGAGAACAGCGGCATAGCCGAATAACAATTCCATTAGGGGATTGTATGCGTTTTCGAGAGATATTCGCATAAGAAAAGCGGAAGAAGGGAGGCCTTCTGCCGCTTTTTTCACAAATAATGAAGTGCATACGTGCGTTTGTCTTGCGTTTGTCTTGCGTTAAGCTTGCAGAAGCTCTTTTACAGCGGAGATTGCGGCTTCGTAGTTTGGATGCTCGCCCATTTCGCTCAAGTATTCTACATAAGTTAACTTGTTATCCTTGTCGATCACGAAGATGGAACGCATGTCCAAACGGAGTTCCTTGATCAGAACGCCATAAGCTTCACCGAATGAAGCCGTCTTGTGGTCGGAAAGCGTGATTACACGGTCAATGCCGGCAGCGCCGCACCAACGGGCTTGAGCGAATGGCAGATCTACGCTGACAGTGAGAATGACGACATCATCGCCAAGTTCAGCGGCTTCAGTATTGAACCGACGAGTCTGTGCATCGCACACACCAGTGTCCAGAGAAGGCACAACACTGATTAGCTTGATTTTGCCGGCATAATCACTGAGGGATACCTCTTCTAGAAGATTCTTGCTGAGTACAAAGTCCGGTGCTTGGTCGCCGACTTTCAGTTCGGGTCCGATAAGTGTGATGGGGCTGCCCTTTAAAGTGGCCACGCCTGTTCTTTCTTGCGTCATATCCTTGTTTCCTCCTCGAATGGGCATATTGGAATGTTAGTACCATTATAAATTATAATCTTTTTAAAGGGAGTATGTCCAACAGGATAACTTGTATAAAAGGATGGGTGTTTATGATATTCATACGATATGAGAATTGGCGAAGCTATATCCGGTATTATCCGGTGACCACGCTCTTGCTTTTGGCGAATGTGGTCATGTTTATAATTTTAACAGCTAATGGGGGATCAACCAATCTGGATACCCTGGTCCATTACGGAGCAATCGTGGATAATGGACCTCTCAGGGGAGAGTGGTGGAGATACGGAGCAGCCATCTTTCTACACAATGGTTTTTCACATTTGTTCTTTAACAGCTTTGCGCTGCTGGTCTTTGCACCTCCATTGGAGCGGCTTCTTGGATGGTGGCGGTATGCGCTGCTTTACTTAGGTGGCGGTGTGCTGGCCAATGTGATGTCGATCGTGCTAAGCACTCCCAATGACAACGTGTGGCGGGTCTCGGTAGGGGCCTCAGGCGCAATTTACGCTGTATATGGGGCGTTTCTCTACATTGCCCTACTGCAGAGAACAATGATGGATGAAGGGTCGCGCAAGACGCTCTATGGGCTTCTGCTGACGGGGGTTATTATGACGTTTGCGGTTCGTAATATAGACTGGGTAGCGCATATCGGCGGTTTAGTCGCTGGCTTTTTCCTCTATGGACTGATAATTCGCTTATTTAAAAGAAGCCGAAGACAGGAGAGATGACAAGCGTGGAGCTTAGACAGCTGCAATATTTTCTCAAGGTTGCTCAAAAGGAGCATGTCACCCGCGCGGCGGAAGAACTGCATGTGGCTCAATCTGCGGTCAGCCGCCAGATTCATCAGCTGGAGCAGGAACTGGGAGTGGACTTGTTCATGCAGAAAGGCCGAAACCTGCAGTTAACGCCGGTCGGTCAGCTATTCTGCAAGAGGGTAGAGGCCGTACTCAAAGAGCTTGAGCGTTCGGTGGCGGAGGTGCATGAGTTTCTGGATCCAGAGTCGGGAGAGATTCGTGTCGGATTTCCGCATAGCCTGGGCACGCATCTTATCCCGAGTATTGTAGCGGAGTTCCGCAAACATTTTCCCCATGTCAAATTCCGTTTCAAGCAGGGGACGTATCCGTCGCTAATCAAGGATGTGTTGATGGGTGAAGTAGATCTGGCTTTCATCTCGCCTTTCCCGGAGAGTAATGATCATTTGGCGGGAGATATTGTGATGACAGAGGAGTTGTTCGCGATTCTTCCGCAGAATCATCCGCTCGCCGGGGAATCAGTTATTCGGCTGGATCAGCTGAAGGATGATAAGTTCGTTCTGTTCAGTCAGGGATACTCGCTGCGTCCTATTGTCTGGCAGGCGTGCCTCCAGGCGGGCTTCAAGCCGCAGATTGCCTTTGAGGGCGGGGAGACAGACACTATCCGTGGTCTTGTCGCAGCCGGAATGGGAGTGAGCCTGTTGCCGGAGATGGCGCTATTCCAGACGAACCCACTTCAGCCGGCGCAGGTGAAGGTGGTTGAACCCGTTGTTACCAGAACGGTGGGCCTGATTCACCGCACTGACGGCAAGCTGCCGCTCGTAGCTCGCTCCTTCCGTGCCTTCCTGTTATCCTACTTCAGGCTGAAGCATTCGGGTGCTCCGGTAGGCTAGTTGTACATCTTAATTATATAGAAGACCTAAAGAAACCTCTCTTTGGAAAATGGTAGATCGCGCACCATTTTAACAGGAGAGGTTTTTTGTGTCTTTATTAACACGAATAAGGGGTGTCCCATACCACAACGTGGTATGGAGACACCCCTTAAAAAGATGGCAGATCAGATATTAGTCACGATTGCCGAGGAAGGAAGTTATTAATCTTAGCAGTTCAAGTAGAGATACTAGTGCTGCAGCCACGTAAGTCAAAGCGGCGGCATTCAGAACCTTTGCAACTCCGTGTTCCTCATCATTACGGATGTAGCCTTGCTCCACCATGACTTGACGGGCGCGGTTGCTGGCGTTGAACTCTACCGGCAAAGTAACCAACTGGAAAGCCACGGAAGCCGAGAAGAAAATGATGCCAAGACCGATCAGGTTGAAGGAGCTGAAGAGGAATCCAGCGATCAGCATGAAGGGGGCAATGCCGGAAGCGAAGTTAACTACCGGGAACATCCGGTGACGCAAGGTCAGCATCGGATAATGCACTTTATGCTGGATTGCATGGCCTACCTCGTGACAAGCTACGGATACGGCAGAAATAGAGCTTTCATAATATACAGGCTCCGACAGACGTACAACACGGTTGATTGGGTCATAGTGGTCAGATAGAGCGCCTCTTACAGGTTCGATAGGAACATCGCTGAGTCCATTGACGTCCAGCATGTGACGAGCGGCATCATATCCGGTCATTCCATTGGAGGTTGCTACCTTGGACCATTTGTTAAACGTGCCTTTGACCCTGAACTGGGCCCATAACGAGAAAATAAAAGCGATAATTACTAATAAGTACATCATATGTCATTCCTCCAGAGTGTTGTGTGAACAAGCTGCTTACATTGACGGTCCGTGGGTCAGTAAAAGGCGTATGGCTTCAATACAGGCCAAGCCTTGAGGGAGAAGTGCGGACATCGCTCTGTTCGCTTGCCCGGGCTTCAGCCCACTGATCATTGGTTCAAGAGCTTTGACTTCGCGTTCTAACTGCTGCATGTGAAGCTCTAGCTCTACAAGCTTATCGGATACATCCGCTTCAGGAGCGGCCGTTTTCCATTTGCTCATCATGACCTTGATCTCTTCCAATGTATACTTGTCATGCTTCAATTGAGTAATACGTTCCAAAGCGGCCAAGGTTTCATGACTGTATAAACGATAATTTTTCATGCTCCGCGACTCCGGAGAAATAAGACCTAACTTGGTGTAATAATCAATCGTACGTTCACTGATGCCGGCAAACTTGGCCAACTCTCCAATTCGATACAGGGTCATATCCCCATGTTAACTCACCTCGCTGCTGGGAATCAGACAACCGGGTTGTGGCAGTCATTCCTTATATTTGGCAATCTTAAACCTGTCTCTACAATGATAACAAACTGTAAACCGTACAGTCAAACGTGATACTTACCTAAAGTATATGCTTGCTATGAGGCGAAAATACCTGACATGAACAATGAGATGTCCTGATCGACCCTTCTTATGTCAGCTTTGAAAATAGAGGAGGGATACATCGTTCACATCTATAGAATGGTATGAAATAGTAAAAACATAACACGTGATGTTAAGTGATTCGCGTTTTAGACGGTACTATGAAAACACGAACAATAAGGTTGTGTTATTCGTGAATCTTATTGAAAATACATAAAATGATGATCAGACACAGCAATTCGATGGATGCGGTTACAATAAAAGCGAACGGATTTCTCATGCTATCCTTGGTCGGGGATCTCCAGAGCTTAAGTTAACGCATTAGATGCCGGCTATAAAATAAATAATGAAAAGTTTATAAAAACCCTTGTCAATTTACCTCACTCCTGATTATAATGACATTAAGAGTTTCACAACTTGTTAGAAAATATAACATTAGGGGAGTGGGGAACAATGAGAAAGAAATGGTTGGTTTTGGTGTTAGCGATGATAACACTGATGATCTATCCGGTAAGTGCGTTTGCAGCGGATGGTCCGAGTACTCCGGAACTGCAAATCGGGCTCGACACAGCATTTACCTTCCTGGCCTTTATTCTGGTATTCTTTATGCAAGCCGGTTTTGCACTGCTGGAGGCTGGTTCGGTAAGAATGAAGAACGCGGGTCACGTCGCTGGTAAAACAGTGTTGACGCTAGCGATCGCAAGCCTTTGCTTTTGGGCTGTTGGCTTCGGACTTGGCTTTGGTAACGGCAACGGATTCTTCGGTACAACGGGCTTCCTCTATGGTGGGGATAGCACCGCAGCTTCCTTCGATTCCCTGGCTGGCTCTGATGTAACGCTGAATATTAAATTCCTGTTCCAAATGGCTTTTGCAGCGGTATCGCTGGCCATCGTATCCGGTGGTATGGCGGAACGTGCTAAACTTAGCGTATATATTATCTTCGGGATTATTTTCTCGGTAGTCATCTATCCGGTAGTTGCTCACTGGGTATGGGGCGGTGGCTGGTTGTCTTCTCTGGGTATGCAAGATTATGCCGGTTCCACTGTAGTCCATCTGACGGGCGCAACCGCAGCATTAGTGGCCACAATATTGCTGAAGCCACGACTTGGCAAATTCAATAAAGAAGGCAAACCGGTCATTATTCCGGGTCATAACCAAGTCTTCACTGTCCTCGGTGTTATCATTCTCTGGTTCGGCTGGTTCGGATTTAACCCTGGTAGTGCGCTGTCACCAATGGGTGGTTTCTTCGGACACGTAGCAGTAACTACAAACATTGCGGCTGCAGCAGGCGGCTTGGCAGCACTGATCGCTTCCTGGCTGTATTTCGGCAAATCGGATATCCCTGCTATGCTGAATGGTGTGTTGGCAGCATTGGTAGCTATCACAGGAGCATGTGCCTTCGTTGAGCCTTGGGCTGCAATCCTGATCGGTTTTGTAGCAGGAGCATTCACTTTCATGACAGCACAATGGCTGGAGCGTGCGGGTCTGGATGATCCGATCTATGCGTTCTCTGTTCACGGTCTTGCCGGAATGTGGGGTGCGGTATCCACTGGTTTGTTCGCAACACCTGAATTGGCTGAAACTACGGGTGTAGGTCAAGCGGGCTTGTTCTACGGTGGGGGCTTCCATCAGTTAGGTGTTCAAATCCTTGGCGTAGCCGGAACATTCGTCTTCGTAGCCGCACTGTCCTTTATCATCTTGTATGTTATGAAACTGGTGAATGGCATCCGGGTAACGGAAGAGGAAGAATTGATGGGACTGGATATCAGCGAGCATGGTACCTATGGCTACCCTGAGCAAATGAAGTTGATTACTGATTCGGAATCCAAAGCTGTCAATCGTTAATATAACTTCACTTATAAGGGAGGCGAACCGCTTGGCTTCGATGGAGTCTGCAGGATGGATCAATGAGGACTACTATACTTCCATCGCAACGGCTGGTTCGCCACATGAACTTAAGCAAAGGCGCATCACCTGTCAAAATGTGCTTCTACAGCAGTTGAATGTGATTTCGATTGGTGAATGGCTGTCACGCGTGAATGCCATGCATGATCTCATTGCCAAGGCCGCAGTGCAAATATGCGAGGCGCAGATGAGAGAGGCGGGCTACGGCCCGCCTCCCTGCGCTTATTCCTTTATTGTATTCGGCAGTGCGGGCCGACAAGAAGCTACATTATGGAGTGACCAGGACAATGGTTTAATTGTGGATGGAGAACCGGATGGAGCTAAGAATCGGTATTTCGAAGCCTTTGGTGCACTGCTCTCTGATGTATTAGAGGAAGCAGGGTATGAGAAATGCGAAGGCAAGGTCATGTGTTCCGAGCCTATGTGGCGCAAGACGCTCCAGGAATGGAAGGAACAGCTCGAAGGATGGAGAGAGCAGCTGGAATGGGAGCCAGTTCGCTATCTCATTATTGCTTCAGATATGCGTCATGTTGCCGGAGATGCTGGACTGTCGGCGCAATGGCTGAAGGCTTATCATGAAGGATTCATTGGCAATGAGAAGCTTAGCGCAGCCGTGTTGCGCAACACAGTCCGTCATAAGGCGACGCTTAACCTGCTTGGTCAAGTGCTTACTGAACGATTCGGGGACTACGCCGGAGGCTTCGATATCAAATACGGCATGTATATCCCGCTGGTTAACAGTGTAAGGCACTTGTCTCTGTTACATGGAATTCAGCAGAGTGCTACTTTGAAACGGCTTGCGGAACTGGAGCAACTTGGGCAGTATGATCATCTTGGTGATATCCATACAGCGTTTCTGACAGCACTACGAATGCGATCTAATACACCTTATATCACTCGGGATGGATTGTTGCTCAGCAGTGATTATGTGTCGGAGCAGGACCTTAAGAGCAAGCAGCTGATGTCGGAGCTGCGTGGAAGTCTGCTATTGGTCAGGCGTATTCACCGTGCCTTGCAAAGACAGCTTAGAGCAGCGGAGAGGAGGCAGTCATGAAGGAGCCGAACAAGGGCGGCGGATTCTGGAGCAACTTGAGACAAGGAGGAATGCCGTCGGCGATTGCTTCCATGCGGGGTGGTGAGACGGCGCAGCAGAGCGCTCAGCAGATGGCTTTTATTCGCTCGTTGATGCGGGAGAAGCGGCGGCCCGAAGTGCTGCATACTCCGCTGTCACAGCTGGAAACAGTAATCTTTGACCTGGAGACAACAGGCTTTTCCCACCAGCACGGAGACGAAATTATGTCCTTCGGGGCGATACGGGTGGTAGGAGAGGAGATCAAGGAGGAAGAATGCTTTTATACCTTGGTTAACTGCCAGACGACAATTCCGGCTAACATTACAGAGCTAACTGGAATCTCTGAAGACATGACCAAGACAGCGCCACCTCTGATGGAGGGGCTTCATAACTTTATGTCCTTTGTGGGGCAGCGGGTACTGGTGGCTCATGCAAGTGCACATGACAAAGCTTTTCTAAATGCGGCCCTATGGAAAACCTCTAAGGTTCAGTTAACCCATCGTGTGCTAGACACAATGATGCTGGCTAGATGGCTGGAGCCGCAGCGGAGCAATTACACTCTGGATGAACTGCTGGCCGTGCATAGTATACCGATTAAAGGACGGCATCATGCTCTGGAGGATGCTAAAATGACGGCGCAGCTCTGGGTGGCTTACCTCCGTGAGATTGCCAATCGGCGTCAGGTAGAGACGCTGGGTGATCTGTACGCTTATTTAAGTAGAGCCTAGAGCGGCTAATTCACACAAGCCATTGTGTGTATCCGTGGGCATCCGCGCTGGGCTCTGACCAGTCCACCGTTCCGCGCAAACTTCACAAGACATCATGTGTGTATCCATGATCCATGGGCAGGTGTACAGATGCAGCGGGTAAGGCGCTACGCCCGCGCTTGGCACAAGCTGTTGATGCGCATGCCCCCCGCTGCGGCAGCTACCGGCAGAACTCCGCATGTATGACGTGGACAACTGGACAGCGGGTGGCCTCCCCAGCCCTTGCTGTAAGTAAGAATCCATCCGAGTGGACTGGATCCTTCTCCGGCGTGCTGTCAATTGTTCACCCCTCTCTTCATTTGGATTTCGTCCTCAGCGGCGGAGTCCTTTTTTTATGTGCGACAAATTTATGGGTGGTTTGAAACTTTACCGAATGGGGGTACAATAGTTAAGAAACTATCCCATTTCGCAAAGGAACAGACGCCAATGAAAGCTGTTAATAAACGGAATTTAGCGGTAGTAGCCTTGATTGTTATTCTGGGTGTGCTTGTAATGTGGCGTGAACGGGGATCGGAAGCGGTAGCTGTATTCAATTCGCAGGAGCTGCCCACCGAATCTGGACCTCGTGCCGGATTGCTGGCGCCAGCGTTGAGCCTTCAAGGAAGTGATGGCAGCACATATCAAGTAGGCGGCAAAAGAGAAAAAGCCGTCATGCTCAATTTCTGGGCTTCTTGGTGCGATCCCTGCCAACAGGAGGCTCCAGAGCTGAATGTTATTGCCCAAAAGTATAAAGACAAGCTGGATATTTACGGCATCAATGTGACCAGCCATGATTATAAGCCGAATGCTGAGCGTTTCGTGAAGAAGTTCAAGCTGACTTTTCCGGTGATGTACGATCTGAAGGGCGAAGCCTTTGCCAAATTTAATGGCGCGGTCTTTCCGACCAATGTGCTTATTGACAAGAACGGTGTCATCTCCGAGATTATACTGGGTATCCTGACGCCGGAGGAATTGGAAGCGAAGATCGTTACACTTACTGGTTCTTAGAAAAGGAGAATCATTAGCACCTGAAAAATCCCACTATCAGCAATGACGCTGCTGATAGTGGGATTTCCTGTGTTCGCGGCTTCGTTAATGGTTAACGAGACCTCTTGGCTCATGTTCTTCCAGCTGCTCATGCACCTGGGAAATCTGACCAAGCAAAGCATAACGCATACTGTCGACTAGTGCTTCCCAACTGGCTTCAATCACGTTGCTGGATACACCAACAGTACTCCAGGTTTGATGGTAGTCTTTCGACTCGATCAATACGCGTACCTTGGCCGCTGTTTGATCCTGTTCATCCAGAACCCGCACCTTATAATCGGAGAGGTGCATTTCTTTGAGTTGCGGGAAGTAGGTTAGCAGAGCCTTACGCAGCGCGTTGTCGAGCGCATTGACCGGACCATTGCCTTCCGCGGCGGTGTAGAGGCTCTCTTGCCCGACCCGGATTTTGACAAAGGCTTCGGAGACAACAGGGCTGCCGGCATTTTTCTCCACCAGCATTTTGAAGGATTCGAAGACAAACAACTCATTCACTTCACCTGTTGCTTCACGAAGCAGCAGCTCTAGTGAGGCGTCTGCACCTTCGAACTGATAGCCTTGATGCTCCAGTGTCTTGATCTTGTCGATAACTTTGCGAGCCTGTTCGCTGCTTGGATCGAGTTGAAGTCCCATGTCCTGGGCTTTCGACAACACATTGCTCTGTCCTGCGAGTTCTGAGACGAGAACGCGTTGCTTGTTGCCGACAAGCTCGGGCGCGATATGCTCATAGGTACGCGAATCGCGCAGGATGGCGGAGACGTGAATACCGCCTTTGTGAGCAAAAGCCGCATTCCCTACATAGGGTTGATTCACAGGCATGTTCACATTGGCCACTTCGCTAATAAAGCGGGCGGTGTTGGTGAGCTGTGACAGATTATCGCCCGGAATACAGTGGTAACCCATCTTAAGCTGCAGCGTAGGGATGATGGAACACAGGTTGGCGTTGCCACAGCGTTCGCCGTAACCGTTGATGGTTCCCTGAACCTGGCGGACACCTGCACCGATGGCGCTAAGCGTATTGGCCACTGCCAGTTCGCAGTCATTGTGGGTGTGGATCCCGAGCTTAGCGTCTGGCAGCCGTACCGTCAATGATGTTACGATCTCCTGTATTTCATGGGGAAGTGTTCCACCATTCGTGTCGCACATGACCAGCCAGTCTGCGCCGGCTTCTTTGGCTTTGGCCAAGACTGCAGCGGCGTATTCGGGGTTATTTTTATAACCGTCAAAGAAATGCTCGGCATCAAAAATAACTTCAAGGCCCTTGTGCTTCAGAAAAGAAATGGAATCCCCAATCATGGCGAGATTCTCCTCCAGAGTAGTCTGGAGTGCGGTATGCACATGGAAGTCCCATGACTTACCTACGAGTGTGGCTGCAGGCACGCCTGCGTCAAGCATTCGCTGCAGATTGTCGTCATGCTCAGCCAGAGAGTTCTTGCGGCGGGTGCTGCCGAAGGCGGTGATTTTGGCGTTCAGGTGAAGCTCCTTGACTCTTTTGAAAAATTCGATGTCTTTATTGTTGCTTCCCGGGATGCCACCTTCAATATAGTGCACACCCAGATCATCGAGTTTCTTGGCGATCTTCAGTTTGTCGTCGGCCGACAGACTGATACCTTCACCTTGGGTGCCGTCGCGCAACGTTGTATCGAAGATGGAGATGGACTTTGACATGATAGTCCTCCTTAAGGGAAATGAATTCATATATTATAGCATTTTTACGCGGGAATGTAACAGAGAACTTTTTTGCACGGCAACGTGGTAGAGAACGTATGTGCTAAAAAAGAAGGTGCGGCAAGTTGACCTTCGCTCAGGGTAGCGGTATTCTAATTCTGACAATAGAAACCATAAGAGGATAGAGGGTAGATATTGTGCAGAATGTTGACCAATATTATCCTGCAAGCGGCCGTGTGATCCTGCATGTGGATATGAACGCTTTTTACTGCTCTGTTCATGAGGCGGAGGACCCGGCTCAATATAAGGACAAGCCGACGGCCGTGGCCGGAAGTGTGGAGATGCGTAAGGGAATCATTGTGACCTGCTCCTATGCTGCACGCCGACTGGGAATCTCTACGGGAATGCAGGTGCAGAAGGCGCTGCGGATCTGTCCATCGCTAACTGTTATTAAGCCAAACTTTCATCTATACCGCAAATATTCCAATGCGTTCATGCAGATTGCCTATAGTTATACTCCTTTACTCGAAGCAGTCTCCATTGACGAATGTTATCTGGATATTACCGGCTCTCGCCAGTTTGGGACACCGCTGGAGATTGCGGAGAAGATCCAGCGCCGCATTATGGAGGAGCTGGGCCTTCCGTGCTCCATTGGAATTGCTCCGAATAAACTCTTGGCTAAGATGGCCTCCGATCTGAAAAAGCCGAACGGTATTTCCGTACTGCGGCTGCGCGATGTTCCGAATATTCTGTGGCATAAGCCCTGCAACGAAATGTTCGGGATTGGCGGGAAGACGGCGGAGAAATTAAGGAAGCTTGGGATTTACAGCATTGGACAGCTGGCTGCCGCCGACGAGGTGATGCTGACTGAGCATTTTGGTGTAATGGGTTCCTGGCTGAAGCGGGCAGGTAATGGGATCGATCATGGTGTCGTCAACCCGGAGCGGGAACAGAGCAAGTCGATCGGTCATACGACTACTCTGCCGCAGGATGTTATAGGCATCGCGGAGGCCCGGCCTATCCTGCTCAACCTGAGTGACCAGGTAGCAAGGCGGCTGCGGAAGCAGGGTCTCGTGGCTGCCGGTATCCAGTTGACCATCCGTACGCCTGATATGAAGACGATCACCCGTTCGCGGCAATTGGATGCACCTACAGAGACGGCAGAGGATATCTACAAGGCGGCCTGTGACTTGTTTGTGCGCCATTGGCGGGGAGATAAGCCCGTGCGATTGCTTGGCGTGACCTCTCAAGGGCTGTCTCTCAAAGAAGAGGCGGCGATCCAACTGGATCTGTTCGATTACGAGCGTCAGCCCAAGAAGGAATCGCTCAATAAGACAATGGACATGCTGCGCAATAAGTTTGGCGAGAATGCGGTGCTGACGGCAGGAATGCTGAGCGACACGCATTCTTCGTTGCTACGTAACCACAAGGATCGAGGCACCTCGCTGCAGAAAGATAATCTCGGGCATTTGGAGCGGGATCAGGACTGAAATAAAGGCATGGCTGTCACCTTAGGTCAGCTACCATATTTTGAGGCAGAAATGCAAACGTCTTGAAATATCATTGAAATTGCATTCCTTTTATATTAATATGAGACAAATAACAGACCGTTCATACGGCGCTGCATTGTTTAACAGGAGGCAAAGATAAATATGGCTAAGTACACTTGGGTCGAGAAGGATACTTGCATTGCATGCGGTGCATGTGGCGCAACGGCCCCTGATATTTATGATTACGATGATGAAGGTTTGGCGGAAGTTATTTATGAGAATGACGGAAACCACGGCGTAACAGCAATTCCAGATGATCTGTTCGACGATCTGCAAGATGCTTGCGACGGATGCCCGACAGATTCCATCAAGATTGCGGACGAGCCGTTTAATAAAGAAGGTTAATTCACCCGCGATATTATTGTCATACGACATAAAAGACATCCTTTGGCACATTTTCGGTGCTGGGGATGTCTTTTTTTTCTTGTCTGACCGATAGTAATAATGAAGGAATCTTTTAATAGCGGAGGTCCCGATGAAAAATATACAGCATCTCAAAGCTTACGTGCAGATGCATCCTGACAACAAGATGGCATGGTACTTGCTTGGGAAAGAATATTATAAGAACGGACAGCAGGGCAAAGCCAATTATTGCTTCAACCAGTCCGGGGAGGTCTATGAGGCTTTCGAGCATAGCAAGGTGCCAGCTGAGATGCTGCGCGAGTATGAGGAAGGTCTGCTTCAGGCTGGGCGTGAGCGAGACCGAAAACACAAGAAGATTCGCCGCGCGCTGCTGGCACTAATTCTCTTGTTGCTGGTAGCCATCCCTTCGGCAGCTGCACCTGGGCTTGTCCGGCCATGGGAAGCCGATGGGGCTTCTGCTCCGGCTCTGGCTTCGGAGGATTCAGACACGGCTGATCTTGCCGAGACTCCTGCGATGGCTAAACCGGAAAATAGCCAGGCTCCGAACAAGAGTCAGCTATCCTTCACTGCGGTAGAAAGTGGAGACGCTTCCTCAGCCGGCAAGGTGCTGGTCGCGCTGCTCGGTAGCAAGCAGCCGGTCTCCAAGACAACGGTACTCGGCATGAAGCGTCAAGGACAATGGCTGATCTGGAAGAAGCGGCTGCCACTGATTTCTACGCTTGAAAAGACGGGTAACGGAGCCATCGAGTATCAGTCCTATGAGCCTGCTGTCTGCAACTGTAAGCCGCCAGAGCATGGCGAGCTGGCCAAGCGGGCTGGAGAGTGGCAAGACGCACAGGAAGAGCAGGCTGTGTTGTGGAGTGCAATGAAGGCCTACCAAGCCGCTAAGGGAAAGCTGCCGGATGCAATGAAGGATCTCGCTGGACCGTTTCCCGGGAATTGGCTGGGGGGCGTCACACCGGCTATGAAGCAGGCATTTAAGCCGCTCAGGGCGGCGGCGATCCCGGGAGCCAAGGGAGATCAACCGGAACAGCAGGATACGGCCCAAGCGCCCCAAGGAGCTGCTGGAAGTGGGTCAGGGGCCGGCGGCGGGGCTCCGGGCCAGCCCTATTTTGCCAGCCCGCTTACTATTATTATAGATAAAAAAACACACCGTCTGGCAGTCGTCAGCGGCTCGGTGATGCTGCGTAACTATGAAGTGGGTCTTGGTGGTGACCGTACTCCCGAGGGGCATTTTGTAATTTCAGATAAGGTCGTTAACCCGAATGGGCATGACAACGGAGAGTTCGGTAGTCGCGGTATGCAGCTTTCCGATACGAATTATGCCATTCATGGCACGAATGATGTGAACAGCATCGGCAAGGATGAGTCGTTGGGATGTATCCGGATGAGGCGTGGGGATGTAGAGGAATTATTCGCACTGGCGCCTAAAGGAACGAAGGTAGAAATAAGCAAAGGGGTTCTGCCTGCAGAACTGCTGCTGCCGAAGGAACGCTTCTCACCGGCAACTTCAGCGAATCAGACCAACCCCCATAAAAAGTACCACTGGTTGAACTAGTGGCCTAAAGCACAATCAACAGCACAATAACTAAGATAATGAGCGCTGCAAGACTGACGCCGATCCACAAGAGGGCTTTGCGGTTCACTTCTTCCTTCTTCTGCTGCAGTGTAGGGGGTTTACGTTTAGTTGACATACAGTTCGACCTTCTTTCTCTTATAATCGGTGATTACCCTTACATTGTAATGCGTTTACAATAAAATTACTATACTTGGCATCCGGGTCCTTTGGGGCGGAAAAGGGCAAAAAACTTTTCTTTTCACCCGGAAAAGGCTAAAATCAAGTAGAAACCTACAGAAGCGGGGAGACTTAAGCACTAGCAATGACCCCATGAAGGAGCGAGAAGGGTGCTGTATCGTAATTTTGGAAAACCGATTTTCTTCAAAATGGACGCCGAGAAGGCGCACCATCTGGTCGTTGGCGGCTTGGACAAAGCGGCATTCGTGCCTGGTGGCAGCGCGGCTCTGCGACTGATGTACGGGGTGCCGGAGACGGCCGACATGGCTGTCGATTTGTTCGGGGTTCATTTTCCTACCCCGGTGGGACTGGCTGCGGGCCTGGATAAGAACGCCGCAGCGGTGCCGGGATTTTCTTCCATTGGCTTTGGCTTTATGGAAGTGGGTACGGTGACGCCCAAAGGACAGCCGGGCAACGAGAGCCCACGCTTGTTCCGCCTGCCCTCAGACGAGGCTCTGATCAACCGGATGGGCTTTAACAATGACGGAGCTGAGGCTATGGTCCAGCGCCTGAAGGCGCTGAAGCACCGCAGAATTCCGGTTGCGGTCAATATTGGACGGAACAAGGCGACAAGTAATGAAGCGGCCCATGAGGATTACCGCCAGTGTATCCGTACGCTGTATCCGTACGGTGATTTTTTTGTGGTGAACATCAGCTCGCCGAATACACCAGATCTGCGCAGCCTTCAGCATGGCAGTGAGCTGTCGTTCCTGCTGGCCCAGGTCAAGGAAGAGATGGAAATTCAGCGCAAGGCGACCGGACTGAACAAGAGCCTGCTGGTGAAGATCGCTCCCGACGTGAGCGACACCGAGCTGGAATATATGGTACATACGCTGACTGAAGCAGGGATGGACGGTATTATCGCTACTAATACTACGATAACCCGTGAGGGGCTGAGCCACGAGAAGGCGGGAGAGGCCGGGGGGCTCAGCGGGAAGCCACTTCGTGACCGTTCCACCGAAATTATCCGCAAAATCTATCGTCAGACCGACGGCAAAATGCCGATTATCGGCTCGGGCGGGATTTTCACCAGTCAGGATGCCTATGACAAAATTCGGGCGGGCGCCAGCCTGGTTGAGATTTATACAGCCCTTATCTATGAAGGGCCTGAAGTGAACCGGAGGCTGCATGCCGGATTGCGGCAATTGCTGCGCCGGGACGGATTCCGTACACTTTCCGAAGCGGTGGGCGCGGATCATCACTGAGGAAGACGAAAGGACAGGAGGACGAAGGCGATGGACGGAAGGGATTGGGGAACTTTTTTACTTCCATATGAGCAAACTGTGGAGGAACTGAAAGTTAAGTTTAAGACCATGCGTTCGGAGTTGAAGAAAAGAGAGGAATATACGCCAATCGAGTTCGTAACCGGACGTGTGAAGAGACTATCGAGCATTCTTGAAAAGGCTAAGCGCCTGAATGTGAAGATGGAAGATCTGGAGACGGGCATCGAGGATATTGCCGGCATTCGCATTATGTGCCAATTCGTGGAGGATATCCGCAGAGTGGCTGAATATATCCGGGCCCGCAAGGACCTGGAGGTCCTCTATGAGAAAGATTACATCACCAATTATAAAGAGAGCGGCTACCGCAGCTTTCATATGATTATTAAATATCCTGTACAGACGGCCCTGGGCCAAAAGATTGTGCTTGCCGAGATTCAGATCCGCACGCTGGCTATGAATTTCTGGGCGACGATCGAACATTCCTTGAATTATAAATACCGCGAAAGCCTGCCGGATGAAATCCGGTTGCGTCTGAAGACAGCAGCGGAAGCGGCATCGATTCTTGACAGTGAAATGTCCAGTATCCGTGAAGAAATTCTGGATGCGCAGAAGACCTTCGAGGAAAATTCGAATACAACCACGCAAGTGCTGAAGGCGATCCACCAGTTGTATTTCTATCATCTGGTCAATGAGGCCATCGAAAGTCAGGAACGGTTCAATGAAATCTGGCAGGCTCATGATATGGACGCGATGAAGGGTCTTCTGGACCATGTACGCGGACTTCTTTCGGAAGCGAAGAAAGGCGATTTGCCAGATGGGCTATGAACCGCTGTACCTGGAATATCTGGTCTATTTCAACAGGGACAGAGATTATTTCGAGTGTCATGAGGTGCTCGAGGAGCTGTGGCTTGCCAAGGATAAAGATCCTGTGTATAAAGGATTGCTTCAGATCGCTGTAGGACTGTTCCACTTCCGGAATAACAATGTGCGCGGCGGGCGAATGATGCTGGAGAGTGCGGTTTTCAGGCTGGAGCGAGAAACGACCAGGGAGCTTGGTATTGATCTCGTGAAGCTGGTGCTTGAAGTGAAGGACTATGCCGCCCGTCTGGAGCAGTTCGAGCACCAGCCATTCGCCTATTACGATCTCACGATCGACATTATCGATTCGGTGCTGGCGGATGAAGTCTCCCGGGTGAGTGACAATCTTCAGCCGAACATTCCCCAGCGCCGCAAGCCGCAGCGACCATCGAAGACCAAGAACAGGCACTGATTTTATTTCGGGGTTCTTTTGGGGCGATAGTGAAGCGATGATTTCAAATGTAAGACTTAAATCGACTGCGCGGCGTTAAAGCTAGAGTTAAGGCTAACGCTAGGACTAGGTAGGGCTAACGCCAACGGTAGAGCTAGAGCTAACGGTGGGGCTAACGCGAAAGCTAACAGTAGTGGTAGAGCCGTAGGCTATTGGTCGCTGCTGATTCACTCCTTAAGGGCTTCATCGTCTAATTCAATCGATGAAGCTGTACTCTCAAATAACAGCATTTTTGTACCTTATATTTTTCATTTTGCGGAAAATAGAGGATATAAGAGCATTTTTGTAGCTTATTTTCTGAATAATATGCTTCAGGGTAGGCCTGTTGATTAGCCAAAAAAAGGTAGAAAAAAAGCCGCCCGTTCGTTACAGTGTTTGTACCCCTACAAACAGTGGAAACGAGGCGACTTCATG
>NZ_JBYUPV010000006.1:0-376089 GCF_058133325.1 Paenibacillus sp. MAHUQ-45
GTAAGACCCCTTGAAGACGACGAGGTAGATAGGTTGGAGGTGGAAGTGCAGCAATGCATGGAGCTGACCAATACTAATCGGTCGAGGGCTTATCCTATTAGATAAAATGCAAATTCGTTTCGATCCAGTTTTCAGGCGATTAAGGCCTGATATGAATATTCCCTGATAGCTCAGTTGGTAGAGCACTCGACTGTTAATCGAGTTGTCACAGGTTCGAGTCCTGTTCGGGGAGCCATATGGAGAGGTGTCCGAGTTTGGCCGAAGGAGCACGATTGGAAATCGTGTAGGCGCCACAAGCGTCTCGAGGGTTCGAATCCCTCTCTCTCCGCCACTATTATTACAGCAAGGCCCGTTGGTCAAGGGGTTAAGACACCTCCCTTTCACGGAGGTAACAGGGGTTCGAATCCCCTACGGGTCACCAATTTTACACTTGATTTTACATAGTGGAATGTGGTATGATAAGAAATGTCCGTTATGGAGGCTTAGCTCAGCTGGGAGAGCATCTGCCTTACAAGCAGAGGGTCGGGGGTTCGATCCCCTCAGCCTCCACCATGTAACCTCCTCTGGAGGACAAGGAAATATGTTTTTACTGACGCGGGGTGGAGCAGCCCGGTAGCTCGTCGGGCTCATAACCCGAAGGCCGCAGGTTCAAATCCTGCCCCCGCAACCAATTTGGAACCGTGGTGTAGTTGGCCTAACATGCCTGCCTGTCACGCAGGAGATCGCGGGTTCGAATCCCGTCGGTTCCGCCATTTAGACTTTATGGCTCGGTAGCTCAGTCGGTAGAGCAGAGGACTGAAAATCCTCGTGTCGGCGGTTCGATTCCGTCCCGAGCCACCATGAAGTATACAACTTAATATGCCGGTGTAGCTCAATTGGTAGAGCAACTGACTTGTAATCAGTAGGTTGGGGGTTCAAGTCCTCTCGCCGGCACCATCTTTGGGGGATTAGCGAAGTGGCCAAACGCATCAGACTGTAAATCTGCTCACGTACGTGTTCGGTGGTTCGAATCCATCATCCCCCACCATTTTAGGGGCATAGTTTAAAGGTAGAACAACGGTCTCCAAAACCGTTGGTGTGGGTTCAATTCCTGCTGCCCCTGCCAATTCTTTATTAAAGTTTAATATGGCGATCGTGGCGAAGGGGTTAACGCACCGGATTGTGGTTCCGGCATTCGTGGGTTCGAGACCCATCGGTCGCCCCATTTACTTTACTAAAATAATAGGCTTAACTAAGTCGGATTCATATGGCGACTGTGGCGAAGGGGTTAACGCACCGGATTGTGGTTCCGGCATTCGTGGGTTCGAGACCCATCAGTCGCCCCATTTACCTCACTGAAAATAATAAGCTTAATTAATTTGGATTCATATGGCGACTGTGGCGAAGGGGTTAACGCACCGGATTGTGGTTCCGGCATTCGTGGGTTCGAGACCCATCAGTCGCCCCATTATTGAAAATGTTTGTTGGGGATTAGCCAAGCGGTAAGGCAACGGACTTTGACTCCGTCACGCATAGGTTCGAATCCTATATCCCCAGCCATTTATGCGGACGTGGCTCAGCGGTAGAGCATCGCCTTGCCAAGGCGAGGGTCGCGGGTTCGATTCCCGTCGTCCGCTCCATAATTACGGCGCCATAGCCAAGTGGTAAGGCAAAGCTCTGCAAAAGCTTTATCCCCAGTTCAAATCTGGGTGGCGCCTCCATTATTTTTGGAGTTTCAATAGTTGAATATGCCGGTGTGGCGGAATGGCAGACGCGCTCGACTCAAAATCGAGTGGGAAACCGTGGAGGTTCGAGTCCTCTCACCGGTATACAAGCAGAAAAGCTCATTAGATGCAAAGTCTAATGAGCTTTTTTATTTGCTTCAAAATCTATTCATGGCATAGGAGAGAAAACCTTCGAACTGTACTCCTAATGAGAGTAAACATCGGCTGTAGATGCGCAGCCACTATGACCAAGCCACTCTAGACCTTCTTTCATCCTACACCATTTGCTAGCAGCAAGCTCGCGCAGCTATGATATCTAATTCGACGGAAGCTGTGACTACGAGCTCCTGGTTCGCCTTAAAGCGGAACAGAAGCAAATCGTGCTATGTATGAGGACCCCTACTGCACAGATTGCCTCGAATACATTTACGTAGATACTATGGGTGAACGAATTAAGCCAGGATATCATTCAAAACTATTTGTTTGGGAACTGACCCTATAACTTGAGACAAAATAAAACACCTTCAAGAAAATGTAAACATGTCATAAGATGTGGATACGATCTTGGAGGTGTTTTTGCGTTGACAACAAGAGTAAGCACTTAGTAGAGACTAAGATAAATGAAATTAGCAGGTTTGATTAAGGACCTGAGTAAGGGCCTGAGCATTCGTTAGTGCCGGGCTAACTCAGTTGAGCTTAATTGAGAGTAGGGCTGTCATTACAGCAAAAATAATAAATAGCTTCCCCGTCTTGAGGATCACATTAGGATCGCCTAATACACCTATTGCCTACTTTTTCAGCCTAGAATAGATGGATAATCTGTTAGATGGAAATGGAGCGTATGCTTTCATTTCTTCTCATCATCCTTAATCAAGCTAAAATCAACATGACACTGTGCATTCGGATTATTGGCAAGGTACTCTTGATGTTTTGCCTCTGCAATTTGGAAGTGATGAAGATTTCTTGCTTTTGTATGAATTGGTTGTGTATATAGTGCAGATTTAGAAGTAATGGCATTATCAATCATTATTTTATCAGACAAATTTTCATAGAAGATCCCTGTTCGATAGTGAGGACCTTCATCAGGCCCTTGCTTATTGTATGAAGTGGGATCAATTATTCTAAAGAGATGATCAATAATATTATCAAGCGATATGAGATTAGAATCATAGGTTAGCTTAACAGATTCAATTAGGTCATCGTAGTTATTTGTATCTATAGACTCATCTTCATGTCCAAATCCAACTTCTGTATCGATAATCCCTTTTAGGCGTCGATAATATTCCTCTACTCCCCAAAAGCAACCTCCTGCAACCACTATTGTCCGAATTTCATCATTACTAAACGTCATACTATTCTCCTCCATGGCTGGGATAGATATGTTTATGCTGTACATGTTTCCAAGCCCCTATTTCGTAAACGTAGTATATCACAATAAAAAAAATTTTATAAGTTTAATTCTTACAATTCGCATTTGAATTATTGACATAACAAACTATAAATATTATAGTAAATTACATTAGTGTTGCAATGATGTTATCAAAATTTTCAAACGCTTATTATATGTAAATCATCATGAGCTCGGTGGCATACATGAATCGTAAATTACATATCTCTAAAAGCTTTCAGCGGAAACTTGCTATGTTTTTAGCTTTATAAATTTACCGTTTAATTATCTTTTACTAGAAGATACAGCTTTTAATAGAGGATATAATAATTGGTTTTTGAATTTATTTTCACAACATTTACTCCTTCGTGTGGTGCAACTCTAGTGAATACGTAAACAAGGAGACTATTAATGAGTAAAAAGTTATTTGTATTAGGCATCGCTTTATCAGCAGTTCTTATTTTTACCGGTTGCACATCAACTAAAAATGATAGTGCTGCTGAAAGTAAAAATGTCACTGAAGGTAATAGTGTCTCTGAAAGCTCTAAGCGTGTTGTTAAATTTGCAAAAGACGTAGATATTATCAGTCTAGATACAACCCTCGCTTCAGATGGCTTTTCTCTTGAAATGATAGAAACATTTACAGATGGGCTTGTAGATTACGATAAAAACGGAAATATAGTTCCACGTATTGCAACCGATTGGAGTCATGACGATAGCGGGAAAGTGTACACGTTTAATTTAAGAAAAGATGCTAAATGGTCGAATGGTGAGCCTGTTACTGCTAATGATTTCGTGTATTCCTGGCGCAGAGCTGCAGATCCAGCAACAGCAAGTGAATATTCAGGTTTTGTAGCTGACGCGGGCATTAAGAATGCAGCTGCGATAACTGCAGGCAAGCTGCCAATTGAAGAATTGGGTGTTAAAGCGCTGGATGACCATACTTTAGAGGTTACACTTGAAACAGCAGTTCCCTATTTTATTAAATTTTTGCCCATCCCTGTTTTTAATCCTTTGAATGAAAAGTTTGTTACTGCACAAGGTGATAAATATGCTACGGCTCCAGAATATTTATTGTCTAATGGTCCGTTCAAATTCTCCGAATGGAATAAACTAAACAGCTGGAAAATCATAAAAAACCCGGATTATTACGCGGCAAATGATATCAAAATTGATGAAGTGGATTTTGTTAAACGCCAAGACTATTCTGTTGCAGCGTTAGAGTTTGAAAAAGGAGATATTGATGTAACCAAAATATCGTCCGAGCTCGTTGGCAGATATGCTGCTAATAAAGCATTTACCAGTGTAGTAACGGGTTATGTGTGGTATCTTTCCCCGAATAACCAATTTGAAACACTTAAAAATAAAAACCTGAGATTAGCGCTGGGTTATGCAATTGATAGAGATCATATTGCCAATGATATTTTGAAAGATGGATCGATTGGAGCAGACTTTATTGTACCTAAAGGTTTAGCTACGGATTCGGAAGGTGAGGATTTCCGGGATACTTCTCCTACATTCCAAACCTATAACGTTGAAAAAGCCAAGGAATATCTAGATAAAGCTAAAAGCGAGCTAGGTGTTAATCAAATAACACTCGAATTGCTAATTGAAAATTCTAATGAAATCAAGAAAACGGCAGAAGCGATTCAAGCGGACTTGCAAGCATTGGATGGTATTAAGATTAATATTGTCACGGTAACCAAAAGCGAACGTCTTGCCCGTATGAAAAAAGACGATTATCAGCTGGGATTGACTAGATGGGGTCCAAACTATGGAGATCCTTATGATTATCTCGGAACGCTATTCCTTTCTAACTCGAACTTCAATTATCCAAAGTACAATAATCCAGCTTATGACCAAATCGTGAAGAAAACAGCTCCAGGAGGGGCATTCGCTACGGATGAAAGTAGTCGTTGGAACTCTTTCAAAGAAGCAGAGAAACTGCTTCTGGGCGAGGACGGAGGAGCTATACCTGTGTTCCAAGCAGGGGAAGCGATGCTGATTAATCCGAAAGTAAAGGGCGTAGAATACTTCGTTGTAGGCGGACTTATTTCTTATCGTAATATTTCTGTTGAGTAAAAAGTAATAACTACAAAGCAAGAGACAAAAGAGCGCATTGCGCTCTTTTGTCTGCTAAGAGGTGAGATTTATGACAAAGTTTATTTTAGGGCGTATATTCTGGGCAATAGTTACATTGCTGGTTATTCTATTTGTTCTTTTTTTACTCCTAGAGTTTTTACCGGGATCGCCATTTAATGATGAACGATTAACAACTGACCAAATCACAATATTACGTGAACACTATGGTCTAAATAAGCCTTTCTTTGAAAAAGCATTTATTTTTTTCTTGAACGCAATAAGAGGAGATTTTGGTATTTCTTATTCTATTGTAAAAAACCAGCTAGTATCCGGTATCGTTTGGTCTCAATTGGGCGTATCCGTCAGAATTGGATTCCAGACGATGGTGTTGGGGAGTATTCTAGGCATAATGTTAGGGATCATCGGCGCGACTAGACTTCATACATGGAAGGATAGCGCTGCTACTGTAGTCTCCGTAATCGGTGTAAGTATTCCAGCTTACGTATTTGCTTTGCTGCTCAGTTACTATATTGGCTATCGTCTAGGATGGGCAGATCTAACTTATTCGATCGAGCATCCCTTCAGATCATCGATACTGCCAACATTGGCCTGTTCGATGTTTGTCATCGCACAAATAGCTCGCTTCCTTAGGACAGAGCTGATTGAGACGCTTAATTCTGATTATATTCAACTTGCCCGTGCAAAAGGGGTTAGATCCAAGCAAATCATTTATAAACACGGCTTACGTAATGCAATCATTTCCGTTATTACAGTTGTGGGTCCATTAATGGTTAATCTGATGACAGGATCATTAGTTGTTGAGAAAGTCTTTGGCATACCGGGGATTGGGAGTTTATTGGTTGATGCGATTCTGGTAAAAGATTATAACGTGATTGTCATGATCGCTTTTGTCTATAGCGCCCTCTATATTGTTGTTAATCTGCTCGTTGATATCTTATATGGCGTAATAGATCCAAGAATTCGTGTTGCAAAAGGAGGTGCGTAATGGCAACAAATTTATTTGAGTTTGATAAACGTCAAAATCACACAGAACAAGAAAGCATTCAGAGTGGCAGCTTCTTTAAAGATGCTTTTACGCGTTTTCGTAAAAATAAAGGTGCAGTTTTTGGCGTTGTTGTTATTATCGTAATCTTTTTGCTTTCATTAGTGGGTCCTCTTATGAGTGGAACAACGTTTGATCATGTTGAGAAGAGTCAATTAAATCTACCGCCAAGAATTCCATTAATAGAGAAGATAGGTATATTCAATGGTAAAGCAGATGGAATTGATATGTATGATAGTGAGTCTCTGAAGAATGTATACTATTGGTTTGGCAGTGATAGTTTAGGGCGTGATTTATGGGCCCGCGTTTGGAAAGGGACACAGATATCATTTTTAATCGCGTTCGTTGCCGTAAGTATTGACGTTATTATTGGTATTACTTTTGGTCTTATCTCAGGCTACTACGGCGGTAAAATTGATGGGGTAATGCAGCGGTTTATAGAAATCCTCAGTGGTATTCCCAGCTTGGTCGTTGTTATTATCTTTATGGTTTTATTAGAACCGGGAATCATCACAATTATACTTGCGTTGATACTAACAGGCTGGATAGGTATGAGCCGCGTTGTTCGTTCTCAGGTTTTAAGACTGAAAGAGCATGAGTTTGTATTAGCAGCGAAAACGCTGGGCGCTTCCAACTTCAAAATTATGATCAAAGAATTGTTACCCAATATAGCAGGGCAGATCTTAGTCATGTCTATGTTCTCTATACCGAGTGCTATCTTTTATGAATCCTTTTTGGCGTTTGTTGGTCTCGGACTTCAGCCTCCTCAAGCTTCACTTGGCGTTTTAATCAGCACAGGCTATCAAAGTATATTAACACAACCTTATATTGTTATTTCCCCTGTCATTGTGTTATCGCTATTAATGCTTAGTTTCAATCTCATAGCGGATGGGCTTCGCGATGTGTTTGATCCCAAAATGAAAGACTTGTAGGTGATAATATGAAGGACAATACATTATTAGAGGTTCAAAACTTAAAACTTAAATTTAAAATGAACTCCGGTTTTAATCATGTCATTCGCGATGTGAGTTTCGATTTGAATCGTGGGGAGACACTCGCTATCGTGGGCGAAAGTGGCAGCGGGAAGTCCATAACAACGAAAGCCATTTTAGGACTGGCAGGTAATAATGCCGTGATTGATGGAAGTATTTTTTTTCACAACGAGGGAGAAACTCTTAATTTAACAACACTAAGTGATAAAGAATTTGAAACAAACGTGCGTGGCTGTAAGATTGCTATCATCTTTCAGGATCCTATGACAAGCTTAAATCCCACGACCACTGTGGGAAAGCAAATTATGGAAAGCATGCTAATTCACCGTAAGGTAGCGACAAAGAAAGAAGCTTATACTCAAACACTGAAGCTATTGGAGCTTGTCGGGATAGAAAATCCCTTAAAACGGATTAAACAATACCCCCACCAGCTCTCAGGCGGGATGAGACAGCGTATAGTGATAGCTATTGCCCTCGCATGCGAACCTGATTTATTAATTGCAGATGAACCAACGACTGCTCTTGATGTTACAATACAGGCGCAGATCATTGATTTAATTAAAGATATTCAAAAACGTACAGGTATTGCCATTATTTTTATCACTCATGATCTTGGTGTTGTAGCTAATGTAGCCGATCGTGTTGCAGTTATGTATGCAGGACAGATTGTTGAAGAAGGTCGGGCAAATGAAATTTTCTATAATCCAAAGCATCCTTATACCTGGGGCCTTCTTTCTTCAATTCCTTCGCTGACAGATGATCCCCATGAAGAGGTATATTCGATTCCAGGTTCACCGCCTAGTTTAATTGAACCTCCTCAGGGGGATGCCTTTGCTTATCGAAGTGATTACGCACTTGCCATTGATTTTGAAGAAGAGCCCCCATACTTTAATGTAACCTCTACACATCGTGTAAAGAGCTGGCTGCTAGATGAAAGAGCACCTAAAGTAGAGCTGCCTGAAATACTCGCAAAAAGGCTGGCAAAATTAAGAGGGGGACGGATAAATGAGCCGCAAAAAGATACTGTCCGTTAAGCATCTGCATCAGCATTTTAAAATTGACCGAAAAACGACTGTTCGTGCTGTCAATGATGTATCCTTTGATATTTATGAGGGCGAAACCTTCAGTATTGTTGGTGAAAGTGGAAGTGGCAAAAGCACGTTGGGCCGCTCGTTGATACGCATCTATGATTACCAGCAGGGCGATGTTACATTTCTTGATGAGAAAATTTCTGGCCCTCTAAAAAAAGATAAAGAGAAATCTCTAAGAAGGAATATGCAGATGATATTCCAAGATCCTATGGCATCGCTGAACCCAAGAAAAAACATTCTGGATATCGTTGCATTGGGATTGGATATTAATCACTTGAGTCATTCGGCTGAAGATAGAAAACAACGTGTTATTAATGTACTGGAAAGTGTGGGTTTGTCAGGATCACTTATAAATCGTTATCCTCATCAATTCTCAGGAGGACAACGGCAAAGAATTGGAATAGCAAGAGCACTGATCGTTGAACCAAAGTTTATCATTGCGGATGAGATTATTTCCGCTTTAGATGTATCCATCCAGGCACAGGTCGTTAATCTCATGAAAAAACTACAGAAGCAACACAATTTAACCTATATGTTTATTGCTCATGATTTATCAATGGTACGATCGATCTCGGATAGAGTAGCCGTTATGCATCTGGGTCATATTGTTGAGCTTGGGACAGTGAAGGATATTTATGAAAATCCGCTTCATCCTTATACGAAGTCATTGCTATCTTCTATTCCAACTCCCGATCCCTTTGGTGAGAAGGCAAGAATTCGCCAGCTTTATAATAAACATGATATTGTTTATAGCGATGCTGTAATTCATCATTTAAGTGATACACACCAGGTTCTTGCATCAGATCATCATTTGAAACGATGGAAAGAAAGCCTTTATGATCCTTATTTAAGAGAGTTGTAAATCTGACCCAACAATTTGTCGTTTCAGCGTTTACTATAGTTACATCCATTTTTGAGGTAGATGAAGAGAGTGTCCCCGTAGCCATAGGCTATACGGGACACTCTCTTCTGTATTGAGCCGACCCGAAGGGCGGCTAATGGCAGGGAAGCAGCGAAAGAGACAACGGCGTCAGAACCGGAAAAGCAAAATAAAGAACAGCAGGGACCGCTCCTGACTGTTCCTATAATCTGTAGCAAACTTATTTGCTTTTTTTCTTGTCTGTTTTAGCTGGTGCTTTAGCAGGTGATTTGGCGGGTGATTTCGCTGGTGTTTTAGCTTCAGTTTTTGCTTTATCTTTTTTCGTTGGGGTAGCTGTTGGCTTAGGAGTGTCTTCTTTCACAGGAGTTGCTTTCGTTGTATCGGTGAGTTGCCCCATTGGAGCAGTATTAGGACTGGACTGGGTAACGGTAGTACCGGCTTTTTGGCCAGCCGACGATGTTGCAGTGGCAGCGAACGCGGATTGAGCGGAGATAAGGGAGATAGCCAGCACTGCACTTAGCAATGTTAATTTCGTTTTCATTCTAATCAGACTCCTATATGTGTATTCTGTTGGAATCTATCAATCAACCGAACTCCTTTCCGTCCGCAGTCGATAACCGTGCCCCCTTATGGTATCGATCGGAAGTTCCTTTATTTTTCTACGAAGCCGCTTCACCAGATCATCGATCGCCCGGTCATAGCCATAATAATTATCTCCCCAAATCATCGTAAGCAACGCGTCCCGCGTGAACGCCCGATTCGGCTGCTCAGATAACTTCTGCAGCAATTCAAATTCCTTCAGGGTCATTTCGACTTCTTCTCCAAGCCAGAACACACGTCGCTCTTCCAAGATGAGCCGCAGCTCGCCAACTTCTAACTCCGTGTCTTCCGGTTGCGAAGGGACAAGCTTCTCCTGGGCTTGACGAATCGAGCTAATCCGTTGGAACAAGCGGTTCACACGTGCGACTAATTCTCTCGGGCTGAACGGTTTAGTCAAGTAGTCGTCGCTGCCTAGCTCAAGCCCGAGGATGCGATCAACTTCTTCATCACGCGCCGAGATCATGATGATCGGCACTTCCGCCTCTTTACGAATTTTTCTGCACAACTCGAAGCCGCTCATCCCTGGAAGCATGATATCGAGAATCCACATATCTGGCGGATCGTTCTTCCACAGCTCCCAAGCGTCTTCGGCAGTCGAAAACTTCATCGTACGGTATCCCTCTTTATACAAATAAGTCGCAACGATTTCCTGGATCTGGATATCGTCGTCGACTACGGCGATTTGATAGGACTTCATGCAGTAACCTCCCCAACATTTACCCGAGGACAATTCTACCATAAAAGGTTCAGAAACGGCCCGATTCCACACGTTTTCCACATTGCTTACATATTTACTCCCAGATTTGTTTGTAAACTAATCGATGTACAGCCGTTCCGAACAAAGCGTTGATCGGCTCCCGATTGGAGGTTTCTTCGTGAAGTTTCACCGTCTGGCACGCAGGGAGCTTCTAGCTGCCTTAGGTTTTCTGGCTCCGAGCTTGTGTGGATTTTCCTTGTTCTATCTCATTCCGTTCGGTCAGAGTGTCTTGAACTCGTTCCAGGATCGAATTGGAGGAAGTTTCACGTTGTCCAATTACAACGAATTGTTCCTTAGCTCCTCTTTTCAAAAAGCGATGTCTAACACGTTCTGGTTCACCATGATTAGCGTGCCGATTCTCGTTACTGTATCACTTTTGTTAGCGTTACTCTTGAATCAGCGGGTATTTATTCGGAACTGGATACGCACTGCGTATGTACTGCCGCTTGTTGTGCCTGTTGCTTCGATTGTACTAGTCTGGCAAATCTTATTCGATTGGAATGGCACATTAAACGCTGTTTTGCAGCATTTCGGCCTTAGCCGTCACGATTGGATGAAATCCGACTGGGCTGGCTTTGTGATTGTGCTGGTCTATGTATGGAAGAACATCGGTTACAACGTCATCCTGTTCCTGGCTGGCTTGCAGAACATTCCGGATCAATATTATGAAATTGCCAATCTGGAAGGGGCAGGTCCAGTTCGCAGGCTGTTCGGAATTACGCTGACGTATTTGACGCCGACGACATTTCTGGTCGTACTCATGTCTGTGCTGAACTCGTTCAAGGTGTTCCGTGAGACGTATCTTGTCGCTGGTGCATACCCGCATGACCGTATCTATATGATGCAGCATTACATGAACAATATGTTCCTGTCCCTGGATATCCAGAAAGTATCGTCCGCGGCGGTGTTGATGGCGCTTTGCATTATGGTGCTTATGTTAATTCTGTTTCGCACAGAGCAGATTTTCCGCTCTTATATGGAGTAAACACAAGAAAAAGGTGAAGGGGGTGAATGAGGTGATGAAGCAATGGGTCGCGCCGCTGCTGCGTTCGTTGTTGCTGATCGCCATCGCCGTCCTGCTGCTTATGCCCGTTGTCCTGAACATTGTCAGTTCCTTCATGACAGAGCGGGAGATTACGTCAAATTACAGCATGTTAGGCAAAACCGATACGAGCGTATTCGTTAATCTGAAGTGGATTCCCGACTGGGTGTCGTTCCAGCAATATAACAAAGTACTAATCGCGACACCGCAATTTCTACACCTGTTCTGGAATTCCATATTGTTAGTGGTTCCTATCATCATCGGACAGGCGTTCGTGGCAACGCTCGCTGCATTCGCGTTCGGCAAGCTGTATTTTCCGGGCAGGGATGGACTGTTCTTACTTTATTTGATGACGATGCTGATGCCGTTCCAGGTGACGCTTGTGCCCAACTACTTGATGGCCGATCGGCTGGGTCTCCTAAATCATCCTAGCTCTATCATACTGCCTGGTATATTCGGCGCCTTTGGTGTGTTTCTGCTTCGGCAATTTATGCTCCAGATCCATTCGGCTTTTATTGAAGCAGCCAAAATCGATGGGGCAGGATACTTGCGAATATTCATATCGATTGCACTTCCGATGGTGAAGCCGGGTGTTGCCGCACTCATCGTACTCCTATTCGTCGACTATTGGAACATGGTCGAGCAGCCGCTTATTTTTCTGCAGGACGCTGCGATGCAGCCACTCTCTGTGTTTCTCTCCCGCATTCAGGAAGATGCGCTTGGCGTCTCTTTTGCCGCCTCAGTTATATACATGATGCCGATGGTACTTCTGTTCTTAAGCGCCGAACGGTATTTTATCGAAGGAATCCAGCTTTCCGGCGTGAAAGGCTGAGCGAAGAGAATAGGCAATATGAGTTCTGCCAAGTCAACGGATTGCTGGCTTTACGATGGCTGTGTTTCTTCTGCAACAACCAAATTTGACTACATTGAGAGGATGATTCATTTGAAAAAAATAGGGTTGATCGTCATGCTGTCCAGCGCCATGCTGTTATCTGCTTGTTCTGGCAACGAAGAAGGAGGTACTAAAGCCGAGACGGAGGGCGGCCAGAAAACTGTCGTCATCTCTGTCATGAGGAAGGATCGTTTCTTGGAAACTGCAGCGCGACAATTTGAGGAACAGCATAAGGATATTCATATCGAAATGAAAGAATATAAAGCATCGGATGTCACCGGAGACGGCGGTATGGCCGTAGAGTCTATCTCACTAGCAGACGTGGAAAAGTACGTGCAATCGCTGACGACGCAAGTCATTTCCGGTAAAGGGGCCGATCTTATTCTCATGAGCGAATTGCCCCAGGACAAATTCGTCGCCAAAAAACTGCTGGTGAACTTGAACGATCTATTGTCTAAAGACAGCTCGTTCGATCGAAATGCACTATACAGTAATATTTTGCAGGCATCCCAAGACGGAGAGGGTTTGTATGCTATGCTGCTCTCTTTCTCGCTCTCCCTGTTTCAGGGAAATACAGAGTTATTAAAGAAGGCGAATATTTCAGTTGATGCTAATAAAGCGTGGAGCTGGAGCCAGTTCAAGGATGTTGCCCAAAAGCTGAAGGAGCAAGGCGATGCCGAAAAGCTTATTAGCCTGGATCCCCTGTCGCTGCTCTTCGATTTTATCGAGGACAATTATTCTCAGCTTGTAGGGCAGGGTCAGCCGAACTTCGACTCGGATTTATTCCGCAATATGATAACACAAATCAAATCAATGTATGACGAAGGCTTACTCAGTGATGGAATGTCGTTCGATAACGGTAATGCGGCATTTCAAATGGTGAATGTATTCAGCCCCGAGCAAGCACTGACAAAGCCCCAGGGTATGGATTATTACCAGAAGCCGAACGCAAGCGGGCAAAAGGTTGGTGCACCGTTCCAGCCTACGTACAGTTTAGGGATAAACAGCAAATCTGATGTTCAACAGGAAGCGTGGGCATTCATCAAGTTTTTGCTTTCTGATGAAATGCAGGCTTCCCCGAATCTCGCGGGAATACCAATGAATAAAGGGATCAGTGATAAAAAATTCAAGGAAACTCTGCAAAAAATAGAGAGCGGAACACTGGAAACCATGATACCACTAGACATGCTGCCGGATGGCGAGACAGTAAAAAAACGGATTGAGACGGTAGAGAAGCTGATCTCGGAAACCAATTTTCGAAGATCTAGCGATATGAAAGTGATAACGATCGTCATGGAAGAGTTCAATAGCTTCATGAGCGGACAGAAATCGGCAGAAGAAGTAAGTAAACTTATCCAGAACCGAGCGAAAACATATTTGAATGAGTAACGGAAGAGGGGGAGATCGTTACTGGATCTCTCCCTATCATGAGTTTTAGAGGCAGGAAGAAATGGAGGAGCAGCAGATGTTACTGCAGGGAAAACAACGCTGGGCAAGTATAGGGTTAATCCTATTCTTTGTGCTGCTGGCCGGTCTAACATTATTCAGTAATACCCTAGAGACGGCAATGCTGCCGAAAGTGACCACCGAGAAACCTTCAAGTAAGCGTCTGGTGCATCATATTAAAGGCAGCGGCATCCTCACCCCGAAGAAAGTGAAGACATTGAACAGTGATAACGGCTGGCTGATCAGCGAAGTGCATGTGAAGGAGAAGGAGCGCGTAAAAAAAGGACAGCTGCTAGTGACTTTCGACAGCACCAAGTCGCAAGAAGAGCTGATAGATGCGGAATACCAACTTAAGAAACATGACTTGAACCGGGAAAAGCTGAAGGAGCAGTATATTGCCGCTGGCAATGCCGAAGACGAAGAAGGGATGATCAGTGCCAAACGGGAGCTGGATATCAACACATTGGATCGGAACAGCCTCCAGCGCAATATAGAACGGCTAAAACGCGAGCTAGGCAAAAGCCGTGCAGTCCACGCTCCGTTTGATGGAAGAATTATTGAACTGCCAGCAGAGCGAGGAATGATGATTGGGCAGGGGCAAAAGCTCATGACAATGGTCCAACTGAGTGAAGGGTATGAATTTTCTTTCACATTAGATAAGGATGCGGCAGCAATGCTGCAGCAGGATGAGAAGATTCCTGTTCAATTGAAAGGAAAAGAAAGTGAGAAATTCACTGGCACGCTATCTAAAATCACGATTGCCTCTTCAGTCCCAGGCCCAAATGACAAAGGAGAGGGCGAGCAAAATGCGCCTGAGAGCACGAATAAGCGGAAAATCATTATGACGCTGCCGGCGGAAGGAACCGAGGGAGATGAAGAGGCTTCGATAGCCATAAAGAAGGAGCCCGCTGCGCAAGGCCTGGTAATTCGGAATGAGCTGATCAAGCGTGATGGAGAGAGTAACTATGTGTGGGTGGTCCGTGAGAATAGAGGCACCCTTGGAACAACTTACACTGTTCAAAAGGCGTATGTTGTTAAAGGTGACACCGTGGAAAAAGAAACGATTATTCTGGGCGGGCTTTTGAAGGATGACGAACTGATTGTGGAATCAAGTGAACCCTTACAGGAGGGGAATCGAATTAGAATCAAATAAGTAATACTGGAAGCGGGAGGGAGTGTAATGAACAAACTTAGAACGACTGGTGCGGCCATACTGCTCTGTACAATTCTTTTTATCCAGGCAGCGGGCTATGGGGGTCACGCGATTACTGCAAGTGCTGCTCCAACTGCACCTCAAGGTTTTACACTGGATCAGCTCGGGACGATACTCCTGAAGAATGGGGTTAGCGTCAAATTGACCGATGTCAATCTGATGGAGCAGGACAACGGTAATATATTGACCTACTCGTTCAGCTATACGAATGGTACTAATAGCAGTGTTCTTTTAAAAGACTATTTCAATAAAGTGACTACACCGGGAGGTACCGTTGTCCAGGGAAATACGGTGACTAGCAGTACATATGCCAAAGCTATTCCTGCTAAATCTACTCAGAGTGTCACTTACTATGTGAATATCGGCAAGGCTAACAAGATTAACGGGATGAAAATTTCCTTGTACACCTGGGACTTCAACAGTGCGGATTTCCGTAGACAACTGGGCACCTTTACTGTTCCTGCTACTTATTCCATCATCGTTCCTCAAGATCAGAGCCAGAATCTTATACTGAACAATCAGCCGGTTAGCACTAAGGCAGAAAGCTTGCAGATCTACAAGTACAATGGAAAAGTATATGCAAAAGTAGGCATCAGCTTCTCCAATCTCGGCACGAAGACCCTTGAAGACTTGAATTTAAAAGGATACCTTGCCTCGGCGGGAGGCTCGATCTTCAAGCTATCCTTGGATGATACGGCAGGAGCGAATCATAAAGTGCAGCCCAAGGAGAAGAAAACGATCTTTTTCCTGACGGAAATTCCTTCCTATATTAAAACAGATAGAATGCGCCTACAGTTCTCCCAGGAGGACAGTACACTTAAGATCGAGCTGCCGGTAGCCACCTATAATCTTCCGACAGCTATTACTCCAAATCTCGTGGTTCCTAGTACCGTGGTTAAGAAGATTCTGATCAGCAATAACACCGTAGAAACCGAGCTGAAAAGTGCCAAGGTAGCTGCAAGCGGCGCTTCAGCCAAGTGGGAGCTAAAATTCCGGTTGAAAAATAGCGGCAACAAATCCGTTACGCTACCTGCGTATAAGCTTGAAGTGAAAGCGTCAGAAGGCTTCAGCTTCCCGGTAGACTCCAAGGCGTTCGCGAGTCTGACCCTAAAGCCGCTGGAAGAGAAGACCATCGACCTCTCAGCCGAGGTTCCTTTATCGGTAAATCAGGGTAAACTGCAGCTGCAACTGGTAGAGCCTGCTGCGGAGGGGAAGATTATTTTCCCGACGGCCTATTATCAGATCCCTTATTCGCTGCAAAGTAACCAGTGGCAGGATTCAGAATATATGGTTGATAACAATCAGGGCAAGTTTGGTGTGAAGTTGGTAAATGTTCAACGGCTGCCATGGCTTGATAAAGACCAAATGGTGGTCAAAATCAACATTCGCAATCTTCAATCCACTTCTGTGCAGCTGCCTACCCTTAAAGGAGTTGTGATGGCTGAGGGCAACAATGTTAGCGATACTTCGCAGGTAGTTACGGAAGACACGCAAACGATTCTGGCTCCCAATGAAACGGCTGCCGTCTACGTTCTGTTCAAGGTTCCTTATGCTTATACATTCAATCACTTAAAGATTGAGCTCCAGGAAACGGTAAGAGAGGAGAAGGAGAACTTCCTGACCTTGAACACCACCCAACTGTATAATCAGGTGAAAGAGATCGCACCCCTCAGTCCCTTCAAGCTGGAGTTAGCCGGGAAAAAAGCAGAGGTGGCTGAACTCCATACCACTGTCTATCCCGGCACTGGCTCCAATATCATGTACACAGAGCTGGTCATGACAAATGAGGAGAAGCGCAAAGCCGATCAGGCGCAGCTTGTGGTGTACTATAAGACGCAGGACAGTTACTACTATGAGGCCAAGGTCAGCCAGTCGGAAACCCCTCCAGGTCCTAATGGGAAAAGCTTGGTGACCGTCTGGAGCAAGATTCCCGCGAATGTGGACCCCGCAAAGCTGGTACTGTATCTGGGCGCAGGGGTCGCTGATGGCAAGCTAACTTCTCCCGGTGGCAAACCTGCCGGTTATATCAACACGGTGTCGCTGGGGCTGAACATGGTTACTGCGGAGCCGCAAAACAATCTGCTGGGTATAAATATGTCTCCATATACGCTATCCATTACGGATGCAAATGCCACAGTTACTGTAGGTAGTGATACGCTGAATGCAGTGTTGAATTATAATCTTGAGGTCAGCAATCTCTATGAAGCCGGGCCATATGAGCATAAGCTTGTGCTGGAACTCGTTGATCCGCTGGGACAGTCCATGTCTCAGACGCTAAATTTCGGTACAGAGCTTCAGGTAGGGAGCTTTAAGCGATATACACTGTCGTTAATAAGTGATGGATATAAGACGCTGGGCGGAGGAGCAATTCGGTTGAATGTATACGATGAATTCCAAGGGCAGCGGAAGCAACTTGCAACACAAACATTTAAGCTCACTTCGCTAAGCAAGAAAAATGATCAGCAGTAATGGGAGAGGGATGTGTAAAAAGTAGTAGGGAAGAAGCCGTGAGGGCAGCCTCACGGCTTCTTGCGTGCTAGCAAACGAAAGTAAGAGAAGAGGTGGCTGAATGTATGAGCAAGTGAATAGTGGTTCCGCTCAGCTGAAGATTTAGTAAATCCGCGAAACCACCACGCTTCCCGCAAAGCACTTGTCAGATATCGGTAACTTGAATATGATAGGAGTAAGAAAATCGTTGATCCGTAGTACCTTTCTATCATTAAACATTATAACGTTATAATGAATGAGGTGGAAGAATTGAATGAAAGGCTCGTACTGCGTAATTTAAAAAGCATCAGCGGGCAGGCCTTGGATATCGTCGTGGAGAATGGGCGAATTGCGGACATTACGGAACCTGGGGCAGGCCGAGGCTTGCGAGAGTGGGACGGGGGAGGTGCTTTTGTAAGCTCCGGCTGGATTGACATGCATGTGCATGCCTGTTCTGAACTTCACCCCTATGGTGACGAAATAGACGAGATTGGGGTCAAGCAGGGCGTTACAACTATTGTCGATGCGGGGAGCTGCGGAAGCGACCGAATCGCCGAGCTTGCCGACAGCGCAAGGAATGCGAAGACACGTGTGTTTGCTTTTCTGAACATTTCCCGAATCGGATTGCAGCGAGTGGATGAATTGTCCCGGCCAGAATGGATCGACAATGTCAGTGTTCAGGAATCCATGCTGAAGAATCGTTCATTCATCGTTGGACTAAAGGCGAGAATCAGCAGGAGCGTGGTAGGAGAGATGGGCATTGAACCGCTGCGCAGAGCCCGAGAGTTGTCTGACGAGACAGGGCTGCCACTCATGGTGCATATCGGCTCAGGTCCCCCGGAGATCGAAGAAGTAGTGCCGCTGCTTAAACGTGGAGATATTATCACTCATTATCTGAATGGCAAGAGCAATAATCTCTTCGACGAAGAGGGGCAACCCCTGAAAGTGTTGCAAGAGGCGATAGCGCGAGGCGTTCATCTGGATGTGGGTCACGGTACGGCAAGCTTTTCCTTCAAAATCGCTGAAGCGGCGAAGCGTCACGGGATTCCGCCGGATACCATCAGCACCGATATTTATCGCGGCAATCGGTTGAACGGGCCAGTCTACATCTTGGCAAATGTGTTATCCAAATTTCTCTACTTGGGTTATTCGCTAGAAGATACACTTGCGGCGGTCACTACACGAGCAGCGGAATGGCTCGGCAAGCCGGAGCTGGGCCGGATAGGGATCGGAGAGCCTGCCAACCTTACATTGTTCACCGTAGAGAAAGGGCCAGCCGTATTGGTGGATTCCGAAGGAGAGCAAAGAATAGCAGATCAACTAATCCAGGTTAAAGGAGCTGTTGCACATGGAGAATTCTTTGAATGCGAAGTACGGGCTTAAGCGGGTTATTAATGCCAGCGGACGCATGAGCATATTAGGCGTATCTGCACCCAGCGATACCGTTATGGAGGCTATGAAAAAAGGTGGGCAGAGCTATGTGGAAATTGCCGATCTAGTCGATAAGGGTGGCGATTATATTGCACGAATTCTTGGCTCCGAAGCCGCAGTGATTGTGAACTCAGCTTCTAGCGGAATCGCACTGTCGGTAGCCGCCTTGGTGACGCAAGGCAACCGCCGCATCAGTGAGCGCCTGCATCAGGATAAGATTCAGCGAAATGAGATCATCATTCTCAAAGGTCACAATGTGCAATATGGTGCACCTGTGGAAACGATGGTATACCTGGGCGGAGGGAAACTAGTCGAGGTTGGGTATGCCAACGAAGGCCGAGGCCAGCATATTGAGGATGCTATCAGCGATAACACCGCAGCTATTCTCTATGTGAAATCACATCATGCGGTCCAAAAAAATATGATCTCTGTCGATGAAGCTTGGGAAATCGCCCAGCGGCGGGGTATTCCTCTAATCGTCGATGCAGCAGCTGAGGAAGATCTCCACAAGTACGTGAAATGCTCTGACTTAGCTATCTATAGCGGTTCTAAAGCGATTGAAGGTCCGACCTCCGGCATCGTTGCCGGGCGGCGTACATATGTTGAATGGCTGAAGGTACAGCTGCATGGTATAGGGCGGAGCATGAAGGTGGGCAAGGAGACGGCCTTTGGACTGCTCCAAGCGCTGGACGAATACATCCTTAAGGAAGACCGCAGCGAACAGGAAAAAGAGATGCTGCAAACCCTGCTTACGCTGAACGAGGTACCTGGCGTGAAGGTAACGATTGTGCAGGACGAGGCAGGACGGGCAATCTATCGGGGACGCGTGCATCTGGATCAGGCACAGACTGGAATTAGCGCAGTAACTGCGGTGGAAAAGTTGAAAGAGGGCGATATTGCCATATATACACGGGACTACGGGGCAAGGCAAGGCTATTTTGACATTGATCCGCGTCCGCTGCTGGGTGATGACATCCAGGTTATCCAAGCCGAAATTTATAAACTGGCAGGAGGAAAATAACATGTCTAATATTGCAAAACGCTTCTATAACCATAGGGTGGCTTTAAATGTACTAGCGAAGGATATTGAGAATGCCAAAGCTCTTTATGAAGCGGCAGAAGGATATGTTCTGGTAGGCGTCCTTTCCAAAAACTATAAAACAGTAGAGGAAGCCGTGAATGCGATGCGCGAATACGGTAAGGAGATTGATGACGCCGTGTCGATTGGGCTTGGTGCCGGAGATAACCGCCAGGCGGCTGTGGTTGCCGAGATTGCTAAGCATTACGGGGGAAGTCATATCAATCAGGTATTCCCCGCCGTGGGAGCTACCCGGGCCAATCTTGGGGGTACAGAGGGCTGGATCAACAGTCTGGTGTCACCCACAGGCCGACCGGGCTACGTCAATATCTCAACAGGTCCTTGGAGTGCGGCAGGAGAGGAACACGCCATCGTACCGGTGAAAGCAGCGATTGCGTTAATCCGGGATATGGGCGGGAATGCGATCAAATATTTTCCGATGCAAGGCCTGAAGCTTGTAGAGGAGTATCGTGCTGTAGCCAAGGCCTGTGCCGAGGAGAACTTTGCCCTCGAGCCAACAGGCGGCATTGACATGGAGAATTTCGAAGCCATTCTACGAATCGCTCTGGAAGCCGGAGTGCAGCAGGTGATCCCCCATGTGTACTCTTCGATTATTGACAAGGCATCTGGCAAGACGAATATAGACGACGTGCAGACCTTGCTGCAAATGATGAAAAAGCTGGCTAACGCCTATGCCTAAAAAGATTGCCGCCTTCGGCGAGGTCATGATGCGCCTGCAGGTGCCAGGCCATGATTTGCTGTCCCAGAGCAATATGCTGCGCTACTCTTTTTCCGGAACTGGTGTGAATGTGTTGTCAGCGCTGGCCAACTTCGGGCATACGGGCTGCCTGATCTCGCGCTTACCACACAACCCGGTCGGAGACGCTGCGGCCGCCGAATTGCGGGGACTGGGAATCACCACAGAATTCCTCCAGCGGGGTGGAGATTATATGGGCATGTATTTTCTCGAAAATGGATTTGGAGTTCGTCCCGGCCGGGTAACCTATACCAATCGTTTGGAGAGCAGCTTTAATAGAGCACCCGAAGGCACATATGATTATGGCGGGATTGCCCAATCTATCGCTGCCATTCATTTCTGTGGGATTACGCTGGCTATGAACGATGCTGTTCGAAATCATATGAAGGCACTAGCCTTGGCTGTGAAAGCGCAGGGAGGACTGGTGATTTTCGATTGCAACTACCGCGCGTCGCTCTGGGGAGCGGAAAGCCATACCCGGGCTAAGCCATATTATGAGGATATGCTGAAACTAGCAGACATCGTTATAATGACCGAGAAAGACGCCTTGTTGACGCTAGGGATGAGCACGGCCAAGGAGTGTCGTAAGGCGCAGCTTGAAGAACTCATTCCGGATGTAGCCAGCCAATACGGCATTCAGGTCATTGCTGGAACCCACCGGGAAATCCACGGGGACAATACCCATTCATTGCTCGGTTACATATATAAGGACCAAAGTTTGGTATTCGCTGATCCCCTAAGGTTCTCTGTATATGATAGAATCGGTGCAGGAGATGCTTACGCGAGTGGAATTATTCATGGAGAGCTGGAGGGTTGGCCCGCGATGCAAACCGTCCGGTTCGCGGCAGTGGCGGGCATGCTAGCCCATACGATCTCCGGCGATACGCCGAAGGCTTCGGAAGGAGATATTCTCCGTGCAATGACGGAAGCCGTAGGCGATGTGGAAAGGTAGTGGAATTTGACATGAGTTTGTCGAGGCAAGACAGACCGTTATACCTGCAAATTAAGCATATTTTAAAAGAACGAATTCTTTACGGTGTGTACCCGCTAGGGTCAATCATTCCTTCAGAGCCGAATCTGGAGAAGGAATTTGCCGTCAGTAAGATTACCGTCCGAGGGGCTGTGCAGGAGCTGGTTCAGGAAGGGTTTCTGGAAAAAGGCAGCGGGAGAGGCACCAAGGTCATTCGCAACAAGGAGATCTCCCGGCTATCCAAGTGGAAGCATTTCACGGAAATTCTCGTGGAGGCAGGGCATACCATCCGCAAGGAGTGGTTGCGTGCAGAGGTGCATCTGTGTGTAGAAGGCAGCGAGCCTTATCGGTTGTTCGGCGAGCGTTGTCTGAAGCTGGATCGTATTTTTTTCCTTAACGATGCGCCCTACATTTATTATACGCATTATCTGAGCATGACCGTAGAGGAACTGGAGTTATCCAGCTTAAGCGGACGTTCTCTCTATGATTGGCTTGAGGAGCAGGGCATTTTACCCGACAGGTTGCGAGATGAATTCGCTGTGGCTCTCGCCCCGCCGGAGGTGAAAGAGAATCTTCGTCTGCCAGGCAATAGCCATGTGCTGAAGAGAACGCGTTATTCCTTTAATGAGCAGGGAACAGCGATGGAATGGAGTATTGGTTATTACAATACAGAATTGCAGAGCTATGTAGCAGACTATGATGTGTAGATCTACAAGCTGTATAGATGTGTAAATGTACAGACGTTGTTAAAGTATGTGGTATAGCAGTAAGCAGATCGGGTTATATTACAAAAATCCTCTTCGCGATTCATTCTCGCGGTGGGGATTTTTTTCGTATTCATGGGGCCTTTCCAAAAGAGTATAAATCATTTTAAGAAAATTAATGACACAGACGATGAAATACCTTATTATTTAAGGAGATTTTGAATAAAACAGTTTTTGAATATTTATAGTACAATATTTACCTGATCGTTCGCTGCTGCCGTAAGGCATGGGAAGGAGGGGATTCACATGCTGTCACTGAGCCGTATAAGCAAGAGCTTTGAAGTAAAGGATGGCGTGTATCAGGCGGTAGACTGTGTCACGCTTGAGGTTGAAAAGGGATCTATACACGGAATTATCGGGGCAAGCGGGGCGGGAAAGTCTACATTACTGCGCTTGATCAATCTACTGGAACGTCCGGATGAAGGCACCGTTAGCTTAAATGGTCGAGAGATGACACTGCTTCCGGAGAAGCTGCTGCGACAAGAACGGCAGAAGATCGGCATGATTTTTCAACAGTTCAATCTTGTATCGAACGTGACAGTTAGCCGCAATGTCTCCATCCCTTTGGAACTGGCTGGTGTCTCGAAGCGTGAACGCGCGGAGCGGGTGGAGGAATGCCTGCGTTTTGTAGGACTGGCTGACAAAGCCGGACAGTATCCCGCTCAGCTCAGTGGAGGGCAGCGGCAGCGGGTAGCCATTGCCCGTGCGCTGGCGAATCATCCGGGACTGCTGCTGTGCGATGAACCCACATCATCGCTTGATCCAGCAACGACGGCGGAGATTCTTGGGGTGCTGCAGCATATCAACGAGAAGCTTGGGGTCACGATCGTTATCGTTACCCATGAGATGGATGTCGTCAAAAGACTATGCAGCCATGTCTCTGTGATGGAGGCTGGACGAATGGTAGATACCTTTTCCCGGGCGGACGGTGAATTCCTTCCTGCGGCAAGCAGCTCCGGTTCCTACCGGGAGCAGATTCTTGGCAAAGTGAGGGAAGAACATGCTTGAGAATGCCTTCAAATACCAGGAACAAATGTGGCAGTCTATCGGGGAGACCTTTGTTATGGTCGGCATTTCCGTAGGAGCGGCGGTGCTGCTGGGCCTCCCGCTGGGAACGCTGCTCTATTTTTGCCGCAAGGGTCAGCTGTATGAGAATAAGACGTTGTCTCTGGTGCTGAACACGGTCGTGAACATCGTGCGTTCCTTCCCATTCCTGTTGCTCGTGGTTGCACTGATTCCTGTGACTCGTCTGATTGTGGGAACGGCTATTGGGACGATTGCAGCTACAGTTCCGTTGTCCATTGTCGCCATTGCCTACTACTCTCGTCTGGTAGAGCAGTCATTGCTGGAGATCCCGCGGGGAACTACGGAGGCGGCATTATCGATGGGAGCTTCCAAGCTGGGGCTGATTTTTAAATTTCTGTATGTTGAGGCCCGCTCAGGGCTGGTGCTGGGATTAACCACCTCAACCATCAGCTTCATCTCTTTTTCCACGGTGATGGGGGTAGTTGGCGGGGGCGGGGTTGGTGACTTTGCGATCCGCTACGGCTATCAGCGTTATGAGACCGAGGTAATGGCTTATGCGATCGTGATCATGATCGTGCTGGTCCAGATCGTCCAGTTCAGCGGCAGTACCATAGCGCGGTTGCTGGACAAGAAGTAAGGCTTGTATCTTTATAAGCCGAACAAAAAAGTAACGAAAAGCGAGGAGGAACGAAGGGGGAAGTTTGGAACTGGAGGAGCGAAGCGCTCGCCTGAAAGCTTTCCGTAGGAAAGCTCGCGTCGGAAGCATGAGCTCACCAGATTTCAACCGCTAGAAGCGGTTATTAAATAAGAAATCTGGGGACAACAGCGACCGGAAGTCCAAACATTCCACCGTAGTGACGATAGAGCTTTAAGTTCGGATCTTAAGTTCGTCTTATATACAAATATCAATCTGGGGGTAATCAAACTAATGAAAAAGTCTATAATTGCACTGTTCGCAGTAATGGTATTGATCGTGGCAGGTTGTGGGAACAAAAATACATCCGTGAATGAAGCAGCACCATCGGCAACAGCAGAAGCAAGCGCTGAGCCTGTAAAAATAAAAGTGGCTTCGCTGATTCCACCGATGACGGATATTCTGGATATCGTTAAACCGCTGCTCAAAGAAGAAGGCGTAGATATGGAAGTCGTGGTGCTGTCGGATAACGTACAGCCGAACGAAGCCCTGGCGAATAAGGAAGTGGATGCGAACTTCTTCCAGCACGTTCCTTACATGAAGCAATTCAATGAAAGCAAGGGGGCACATCTGGTACCTGTTCAACCGGTGTATAACGCGATCTATGGCGGTTATTCCAAACGGTATAAGAACATCGCTGATCTGCCGGAAGGTGCTACACTCGTCATGGCGAATGACCCGTCAAACATCGGCCGCTCTCTGGTAATGTTCGAAGCTGCCGGACTGATCAAGCTGAAAGAAGGCGTAGGCATTCAAGCTACACAGGCTGATATCACTGAGAATCCGAAGAACTTCAAGTTCAAGGAAGTAGATCTGCTAATGCTGTCCCGTATGCTGGATGATGCCGATCTGGTAGCGATGACTCCGGCCTATGCCAAACCACTGGGATTGACACCTACCAAGGATGCGCTGATTACAGAGAGCGAGGATTCCGAATTCGCGATTACCCTGGTAGCACGTGAGGACAACAAGGACTCCGAAGCCATCCAGAAGCTGGCCAAGGCGATTAGCGGCCCTGAAGTGAAGAAATTCCTTGAGGACAATTATGCGGATATCGCATTGCCTGCTTTTAAATAAGAGGCTTAAAAGATAAGTTTGTTAATTTATTTTGTTCATCTCATATGAAAAAGGGCAAGCCCGATGTGAACCGGGCTTGCCCTTTTTGCGTTGAACAGGGTACAGGACGCTATTGCGTCAATGTCTTACCCAGCTTCGCGCAGCCGCTCCACAATCGTAGCATGGGATAATGTTTTATATGCGCTCAGGGTTACTGTGTAAGCGATAATTAGCAGCACCGGCACGGTGAGGATAAAGGGCAGCCAGCTCATTCTAAAGACAGTAAAGGCCATAGCATTTGTAATGCTTTTAGCAATGGTATGGGTTAGCAGTACACCTAATGTTGAGGTTATAAGTACAGTGAACAGCACGTTGTACAGCCCTTCATAAATCAAAACGCGCTTAAGCTGCTTTTTAGTCATACCTATACTCTCCAGAACAGCAAACTCGTTTTTGCGCGAGAGGACGCCTGTAAGCACAGCATTAATATAATTCAACACACCGATCAGGGCGATGACAAAGCTAAGACCGTACCCTATCGTTTGAAAAACATTAATGAATCCGCCAAGTTCGGCTTTGTAATCCTCTCTTGATTTTAAGCTCAGCTCGTCTGTAGATTGGACGATCGCTTTGGTCGCTTGTTTCACGGTGTCCAGCTTGGCTGGATCGACATGAAGTGTGGCGGAGACAATCACAGCCGGATCGCTCTCCATGGCTGGGTTCTCCTGCAACTCTGAAGAAGGTAGGAAGGCGTTGAAGCCATATGCGGAATAACGTTTTGTCGTGGCGGCATAAATACCGTCCTGCTTCAACAAGGCCATCACTTCGTAGCTTTTACCGAGAGTCGGAAAGGATAGGATATCTCCTGGATGATAATAGGTATCCAGCTCGGAATCATCTCCAAGCGAGGCGGTTGAAATTAGTATATATTTGCCGGAATCGAACTTTAGCTGATCAAATGTTCCGTCCATAATATCTTTATCTACCAGCGTATACCAACCCGGATCAACTCCATACAAGTCGACAGGTATATTCCCATTCTTCATCGTCCAGGAGATAGGGGAATCAGCAGTAGCGCCAACGGCTAACGGTTCCAGCACAGCACGGGAGGCAGCATCAAAAGGTAGATGCTCATACCTGTAGTAAACTTTATCTAAGGATTCAACCCCGTCTATGCTGCCAAGCTGATCAGAGAATGCTTCCGTTAGCCTGTAAGGATCACCATTACGTCCGCCTGTGATGCTGGTCAGCACTTCATTCTGAACAAGCAAATCTCCAGATATAAAGGTTGCCAGATATTTATTCACATCTAGCGAAGAGATTATCGTGAAGATCGTACTGAACAAGACGATACTGAGTGAGAGCGATGAGAGCATCAATACGAGTTTCTTTTTACTTCTGAGCAAATTAGAGAAAGCCATACGATGCAATTTCGCTCCATGCCTTGATCTTTTGATCTTGGACTTCATACTGCTGCTGACCCCGGCAAATTTCACAGCCTCAACCGGAGAAATGCGTGCGGCCATTCGGCCTGGCTTGCTTGACGCGATCCGTACCGTTAGATAGGAGAATACGGCTGCGCCTGCAAAAATCCAAGGACTGGAGGAATATACCGTACCGACAGAGTCGCTTGAAAAGCTGTTGCCCATCGGTGTAATCAGGCGGCCCACTAGATAGCCAAGCCCAAGCCCGAACGGCAGGGCGACCAGATAGAGCCAATGGGCCTGCGTGTGAATGATTTTTCTGAGTTGCCGAGGGGTGGTGCCTATGGTCTTCAGTAGTCCGTAAAATTTCACATCTCGCACTACGGAAATATAAAAGATATTGTAGATTAGCAAATAGCCACTGAGCATGGTGATTAGAATAACTACGAGATAAGGAAGGATATTCATGAGATCGCTAAAGAGGGAGACACTGGCATACGCCGGATTTACACCATATTCTACTTTTAATCCAGTGTCAGCCAAGATCCCTTTTATTTTCTCCTCGATATGGAAGGAGTTATCCAGCATTATTTCTAGACTGGAAGTATTAACGTAAGAACCTGTTGCTTCAGAGTGGTCAGGATCAATTCCAGAAATATATTTGTCAGTAAAGGCTTTAGATACGAAAGCCAATCCGGACATCGCCAGATTCTTATCTGTTTCATAGTATCCTGAGACGGTGAAGTCCTGGCTAATGATCTTCTCACCGGTATCAATATCCAATCGCACAACTGCACCCAATTGATGTTTGGCCCCAAGCATGTCCAGTTCCCAGGTGTTCAAGACGATCTCGTTCTCGGCTGACGGCAGCCCGCCCTCTATAAAATCGACAAAGGTATGCTTGGCATAGCTTTCGTCAACATGCAAAACCTCAACACGGTTATTCTTGAAGAGAGGGTTGCTCACTTCACCCACCTTAAGAGAAATTCCATACTCCTTAATAGAAGGATGTACACGAAGCTTTTTCAGTTCAGTAGGGTTCAAATATTTAAAGCCCCCATGGAAATCACTGCCGGTGGTCTGCATCTGCGCACGTTCCATCGATTGGTTGATACTGAGGGCCATGGTGAACACGGCCGTAATCAAAAGCGTAGTCAATACGATGGCACCAATGATAGCCCAATTGCGTGCAGGGTTGGCTCGCAGACTTTTTTGGGCCAAGCGGGTGATGATCTTGCGATTATTCGTAACGATCATGCGCCGCTCACCTCTGGATTTCTGGCAGAACCGGAGGCGATCATACCATCTTCGATCCGTATAATACGATCCGCGGTCTGAGCAATCTGCTCGTTATGGGTGATCATCACGATGGTCTGGTTAAACTTTTCACTCATCTGTTTCAGTAGAATCAGCACTTCCTGGCTGGTCTTGCTATCCAGATTTCCTGTAGGCTCGTCCGCCAAAATGATTGACGGTTTGGTCGCCAAAGCTCTGGCAATCGCCACTCGCTGCTGCTGCCCGCCGGACAGTTGAGAGGGGAGCTGCTGCAGTTTCGCTTGTAAACCTAACGTACGAACGACCAAATCAAAGTAAGATTCATCTATACTTCCTCCGTCGAGTTCAATCGGCAACACAATATTCTCCCGTACATTCAAAATAGGGACCAGGTTATAGCTCTGGAATACGAAGCCTACCGATCTACGCCTGAAAATCGTCAGCTTCTCATCGTTCATGGCAAAAAGATCATGACCGTCCACATAGACTTTACCCTCCGTGGCCCGGTCCAGACCGCCCAGCATATGCAGGAGCGTGCTTTTGCCGCTGCCGCTGGTGCCTACAATGGCGAGGAACTCGCCTTTTTCTACGGTCAGAGATATACCGTCCAGCGCCTTAACTGTATTTTCACCCTTACCATAGTGCTTCTTCAGTTGCTCCATTCTTAAAATCGGCATGCTTTATTCCTCCCAAGTTAAGTAAAAGCTGTCCACTCTCTAGAGAGTAGCAAACAAATCTGACAGGACCGTGACCGCAATCTGTCGTTTTTGACACATTCACCTATGGGGGAGGAAGATGGAGAACGTTGAGCCTTGGCCTGGAGTAGAGCTTACCTTGATATAGCCACCTTGCGCGGTGATGATTTCCCTCGCTAAAAATAATCCGATCCCCACACCTTTTGCATCCCCCACATTTTTCCCACGATAGAAGCGCTTGAAGATATGTGGCAGATCCACAGGGGCGATGCCGCTGCCTGTATCTGAAATTTCGATGACTGCGAACATCTCGTTACTCTCGGCTGCAACATGGATTTTTCCTTCTGGTGCTGTGTATTTTACGGCGTTCTCCAGCAGGTTGAACATGGCTTCGTTTGTCCACTTCATATCGTGGCGGGCTGCAATCTCTGAATCACAGCTAATACTGATCGTGATCTCTTTACTTTCCGCTTGATTAAATACTTGTGCTACCGCTGGGGTGATAGCCGAAATGATGTTACTGACTTGTGGATGAAGGGAGATCATGCCCGACTCCAGCCGGGACATTTTGATCAGGGATTGGATAAGCCAATCCAACTTAGCCGACTGTGTCTTGATTTGACTGGCGAAATGCCGCGGCTCTGAATCTAGTAGGGGAGTCTCCTCAAGAAGCTGGCTGTAGACCATAATGTTGGAGAGCGGTGTTTTGGTCTGATGAGAAATGTCAGATAGCAGTTCCTTGATCATGTTCTTCTCGGCAGCCATATTCTGCTCGCTTGCCTTTGATGTCTCTATGTAACGGATTAGTTTGTGTTCTAGTGAGGATAAAGAAGTCTCTTCATATAAGGTCAGCTGGTCACGTCCATGAATGGCTCCATCCACAATGTCGTCTACCTTTTGTATATGAGCAGTGAATTGCTGCTTCTGGAACCACACCCAGGCAGCACCCAGCAGAATCATTAATGCCATGAACAGAAATGAGATATATAAGAGTTTACTATTCATCCCATAGAACGAGAGATGGATACCCGTATAAACCGATACGATGATAATGAAGAAGATGGTGAAAAGAAGATGAATCAGCCTGGTCTGCTGCATGAATTTCTTCATCATAGCTGCTGTTCTTTCGTCCACATATAACCCAGACCATAGACGGTCTTAATGTAATGCGGAGAGGAGGGATCGTCTTCAATCTTGCTCCGCAGCCGTTTAATCGCTACAGTCAGCGCGTTCTCGTCCACGAAATCTGCGTCTTCGCTCCAGATTCGATTGATCAGTTGTTCTCTCGTCAGAATGTTCCCGGGGTTAGCCACGAGCACCTTCAGCAGCTTATGCTCTGTTCTGCTCAGTATCAATGGCTGATTGTGTTTATAGTATTCCAGCTTCCCAAAATTGAAGGACAGTGGACCGATTGTTACTCGTTCTTCATTGCCTGAGTCTGTTCTTCTCAGTACAGCAAGCACTCTGGCTCGCAGAATCATCAGGCTAAACGGCTTGGTGATGTAATCGTCACCTCCGAGTTCGAATCCGGTTACAATATCAGGCTCCAAATCATTGGCGGTTAAAAAGATAATCGGCACTCTGGAGACCGTGCGAATACTCTCGCAAAAGTCCAGCCCGCTTCCGTCGGGCAGATTAATATCCAGAATAAGCAGATCAATTTGCTGGGATGCCATGATGGATTTTGCTGTCGCTATATCATAAGCCTGTTTGACGATGAATCCGCTTCGGGAGAGCGTCAGCGCAATTCCCTTGTTCAGACTGTGATCGTCCTCGACGATTAGTAAGGTTGTCATTTTTATTCTCCTTTGATTGCCTGAGATTAACCAAGTGGACATGAAGTTGATGATTAATTATAACTTTCCATAATTTTCTTGTGAAGCTGTAAAACAGGCCAAAACCCGCATTTTTGCAGAGAAATGAGGTCATTTATGGACCTGTCCAGCTCTCTGACAGCCTGCAGTCCCATACCTCCCCCGTCTAAGGTCCAGTACCAAAAACCGTCCCCGGTCTGTTTTGAAAGAACGCAGATTGCCCTAGAATAAGAGCATAAGGTTAAGGACAACGAAAGGCGGTGAGAAAAAATGCAAAGAAGACAAGGAAACGGGTTGGCGATTGTACTGATCGTAATTGGTGCCCTCATGCTGATGGGAATTGCGCTTCCTCTGATTCACGGGATGTTCAGATTGTTGTTCCCGGTGTTGCTGGTTGTTCTCGGGTACTACGGAATCAAGAGAGGTCACAAGCTTATTGGTTGGGTAGTATTGTTCGTCGGTGTCATGTCTCTGATCGCGAAGCTTTCCTGGATCATTGGACCGCTTCTGGGAATCGCTTTGGTAGTCTGGGGCATCTCGGTATTGAAGGGAAAAAGATCGGGTACCTACTAATAAATAAGTTTACTTAATGAATATAAGCAGGGAGGGAGCAGGAAATCATGAGTGTTTTTCGCCGCATGAGGGATATCACTGTAGCTAACTTAAATGAACGTCTGGAGCAAAGTCAGGATCCCGTGAAGCTGATTGATCAATTTCTACATTCAACTCGGGAGGAAATCAGCGAAGCGGAAAGGCTTTACCAGCAATATGCCTCGCACACGAAGCAACTGCAGAATCAGGTAAATCAGGCAACTGCCATGAGAGACAAACGTGAGGAGCAAGCACTTCTGGCACTCAAAGCCGGTGAGGACCATCTCGCCAAGCTCGCTTTGCAGGAGAAGATCATTCACGAAGAAAAGCTGGAGCAATACACTGGTCTGCTAGAGCAGAGTCGTGAATCACTGTATGAATTGGAATCACAACTCAATGAATTGAAGCTGGAATACCAGACCGTATATAGCAAACGTCAATATTACTCCGCACGGATGGAGTCGCTGCGTTTGCAGCAACGGATGAATCAAAGAGCCAGTGCTTATGGCAATGGTGGAGATGTTCCCAAGATGTTCGGACGGCTAGATGACCGGTTGAACGATTGGGAATTGGAAGCCAAAAGCCTGCGCGATCTTCGGCGCATGGGTCAGGAATATGCAGTGCAAGCTGGTGAGACGGTAGCCACTGTACTCGAAAGAGAAATGGCCCGCTTAAAGGAGAAGCTGAACAATAGCGGAAAGGAGTAGTACTATGACCCGATTGTATCGTTCAACAAGAGACAGAGTCGTAACCGGGCTAGCCGGCGGTGTGGCGGAAACCATAGGTATTGACTCCACATTATTCCGAATTCTGCTGCTGATCAGCATTCCGTTCACAGGCGGAACGGTCATTCCGGTATACATCATCGCCGCACTGATTATTCCGAAAGAGCAGCATTATAATCCATTTGGCCCCGGACCTGGAGCTCCAGGTGGTTCATATGGTGGGTATCAACACGGTCCACACGGACATGGTAGCAACGGCGGATACGGTGGTCATGGAGGCCACGCTGGCAATGGCGGGAACGGTGGATACGGCCACGACCCTTACGGAAGTCAGTCGAATCACAACCCTAATTTTGGGAAAAGCCAAGCATATTCTGCTCCAGACTCCGGTCTGGATGCCATGATGAAAGATATTGAGAAGAAAGCCCTGCAAAAAGAAGTGGAAGAGCTTAAACAAAAACTGTCTAAATACGAGAAGGGAGAAGTGTAATCATGGGAGTATTTAAAAGAATCAAGGATATGACTAAAGCGTCGGTAAACGACTTGTTGGATAAGGTAGAGGACCCGATTGTAATGCTCAATCAGTATCTGCGCGATATGGAGGCTGAGATTCACGAAGCGGAAGTAACCGTTGCGAAGCAAATGGCCAATGAGCGCCGCATGAAGCAACGTGTAGAGGAAGCCGCTAAAATGTCCGCACAACGCGGAGCCCAAGCAGAACTGGCGCTGAAGAACGGCCAAGAAGAAGTGGCTCGCAAGCTGTTGGAAGAAAAAATCTACTTCGATCAAAAAGAAGCCGAGTACAGCCAGCTTCACGCTCAAGCCGAAGTTCAAGCTAAAGACCTGGTACAGCAACTGCATGACATGAAGGATGAGTTCTACAAGCTGCGTAACAAACGCAATGAACTGGTATCCCGTGCTCAAATGGCCAAAGCCAAGAAGCAAATGTCGCAAATCAGCAGTGTGCATTCCATCGAGAGCGGTAGCGCATCCCTTGGATTCCATCGTATGGAAGAGAAGATCATGCAGCTCGAAGCGGAAGCAGATGTCCTGCGTGCGCCATACACCCCTTCTGCAGCCTACAATCCGGTTGATGCTGAGAAGCAACTGAAGGTTGAAGAACAACTCGCTGCACTTAAAAACAAGCTGAATGGCCCATCCTCGGCGCCTTCGCTCAGCAAAAAAGAAGATTAAAGCCTGTTCCCCAAATATAGGCGGATATGATATGCTGAACTAGGAAAAGCCATACGGTATGGAGTCCCCATACCGGTATGGCTTTTGTAGCGGTTATCCTCTTAAAGAAATTGGGTTGCTGGCAGCAGGCGTGCACGTTTAAATTTCCGGATTTTCTGCTGTAAATTTCTTTAAGATAATGAAGTGCACTATATTTGGTACGATGTTTGGTGCTGAGTATGGTACTGCGATTGGCATTGTGTTTGGCGCTGAGTTTCGCACTGCGATTAGCATTGTGATTGGTATTGTGATTGGTACTGCGATTGGTACTGAGTTTGGCACTGAGTTCGCCATTGTATATTGGATCGTATACTTGGATTCTATTTGGCATCCTATTTGGAATTAGTGGCATTTTTGTACCTTATATTCCTCGTTTTTGGGGGAATTAAGCAAATAAGAGCATTATTGCACCTTATTTTTGCGAAAATGCGCTGTAGGGCATAAATCGGAAGAATTAACGTACAAAATTGCCCTTAATCTAAGCTGATCCTCAGTTACAGCCAAATTAAGGTACAAAAATGCCTTTATTTATATTTTGAAGATGCTTTGAAGAATCTTTTTACTCATTAGTTTTGATTCGCAAAACTTAAAGCCGATAAACAAGTCATGAAGAGGAATTTTGGAACTGAAGGAGCGCGAGCAAACGCCTCCCTCAATGCCTACGAAGTGAGTTTTGCTTCGCAAAACTTAAAGCCTATGCTTACGAAGTGAGTTTTGCTTCGCAAAACTTAAGGCCTATGCTTACGAAGCAAGTTTTGCTTCGCAAAACTTTTAGGAGGTGCAAAAATGGATAAGCGGAGCCGTTTGATTGCCATCGGACTCATCGGCGTTGGCAGCATAATGATATTTGGCAGATGGATTGGCTTTTTCTCCATTGTCGCCCTCCTGTTCCTGCTGCTGGGTATTTACCGCACGACGACAGGCAAAGTGAAGCAAGGCTACACCTTGCTTGGTATCGGCGCGGTCATGCTGCTGCTGGATCATCTGGTGCTGGTGCTCGGCATATGCCTGATCTCGCTGGTCATCTTTTTCAGGAAATCCAAGCAGTTGCAGCATCAGTCAAGGTTTATGCAGAAGCAAAACTTTTCTTCCAGATTTGAATGGGATCGTGTGCCTTGGGTGATGCAGAGCCTCAGCGCCTGGCATGTGCTGGGAGAGGCGGATATAGACCTTTCTCTTGCTATGGCAGATGATCGGGAGACGATCATGTTGTTTCACGGGATTTTTGGCGATATGGATATCCATCTGTCAGACGGATATGGGGTGGAGATTGAGGCCTTTGTACTGTTCGGATCGATCGACTTTGGCCATCAGCGGGATACAGGCATGCTCAACCGGCTAAACTGGAAATCGCCCAACTATGAGACCTGCGAACATAAAGTGAAATTTAACGTATCCTATTTAATAGGGGATTTGGATATCAGATTATCCTGAACAGAAGAAAGGAGGGCCCCCGAGTGGGAAAGAAGAATACGAATATGATTTCGCGCAGCATGGGTGAGGGGGCTCTTTTCTCCTTTGTCATGCTGCTCGTTATTCTGTATATCATGTATACATATGGCTATTTGAAACCGTTTGAGAACTGGACGGTTGGGGTGCGGACGGCGATTACGCTGGTGCTGCTTCCTGTAGGGTTCGGTATGGGCTTTGGGTTCTATCAAGGTTTTCGCGTGAAGCGTAAGCTCGAACGGCTGCGGGAGACTCTGGTCCTGTGGGAAAAAGGCAACCTGACGCTATCCATGCCGCAGCTTGGCGACGATGAACTGGGCAGGCTCGGCGAACAGCTTAGCCGGATCAGCGTCAAATGGGAAAACCAGGTGAACACCCTCCAGCGGCTGTCCACCAACAATGCGCAGCTTGCCGAGCAGGCGCGTGTCTCGGCGATCATCGAGGAGCGGCAGCGGCTTGCGCGTGAGCTGCATGATGCGGTTTCGCAGCAGCTTTTTGCCATCTCTATGACGGCTACTGCGGTGGGACGGACGCTGGAGAAGGATTTTGACAAAGCTCAACGCCAGATTGCGTTGATCGAAGAGATGTCAGCGGTGGCCCAATCGGAAATGCGGGCATTGCTGCTGCACTTAAGGCCTGTCTATCTGGAGGGCAAGGGACTGGAGCAGGGTCTGCGGGAGCTGGTTCGGGAGCTGCAAGAGAAAATGCCCATTGAGATTGTGTTCGAGATGGACCCTGATGTTCATTTGATGAAGGGGATCGAGAACCATTTGTTCCGCATTGTGCAGGAGGCTATTTCCAACACGCTGCGGCATGCCAAGGCTTCCAAGATGGAGATCAGGTTGCATCGTCGCGGAGATACTGTGCGGTTAACGCTGCGAGATGATGGTGTAGGCTTTGAGTTGGATGAGAACAAGCAGACCTCTTATGGTCTGTCGAACATGCAGGAGCGTATTATTGAGACCGGAGGCTCCATTCAGTTCATCACCGCACCGGGCAAAGGAACACGTATTGAGATTACTGTACCGGTAGTCAATGAATAGGAGGGAAGGGTAGCAATGGAGGAAATGGAGACATCTATCAAGGTGCTGCTAGTCGATGATCATGAGATGGTCCGGATCGGACTGGCTGCGGTCCTGGGTACTGAAGACGGTATCGAAGTAGTAGGGGAAGCAGGGAGTGGGGAGGAAGGCATCCGCCTTGCCCATGAATACAATCCCGATGTAGTGTTGATGGATCTTGTCATGGACGGTATGGACGGTATTGAAACGACGAGGCAGTTGATGAAGACATTTCCCGACTGCAAAGTCATTGTGCTCACCAGCTATTTGGATGATGAAAAAATGTACCCGGTGATCGAAGCCGGAGCTTTCAGCTATCTGCTCAAAACTTCACGGGCGACTGAAGTCGCGGATGCGATTCGCGCTGCGGCTCGGGGACAATCTGTACTGGAATCCCAGGTGGCTTCCAAGATGATGAATCGCTTCCGCAACGATGCAAAGGTAGAAGCACCGGCGTATAAAGAACTGACAGAACGTGAGATGGAAGTGCTGCGCCTGCTGGCTCAGGGTAAATCCAATCAGGATATCGCCGACCAGCTTATTATTGGGATCAAAACTGTGAAATTCCATGTGACGAATATTCTCGCCAAGCTGGATGTGGAGGACCGCACCCAGGCGGCCATTTATGCATATAAAAACGGACTTGCGGAGTAATCCGCAGGTTTTTTTATTGCAGGTGAATCAATATCAAAAATCCATAAGTGAGCGTCTAATCATCGATAACAAGTTATACATGGTATCGGTATATATTGTTCCTATTCGGATTGAAATCAGAATTATGAAATTGATTCAGGTTTAAAATCTCTCATCCCTGGTCATCCTGTTTAGTAGATTGCTAGACCGGATGGAGAGGGAGATGGACGATGAAGAATGGGAACAAGGGAGCAGGGAAAGCAACGCTGCTGGTACTGTGTTTGAGTCTTGCGGTGATCCTCGTGGCTGGATTTATTAATGAGGCGGAGGCTGAATCCATCAAGGAAGTGGCCACAGCACATACTGTTGCCACAGGCGCTGATGTGACAAACAGTGATGGGGTTAGCGGCCTACAAGACTCCCTTTCTTTATTGGAATCGGTCGGCCAGCGGGCTACGCAACCTGGCACCCCCCTGCGCCTTGTTCTGAAATGGCAGGGTGAGTACAGTGGGAGGGATGCCGTAAGTCCAGCAGGTCCTGTCAGTGCTGCGGAGCTAGCCAAAGGCCTTGGACTAGGCACACCTACAGCTGTTCAAGAGCATGGCCATCTGACCTACCGTGCTACGTCCTCTCTGACAGAGAATGCCTTAATTTCGCTCTTCTGGAGTGAGCTGGGCGAAGGCCATAGCTATGTGATAGCCACTTTGGAGACAGCAGATTTGACTAAAGCAGGGGATTGGCAGAGTCAAGCTCTACAGATGGGCAAGCTCATGCTGGACAATGGTATTGATGCCGAATGGAATGCCTCCCTGCAAGGAACGGCCAAAGAGCAAGGGCAACCTAAAGAGGCTTTACTAGTGACGGAAAAGAACCTTGCTGCTCAAGTTCCTGGGCTGGCTGAAGCGGAGAGTTATGAAGACGATGCCACCTACAGCCGTTCTTATACGGTGCCAGGGCTGGAACGCTTTGTTGTTAGTGGCAATCACAAGCTGGCAATGCAGGCGGCTGTCCATAGAGATGATATCAATAATGAGAACAGAATAACCATCGGTTTTCCTTTGATTACGATTGAATATTGAAGAAAACATCATATAAGTTGAAATATAGTCCATAATAAGAAAAGGTGATCGCTTTTGTCGATATCCCGAGGGTAATTGTCAGGAATGTGATAGCATCCTTTTTCGGAATATGATAAAATGGCATCACGCCGTTAAAGTGTTAATGCATGTATCCGGCGTTGAGAATGATTGTCAACTAAATTACATACAGAGAGATGAGGAGCCATGGCTGAAAATCAAACCCTTGATGCACTGCACACACCCGGTGCTGTATTTTTTATCTTTGGGGCTACCGGAGACTTAGCCCGGCGTAAGCTGTTCCCGGCTATTTACAGCTTGTACCGTGAAGGCAAACTGGCACATGATTTTGCGGTAATCGGCGTGGCGCGTCGTCCGCGTACTCAAGATGAATTCAGAGAAGACGTGAAGGAATCCATCCGTGAATTCTGCCGTTATCAGGCAGAAGATGAGAGCGAGTGGAACGGCTTCGTCCAGCATTTTGAATACAAATCTCTGGACATCAATAATATTGACGGTTTCCGCGAGCTGAGTGCCCAGACAGAAGTGCTGGAAGGTAAGTTCGAAATTCCGGGCAACCGTATTTTCTATCTTGCGCTAGCACCTGAGCTATTTGGCAGTGTGTCCAACAACTTGAAAGCCGGCGGCATGCTGGATAGCAGAGGCTGGAATCGCCTTGTCATCGAGAAGCCATTCGGTTATGATCTGGAATCCGCAGAGCAACTGAACGAGCAGATTCGTCAGGTCTTCAAGGAAGAAGAAATCTACCGGATCGACCATTATCTCGGTAAGGAAATGGTGCAGAACATTGAGGTGATCCGTTTTGCAAATGCCTTTTTCGAACCGCTTTGGAATAACAAGCATATTGCCAATATTCAGATAACACTCGGCGAAACTGTGGGTGTCGAAGAGCGCGGCGGATATTACGATCATGCCGGAGCTCTGCGGGATATGGGGCAGAATCACATATTGCAACTGCTGACCATGATTGCCATGGAACCACCTAGCCGCTTGCTGGCTGAGGATATCCGTGACGAGAAGGTCAAGGTACTCCGTTCACTCCGTCCTTACGCTAGCTCTGAAGAGGTACGTGAGAACGTTGTGCGTGGTCAGTACACAGAAGGCTCGCATAAAGGTCAGTCCCTGCCAGCTTACCGGCAGGAAGACAAGGTAGATCCGGAGTCCAATACGGAGACGTATTTCGCCGCCCGCGTATTTGTAGACAACTTCCGCTGGGCCGGAGTTCCGTTCTATATCCGTACAGGCAAACGTCTGCCGGTGAAGACAACGGAAGTGGTTGTGGAATTCAAGGGCATGCCGACCAACGTCTACTTAGGTCAAAAGCATAAACTGGAACCGAACCTGCTCGTAATCCGTGTAAACCCGATGGAAGGCATCTATGTGAAGATCAATGCCAAGAAACCGGGCTCGGAATCGGAAATTCAGCCACTGGCTATGGATTTCTGCCAAAGCTGTATGGTGGGTATCAACTCGCCGGAAGCTTATGAGCGTCTGCTGCATGATGCAGCTCGTGGTGATTCCACTTACTTCACGCGTTGGGATGAAGTATCGTCGGCATGGTCGTTCGTGGACCGTATCGCCAAGGCGTGGAAGGAAGGGGCTAGCGATCTGGCCTCCTACCCTGCAGGCTCATGGGGCCCTGTCGAAGCGGATCAACTGCTGGCACAGGAAGGCTTCCACTGGTGGCCGGTGAACGGCCAGGAAGAAGATAATGTAGTATGGCGGCTGAATAACTAAACAATGAAGCCGTACATGTTGTGTATAAATCTCCCTGCGGAAGATCGCGGGGAGATTTTTTTGAAAAAATAAGAATGTGATGCTTAACACTATAAATCATCCCTATATTTCTCGCTGAAACAGATACCGTCCCTTAGCGGACGGCAAAGCCGTTTCTACTTGGATAACAGGATTATTGTCTTGGTGCAAGAGATCAAACGTATATTTTTACAAGAAACGGGTACTTGTCCTTGTTCTAAGGCTAAAGTAGCCGTTTCTTTTTACAAAGCGGGCTTTTATGTAGATAATCTCTGCCCGATTTTGTTATACTTTAAAGGATGCTTGCATTTCATTAATTCTCCAAGTGAAGGGAAATGTAAAATGATCAAATTACCGATTTGATGCGGACCTGGCGCCATTGAAAACGCACCATGAATTTTATATATGAAGGGATATGTGTAATGAGTAAAGAGAATGAGATCCTGCAGAAGGAAGTGGATAAGCGCAGAACGTTTGCGATTATTTCCCACCCGGATGCCGGTAAAACAACTTTGACGGAGAAGCTGCTGTTGTTCGGTGGCGCGATCCGGCTGGCAGGAACGGTTAAAGCCCGCAAGGCCAGCAAACATGCAACAAGTGACTGGATGGAAATTGAGAAGCAGCGGGGGATTTCCGTTACTTCCTCGGTTATGCAATTTGATTATAATGATCATCGGGTGAACATTCTGGATACCCCGGGTCACCAGGACTTCAGTGAGGACACCTACCGTACCCTGACGGCAGCAGATAGCGCGGTCATGTTGATCGACGTAGCGAAGGGTGTCGAGGCTCAGACGATCAAGCTGTTCCAGGTCTGCGCCAAACGGGGCATTCCGATCTTCACCTTCATCAATAAGCTGGACCGTGAAGGCCGTAGTCCGTTTGACCTTATGGAAGAGCTGGAGCAAGTGCTGGGTATTCGTTCTGTGCCGATGAACTGGCCGATCGGTTCTGGACGCGAGCTGTGCGGAGTATATGACCGGATGAAGAACCAGGTGGAATTGTTCCAAGGGGATGACCACTCAGTGATTAAGGTACAGAAGGTTGAAGGGTACCATGATCCGATTATTCGTGAGATGGCTGGAGAATATCTGCATGATCAGTTGTGCCAGGACCTGGAGCTGCTGGACGTAGCGGGTGACGCTTTTGATTATGAGAAAGTGCTGCGGGGAGAGCTTACACCTGTATTCTTCGGCAGTGCGATCAACAATTTCGGGGTACAGACCTTCCTGGATAACTTCCTTGAGCTGGCACCAAAGCCGGAACCGCGCCGTAGTACTGCGGGTACCGTGGAGCCGACAAATGAGAAGTTTACAGGTTATGTATTCAAAATTCAAGCCAATATGAACCCGGCTCACCGTGACCGGATTGCCTTCCTGCGTATTGTGTCTGGCAAGTTCCAGCGCGGCATGAGTGTAAAGCATGTCCGTGCCGGTAAGGATATCAAGCTGGCTCAGCCGCAGCAATTTTTGGCACAGGATCGTGATATTGTGGAAGAAGCGTATCCGGGCGATATCATTGGTTTGTTCGATCCAGGGATTTTCCGAATCGGGGATTCGCTGAGCCAAGCTGGTGATATTGAATTTGATGAGCTGCCAACGTTCTCGCCGGAGATTTTTGCCAAGGTAAGTATTAAGAATGCCCTTAAATCGAAGCAGTTCCAGAAGGGTGTCGACCAATTGACCGAAGAGGGCATGATCCAAGTGTTCCGTACGGTTAGCTTTGACGATATCATCTTGGGCGTAGTTGGACAACTGCAGTTCGAGGTATTCGATTACCGCATGAAGGGTGAGTATGGCGTGGACGTACAGCTGCAGCGGATGACGTATCAGTTCGCTCGCTGGATCGTTGACGAGAATGAGCCTGACCCAAGTAAATTCCGGATCAACTCGACGCTGGTCAAAGACAAGAAGGGCAACTTTGTGGTGCTGTTCGAGAACGAGTACGCGATGCGTACAGCTATGGAGAAGAATCCGACGGCGAAGTTCTTGGAGACCGCTCCTTAACTTTTAGTAAGAAACTGTAGTTCCCATAATCATTTGTTCGGATATTGATGAAAAACCTCCGCGCTCAGGCTGGCTAGCATCCTGATGTTGCGGAGGTTTTTGGCTGATGGCACTCCAGATCAGGAAGTGGTCAGAGATCCGGGAGTCATCGACTTGAGATTTTCGTGCAGCAGGTCGATAACCTTATCTTGCTTGGCAGCGTCGAGGTGCTTCCAAGTGATCTCGAACATCACACCGAGGCCGGGAAGCGCAGCTTCAGGACCGTCGATAGAGCCCTCGATCATATGACGAAGATCGGCTTCGGATTGCCCGTGCACTTTATGAATAACCGCCTGCCGCAAATCAAGTGTAATTGGCATCATACAACCTCCTTAATAATTGAGCAAAGGGTTACAGGATATAATGTACCCTGCCTTGGGGCTGAAAATTCAAGTTTTTAAGGCCTTATGCTATACTGTGGGGAGATGCAGACAGCAACGGGAGGTGCATGGATATGCCCAAAAAACAATATGCCATCATCGGCATGGGGCGTTTCGGCTCAAGTGTAGCCAAGGCGCTTAGCGGCATGGGGTTTGATGTGCTGGCAATTGATGCGGACGAGCAGCGGACACAGGAAATATCGAGTATCGTGACCCACGCGGTAACCGCGGATTCCACTGATGAAGAAGCGCTGCGGGCGCTGGGCATTCGTAATTTTGATGTGGTTGTGGTAGCGATCGGGGAGGATATCCAGTCCAGCATTTTGACCACGCTGATCCTGAAGGATCTGGGGGTTCCGGCGATTCTGGTCAAAGCGAAAAGCGAGTTGCACGGTAAGGTGCTGGGCAAAATAGGAGCGGACAAGGTTATTTATCCAGAGCGGGATATGGGGATGCGTGTGGCGCATCATCTGGCTTCCCCGAACATTCTGGATTATATTGAGCTGTCGCCGGATTACAGCATTCTCGATATGAAGGTCTCCGGGCCGATGCTGGGCAAAAACCTGCTGGAACTCGACATTCGGGCAAAATATGGCTGTAACGTCATGGCGATTCGCAAGGGTGAGGAGATGAATATTTCGCCTCGGGCCGAAGATCGCTTGGCTGAAGGCGATATTCTGGTTATCGTTGGCCGGAAGGATAATTTGGCGAAGCTGGAGATGGCTTATTTGTAGGGGGACTGGGGCTGTGGGGGCTTTAGAACCAAAACGTCCCCTTGGTTTTACTGGGATTTCATCTATCCAAGATGAAAAATGGGCCGAAAAGCTCAACTTCACTCTATAGGGCATTGGAATAACGGGAATTTCTCCTGTTATTTTCATTAAATCCGCTTCTTTTCTAAAAATAACTGGAAAAACTCCTGTTAATCACCTTAGTCTGCCCAATTAAGTGATGGAAGAGGTGGATCAACAGGATAAATTCCTGTTATTTATGACCAAAGCTTTGAAAGGGAAAAATTAACGGGATAAATTCCAGTTATTTATGTTCAAAGCCCTAAAAGGGAAGAATTAATGGGATATTTCCCCGTTATCAAAGCCCTTGGGGTAATGGGGAAACGGAATTGTTTGCCTTAAAAGTCTGATTCGAACTTCTAAGTTCTCTTATAATCGAGAAATCAGGTTTTAACAGTGAACATAAGAACCCTCCGAGCTCTTTGAGCCCGTAGCAATCCAATTAAGCGGCCATTACTAAATTTGGTTGTTGATTCGAAAATGAAAGGAAGACCTTATGGAAATCATGTCTCCGCAAAATACGCGGGTAAAAGAATGGGCCGGGCTGCAGGAGAAAAAGCACCGTGACAAGGCCCATAAATATATCGTCGAGGGTGTACACCTCGTACAGGAAGCGCTGCTGGCGGAAGCCGATGTGGAGATTCTGGCTTATGACCTCGACAAGGGGATGCCAGCCGAGCTGAAGGATCACCTTCAGGCTGTGCAAGGCATGGAAGTGATCGGTGTATCGGCTGCGGTCATTGCCAAATGCAGCAGCACTAATACACCGCAGCCAGTGTTCGCCATCGTGCGGAAGGAAGGGCACGGGGCGGAAGCTATCCTGTCTGTGCAGGATAGCTTCGTGGTAGTACTTGACGGGGTGCAGGACCCTGGCAACGTCGGCACGATTATCCGCAGCGCCGATGCCGCCGGCGCGGATGGGGTGATACTGGGTCAGGGCTGCGCCGACCTGTACAATCCGAAGACCATCCGGTCCACGATGGGCTCGCTGTTCCATCTCCCTATTATAGAGGGAGATCTCGGCGAGATCCTGCCGCAAGCGCGTGAGCGCGGGGCATTACTGGTGAGCACTTCGCTGCAAGGCGAAGAATCGTGCTACAGCCACGATTTTCGCGGCAACCAGTGGCTGCTGATTGGCAGCGAAGGCCGCGGCATTTCGCCACAGACCGCAGAGCTCGTGGACAAGAGTATCATCATCCCGATGGCTGGCCGGGCGGAATCGCTGAATGCAGCGATGGCGACCACGATCCTGCTGTTTGAAGGGATGCGGCAGCGGGGTTAATTAAACAATAAATTTTGTCTACGTGTGAGTAACGAGTATAACTGAGACATTTTTCATGATATGTTTGAGACTGAATTTAGAGCTGGTAGTAGCGACGTTGCTACTACCGGCTTTTTAATTATTAAGGAGTGCAAACTTTAATAAAGTTGGGTCTTCAATATTTTAAAAGTATAAATATGATATTTCGGCTATTTATAGGGGCCTTTATCAGCTGTAATTAAATAATAATTCCTGTACATTTTCAAAAAAACTGACCAGGAATAAAAATTAGTGTCCAAAATACCCAAATACTGGATAAGATCGATTTTTTCCTCGATCCATTTTCCAGTCTTTTTGTCGTTGCGGTAGAAAATAATGCAGTGATCTCTCAGTCTTTTCTCGAATCATTACTCAAGCAGAAACCCAGGCGGATCAAGGCTTTTGAAGCAATGGAAGAGGTTTTCTCAAGCTTTTACTCAGGCACTTCTCAGGCTATTACCCAGGTGTTTTAGATGCCGATCCTTGCTTTCCTCAGGCATTTCTCTACCAAATCAAGGACACTAATTTTTATTCGTTTTCGTTCACAGTTGAACCAGTTTCTTACCGGTTTTTGGCCCCTGTAACCTGATCTGAAGGGACAATAATTTTTATCTCGAAAATGTAGGAAAAGCCTTGTGGGGCAAGGGATTAAGCCTGTTGTGTGAGGGGAACATTTGGGACAGGAATTTTTATTTTTTTACATCAACTCGTTTTTTAAAAAATGAATTTCTTGTTTCCGATCTGAAGAATCATTGAAATGCTTTTCGATATTGAAAAGTTTCCTTTCGTATATGTCCTGATATGTTTGAACCCTATATAATTTCACGATATTTTAACAGGTAGTGATTCGTTTCTTTAATAATAATTAGTACTTAATCTCTTTTTGCAAATATATGGGTTAGTTTATTGAACAGAATTTTATTTTGAGTTAGATGATTAAGCAGTCTGTATATAAAAAAACATTTGCATATAAATAGATTAATACCCCTGAGGTTTGGATAAGACTACTTAAACAAATTAGAGGAATCTTGATAAAATCTTTATAATTTAATAATTATTACATGGTATAATATACCTATAATAAGTTATAAATGGGGGAACATCTATGGGGTTCTTGAAAGGACTAGGTTCATTAGCTGGACAAGTAGTAGGCGGGGTTATTGGTGGCTCTATAGAAATAGTAGGAGAAGTTACTAATAGTAATTTCATTAAAGAGGTTGGTAAGGGAGTGCATCAAACGACCGCAAGAACTGGTGAACGACTTGGAAGTTTAGCAAGTGGAACTTATGATGTAGTTGCTGGAACCATTACTGGTGATAAATCTCAATCAAATAAGGGGCTTGAAGAAGTTTTTGATACGGTTGGGAATACAGCCAAGGACATCGGTAATGGGATAGTTCATGTGGCTGGGAAAGGAATGGGTACTGTTGAAGCAATAATTGGTGGGGATAAAGATAAAGCTATTGAACTTGGTAAGGATCTGGCAAAAATCTCCGCGATCGGAGTACTATCAATTGGGATAATTGATCTGGTTGAAGGATTGGATGGTGTAGATGCTGATTTAATAGCCTCAGATAGTATAGATGTAGATGGGTTAGCTGATGCAACAAGTATCGATATTGCAGATTCTGATTATACCACTATTGAAAATCCTGAAATGCATCACGTCACTCCACATTGGAGAACTCTTCCTGATGGTAGAGAGATATTTATTGACGGTGATGGCGATACCAGTATTAATACAGGTACTGGATGGAATCAGCATAACCCAGATTACAGAATAACGAAAGCTTAATCTTGAAATAATTCAACCCACAGTTAATCCGTATGTAAGTCCTTGATTACTTCCTAAGCTCAGATTGAGACTTCAAATTAAATCTTAATTCTTGTGATTTGAAACAGCGTCCAACAATTTTAGTCTAAATCTTTAGTTTCTTTGAGCAAACATCTAAAGGGCATTTAAATAACGACTTATGCCAATAGTTATTACAGATTATGTAAAAATAACGCTACAAGATCGCCTTAATAGGCGTTTTTTAGTGCCAAAGTGAAATATAACTCACATCCACGACCCTAAAAAACTATCCTCAACTCATCAAAGACTGGAAAATGGCGGCTTTTCAACCGTTCATGTTCCAGTCTTTTTCTTTGCTCCTCGGGAACACTAAATTATATATAGCACCTTAAGTTATGTTATAATGAACTTCTTACTGTAAATTAAGACGAATAGAGGTCGATTGAAGATGAAGTGTAAAATTAACCGTAATGCAGCTAAAGTTCTAAAAGATATGCTAAACAGTCCAGAAGCTGAAGGAAAGATGATTCGTGTAATTATTACTCAGAATCATGGCAATCACGGCCACTATGATGTAGCACTTGATACACCAACTGAACATGATGAAATTATCGAAACAGATAAGGATATTAAGATATTGTTGGATACACGCGAACCGCTTTTGGATGGGGTTTGGATTCAATATTTTTATGTGCCACAGGAGGGCTTCTTCATCACGAATCCTTCTACGGGATTTCTTGAAAAATAAGCATTGAAGTTTATAGAGTATTTCAGCAAGCCGAGCAGATTTCAGGTGTTTCCTCCTGATGTCACTCGGCTTTTCAATTTTAATCCGACTGCTTGTTGCCAAGACTCATCCGTCTTTTTTTCGCTAGGGTCCAGCTGGAATTTGACTAATCAATATCCACGATGGGGAGGGGAGTTAGTCCTCATATATTGAACATAAAAAGAATCGCCCCTGATGAAATGCTTGGGGAAGCTCCATTTCACCAAAAGGGCGATTAGAAATAAGAATTGTGCAGAGGGGGCTACACAAATCTTATTTATTTTATTATTCAAAATTAATTCGCAGACTGTTTTCGCATAGCAAGCGATATTATTGCCGGGAGGATTGCAATGGCGACACCAATTGCGCCAACTACGCCGACCGCTTGCAGTGAGAATTTTTCCACAACCAGACCACCAATGACAGCTCCCACAGCCATTCCAAGTTGTACGATGGAGGTGTTCAAGCTCAGAAGGATTCCCGATGCTTTGGGCGCCATGCCAATCAGATACACTTGTTGAGCGGGAAAGGTAGACCAGGCGAAAAATGACCATAACATCAGCAAAGGAAAGACAGCAGCCGTAATATGAGCGAATGCAGTCATAAGGAGCAGAATACCAGCGTGGAACAGCAGGCTTCCAATCAAAGTACGTGGAATCCCCCATTTATCTGCGCCGTATCCTCCAACCTGGGAGCCAAGCAGACTTGCTATACCGAAAGCAAACAGCCCGATACTCACCAGGTTATCGCTCATTCCAGTAATGCTGAGCAGAAATGGTGTGATGAACGTGTAAATGATAGTGTATCCCATGATCCAGAAGAAACTGATCGATAAGGTTAATGAAAGCCGCGGATTTTTCAACAAGGCGAGTTGTTCTCTAAGCGGTACAGCTGCTTCACCTTTGGACCTTGGAATAGTGAATGAAATGATCAGCATCGCGATCAAGCTGAGTACACCAATTCCGAGGAAAATCATTTTCCAATCGTAGGTGCTGGCAATAACTCTTCCCAGAGGAACGCCCAAAATAAGCGAAAGGTTAAATCCAAGCAGAACAGTAGCAATGGCGCTGCCTTGTTTGCCTGGTTGGGCCATTTGAGCAGATACCGTTAGCGCAACCACCATAAAGACACCGGTGCCTAATGCTAAGACGACTCGTGCTACAACCAGCATCGTATAGCCGGTGGTTAAGATTGTGATCAGATTTCCTATAAAGAATAGGACCAAAGCAGCCAACATGAGTTTTCTCCGGTCTATTTTTGAGGTGATCGCAATGAGAATAGGCGTACCAATCGCGTAAGCAATCGAGTAAACCGTAATGAGTTGACCAGCAGTAGACAGTGTTACGCCTACATCGCTAGAGACCCGATCCAGTATCCCGGATATTACAAATTCTGAAGTCCCCACTAAAAAACTTACAATAGCTAATATATAGATTTTCCACGTGTTATGCATTATTTTGCCCCTTTCGATTTTACATTTCTAGAAATATAGAATTGTTAGCTGGAAAAATAGATGAATTTTCTTTCGCATCGTATATTTTTAATCTTTTTAATACCGGAAGTCCAAACATTCCACCGTAGTGACGACCAAGCCTTACGCTCGGATCTGAAGTTCATCTTATTTAGCCAATTCCTTGCGTACAATGGGTGCTACTTTTGTGCCGAAAAGTTCAATCGTTTTTAACAGATCACTATGAGGCAGAGTGCTAAAGTCAACATACATAAGGAAACGGGTCAAGCCCAGTTGTTGTACTGCACGCACGATTTTTTCGGCTACGTATTCTGGATCTCCAACATAGAGAGCACCACGGGGGCTTAACGCATCCTCATACGTACTTCGTGAATAAGCTGGCCAGCCGCGTTCTTTACCAATTTGATTCATTTGATCTGCCATGATGGGGAAATACTTGTCCTTAGCTGTTTCAAATGAATTTGCAATAAAACCATGCGAATGACAGGCGATTTGCATATCATAGAGATTGTGCCCTGCTTGCTCAGCGGCTTGACGATATAACTGTACTAATGGAGCGAAACGCTCCGGCATACCGCCAATAATGGAAAAGATGACAGGAAGACCAAGCTGACCGGCACGAATGGCCGACTCCGGACTACCGCCAGTGGCAATCCACACAGGAAGCGCGGGCTGTTGCGCACGTGGATATACGCCCATATTGTTTAGTGAAGCACGGTGTTTGCCTGTCCATGTTACTTTCTCTGCAGATCGAATATTAAGTAAAAGATCCAGCTTCTCTTCGTATAATTCTTCATAATTGTTCAGGTTATATCCGAAGAGGGGAAAGGATTCGACGAAAGAACCACGTCCAGCCATAATCTCAGCTCGCCCATTAGTTAAGTTATCCAGTGTGGCGAAGTCCTGATAGACACGAACTGGATCGGCCGAAGACAGTACCGTTACGGCGCTAGATAGCCGAATATGCTTAGTGGTGGAAGCAGTAGCAGCCAAGATGACCGCTGGCGATGAGCTTGTGTAGTCGAGACGATGATGCTCACCGATGGCATAGACATCAAGACCAACTTGATCAGCCAATTGAATCTCTTCAATGGCTTGTCGTAGCCGTTCTGCTGGCAAAACACCTCCCGCTTCAGGTCTGGTGTGAAGAAAGGTTGTTATTCCAAGTTCTATGCTTGTTGAGTGTTTTTCCATTTTTCCTGTCTCCTTTTATATTCTATATTTCTAGAATAATAGAATTGTATCTGAAAAAAATTTACACCAAGATATATGGCGCAAATTTCTCTGCAATTTCGTGATTAACACTGTAGTGAATAAACGGACCGCTCTTTCGTGACTGAATTAAGCCTGAATCCGTCAGTTGCTTTAGATGATGTGATAATGTTGAAGCTGCCACGGTTTCGAGTCCTTCGCCAATAGCAGTCACACATTGATTGCTTTCTTTTACCAGCATCAATGCGATTTTTAGTCGTGTAGGTTCACCTAAAGCCTTGTATACTTTAACAGCTTGTAGTAGTTCATTGTCAACTTGATCCATCCTGTTCTCCTTTCTCATCATCATTTCTATTATTCTATAAATATAGAAATGATATTAACATCTAATTTCTACAGTGTAAAGATAAAGATTTAATTTATAATGAATTATGGAGGTGCCTAATGGATTCTATTCGCTTGATCAAAAACGAAATTCATCGCAATTTAGTGATGGAAATATACGAGGAAATCATTCAGGATCACGAAGCTGTTGGCTTACTTCTTCAAGGTTCAGTAGCAAGGGGTGAATCCTACGAAACCTCTGATTTGGACATGTACATACTGTTGAAGGAAGGGTTAAGCAGACCCTTTCGCTCAGAATTCAGGCAAGGCATTTGTGTTGAACTTAAATATTCAGATTTCGCAATGGCGACCCGTAAATGTGAAAATGGACCTATGGGGATGTACAATTTCTTGGACTCAGTCATTCTCATTGATCACGAAGGGCAACTCCAACAACTTATAGAACGATCCAAACAACTTTACTCTGGGTATCAAACTCCTGTCACAGAAATGAAATCAATAAAATATTGGCTTGAGAGCACTCTGATTAAAATTAAAGCTGCTCAAATGGCAGAGGATGATTTAAAAGCTGCTTTTGTTGCCGGAACTACTTCATGGAAAATCCTCGAAGGGGTTTGGGCAGCCAATAATAAGCCGATGCCCCCCAATGGTTCAGTCTTGTTTCATCTGAAGGATCTGGAGGGATTATCCGATAATCTAAAGGGTTTAATTAAGAACCTTTTTGTTGGGGAGGTCAAGGAACGGATAGAATCCTCCATCCAAATTATTGAATGGATTATAGAAAGTTTAAATGATCTTATAATCGAGCGAACAAATAAGCCAGTCTCCTCCTAATAACCGCAGCCCCACTGTTAATCGTGTCTAACAACTGGGGCGCAGTTCACTAAAGGAAAGCTGGCTTTTTAACGTCTTATTCTATACTCTCCCACCAGCGCTCAATCTGCTGCTGATCCCTCCAAAGTTCCACCGGCTCGCCGATCATCGGCATAAGCAGATGAAAAGTTTTATCCTCACCGAGCTCAGATATTCTGCGGAAAGGCGTGTCCCAGCTATGGATGCTCAGGGCGAACTTGCCGGCATGAACCGGCAGCAGGCTTTTTGCACGCAGGTCTTTCGCGGCCTTCGGTACTTCATTAGGAAACATGTGGATATTTCTCCACTGCGTATTGTATTGCCCATTTTCCAGTATGACGAGATCAAACGGCCCATGCTGCTTACCAATTTCAGCAAAATGAGGCCCGTAGCCGCTGTCTCCGCTGTAAAATATTTTTTTAGCAGGTGTCTCTATTGCGAAGGATAGCCATAACGTCCGCTTCCGTTGCAAGCCGCGTCCCGAGTAGTGTCTCGCAGTGACACCATGCACAGTAAATCCATCACCCAAAGGGATCGTGTCTCCCCAATCCAGCTCTGTGATAACCTCAGCACTAAATCCCCAATGTTCCAAATATGAACCTACCCCCAAACCACAGACCACCTGCTTGATCTTTGGCCGCAGAGCCGTGAGCGTAGCATAATCGAGGTGATCCCAATGGTCATGGGAGATGAACAGATAATCGATAACCGGCAGATCGTCAGGGGAATAGTAATTGGTGCTAGGGAAGGCCTTCGATAAGGAGACGGGTGCACCTGATTGACTGAAGATCGGATCAAACAGCATATTTTTACGACCCGTCCTGATAAAAAACGAGGAATGGCCGAACCAAACCATCATTTCCTCATCGTCCCGAAGAGCATGGAGATCAGTCTTTTGTACAGGGATCTTCTGGAGTGGTTTGAGGCGCTCCTTTGTAAAGATTTTCTCCTTTATAACAGTATATAAGTTAGAGTTCTCACCATAGATTGGTGTGGTCAGTACGTTCTGGAACTTTCCATTCCGATAATGCGGAGACTGTTCAATCCGCGCAAGCCGGTTGCCAGAGGGCAGTTTTCCGAATGGGGCTTGATGCAAATACAGAAAGGCAATCAGGACGAGTATCAGAACTACGATAACAATCGTTAATAGAAGGGTCATCTTTTTTCACCCACAGTAGTTAAATTTGTGACTGCTATGTAAGCTGAACTTAAGAATTAGGCAAGCTGACTGGAGAATGCCCTGTAAATATCAGGACCTCATCAATCAGCAAGGTGCTATTCTTAAGTTCACTTTATGCATGTATTATGTCGTTATTGTATTGAAAATACACCCTATACGCTGAGCTTCCCGCCTTCTGGCCGGAGCTTTTTTTGTATTAATTTAGCAGCAACCGTTGCATCCTAAAAAAATATTAAACGTCATGAAAAATATCGCAGGGCTCAGTTGTATTTAAAGTGAAAGGAGGTGGTGAGGTGTACACTTCATTTGATATCAATGAATCGGTACGACGGGCCCTGGACTTATATTCTCAAAGCATGATTAAGATTGCGTTCACTTACCTGAAAAATGTAGCGGATGCAGAAGAGGTGGCACAAGAGGTGTTTCTGACCTATCTGCAAAAACGTCCAGCCTTTGAAAATAACGAGCATGAAAAGGCATGGCTTATTCGCACAACGATCAATAAAAGTAAAAACATGCTGAAAACCGGCTGGTTTAAAAGTAGAAATCCGGTCCCGGAGGATCTGAGCTACCTCCCAAAAGAAGAAAACGAGATCTTACAGGCCGTGCTGGCCTTGGATAAAAAATATCGTATCCCCATTCATCTGCACTATTACGAAGGCTATTCGATTCAGGAAATTGCCGAGATTATGGGAGCGAAGCCGGCTACTGTGGGCACATGGCTGGCACGTGGACGCCTTCTTTTAAAAGAAAAGATTGGAGGTCTGGAAGATGAAGAAATCAGTTTATAAATCAGCGATGTCTCATGTGAAAACAAGTGAAGATTTCCAAGAGGTAACGTATCAGAAGCTGTTATCAGAGATGGATAATACAAATAACACTAAAATAAATAATCCTGAGGAGCGGGTAAATATGCAAACTGCAAATAAGAGAACAGTAAGAGGTTGGGCGATTGGGGTCGCGGCATGTGCCGTATTAGCGGTGGGTACCTTTACAATGAGCCAGAGTGCACTTTTTAACACACAGACCCCATCGGCTGTGACTACCACTAAACCTCCAGTTAAAGGCAAAGCCGCAGTCAATATCGAGGGTGTAATCTCTGAGGTAAGCGCAGACGGTAAGAGCTTCAAGGTCGGCGATCTATGGGTGACGGTAACAGACGCAACGGAGCTGGGCATCAAAGGCCCAACTGCGGCGGAGCCATCTGAGGATTTACTGCAAAAGGAATTTAAAGTAGGCAATATCGTCTCCGGTTATACTTCTCAGGATGTCAGCACAGGTAAAGTGACGGCGGACAACATCTACAACAATATGGCTCCGCAGAAGGACGCTCAATAAAGCAGAACGCAGGATTTCTGCAGGCGCCGAATAGCACATTCTCTTAGGATAAAAGGCTCTCTCTTTCCCCATACTAACGTAAAGGGATGGAGGTGAATGTCATGCCTAAGAACAGCGCAGATCCGAAGTATGATCGAGCGAATAATCGCGCGGATAAGAAGCACAATCAGCAAAATCACGCTCATTTCACAGAGGAGCCTCAGACGTTGACCAACAATAAGGCTGAGGATTATGTTCCAAGTCTTAACCAGATCCCCAAAAATGAATCCTAAGCAAACACCAAGGCTGCTCTTCCGTCGCTATTTGACCGGAGGGCAGTCTTTTTCGTGTTGAATCATTAACAGGCTGAGTGGTTTATGCCATAAGAGGTTAGCGGCATTTATATTTTTTTGAGCGGCCAGAGTAGGACTTCAAGACGTTCTGTGTAGGTCAAAAATGAGGGCTCGGATTCATGTGCAAGCCCCAGGGCCTTAGTCGAAGTATGTTGGTCGAGCTGAAGCTTGGCTTCCTGTAGAGGCCATGGTTGATGGTGGATATCACCGACATATAGATTTCCCTTCGAACTGACTGCAAACAGGCAGTACCGTTCCGTTAGCCAGTGAAGCAGAGTTCCGGGTATAGCATGAACAGGTACGGACTGGGCCGCTGAGTAAACACCGTTAAATACGGCCTCTCCAAGTTTAGTCTGTCTTTTGCTAATGTAGCGGACACCATGCCCTTCGGATTGAAGCGTCATATCTGCATAGTTGTAAGGCAAGTAAGTGAGGACCCGGGCACCGGTAACAGCGGGCAGACTGGAAGCATCCATATTTAGAAAAAAGACGCCCGGCTTGCCATCTTTAATTACATAGGTACGAATATTAAGCTCCAGGAATGTATGAACAAAAGGAAGGGGAGGCAGCCCCCTCACGAGCAGTGGGTCCATCTGAAAAGGAACAACGCTAATCCATGGTCTCCCTTCCCATTGCTGCAGTTCTAGGCCCGGAGGAATGAACGGCGATACAGAAGCTTCGCTCACAGGCCAATGGGCGAACAAGACCTTATTCCAGCCTTGCTTCATCATCCACGGTCCTTTGGGCAAGGGGAAGGGGCGATGAGATGTGTGTTCAAGAATTTCTTGGTTGTTCAAGTTGTGCTGTCCTCCCAGGCGAGATGTGTTATCTATACAATCTCCATATTTAAACTTATAAATCATCCTGAGCAAAGATTGCTTTGCTCCCCCTATATACCCCGTCAACTACACAGTTTCTCCATACTTATTGGTTACAGTAATAACTAATAAAAATATGGTATCTAAAAATGGAGGGAATGTAATGAAAAAGATGATCGTCGTCGGCGTGTTAACGCTAGCGCTGGGCGCTACACTGGCCGGATGTCAAATCGGGAATAAGGCTGCTAATACTGATGCTGCTACTGCCAATCCAAAGGACGGAGCTACAGTGGCCATGCCATGGGTAGGCACGAAAAATACAACAAGAATTAACACCTCCGATCCTGCCGAAGCGGCGGCGCTGGTCTCGCGGACGCTCTGGGCAGCAAGAACCGATAGCAACACACCTTCGAGTGTAGTTCTGACAGATGTGGGCAATTGGCAGATTGCCGCCGTCAGTACAGATTTGATCCATCATCCGAGCAATGGACCTGTACTCTTTTTCAATAAAGAGACTGTTCCTGCAGTGACCTTGAACGAGCTGAAACGTTTGAATCCCAAAGGTGCGGAAGGAAATGAGGGAATTAAGCTTGTGATCGTAGGTCCTGTAACGGCTAGCGTGGAAGAACAGCTGAAGTCGCTGAATATGAAGATGGACAAGATTGAGGGGGACGAGCCGGCAGCTATAGCCCGGGCTATTGATGCTTATTATGAAAAAGTGTCAGGCAAGCTGCCCCAAGCCGTGATTATCGGCTCCATGGACAGTCCTGAATATACATTGCCTGCGGTGAACTGGATAGCCCATATGCCGGAACCGCTGTTATATGTGAAGAAAGAAGAGATTCCTGTGCCTACTGTGGAGGTGCTAAAGGAACGTGGCGGGAACGCAGCGATCTATATTTTGGGTCCTAAATCGGCGGTATCGGCTAAGGTCGAGGATGAGCTGAAGACGTACGGAACGGTTACCCGTATTTCGGGAGATGACCCGTACGAGAACGCTATTGCTTTTGCAAAGTTTAAGGATACAGGCAATGACTTTGGTTGGGGGATCACCACACCGGGACATAACTTCTCTTTCCTGACGTCAGATTCCCCTATGCTGGCGATTGCCGCCGCTCCGTTCAGCCATTTGGGCAAGCATGCTCCATTACTGTATGTAGATAAGAAGGCGATGCCGGACTCAGTCATGGAATATTTAATGGAGGTTCAGCCGAAGTTCCAGACATCGCCCGCAGAGGGGCCCTATAACCACGCCTGGTTAACTGGAAGCGAGGCTGGAATCTCTGAAAAAGTACAAAGTGAGATTGATGATATGCTGGAGATTTCTCCTGCGTCCGGGGGCAACCCTCATGCTGGGCATTAACGGTCACGGATCTCTTCCAATTTTCTAAGCCTTCCACATCAATTCTACACATCGTATCGGTACAATGAAGATATTAATCCGATTACCTGGGAGGTATTGCGCTATGGACTGGTCTTGGCTATTGCTGCTTGCGTGTCCTTTAATGATGATATTCATGATGTTCGGTATGCGTGGAGGACATGGACACGGACACGGGTCATCCAAACAACCTGCTGCCCAAGAATTCCAAGCAGAACTGCAAGAACTCAGAATACAAAATGAGAGGATGCAGAAGGAAATACAAGAGCTGAAACAGAGCTAAGACATTAAAGAACCGGGGAGGCTGCGACAATGAGTTGCTGTGGAAACCAGCCGGAGAAGAACCATGGGCCAGACCATAAGGAGTCTGATCCTAAGGCAAGTGGCAGACGGAATCTATTGATGAAGCTATGCTGTATTCTGCCAATGGTTGCAGTGGTGCTGATGATTGCTGCCAATGCTGTAAAAGGTGGTGGAGGAGCCAATTCGATATTAGTGTACAGCCTGCTCCTTCTCTGTCCGCTATCCCATCTGGTGTTGATGCCTTTATTGATGCGGAAGAAAAAGCATTGATATCTAAGATGTATTTCTCCGTAGTGACGACCGAGCCTTACGTTCGGATATTAAGTTCAGATTTAATAGCATCACGTAGCCGCAAGTCACTCATGCTTGCGGCTACGTGTCTAACTGACCAGACCAAGACATTGTGACGGAGCATGGCTTGCGCTACTATATAGTGAAGAGTAAGGCTCCGTATCTATCGATCATAAGAGCGAAGAAGGTGAACAACATGCCGAAGCTTCAGGTGCTGGTTGTGGATGATGAGTGGAATATGCGCAATCTGCTGCGCATTTATTTGATGAAAGAAGGCTTTGCGATTAAGGAGGCTTCGACTGGCCGGGAGGCCTTGTCCATGATCAAGAAGCATGATTTTGATATTATTCTGCTGGATGTAATGATGCCAGATATGGACGGCTGGCAAGTGTGCAAGGCTGTTCGGGAGCTGGGAACAATACCTGTTCTGATGCTCACAGCACGTTCGGAGACGAAGGACAAGATCCATGGTCTGGGCATTGGCGCAGACGATTATTTAACGAAGCCGTTCGAACCGGAAGAATTACTGGCGAGAATCTATTCTCTGATTCGCAGAGCGGCAATGGCTCAGGTCATCGAGCCTAAACAGCGGAGCATGGAGTTTCCGCAACTGTCGATCTGGCCGGAGGCTCGCGAGGTTCATATTCAGGAGACGGTAGTCGATTTTACGCAAAAAGAATTCGACCTGTTACTCTTGCTTGCCCAGAGCAGCCAACGTGCCTATACCCGCGAGGAACTGGTGGAAAGATTGTGGGGACATGACTACGAAGGGGAGAGCCGGGTGATTGATACCCATATCAAGAATATTCGTGAGAAGCTGCAAAAGGCGGGCATGGGTTACAACCCGATTCAAACCGTGTGGGGTGTCGGTTATAAGTTTCAGGTTCCGGGAGAGCAGGAATGAGGGGCAATCGTATTGGCTTTAAGCTGGGCGCGGTAATTATTACTGTATTTCTGGTCGTTATCTTGTTCCTGGCCTTTGCCATCGACAGAATGTTCACTAATTTTTATACTGCGGAAATGCGCCGGGAGACAGAGGATCTCACCTCCCACTTTGCACTGATGGCCAACACCACGGACACAACCTCTGAGCAGATGATGACGACCTTTGCGGAGTTTTCCAATGTAAGCATCTTTAATGTCCTGAGGGATGGGGAAGTGATTCTCCATTCTGGCGTACATGATTCAGAGGATAGCTCTTTCATCCATGCTTCTGATCTTATTCGTATTTTCGCTGGGAACAAAGTCAGCCTTATGCATGAGGACCCAGCAGGCAACCGATATTTTGTCTCTGGACAACCGATAACAAAAGGCGGCAGCATTACCTCCGCGCTTTATGTGATGAGCTCAACGGAGCAAATGGAGCAGTCACTGTCAGCGGTGCGGAAGCTGCTGCTGCTCTCCGGCATGGGAGCGTTCCTGCTTGCACTCGGGATTACATGGATTGTCGCGCAAGTGCTCTCCCGTCCGCTTCTGCAAATGCAGAAGGCCACACGCAAGATTGCTGTTGGCGAGCTGGAGACGCGGCTGGACATCAGGAGCAAGGATGAGATCGGCAGCCTGGCGGGAGCCATAAATGATCTGGCGGTGGATCTCCAGCGGTACAGGGACACCCGGCAGGAGCTTTTTTCGAATATATCCCATGAACTGCGGACACCAATCACCTATCTGGAGGGCTATACGAAGGTCATCAAGGATGAGTTGTATGAGACGGAGGAAGAAAAAAACCTGTATCTCGATATCATTTTCCAGGAGGCAGTACGACTTCAGCATCTGGTAGATGATGTATTTGACCTCGCCAAGATGGAGGAAGGACAAATTGTTCTGGACTTGCAGTGGCTTGATATATCGGAGCTGTTGGAACAGGTGGTTAGCAAGGTGAGGCTGAAAGCCAGAGATAAGGGACTGGAGTTAACCGTCTCTTACTCGGGGCATGCTGTGCCGGTCCAAGCAGACGGGAAAAGAATGGAGCAGATCATTCTGAATCTGCTGGAGAATGCTGTCCGCTATACAGAGCGGGGCGGGGTGAAGATACAGCTGCTGTATGAGGCTGACAGGGTGACCCTTGTAGTGAAAGATACCGGGATAGGGATTCCGGAGGAAGAACTGCCCTATATCTTCGAGCGCTTTTACAGGGTGGAGAAGTCCCGTTCCCGTGAATATGGGGGTACTGGCTTAGGACTGTCCATTGTGAAGAAGCTGATCGAGCTGCAGAATGGAAAAATTACTGTTACCAGTAAAGCAGGCACAGGGTCCCGTTTTGAAATCCAGCTTCCACTGCGACCAGAGAGCGGGGAGGCACATCGTGAAGAAAAGTGAATGGCTGTTGGCGCTCTTCCTGATGGGCATGGGTATGCTATGTATGACACTGTCGGCAGTCTCCTTCCGTAGTGCCTCACTGTGGCGGCTGGGGAGTTATGTACGGATGTTCCTGCTTTGTGCAGTCATTCCTGGCGTTATTTTGTTTCTGGTCGTTAGATGGATACGCAGCGGGCGTGGGCATTAATCCTCTATTCAAAAAAAGACTTCGAACCCGTTCGAAGTCTTTTTTGCTGCTATATAAGTCTTTATAACTAGGAATGATTTCCTATAAAAGTAACGTTTATTATGGTAAAGTTAGGATTATATATGATTTCCTGTGATGGAATATTATTCAGGATGTAGATTATTAATCATCAAGAAAATGGAGTGAGATAAGGTGAAATTTAGGAAAACTATACAACTGGTTATGGCTATTATCCTGCTGTTCGGAAGTTTGAGTCTTTGGGCCGGTGGTGCTAAGGCTAAGGCGAACGATATTATTTCAGAATTTAGAAAAGGATACGAAATTATCAATATTCTGAAGGATGGGGACGGGCAAACCCGTGAGTTCACGTATACAACGTATAATAAATTAACGGGTGATAATACGGAGATAAGGTTGTACCGCAACCAGGTAGAAATTGATCCTCAAAAGTATACTGTGGATTATGATCGTAATACCTTTACGTTTGATAAAGCCCCAGACGCGGGCGCTGAGCTTCATTTTACCTATAGCATCCATCCGACCTTTGAATGGGAAGAGGGGCTCTCTGGCTCAAACTACATTGGGAATGCTTTAGATGGAGCGGACGGATCAACGAAGGTTTTTAAATTAACCACAAATTATATCCTTAATTCCAATAAGAAAGTTAGCTTATACATAGACAGTACTAAGGTGCCGACCTCGGAATTTACTTTCAATCTAGAAACTCAACGGATTACCCTTTCGGAGAAGCGTACGGCACCTAGTGCCAAGTCCAAGGTTTATTTTTATTTTCCTGTCACATCTATTGCGGGAACCAAGACGTCAAGCGGTGTTGCACAGGCCAATCCTTCGCTACCGCCAAATGGAATTGAATCACCAATTGAAACGGAGGCACCAGTTGTATGGGTTGAACCAGAATTCCATATCCCTAGCGGGGAGAGTTATCCGGGGCAAGTTATTCTGGGGAGTAACGGTAAAATTACTATAAATGTAACAACGGTGGTCATTCAACCAACATATACGACTTATCTTATCGTCAAAAATACGAGTAATGAGCTTGTTAGACAAGTTCGGGTGACTCCAGGAAAAACGACGACGTATACGCTTAACAAGCAGCTAGGTCTTACTACGGGCGGATATTATATTTATCTCAAAACCGTGAATCAATCTGGCGGTTTGGCGACATCGGTGCCGCAGTTTGTACCGATAAATCTTGAGTCGAAGATTCAGGTGTTCGTTGAAGGAAAAATGCAAGCTTATACGCAAGCGCCTGTAAATGTAAACGGAAATGTACTGGTACCTTTTCGGGCGATTTTCGAATCCCTAGGTGCCACGGTAAAATGGGATAGTGCTACTCAGACTGTCACGGCAACTAAAGAAGGAAAGACGATTGTTCTTAAGATCGGATCCACTACCGCATATGTAAATGGAGTACCCGTGACACTTAGTGCAGCTCCGCAGTTAATCAACGGCAGCACGATGGTGCCGATCCGATTCGTGAGCGAGGCGCTTGGCGGATTAGTAGAGTGGAGCAATAGCTCCAGCTCCGTGGTTGTTTTTCAGAATCCACCGTCTATTCCTACAACCGCCGAGAGCGAGAAGCCTGCCCAATCGGCAGCTACTAGTACATCACCAATCTTGCAAAAAATATCTCAAGGCATTACCGCACCTACGGATATTGTGTTCGTTATGGATGTGACAGGCAGCATGGGTGAAGTGATTGATTATGTCAAAGAGACGGTGAAGAAATTCGCTGATTCCGTTCCATCCGGTTCGAATTTCTCCATCGTAGCTTATCGGGACATTAATTATAGAAGCAAATATAAAGATTTGGAGTTCTTCCCGTTCACTAATAATAAGGATGTTCTAAAGACGAACCTTAGCAAGCTGGTAGCGGCTGGCGGAGGGGATGAGAACGAATCGGGACTGGAAGCCATCCATATGGCAACTCAGCAGCTGGCAGGACGTAAGAATGCAAAAAGGATTATTTTTATTACAGATGCCCCTGTGCATGATAAAAGCACTTCAACGGGAAAAACAAGCCTCTCTCTTAGTCAGATTGTAAATGAACTGAAGACGAACAAGATTACCTTAGATGCAATTGCTCCAACGAGCGGATTAGCCTATAAGCAAATTAGTCAGCTTGTAAATGCAGGCAAAGGAAAGAATTATGATATCAAGAAGGCTTCGGTAACCTTGTTGGAAAAATAAAATGAGTTAATGAAATGGGCGCAGGAAAGAGCCGCAGAAATGATCTGCGGCTCTTTTCTTCTATTACGGTCATATGTAGTCACAGGAATGGAAGAACATTGAAAATTTTATATTGAAATCGATTTCAATGATAATTATAATGGATTTAATAACCAATGAAAGCGTGATCATGTGAAAGACAGCAAAATCATAGATGTAGCGCAAAAAGCGAAAGTATCGCCCGCTACAGTATCCAGAGTGCTGAACGGAAGTTCGCTCGTGACGGAGAAGACGCAGAAAAGAGTACTTCAAGCCATCCAGGAATTGAACTACACGCCGAATGCGATGGGAAAACAGCTTCGGTCGCGCAGGACGATGACTCTGGGCGTAGTGGTGAGAGATATCAGGGTTTCCTATAATGCGGAAATTATTAAGGGCATCGAGAATATGGCGAATACTTTGGGATATAAGATCCTGATCTGTGACTCACAGAATGAGAAGGAGAAAGAGATAGAACTGCTGTCCTTATTGCAGAACCGCACAGTGGACGGCTTAATTCTTGTGACACCGCAGCTAAGTGACGAGGAGATAACCTCCCTTGCGGATGATGATTATACGATTGGATTAATTGGCCGCCGACTTGAGCATCCCGATATTCCTTGCTCTTTTACCGATAACAGGAGAATTGGCAGGGAGGTTGTAGAGCATCTGCTGGAAGCCGGACACCGCCGGATTGCGTTTCTCTGCGGGTATGCTGATGCGACGGACAGTATCGAACGGCTGGAGGGCTATAAGGAAGGACTTGCTGAGGCGGGATTGGCTTTCCTGCCTGAATGGGTAGACAATGGGAATTTCTCTGAGGATGCCGGGTATGACGCGTTTAAGCGGCTGTGGGCCAGAGGCGGGGATTTTACAGCTGTTTTCGCTGCCAACGACGAGATGGCGCTTGGCGTATACAAGGCATGTGCTGAGCTGGGAATTTCCATTCCAGAACGCATGGCTGTAGTCGGGGTAGACAATATTCGGATTACGAATTATGTGGAGCCGAGGCTTAGCTCTGTAGAGCAGCCCTTATATGAGATGGGGGCTGTGCTTGCAGAGAAGCTGATCGGGCAGATCAAGAGCGATGAAGGAACTGGGCTGCAGCTTATGCAAATTCGTTCAACACTGGTGATCAAAGGATCTTCGGGACAAGGGGGCTAGGTGGTGCTTAAGATGCTTCGCGGGAAGGACACAAGGTATTACGGAAAATTCTTTTCCGTGATGACGGTGACGATCTTTCTGACAATTTCTATTCTGTCGGGAATTCTGTATTTGAATTTTGAACGGATCGCATTGAATCAATCCTATGAGCAGACAATGGATAGCCTGGACCAGACTACGCAAGAGGTCTCAGTGATGACTTTGACCGCTTCGACCTTTGCGAAGCAGATACACAATGACCAGAATATATCTGCCTTGCTGAATTTCCCTAATGTGAGCGCCATGGAAATCTCCGATGCGGTCAAGCAAATGAACAATTACAGAGAAACCTCGCCCTTTATTGACTCCATTTATATTTATAATGCGGTGGCCCACACCTTCTATGTTAGCTCAGACATGAGTGTCCCTTCAGTCTTCAGTGAGGAAGAATTTTACGACCAGGATATGAAGGACATGCTGAAGCGCATTGGAGACTACGGGACGATGACACCGATTCCCCGCAAGCTGCGGATTGAGGGGCTGACCGGGAATATCGCCGAGAAAGAGCGCGATACGTATACCTTTTTACTGTATGACACGCTCGCCAAGCAGACTCCCCGCAATGCTGTAGTTGTCAATATCAAGGAAACCCAACTACACAAGCATATCGACGGTTCATTGACCAATGACGCCGCGAACACGTTCCTCATCGACAAACATGGCCTGATGGTCTCCAACAGTTGGACTACACCGATGCTGACCGATATGAAAGGCACACCTTATATTGACCGCATCCTGAACAGCGGCGAGCCTTCGGGTTATTTTCCCATGACGGTCGGCGGTATAAAATCGCTAGTGACCTATAGCGAGCCCGATAACCTAGGTTGGCGATACATCCGCATTGTGCCCTATACGTTGATTAGTGAGCGGATCGATAATATGCGCACCAAGACCTTCTATACAGCGGGCCTCATTCTGCTCGCCGGGCTAGCTCTTTCCTTTGTAGTATCAAAGCGTCTATTCGCGGGAATTAACAAGAAGCTATCCCGTCTTGTGAACCTTGAATCGGAACAGCGGGAGAGTCAGCAAGCGATGCGCTCTGAATATATGCGAGGCTTGCTAAATGGGTGTACTCCCAGTGATCCCCTGCGGGTCAAAGAAATGTTCTTGCGCTACGGGATCGGACTGGACCCGGAACACTCCTTGCGTGTGTTCTTGATTACAATAGATGATTATAGAGCTTTGGTAGATCAGTATCAGCCGGAGGACCGCAAGCTGCTGCGCTATGGCATCCTTAATATTGCGCATGAACTGCTGATTGGCGCCGGACTCTCGGCAGCAACTGCTGACCTGGGGGATAATCGTGCAGTGATCATCATTCAGCCGCTGGATGCCGAGGTCGATGATACGGAGACTTACAGGCGTTATGCGGGACTTATCCAAGAGGCCGTGACCCAGTATTTGAAGCTGTCTATCACAATATCGTCGAGCCTTAACGGAAGGGGTACCCAGTCCCTGTATACCTTGTTTGAGCAGGCGGTCGAAGCTTCCTTTAGCCGGGTCTTCAGTGGTTCGGGGAGTTATATCGATGCGGAGACGGTCGAGATGAACAAGACCCGGAGCTATGAATATCCGATTCACAAGGAAAAGCAGCTGATCGATGAATTAATGCTAGGCCGGATTCCAGAGGTTAAACGGCTGTTCGCCGACATCATCGGCGACACTGCCAACTATTCCTACATCTCATACCAACTGGCGATCTCCCATCTGACCTATGCGCTTCAGAATGCGATCCGCACAATACGGCAGCATTCTGCCGCTTCGGAAGAGCTTGCCGTTCCGTCGCTGGATCTCTACAATCACACACGGGTGGATACGATGGCAGAGCTTATGGAGCGGTATATGTCATTGTTCGATTTGCTGGAGAAGCATATGGACGAGAAGCGGAAGAACAGGCAGGATGATCTGCCGGGGCGCATCAAACGGATGATTAACGAACGCTATGGTGATCAGAATCTGTCGCTGGAGATGCTGGCAGATGAAATGGGCATGTCAGCCACTTATATCGGTCGTGTATTTAAGCAGCATACCTTCCAGACCATTCTTAGCTATATCCAGGAAGTGCGAATGAACAAAATCCGCGAGCTGCTGACACATAGCGATGATTGCATTGGCGATATCGCCGAATCAGCCGGTTTTACCAATAATCCGTATTTCTATAAAGCCTTTAAGAAGCACAACGGCGTAACACCAGCCGAATACCGGAGGAATAGCAGACAACAGAAGGAGGAAGAGGGTGGGGAGGGCGCGATTCTCGCATGAACCACTTCAGCAGCGCACTTAAGGAAGGCTCGGGCAGGTACCCGGCCTTCCTTTTTTATAGGGGCCTAAAAGTCTCAAACCCTTGATACGACTGGGGTGTAGCAGAAAAAAAGAGTGAGTTCGGAAAAGAGTAGTGCCCCTTTTTGCCGAAAAGTGAGTTACATCGGGTATGGTTAGTTGCTGCTTCCCCCGCAGTCTAATAGTATTGGCATTGCAGCCGGAGAACAGCACCGGACAGCGCAATATCTGATAAAGAAGGTTGAGGGAGGCTATACAATTATGTCTGGAAAAGGCGGATTGATCCGGGAGCTTAATCGAAACAAAGTATTGTTTCTGATGGTAGCTCCAACATTGCTGTTTTTCATCATCTTCAGTTACATTCCTATGGTTGGTGTGTATTACGCCTTTACGAAATTTGATTTTGACGGGGGACTATTTGGAAGCGAATTCATTGGACTCAAAAATTTCGAGTTTCTGTTCAAGTCAGGCATCCTTTGGGATTTGACGAAGAATACAGTGCTCTACAATCTGGCATTTATTATTCTCGGCAACATCATGCAGATCATCTGTGCGATATTTTTGGCTCAGTTGACCAGCAAGTGGTTCAAGAAGACCGCGCAATCGCTGATGTTTCTTCCATACTTTCTGTCATGGGTGCTCGTTGGGGCGTTCGTGTTCAACCTCTTCTCTGATCTTGGGGTGGTCAACGGCGTACTAACCCGGCTGGGTCTGCAAACCTACGATTTCTACCTTCAGACAGCTCCATGGAAATACATTATCGTGTTCTTCAACATCTGGAAGGGGCTCGGCTATGGCACAGTCATTTACTTGGCGGCGATTATGAGCATCAGTGAGGACTATTATGAAGCGGCCAAAATTGACGGGGCCAACATTTTTCAACAGATTCGGCGGATTACGCTTCCGCTGCTCATGCCGACCTTTATCCTGCTGATTATGTTCAGTCTCGGCGGTATTTTGAAAGGACAGTTTGACCTCTTCTATCAAATTATCGGCAACAACGGCATGCTGTACGAAGCAACGGATATTATCGATACGTATGTCTTCCGGTCTCTGACGATCAACTTCGATATCGGAATGGGGACGGCTGCGGGTCTGTATCAATCCTTCTTCGGTTTCGTTCTCATTATGACGGTGAACTACATTATCAAAAAGACGCACGAAGAATACGCGTTGTTCTAAGGGGGGAAAGACATGGGTACTGAAGTAGAAAAGCTGCCGGGAGTGCGCAGAAGAAAAACCGGCTCCAAGATCAAGCAAGACAAAGCAACAATTGCCTTCAATATTATCGGGTATACGATGCTGGCCCTGATTTCCATCATCTGTCTGGTGCCCTTTTGGTTAATCGTCGCCGGTTCGTTCACGGATGAGCTGGAGATTATCTCGGAAGGCTTCAAACTGTTCCCGAGCACAATCTCATTCGAAGCTTACCGCTCGGTGTTCAGTACACCGGAACAAATCTACCGTGCATACGGGGTGACGATTGGTGTGACAGTAGCGGGTTCGCTGCTGGGATTGTTCCTGACCTCAATGGCGGGTTACGCACTTTCCCGCAAAGATTTTCTCTACCGCAACAGCCTGTCTTTCTTCATTTACTTCACAACTCTGTTCAGCGGTGGATTGATTCCATGGTACATCATGATGACCAAATACCTGGGTCTTAAAGACAGCTACTGGGCGCTGATCCTGCCGCCATTGCTTAGTGCTTGGAACATCATTCTGATGCGAAGCTTCATGAAGTCCATCCCGGAATCCATTGTGGAATCTGCCAAAATCGACGGAGCAGGGGATTTTCTAATTTACCGGAAGCTCATTCTGCCGCTCTCGACGCCGGGCCTTGCGACCATCGGATTATTCCTGGCTCTCGGTTACTGGAACGATTGGTTCAACGCCAACATGTTCATCACAACCGGCGATAAGTATCCGCTGCAATTCCTGTTATACAAAATTCTGTCCAGTGCCGCGGTACTGCAAACGAATAACGGGGCTTATCTGGCCGCTAATGTCGTTCCACCTACCGAAACGCTTAAAATGGCTGTCGCTGTTGTTGTTACAGGGCCGGTCGTCCTGCTCTATCCGTTCGTTCAGCGTTATTTCGTAAAGGGACTTACAGTAGGAGCTGTCAAAGGTTAGAACCGGATTTCCGGCTAACATAGCATGAGGCTTGAACAATAGTGGGTTCAATGAAACTTTAAGGAGGAGTCAAAGATGAGAAAAGTAACAAAGAGATTAACGCTCGTACTTGTCATGTCTTTACTAATCTCGCTGCTCGCAGCCTGCGGGGGCGGTAACAACAACAGTGCGGCGCCGGAAAAAGAGAAAAGCAACGGTAACACCACCGCACCGGCGCAAGGTAATGATGGCCCGGACACGTCGAAGAAGGTCAAGCTGACTTGGTATCTGGTTGGTGATGCTCATAAGGATCAGGACAAAATCGTTGCCGAATGGAACAAAATGTTGGAGAAGGATCTGAACACAACGGTTGACCTTAAGTTTACTACGTGGAACGACTGGTTGACCAAATACAATCTGCTGCTGACCTCTGGCGAGAAGATTGACATGATTTTCGCTTCCAACTGGGCGGATTTCTACAAACTGGCTAAACAGGGTGCATTCAAGGATCTAAAGGATCTGCTGCCGACTTATGCGCCAGTAACCTGGGCTAATGTGCCGAAGCAGGACTGGGATTCAGTTACGGTAAGTGATGGTATCTTTGCTGTACCGAACACCAATCCAGAATATACGCCACTTGGCTATGTGTATCGTGAAGACTGGCGTAAAGAGCTCAATCTGCCTGAGTTTACCGATTTGAATTCCATCGAAGCCTACATGGATGCTGTTAAAACACAGAAGAAAGTGACGCCGATCAACGGAGCCGCTTATGAGAACGTCAATGATCTGTTCAAGTTCTGGACAGATACGCAAATGATTACCGGTGAGATCATTGGTGCAACCTCCTATGCAACACCGCGCGATATTCAGATCATTCCGTTCACGGATCAATATGAAGCTTGGGTTAAGAAAATGAAAGAATGGGAGCAGAAGGGCTTCTGGAACAAGAACTCGCTGTCCTCGAAACAAGAAGCTGGTGACTTCATCAAGACAGGTCAAGGTGCCATCTACTGGCGTAACCCGTCCAGTGCGGGCGGATTTATCAACGAAGTGCAGGCCAAAGGCCTCAAAATGGAAATAGGGTACTTCCCATTCACCCGCTTCCATAACTATGTCATTCCTACACTGCCGATTGCTAATGGTATGGCGATTCCGAAGAGCTCGGATAATGCGGAACGTTCATTGATGGTACTTGATAAGCTGCGCAATGATCCTACGTACTACAACCTGATGACTTATGGTATTGAAGGCACGCACTGGGCAAAAGGTGATGATGACAAGACCATTGTCATTCCGGCACCAGGTGTTGACCTGAACGTTACACCACGCTATGACATCGCAAGCTGGGGCTGGCGTGTAGAAGAGAACATTAAGAAAGAAAAAGGCGGCTGGGATGGTCTCGACAAGCTGAAAGAAGAGTTCAAGCCAATTAGCAAGCCGGATATTCTCGGACAGATTTATCTGGATTACGATCCGGTGAAAACTGAACTGGCCGCTGTTAACCAGGTATTTGAGCAATACGGAAAACCACTGATGCTGGGCTTGACCTCTGATGTGGACGCATCCCTGAAGCTCTATCGTGACAAGCTGAAAGCGGCAGGTGTAGAGAAGCTGCTGGCCTATGTGCAAGGTGAAGCCAATAAGTATTTTGATGAAAAAGGAATCCAATAGAACTGGTGCCACGGTTGGTAGCTGGTAGCGCCTAACGGTGCTGTCACCCCGGCACGTAAGGGAGCGGCGAATTTATTCGCCGCTTTCTTCTTGATCAAGTAAGAGAATAAGGAGAGATGACTGCCATGAACAATGAGCACAAATCGTTAGAATCGGTGGAAGTCTGGATTAGTTCGGAACAGGACCCGGGCAAGGAAAGCTGGTTTAAGGGACCGCAAGAACTTACATATCGTTTGAGTCAGCAAGCTGATTTGAAGTGGGTCGTTCCAAGTCCATCTGAAGATGGAGGGGAGACCACCCTAATTGTGTCGCCGGAACATACCTATCAGAAGATCCTTGGGATCGGAACCTCGCTGGAAGAGACGACCGTTCGTAATCTGTCGCTGATGAGCACGGAGGAGCGGGAAAGCATTCTGAAGCAGCTCAGTCATACGGAGGGTGGTATCGGCTTTAATCTGTTCCGTATTACACTGGGGACCTCTGATTTTACAGCCGAACGATTCTATACCTATGATGATGTGCGGGATGGAGAACAGGACTTTGGGCTGAAGCATTTTTCGATTCAAAAGGATATCGACCTGTCCATCATCGCTACGATTAAGGAACTGCTGGCGCTGGCCCCAGACACGCTGCTGTTCGCTTCACCGTGGAGCCCGCCCGCTTGGATGAAGACAAGCGGGAGCCTGAAACGCGGCCGCCTGAAGGAAGGCCGTGAGTACACGGATGCCTTGGCGAAGTATTATCGCCTGGCCATTCAGGCATATCGGGAGCTCGGCATCCCGATCTATGCCATGACCCTGCAGAACGAGCCGCTGCTAGAAACGGATTATCCGAGCTGCTATATGCCGCCGGAACGGCAGAGGGAGCTGGCGGTGGCGCTGGCGAAGGAATTCGCAGCGCATGGATTGGATACGAAACTGTGGATTTTCGACCATAACTTCGACGAGGTCTGGAATTATGTGACGCCGATTCTAAATGATACTGAAGCAGGCGCCAAGGTTCACGGCATTGCGCTGCATGATTATGAAGGCGATCCCGAGGTGATGAGCGAAATTCATGCCGCTTATCCCGATAAGCCGATCTATCTAACGGAGCGATCGCTGTGGGGGACAAGTGGCGCGGACCGGATGGCCCGCTACTTCCGCAATTATGCCAGTAGCTATAACGCCTGGGTCACGATGCTTAACAGCCGCATTGCCCCTCATCAGTGGCTGGGAACGCCGGGACCCACGATGTTCATTCAGGATGCCAATGAGGCTGATCGCTACTGGAGAACCCCGGAGTATTATCTGCTGGGTCAGTACAGCAGGTTCGTCCGGCGGGGAGCCGTACGAATTGGCAGCAGCTACGGCTCCGTCGACACGGTCACTAATGTGGCATTCCGCAACGAAGACGGCTCGCTTGTGGCTGTGGTTATTAACCAGACGCCATCGGCCCAGCCATTCCGCATTCTGTGTGATGGCCGGCAGTTCACGGCAATTCTTCCTCCGCAATCGGTCGGAACATATCGTTGGTGGGATTAAGGTTAACTCATAATCATAGTTTACAACTTATATCATCAAGCCCTTCGCACCCCTTTGAGGAAGCGAAGGGCTTTTGCGCGGATGGAGAGGGCAAAGCCTGCCCATTGTGTTTGAATCCTTAGAGCGGCTATATTATGCTATATAGATTAAAAAGACATTATGAGGAGAAACATTACGGAGTAGAGGAGCATGCGGATGAAAAGGAGAACGGCAATGATTGTGGGGATGATCCTCATGCTCGTGCTTTTGTCAGGCTGTGCGAAAGGGACTGCTCATGTCACGGTTAATAGAAATGGCAGTGTTGACCTTGCTGTGAATCTGAAGCTGGATTCCCGTACGGCGTCGCTAATCAGCGGCAAAGCTGAACAAATCCTGACAGACAAGCTGGCGGAGTCAGGTATAGAGCTTCAAAAGGTGCAGGATGGCAAAGATGTGGACTATCAATTTATTAAGAACTATTCCTCTGTGGAGGAGTTGAAAGCGCAGCCGAGTGACGGCATGAGCTTAGTGGATTCCAAGATTGTTACGGACCCCAAATGGCTATATACCAAGTATGATCTGGAGGTCCAGCCCAAGCTGAGCGCTTATTCTGAGCAAATTATAGATAGTCTTGGGATGCTGAATATTCCCAAATCGTTTGTGCGGATGTTTATGGAGAGCTTTGCCTTTGATTTTCAATTGACGCTGCCGGTGAATGTCTACGGGCCGAACAATGCGACCTCACAGGATGGCCGGACCTTGACCTGGCATATGTCGCTGGGGAATCCCGAGCCGCTAAAACTGGTGGTGTATGCACCTAATATCAAGAATATCATCATCACTTTAGTAGCGGTTATCGTGATTCTGGTCTTGTTGATTACGTTGTGGCTGCGAAGAAGAAGAGGGCGGGATACGCGAAAATTGGCATAATCCCAGTTGCATATAAACGAGTTCATTTGCTATACTTAGTACCAAGTACTAATACTAGATGCTAAACAATGGGGTGAAGTAATTGACAGATGCGAAGATTACAGCTATCGGGACCTATGTTCCCGCGCAAAGGCTTACTAATGCCGATTTGGAGAAAATGGTAGATACCAATGATGAGTGGATTGTCCAACGAACGGGTATCCGGGAGCGGAGAATTAGCCGCAAGGATGAATTCACCAGTGATTTGTGTGTAGCTGCTGCAGAGGATTTGGCGAAGCGTTACGGAAAAAATCTTACGGATGTAGACATGGTAATTGTAGCTACAAGCACACCTGACTTTCCTTTTCCCTCCGTGGCTGCCTTGATACAGAACCGCCTGGGAATTTCGCAGAGCGCCGGAGCCATCGATCTGAGTGCAGCATGTGCTGGCTTTGTCTACGGATTGCATATGGCTAACGGTCTTGTGGCTTCTGGACTACACCAGAAGGTGCTGGTGCTAGGCGCGGATACTCTCTCTAAAATTACAGATTATAGTGACCGCAGTACGTGTATCTTGTTCGGTGACGGGGCGGGAGCGGTGCTGGTAGAAAGCGGGGCTAGCTCTGCCGGATTCCTGGGCTTCCATATGGGGAGTGACGGTAGCGGTGGGCATCATGTATACCGCACGGGTCTGTCTTCCAAAATTGAAGATATCGAGCTTGTGGATACCAAGCTGCTTGTACAGAATGGGCGGGAGGTCTTCCGCTGGGCGGTTCGGACCGTACCACAAGGTGTGGAGCAATTGCTAGGCAAGGCAGGGACGAGTCTTGAGCAGGTGGACTGGTTTATTCCACACAGCGCTAATCTGCGGATGATCGAGCCGATCTGTGAGCGAATGAATTACCCACTGGAACAGGCGTTGTACAGTCTCGTTCATTTTGGTAACACGTCTGCTGCTTCTATCCCGCTGGCGCTTGATCTGGGCATCCGGGAAGGCAAGGTCCAGAACGGCCAGACCGTCCTCATGTACGGTTTTGGTGCAGGGTTGACGCAGGTAGGACAATTGGTGAAGCTTGAACTGGACGAACAAGTAGCTGAACCTACGCCATTGTAAGGTGATTCTGTTGCAAAAAGCGCAGCGGAGCCCATTCCTCCCCGCTGCGCTAATATAAATAAACAGCCTGCCCCCGCATGTCATCATGCTGGGGCAGGCTGTTTTGGCATTGCCGCCGCCAAATCTCCCGGCTGGCGGCGAAAGAGACGTCATCCTTGATCGTGCAGGCGGCTGCCGCAGGATTCACGGACGACCAGTGCCGGCTCCACAACGAAGGAGCCGCCCTCTGACTGATTGTTGATCAGGTCGTAGAGCATATGGGCGGCGAGAATCCCGAGCCGCTCTTTGTTCTGACGGACGGTTGTTAGCGTTGGTGTCGTATATTTACAGGCTTCGATGTCGTCACAGCCGATAATAGCGATGTCCTCTGGTATGCGCAGACCATGTTCCTTTAGTGCACGAATCGCGCCGAGCGCGAGCAGGTCGGAGGCAGCGAAGATGGCCTTGGGCAAAGGACCGGACTGGATCAATTGCTGCATGGCCGCATATCCGCTAGGCTCGAAGAAATCGTCCCCATGAACGAACCAGTTCTCATTGATGCTCATGCCGAAGCCCTCAATGGCCTTGATATATCCGGCTTCCCGCTGGTTAGAGATATCCGAATTGGCCGTGCTTCCGATAAAACCAAGCTCCCGGTAACCGAGCAGGTAGAAATGCTCAACCACCTTGGAGGAAATCTGATAGTTATCAGATGTCACGTAGCCTGACTTTTTACCCTTCAGCTCCAGATCTACCCCGATACATGGAATGCTGCTCATGTCCAGTTCCTGGATGGCGGGCTCCATTTCTTCTCCTGAAATGATCACACAGCCGTCTACATGAAAATGAACACAGCGGGAAAAGTAATCACCGCCGCTTAAGAATTTCTCATTGGAAAAGAAAATTAAATCATAACCAAGCACACCCATCTGCTTCTTGAAGGCATTAAGCACGGCGAGAAAAAAGGGATGGGTGAAATCGACATTCAGCTCCCCGGCAAAAATAACGCCGATCAGGCTCGACTTTTTGGTAGCCAGCGTCTTGGCAGAGTTGGAAGGAGAGTACCCGGTTTGTTCGATGATCTCCATCACTCTTTGCTTCGTTTTTTCGGAGACGTCGGGGTAATTATTCATAATTTTGGATACCGTTGAGACCGATACGCCGGCCATTTCGGCAATCTTTTTGATATTCAACTGCAATGAAAAGCCACCCTCCGGCTATATAAGTTGAACTAAAGAAAATAACGAAAAGGAGAGAAGGAGTGGAGGGGAAGATTGGAACTGAAGGAGCGATAGCGGTCGCCTGAAGGCTTTCCATAGGAAAGCTAGCATCGAAAGCATAGGCTATCTCCGGATTTCAACCGCTAAAAGCGGTTTAATAGAAGAAATCTGGAGACAACAGCGACCGGAAGTCCAAGCTTCACCGGAGCGACGCCGATCCTTATGTTAGTGTCTTAACTTCAACATATATAGAAATAAAAAAGTCTGAAAAAGGCTGGATTACAGCGCTTTCTTCAGTCACACATTCAAGTAAAATCTGGCATGAAAACAATTATATTTAAGTTTATGCTGAATACGAAGGCAAGTCAAACGTAATGTTTAACCAATGAACAATGTATACTTTTACGGAAAAATGGATCATGCATGTCTACAAAAAAAGAGGTTCCCGCACAGCCATAAAATGACTGACAAGAACCTCTATAATTGTGGCTGTGCTATGTTTCTTTAGGAATCAAATCGAAGATTTTACCACTTTCCAGTGCTTCAATCAGCTTCAGCAGCCAACGGTAATACTTGACCGCCTCTCCGATCTTTTCCTCGTCATTGTCCAGCAGTTTCAGCAGCTCTGCGTCATCGCTGTACTCTGCCTTCATATCCTTGATTTCATTCATGGATTTGGACAGGGCGTTCATGTTGCCCTCAACGGCTTTTCTCCATTTAATAGAGAAGTAATCGCTGAAATTCTGGTGCCAATCCGGAACAACCTCGAATAAATCCTTACGCGTGCCTTTTCCCCATACTTTATCAATCATTTTAAGGTCCAATAGGGTACGGACGCCTGTACTCATGGATGTCTTGCTCATCCCCATGGTTTTGCTAAGCTCGTCCAGCGTTACCGGACCCTGATTAAAGTACATATACCCATATAAATGCCCGATAGACAGGGTGATACCGTATAAGTCCATATTTTTACCGATGGAATCAATGACTCGTTCCCGGGCTTTGCTAATCTTCTCTATTTGCTCGGGCGCAAGCCCTTCTAAATCATTCATGATGTCCCTCCTGAGGAATTGGCTAATAGACTGCAGACCTCTACTGTGTATTGTAATCAAATCGTGGTTAATAAGTAAAGATTTCGTGATAAAAGGAATTTGGCGTAAAACAGAGTATTCTTTGTGTATAGTTTGTAAAGTTAAAACTGTACGCTAAATTTTATCCGAATATGAGCTTTGCGTCTTTTTTCATACGTCCGGTAGACTATTAGGAGTGAACTAACCCGATACAGAAACGGGAGAAGGAGGTCAGCATGCCTATTATAGAGGTGAAACAGCTAACCAAAGTATTCGGTCATGATGCGGGGCGTGCGCTTCCATTATTGGAACAAGGGTGGTCCAAAGAGAAGATCGCTCAGGAAGTCAAGCTGACTGTCGGTGTCAATAAGGCCGAATTCAGTATTGAAGAAGGAGAAATATTCGTCATTATGGGGTTGTCAGGTAGTGGTAAATCAACCCTGGTTCGTCTGCTGAACCGTTTGATTGAGCCTACTGGGGGGCAGGTTCTTTTTAAAGGGAATGATGTAGTTGGGATGAATCCCGAGCAGCTTCGACAGTTCCGGCGCAAAAATATCGGTATGGTATTCCAGAAGTTTGCGTTGTTCCCGCACCGGACGGTGCTCGCGAACACGGAGTACGGGCTGGAGGTGCAGGGCGTAGATAAGAAAAAGCGCACTCAGCTCGCTATGGAGGCCCTGGAACTCGTCGGTCTGAAAGGCTGGGAGCATCATCGCCCGGATCAGCTCAGCGGCGGGATGCAGCAACGGGTTGGTTTAGCCCGCGGGCTGGCTAACGATCCAGATATTCTGCTCATGGATGAGGCGTTCAGCGCTCTTGATCCACTGATTCGCAAGGATATGCAGCAGGAACTACTAGAACTACAGGCCAGAGTGAAGAAGACGATTGTGTTCATCACACATGATCTGGATGAGGCATTGCGGATCGGTGACAGAATCGCGCTGATGAAGGATGGGGTCATTGTGCAGATTGGCACACCAGAAGAGATTCTGATCCAGCCTGCGAATAAATATGTTGAGCGTTTTGTAGAGGATGTGGATCTGTCCAAGGTACTGACCGCTGCGCATGTGATGCGTCAGCCAGAAATGGTCAGACCTGAGCGTGGTCCCCGCGTCGCGCTGCAATTAATGCGTGATAGTGGCGTATCCAGTCTATATGTTGCAGATAAAGAAATGAAGCTCCAAGGCGTCGTAACGGCCGAAGATGCGGCCCAAGCGATCAAAGAGAATAAAACGATACTTGAAGTGCTGCGGCGGGAAATCCCCCGTGTGCACCCCGATACCTTGCTCAATGATTTGTTCGAGCTGATGTCGGAGACACATTTGCCGGTAGCTGTAGTGGATGAATCCGATCGACTCAAAGGAATTGTCATTAAAGGTGCCGTTCTTTCAGCGCTTGCCGGCAACGCAGTTCCGGAAGGAGAGCACGTGTAATGAACATTCCTAAGCTACCACTGGGCCAAGGTGTTGAATGGCTCGAAAAATGGCTAACTACCTATTTCGGTCCAGTGTTTGATGTTATACATGCAATAATCGGCGGCATGGTGAAGGGAATCGAGAATATGCTCACGTTCCTACCAGCGCTTGTTCTTATTGTAATTATTGCTGCACTGGCTTACTGGATTGGCAAATGGAGAATGGCTCTATTTGCGGTCATCGGCCTGCTGCTGATCGATAACCTTGGTTTATGGGGGCCTTCGATGCAGTCGCTGGCTCTTGTCTTAACAGCATCAATTCTAGCTGTAATTATCGGGGTGCCGATTGGTATCCTATGTGCGCAGAGCAATGCGGTGAAAAATACAATTACACCTATTTTGGACTTTATGCAGACGATGCCAGCCTTTGTGTATCTGCTGCCCGCGGTATCCTTTTTCTCGCTGGGTGTGGTTCCGGGTGTGATTGCTTCAATTATCTTTGCGATCCCGCCAACGATTCGCCTGACGAATCTCGGCATTCGGCAAGTCTCGCCTGAACTTGTAGAGGCGGCGGACGCATTTGGATCGACTCCGTCACAGAAGCTGTTCAAGCTGCAATTACCGATCGCGTTGCCGACGATTATGGCGGGGATTAACCAGACGATCATGCTATCTCTGTCGATGGTTGTCATCTCATCGATGATCGGTGCGCAGGGTGTTGGGGCATTGGTCTACCGTGCGGTATCGCAAGCGAAGACCGGAGCGGGCTTTGAAGCGGGAATCGCCATCGTGGTGATTGCTATTCTGCTCGACCGCCTGACCCAGAACGCTTTGAAACCAAAACAAAGATAGGAGTGTTACCTTATAATGAAGAAAAAGAGCTTGGGATTACTGCTGACAGCACTATTAGTCGCGGTTCTCGCCGGATGTTCGGCAGGGAGCAATGATAAAGTAAAGCTGGCTTATGTAGCCTGGGATTCGGAAATTGCCAGTACAAATGTTGTTAAGGAAGTGCTGGAATCGAAGCTCGGGGTTAATGTTGAAATGTTACAAGTGGATGCCGGACCAATGTGGGCCGGAGTGGCAGACGGCAGTGCTGATGCCATGGTTGCTGCCTGGCTGCCAGGTACGCATGCTTCCTATCTTGAAAAATACGGGAATGATATCGAGGATCTCGGCGTAAACTTGAATGGAACGAAGGTTGGGCTTGCCGTGCCGGCCTATATGAACATCCAATCGATTGAGGATTTGAAAAGTGCCGAGGCCGGTGCTGAGCTGGACCATAAGATTATCGGCATAGAGCCGGGTGCGGGAATTATGACCACTACGGAAAAAGCGATTGAATCCTACGGGCTTGGTGATTATACGCTGGTTGAGAGCTCTTCTGCCGCCATGGCGCAGGAACTGCAAAAAGCATATAACAACAAAAAGCCTATCGTCGTGACTGCCTGGACACCGCACTGGATGTTTGCCAATATGGATCTTCGATATCTGGATGATCCGAAGAATGTGTATGGCGGAGATGAACAAATTCATACCATGGTTCGCAAAGGCTTGAAGGATGATATGCCGAAGGTCTATAAGTTCCTCGATCAATTCGAGTGGACACCGGAGGATATGGCGGAGGTTATGGTCCAGATTCAGGGTGGCAAATCTCCTGAAGAGGCGGCTAAGGCTTGGGTAGAAAGTAATCCCGATAAAGTAGCGACCTGGACTGCAGGAATCGAATAATTGTTTTTGCAGATGGTTTAAGGATATGCTATGATAAAAATCAATTAATACAATTTTGTAACCTTTGTACAATGACTGTACCTGACATGTAATCTTTACACCACGTTATATTCAATAAACACCCCGTGAGGGGTGTTTTTCATGGGAATATGAATTGAATTACTAGCATTTTCAAGGGATTGGTCGTACCCAGGATGCAGCCTGTAAGGAGTCAAGAGAGGAGATTACTCCATTGACAGAGACGATAAATTCATGGATAGATTGGCTGCTGCAAACCCTTGGCCTGACCGGGCCTTACATTTTGCTCGTTACGATCCCGCTGACCCTGCTGCAAAGTCTATTTGGTTTTTTCCCTCTTGCCATTCTGATTGTACTGCATGTGTCGGTATTTGATGTGATTGGCGGGATGTTAATCAGTTGGTTGACCTGTAATCTAGGTGGAATCCTGGTGTATTTTCTGTGCAGGCGGTATCTGTTCGACTGGTTTGACCGCAAATGGACAAAGAAACTGAAGCGTTACGATAAGTGGCAGCGCAATCTGGATCGTTACGGCATCTGGACCCTTGTGCTACTGCGTACTATTCCCATTCTTCCAAACAATATCATTAATCTGATGTCGGCAGTCTCACCGCTTTCTACGGCCTCATTCATTTGGGGAACAGTGCTCGGCAACTTATCTTATATCTGGCTGTTCGGAACGCTCAGTTCTACGCTGATTGTGCCCAAGGAGGATTGGGGCGTCTACTTGACTTGGTATTCGGTATTTATAGTGATTCTGATCGTTGTTTTTGTCAGAAGGCATTGGGGTCATCTGCAGGAAGATAAGCGAAGCCGTATGGGCTGAGAACCCAATTGGATGGAGTTGCCGATCGATGCTGAGCTGATTTGAGTCGATCAGAGGATTGGCTTATGGCAAAAATGAAGAAGAACGTTATCCCGCAGACTAGCGGGTGACGTTCTTCTTTTTTGTCCCTCTCCCGAATATCTTATACTAAGCGGCGGCTTGACCGCCGGGTCAGGCGGGAGGGACAAACGCAATGGGCAGAAATAAAAAATGGGGGAGCCGGCGGATCCGAATGCCCGACTTCGGCCGCATGCGGCTGCCCAAATTCAGCTGGGATCGTATCCCGCGTCCGGCGGGAAGAAGTCCGGCCTTCAAGGCACGACCTAGCAAGACGACGATCATCCGGCCGCAGTCTGCACGATTTGAGGCCAAGCGGAGCAGGCGTCCTGTAAAATTATTCAGCCGCGGAGAGCGGCAACCATCCAGTGCAGGCACCCGAGGGAAGTCAGGCAGCAGGCGTAAATTCTGGTTGATCGTCTCATTGCTGCTGCTGCTCGGAGTATTCCAGAGTATCCGGTATGTGGAGCAGCATTTGAAGCCCCCTATCGTGCATCTGGCGCAGATTCGTGTCAAGCAAATCGCCACAGAATCGATCAATAAGGCCATAACTTCTCAAGTAGCCAGCGGAGGCAATGCCGAAGAGCTAATTGATTGGAAGACAGACAAGAACGGGAAAATATCGGGATTCATGCTGAATTATGCCGAACATATGCGAATCACCTCTCAAGCAGCGACAGTTATTCAATCCACCTTGCAGGAGTTGCATAATAAGCGGGAGCGTATTCCGCTCGGGCAGGCGCTAGGCAGTCCACTGATTGCCTCTTTCGGTCCGGATATTCCCATTACGATTGAACCGCAGGGCGCAGTCAAGGTAGAACTGGCTACACGTCAGAAAAATGCCGGAATCAATATGATTCTAGTAGAGGTCTATATCCATATCGTGACTGAGGTGGCCGTTGTCATTCCGTTTGACATGCAGCCACAGGTGGTGGATACAGAGATTCCGGTGTCGTATCTGATGGTCGTAGGGGATGTGCCGATGTATTACTATGACAATCAAGGTCAGCCTGTCGGGCAGAACGGCAGCAGTGCGCCTGGTATTGCCATTCCGGCGCCGCAAATTGCTGGAGAGAAGGGTGACGCTGCCGTTCAGGGCCACGAGAACAGCAGTAGTCTGAATACCGGTAATCCTGCCCCTACGGCTATTCCGGAGATTAGTGGAAGTGGGAATGTTAGTGGGAATGGCAGTGCGCCAGCCAATAACAATAGCGGTGGGAGTAGCGGCGCAACGAATTCGAATTGAGACAGAATGAGCCAATCCGCTGTTGAGATACAGATCGACGGCATTATCATTATGTATGAGATGATGGATAGTATGACGGAGAAAACTTAACATGGTGACTCTAGAAAGCCCAGACCGCCGATTTGGCGGTCTGTTTGGCGTGATGAATGGAAATAAAGGAAAACAGGTGCTGTATAGGATGGACTAGAGAAAGTAACAAAAAGAGAGAAGGGACGAAGGGGGAGATTTGGAACTGCAGGCGCAATAGCGACCGCCTGAAAGCTTCTCATAGAGAAGTCAGCACGGAAGGATAGACTATCAACAGAGCTCAACCGCTAGAAGCGGTATCTTCTGTTTGCGCGGATCGGTCCATCTAGGAGAAAAGCTACATCGGTTTTCCCATCGCAGTCGTTTTAACAGTGAAAAAGAGGGGGACTCCCCAACTAAAGGCATTTTGGTACCTTATTTTTCGTTAATATAGGTAAATGAGGGGAATAGAGGCATTATTGTATCTTATTTTTCGAAAAAGCGTGATGAACGGGATGATCTGGAAGAATTAAGGTGCAATATTGCACTTAATATGCACTAGCCTTTACCTACAGATGATTTAAGGTGCAAAAATGCTCTTAATTACATTGCATTCCAGATAGTGCGCTGTTGCGGACGGATAGTCATTAGCACGCTGAACATAGAAAAGCCACAGACCGCCGATTCGGCGGTCTGTTTGGCGTTATGCATAGAAAATAAAGGAAGGACACAAGCTATATAAGATGAACAAAAGACAGCAACAAAAAGCGAGAAGGAACGAAGGTCGTCGTATAAACATTTTGACCAATCACCCAAGGAAAAGAGGGAGCCTTATGGATAGCTGCTTGTTCATTCACGGCTTCACAGGAGGAGAACATGAGATTGCTCCGTTGTCCACCTATATGGAGCAGCATCATTACCGTTCCCGGACATTCACATTGAAGGGACATGGGGGAACAAGAGCGGATTTGCTAAAAACGAGCCGGCATGACTGGCAGCAAAGCGCTGAAGATGAGCTAAACACGCTGCTGGCGACCAATGAGCGTGTGCATCTGATTGGTTTTTCCACCGGAGCGCTGATCGCTTCTCATCTCTCGGTACGCTACTCGGAGCGGATTCATTCGCTGACCCTGCTATCGACACCTGTGTTTCCGTTGAATCTGGTTGAAATGTTCAAGACACTTGGCGATCCGGCGATGATCAAGCTATACATCAGCAAAATTCGCTCTACACCGCCGAAGGCCACCAGAGAGTTCCAGCGACTAGTTCGCGAGAGCTTCGAGATCTATCCGCATATTGAGACGCCGACCCTGATTGTGCAGGGTAAACGGGATCATTTGGTCAAAACCAGAAGTGCCAGTTATCTGCACCATACGATTCCTTCGGCCCGCAAGCAGATGCTTATCGCTGATAAGAGTGGACACATGCTGTGCCACGACGATGACAAGGACAAGACAATGCGTGAGGTGCTGCAATTTATTCAAAGTACAGGAACCGAAACATAAATGCACTCCTCAATGAACACCATTTGTCCTATTTATTTTTATTTCGCAGCGCTCTGTATTCTTGGTTCTCCCATTGCTTCAGCAATGGATAAGGATCAAACGCCCATTCGGTAATCCCTCTATCCTTGTATATGCCAAAATGCAAATGTGGGGGGAATTTCCCCTGTGTACCTGGACTGCCATAGCCTGAACTGCCGACCCAACCGATCACCTGGCCTGGTTGCACAATATCTCCCTGAGAGAGCTTCTTGTCATATCCGGTCAGATGAGCGTAGTAGTGGTAGCGGTTATCAATATCGCGTATTCCGATCCGCCAGCCTCCGTAGCGATTCCAGCCCTTGGTCTCCACAATGCCGTAGCAAGTGCTGCGTACAGGCGTACCGTGTGGAGTGAACAGGTCAGTACCTTCGTGGATACGCGCTCCGCCCCAACTACGACCTGTGCCCCAGGTGCTGCGGTAGGCATACGTATTTCCTAGCGGCAGTGGAAAAGCGTTCCCGGATAGATCAAGCCGTCCAAAATGCTCGTACAATTTGGCGAATTGGTTAATTCGCTGCGAGGCTCGGCCATTGTGGTAATATTCCCAGACGGCGATACTGAAATCGCTGGGTGACTGTCCATAACGCAGCAGATGGCGGGCCATGCTGTAGAGTACATCTGCATCATTGTCAGGGTTGGCCCGTCCGTCGCCTGAGCCATCAGTGCCGAAGCCGCCGAAGAAGCTGATAGACCGTGGTGAAGTATCCTCCTGATCAGGATTCAGCGGTCCTGCCCATACGGGTGACGGGATGTGAATTCCGGTCAGTTTGGCCGGATTCTGGGGTGTCGTTTTGCTTTTTTTGGCGATGGTATGTTCATATTGATCAATGGCCGCAAAACGGAACCAGGGAATGCCTGTTGCTGCACTGATTTGCTCATATAGTTCTCTACGAGCCGACAGTAATGCGGCTTTACTGGTGGGAACGGCATCCGTTTTGGAACTCACCGATGCTGGGGGGCTTTGTCTTCCCATACTGGCCGCTTGTGCAGCGGGAAGATGAAGTCCGCTCCATAGGATGGTGGCAGCGGACATGCACAAGAATGATTTTTGCACCAGAAGATTGTGAAATTGGGACCGCATAGGACTACCTCCTTTGTCCGGGCATGGTGTCGTTCTTTTTCTATAGATTGAAGCAAATGTGATCGTTTTATCCGTTCTTGCCTAAAGGTACCAGACGTACCAAGCGTGCCTTTTGGGCTGCGGCTAGTTCTGCCTTGGATTTTTCACAAAAACAGGCATTTATTATGGCGCACATGCTATAATATGAGGCAGCAACTTTAACGCGGCAATCGATTATTACACAGGCGAAAGTGGGGGTTATCTACTTTGACTACTAAGGGCGCTAAACAACCCAAGCCGGACTGGATTAAAATCAAGCTAACTACCGGTGATAACTACCAGGATATTAAAAGCATGATGCGTTCTAAAACCTTGCATACCGTATGCGAGGAGGCTCGTTGTCCAAACATTTATGAATGCTGGGCTAATCGAACAGCAACGTTTATGATTTTAGGTGATATCTGTACACGGGCTTGTCGTTTTTGCGCGGTCAATACCGGTATGCCAACAGAGCTGGATTTGCAAGAGCCTGAGCGTGTGGCTGAAGCCGCAGAAAGCATGGGTCTTCGCCACTGTGTTGTGACGAGTGTAGCCAGAGATGATCTGAAGGATGGCGGTGCCCAGATCTTTGCCGAGACGGTTGCAGCGATCCGTAAGCGTCTTCCTCTCTGTAGTGTGGAAGTGTTAATCCCCGACTTCCTGGGTGACCGGGATAGCCTGGAGATTGTAATGAACAGTAAGCCGGATATTCTAAATCACAATATTGAGACCGTAGAGCGGATGTCTGACCGTGTCCGGGCCAAAGCCAAGTATCGCCGCTCCCTGGAGCTGCTTAAGCGGGCCAAGGAGATGCAGCCTGAGATTCCTACCAAATCCAGCATCATGCTGGGTGTTGGGGAGGAGTGGGACGAGATACTGCAGGCGATGGATGATCTCCGTGCCGTGGACTGCGATATTCTCACTCTTGGTCAGTACCTGCAGCCTTCACCGAAGCACCTGAATGTGGAGAAATACTACCCACCTGAGGAATTTGCCCGATTGAAGGAAGAGGGCTTGAAGCGTGGCTTCAGCCACGTCGAATCAGGCCCGCTGGTGCGCAGCTCATATCATGCGCATGAGCAGGTCAAATCCGCCGCTAACGCCCGTGAGGGCCGTGCGGTGACTTTGGGCTAGATCCTGTCCGTGACGAAGTCACGAGGGTTTTCGCTGTTTGGTTCCCGTGACGAAGTCACGAAGGTTTTCGCTGTTTGGTTTCCGTAACTAAGTCACGATGGTTTTCATCTGTAAGGTATTCCCGTGACGTAGTCACGAAGAAGCTTTAAATCTTTTATGTTTCCCGTGACGTGAGTCACGAAAAATGGTGGAGAGCCGAAAGAGCGACAGCGATTTGAAGCTCTCCAATAAACTAAGCGAGGCGAGGCCAACGGCCAGCGGAGCAAGCGAAGTTAGCTAAGGAGCGTTATCGCGATCTTAGCCATTCCCCTTGCTCCCCACGCCAGCGTTGATGGAGTCATGGAGGGAATTTTGGAACTGGAGGAGCGGCAGCGTTCGTCTAAAAGCTTTCCGGAGGAAAGCTGGCTTCGGAAGCAGACGCTGTTGTCCAATTTCAACCGCATAGCGGTTACAATTGAAGAAATTGGACAACAACAACGACCGTAAGTCCAAAATTCCAGCAATGACGGCCGATCAACGCTCTTCCTCATCTTATTGAAAGGCAGGCGACAAAAAGCTTGATCGTTATAGGCGGAAAAGGCTACGAATTAGTGCTGGACCACAAAGACGGATGGAATCCGGAGGCTTTTCGCGGAAGATACAGCGAAGTGCTGGAACGATACGATTACATCGTCGGTGACTGGGGTTACAGCCAATTGCGTCTGAAGGGCTTTTACCGGGACAACCATCCAAAGGTTAACCGGGATACAGCAATTTCAGGCATGGTGGATTACATTAATGAATACTGCAATTTTGGTTGCGCCTATTTTGTGCTGCAAAAATCGAAAGAACAGCCAAAAGAAGGCATGTACAAGGATATTCTGATCAAAGATCCGCAGGTTCAAACCGTGGAGAATGAGCTATCAGAAGAGACGACACAAGAACCGGCTGTCCGCCAAGCGTCAGCCCGCGAGAATACAGGCCGTGAGCATTCCGGAAAATCTAATTCCAATGCTTCTAAAGAAGCAGCGGGAAAAGACAATCAGGTAAAGGATAAACCTGTGCGGGAACACCAAAGCAAGAGTCATCGTGCTAAAGAGGGACAAGGGAAGAAACCGGGCCGGGAACGTGACAGGGATCGTGACTCCCAAGGAAAGCGGGAAGTCCAGCCGTCAAGCGGCCAACCGAACACGCCGAATCCTCAGAGCGCTCCAAAGCCTCAAAACCAGCAAAACCAACAAAACCAACAAAACCAACAAAACCAACAAAACCAACAAAACCAACAAAACCAACAAAGCCCTCAAGGCTCCCAAGTCTCTCAGGAGCCGCAGGGTTAAGCAGGGTTTGGAAAGACCATGCATCTTCTAATATCTTTTATGTAATTAAAAGGGACTGTTCCACTGTAGTAATTCTACAGTAGAACAGTCCCTTTAGTTTGATAACGTTTATTTTACAGATAATTTCAATTTATTCTGAGCAGCATTATAGCTCCACGCCAGGGCAGGGAATTTCTGCTTGAAGGCATTCAGATCAATATAGGTCTCGCCATCTTTGGAGAGGGCAGCCTTGGAGGCAACGGTGAATCCAGAAGCGACGCCTGCAACATTGGTTATGACAACCTTTTTATTCTTTGCGTCCCATGCGATTTCACCCTCAACAAGAGCGGAAAGCACGCGTGCAGATGCGTAGATAGTGTTTCCTTGCTTGATCAAACCGACGTTGCCGGCAAAAGGAACGCCATTGATATCCAGGATATGGTTATCCCCGGAGGCTTCAATAGTGGACAATCCCGCGATTTTTAGTGCGGTGATCAGCTGTGCTGTTTTACCCTGCACTTCAATGGTGGGAGTAAGTCCGATGTGGTTGAAGTCTTCCTTGGTCGGCGTCAAATATTTCTGCGTGGTCAGCTTAAGCATGTCGCCATTGGATATAGGCAGCAGACTCTGAATTCGCGCCTTCCCGAAGGAACGGGTACCAACAACGGTGGCAATCTTGTTATCCCGCAGCGCGCCGGTCAGGGCTTCGGAAGCACTGGCCGTATAAGCGTTAGTTAGAATGACAACCGGTACCCCTATTTTGCTGCCATTCGTAATAGTTACCGGAGTCAGCTTACCGCTCTGGTCGGAGGTGTACATCATAATACCCTTATCCATGAACATGGATGCAATATTGTAGGCCGACTCCATATAGCCACCCACGTTATCACGAAGATCCAGCACCATGGATTTCATGCCTGCCGTACGCATTTTGTTCAACACTTGGGCAAATTCTTCGTCAGCGGTTTGGGTAAAACCGCTCAGGCTGACATAAGCGATTTTGGGACCGATGATCTGTCCAGTAACGGCAGCCGAAGCAATCTCTTCTCGTGTCACGCGAATGGATTTAGAAACCCCGTCACGCTGAATGAGCAGGGTTACTTTGGTTCCTGGCGCTCCGCTTAGTTCATCGCCTTCCGTCTCTTCAACAGGCACGCCATCCACTTTGAGGATAACATCGCCACGTTTAAGACCAGCTTTCTGAGCAGGTGATCCTGCAATTACTTCTTCAATATATAGCTCGGTAGTTGTATATTGCAGTCTGACCCCGATCCCTACAAATTCAAGATCCACCTGATGGGAGAAGTTAGCAGCCTCGTTGGCATCGAAATACTGGCTGTACGGATCATCCAACGTGTTGACCATGCCATCGATGGCACCGCGGATCAAGGTATCCCTGTCCACACCTGAAAGATTGTAGTTCTCCAAATATTGCATAACTTCATTGATGAGGTCCTCATTCGAGGCTGCCTTGGCAGGTTCGGCTGCTGAAGCAACCGGTGTCAACATAAGACTCAGTGCCAGGCAGCCGCTAAGAAGAGCGGTCATAACTTTTCCGGATTTCATAAAAATGCACACGCCCTTTTTATATAATTTTAAAGTTGCTTATTGGAAACCACGTAGCTGGTGTCGATGGTCCATGCTCCATTAGTTGATTTGGAGAGAACGTAGATCGTCCCAGACTGGAAGCTTACCTTCGAGCTTGCTTCTTTTACCTTGCTCTCTACATAGACAGCAGCTTCTCCAGCATTATAGTAGAAGATATTGGAGACACCCGGAGTATAAGTAATATCATAGGCGCCAAAAAATTCTTCGAGATCACCTATGAGGGAATCGTCAATTTCTTCTCCATTTGAGGTCATTGTTGAAAGAACCTTCTTGGCATTTTTCTCATTCATGAATTGGAAATATTGCGTAAGGTTATTCAGAATAGCTACAGAATCGTCTTGAGGCACAGTCGCGGGCTTCAGGCCTTGTTCACGAGTCAAGAGAACAATGCTGTCCTGACTTTCCACCTCGGAGATTTTCCATTTTCCACCTAGTCGAACAAGGGTATACAGGTATTCGTATTTCTGATCAGGGAAGTAGGTCCCACCTATCCGGCGGTTGGTTTCCGTGGTATAGACCGTTGCTTCATCGGCTTTCAAATCGATGATTTCGACACTATCGATAGTAGTGCTCTGATCGTATCTCTTAAATTGTTCCTTAAGGTCTGCGATCGAATCATCGCTGATGGAGTCCGGATCAATCAGGGAGTAGTATTTCTCGGCATTTTTTTCATTGTGGTACTGATTAGCCAGTTTGATCACTTCTGTAATCGTTTTGGCTTCGGCAGCGGGGTCAGAAGATGAGGCCTGAATGTTGACCGTACGAGAGGACGGGTTCCATACAGCTGTGCCGCCTGTTGCTTCAGCTATGAAGCGCAAGGGTATGTATGTGGTTCCTGCCTTGGCTACAGGTGCAAGGGGGAGCTTGGTAGCTGTTCCATTAACCATGGCTACCTTACTGCCAATCTTGAGGCTGATGGACAGATTCTTTCCAGTACCGGTGACGGTTTCAGTCTTAGCGTCCCAGAGTACCTTTAGTCCCAGTTTTTCAAAAACAACCCGGAAAGGAACCAGTATAGAGTTATTCTGCAGATATGGAGCCCCTGAGGTAAAAGGGACCTTGCTGCCATTAATGTAGACTTCAATTGGTTTCTCGGCCGCAAAAGCGGGAATGGCCATAACGAGTGCCAGCAGACCCGCGACCATAATGGACAATAATTTTTTCAACAGATTCTCTCCTTTGATATGGAACACTTTGTAAAATAGGCTCATTATACCACTTGAATTCTCTCTAGTCTATCGAATCATGTTAGCTGTAATCGATAGTTTTGTCAGCATGAAAAAGCCGGAGATATAGTCATCCCCGGCCCTTGTGTGTAGTACAATTATGCGGGCCAAAACTGGGCCGTTCCGGTGTTTGAGCTAGACGAGGAAAGCTTCGCGAACACGGTTCCAGAACGGGAATGGGCGGTAGCGGGCAAAGCTGATCTTTTTGGGAGATACCTGACAGCGCACGGAAATCAGATCATCGACCGGTATATTGACATGGTCCACTGTTAATAGCAGACGTTGCTCTTTGCGTGAAAAGATATCGGTGTGATGATGCTTCGGCAGCAGTAGCGGTGAACCCATCGTGCGGAACACACGGTTGTTAATGGAAGCAATTTCTGATATCTGCATAGCCTCAATTGTAGGATGAACCATAGCACCGCCAAGACTTTTATTATATGCGGTACTGCCGGAAGGAGTGGAGATACAAATTCCGTCCCCTCGGAACATCTCAAACGACACGTCATTAATGTCAATCTGGATGACTACGGTACCATCCACCCCTTTAAGAGTGAACTCATTAAGCGCAATGTGGGAGGTAGACCCGGATTTCTTATGAATTTCCAGTTCCAACAGAGGGTACTGCACAATTCTCGGCTTATTCGGATTTCCTTCTCCCATTCCGCACATATAGTCGACCAGGGTAGGCAACTCCTGCGCCTTCCAGTCAGCATAGAAGCCGAGGTGACCAGTATGCACGCCTACAAACGCCAGATTCGGAATGCGGTCGATAAAGGTGTGGAAAGCATGAAGCATCGTGCCATCGCCGCCAATCGAGACGACAATCTCCGGGGACTCGGCATCCAGCTCCAGGTTTCGCTCCGCCGCCAGCTTGTGAAATTGCTCCGCAAGATTGATGGACAGTTCATCACCGCGGTCCAGAACATAATATCTCAAGATGTACAGGCTCCTTTGTTTAATTCAGTCATACACCGATCATAATCAATCTTGATGCGGAACACAATGTTTGAGGGTGTAAAAGACCAAAGCTGACCGCAGAGCCTAAAGCGGTCAGCCCTTGCGGTGCAGTCGCGCCAAGGATAATACTAGCGCGAGCAAGAGGGCTAAGGCGAGGAGTAGTCCGAGCAGCACAAGGCTTGCGGCGAGGCCGGAGCCCGCAGATGTCAGTGAGGCTGCAGGCGGCCATTCGCTCCAGGCCGCCGCCAGCCTGCCGCCAGCGACGGGCTGCCATAGCAGCAAGGCGAGGCCGGCCGCGAGCACGCCATGCACAAGGCGTGCGATCATGAACGGCAGGTAGCGCAGCCCGGTGCCGTTCAGAATGCTTGCCACCTGGGCATGGACAGACAAGCCACCCCAGGAAAGGATGAAGGCCGCCGCTGCAACTTTGAAATGAAGCGGCACGGTAGATGCTGCTTCCCCGGCGGAACGGACGCCGAGGGTGACCTCGAAGAATCCGCCCACCAGAGCTTGCGAGAGCTCCGGAGGAAAGCCGATCAGGGATAGCAGAGTGCCCACCAGGGTGAAGAGAGTGGACATGATGCCAGCGCGCGACAGTAGCTCCATAAGCACGCTGAAGAATACAACCAGGCCGCCGACGACAATAATAAGTTTTAAAGAGGATTGAATGGCATCCTTCATGATCTCACCCAAGCCCCGGCCATCCCTGCGCTGGGCATCGGCCATCGCCGACAGTGCAGCCCGCAGCCTGCCAGTACCTTGTCCGGTGCGGGGCTGCACAGGCGTAGTGACGGAGAGATCCGGGGTGGATTCGGCACTCCGACCGTGAAGAGACATTAAGAGCCCGACGAGCAACCCGCCACCATAATGAGAAATAGCCAGAATTAGACCCAAAGACGCGTCGTGAAAAAATCCGACAGAAACCGCGCCAAGCAGAAAAATAGGATCGGAAGAGGTGGTGAAGGCCACCAGTCGCTCACCTTCTATCCGGTTAATCAGATTCTGCTCACGCAGCTTTGCGGTTAATTTGGCGCCAACGGGGTATCCTGAGACATATCCCATAGCTGCTACGAAACCGCCGCTTCCCGGTATACGAAACAGCGGACGCATCAGTGGATCAAGCAGAGTGCCGAAGAGATGGACTACACCGAAGCCCAGCATCATCTCGGAGATAACGAAGAAAGGAAACAGCGATGGAAACAGGACATCCCACCAGATGGAGAGTCCTCGTAGTGCAGCAGTAAGTGATGATCCGGGATGCATTAGCATCAGCAGCATACAACCCGCCAGCCCGAAAGCCAGCAGCGGGCCACCTAGTCTTTTCATGATCATGATCTACGCCTCCAGGTCTATTGCTAAGAAGGTATGCAAAAACAGGGACAAACAGCACAGAAAAGAAGGACAAAAGACACAAAAAAATAAAGAAAACGGTTACAAAAAGCTGTGCTTTTCGGTCGAATTTGTGATATTATAAAATTAATAAATACAACACCGCTGTACATCGGATAATTAGGGATGGAGTGATGGTGATGAGCATAGTTGCCGGAGTGCTGGTTTGTGCTTTTGTATATGTAATCCGGGCTTCCCTCGTCCCCCCTGGTGATGAGGACTTTCGGACCTATTGAATATGGAATGATGGCGCTAAACAATCGTTTAGCGTCTTTTTTGTCTCTGTGCAGTGTGCAAGATGTGAAGTCTTAGGACAGATATCATTATATGCTCTTTTTTTGGTATAATGAAAAGGTCGTTACATTATTATGGAAGAAAGCTGGTACCCTTCAATGAATCCAAATGACAGTATATATGTTAGCCTGGGGGGCGCCGAAGGTCTTCACCGCCTGGTGGAGGTCTTCTACAGCAAAGTTCAGGCCCACCCACAGCTTGGTCCGTTGTTCCCCGAGGATATTGCACCTGTCCTGGAGAAGCAGTATCAATTCCTGAGCCAATTCTTTGGCGGCCCTGCGCTCTTCTCCGAGCTTCACGGGCATCCCATGATGAGAGCACGGCATATGCATATTCCGATTACCCCGGAGCGTGCAGAGGAATGGCTGCAGTGTATGAAAGAAGCGCTGGAGGAGGGAGAAGTGGAGGAGCCGCTGCGTTCTTTTGTATTAAGTCGCCTGGCTGGCCCTGCACATCACTTTGTGAACATGCCCCAAGAATAAGAGAAGGCTTTATGGCGAAAGGAATGAGGGCATTTGTCTGAATTAGTACCTTTGTATTCCATTAAGGTTCAGTGCTGCAACTGTGAACACGAGTTTTCAACCTCTCGGGTACGGCCCAGCCTCAAGAAGGCAGTGCGTCGCGATGCGGATTTTTGTTCTTACTACAAGAATGAGAACCCTGATTATTATGTTGTGAGGGTCTGCCCGAAATGCGGATTTGCTTCCACGGAGAATTCTGCGGGCAAGCTCGCCGATTGGCAGCGCAAAGCCTTTAACGATCAAGTCGGAAAACGCTGGAAAACGCGTGACTTCGGTGAGAAGCGAAGCTGGGAAGAAGCGCTGGAGACATATAAGCTCGCGCTGCTGTGCGCCCAGAGCATCAATGACAAGGACCGCATTATAGCAAGTTTGCTGCATCATATTGCCTGGTTGTACCGCTATCAGGGGGACACGGCACAGGAGACGCGCTTTCTGCAGTACTCTCTAGACGCTTATATCAAGGTATTTGAGGGCGATGGTCTCGGCGGAAATGATGCCCGGCTGATGTACCTTATTGGAGAGCTGAACCGACGTACGGGTAATTTCTCTGATGCGGTCAAATGGTTCTCCCGCCTGATAAATGATCAGCGGATTATGGATGCGGCGATGATCCGGGCTGCACGGGAGCAGTGGGCGATTCTGCGTGAGCAGATGCGTGGTGAAGAGATCAACGAGGATGGCCTTCCTTCCGACACAGTAGGACGCTGACAGAACATGAGCTATGCTTCTCCTCTGGCTGGAGACATAGAAGAAGCGCAGAGAGGAGTTCCTCTCTGCGCTTTGCCGTCGACAGGGACGTCTTTAAACGGTCTGTAGACAGTCTGTCCTGCTTTCGCTTAAAAGTTATCTTACAGCACGGTCGAACAACAGATAATCGGCATCGTTGTCTATCACCGTGAGGCTGGTGCTGCAGCAGGGAAAGACCAGAAGGCGCTTCTTGCCGTCACGGATAAGAGGCAGTTCTTTCGGTTTCAGGGGCAGCAGCACATTCTCATGGGTACAGAAGGGGCAGTATTGCACGTACATATCGCCCAATATAATGTCATAAGGCCAGGTGTGGCTGAAAGGAATCATTGCTCATCCTTCCCGGATGAAGGCGATTCCGGCTCGCCTTCGGCCTGCGGTGTGTTCTTCTTGGATAGCTCAGCTATCTTTTGCAGCAAAATATGTTGAGGCATATGCATCAAGTGCTCCAAGGGAACACCAAGCTGTTTGGAAAGTGTTATAGCCGTCTCCGGCGAAATTTGCAGCGGCTTCATTATGACTCCTCCTTAAGTGGTTGCCATGCAGCGCAGGCTTATGGATAGTTCCAATATTGTAATCCACTTTACCACGGCTCTTGGCCAATTACAAAGAAAAGCAAATGTGAGAAAAGGAATGGTGAGTACACATGAAACAACCGTTATCGTTAACCTGGGAACTGGATTCCATCTTTAACGGAGGCTCGGCTTCTCCTGAGTTCGAGAGCTTCCTCCAAAAACTGGAGGGGGATATTGAGACTTTACAGCAGCAAGTGAAGGCTTCCGTCTCCCCGGTTGATGTCAAAGGAACAGAGGTTTTGGACAGTGTGATCGAGCTGTTGCAGAGTTGCACAGGTCGTCTGGTGCAGGCTGCTGAGTTCACAGGCTGCCTTGGCGCTCAGAATCAGCAGGATAAAGGCGCGGTGCGTCTGTCTTCCAAAGTATCAGGGCTGCGTGCACGTTTCGAAGGCATCAGCTCGCAATTTGACAATGTGCTGCGCCAGACTTCTGACGAAGTATGGGAAGCATGGATGGCCCGCCCAGAAATTGCGCCACTGAAGTTCGTACTTAGCGAGAGCCGCAGTCTGGCCCGCGAGAAAATGAGCCCTGAACTGGAAAGCCTGGCCCTGTCATTGGCAGTTGATGGCTACCATGGCTGGAGTGAGCACTATGAGACCATTGTATCCTCCATCAAAATCCCTTTTGAAGATGAAGAAGGCACCCGTGTGCTGTCTGCAGGACAAGCCTTCAACAAGCTGGATGATGCCGATTCGAACGTACGGTCCACGATGTTCGCCAAGTGGGAAGAAGCTTGGGGCGGTGTTGAGGATTACTGTGCGGATACATTGAACCATCTGGCTGGCTTCCGCGTGAACCTTTATAATGGCCGCGGTTGGGACGACATTCTCAAAGAGCCGCTGGGGATCAACCGCATGACCCGCGAGACGCTGGATGTAATGTGGGATGTCATTAACCGCAACAAACCAGCTCTGGTCTCCTATTTGCAGCGCAAAGCGAAGCTGCTTGGTCTGGAGTCTCTATCCTGGGTGGATGTCGAAGCGCCTGTCGGCAACGCTAACGGCAAAATCTCCTACGATCAGGCAGCACAAGACATTATTGCACAATTCCGCAATTTCAGTCCGAAGATGGCGGATTTCGCCGAAGAAGCCTTCGACAAAAACTGGATTGAAGTCGAAGACCGTGCAGGAAAGCGTCCAGGCGGCTTCTGCGTCACATTCCCGGAGAGCAAGGAATCCCGTATCTTTATGACTTACAGCGGTACGGCTTCTAATGTGTCCACGCTGGCACATGAACTGGGACATGCTTATCATTCCTACCTGCTGAAGGATCAACCGGTGTTCAATCAGAATTATGCGATGAACGTGGCGGAGACTGCTTCGACCTTCGCTGAAGCGATCATATCCGATGCACAGGTGAAGGCAGCCGTTAATCCTGAAGAGAAACTGGCTCTTCTGGAGTCCAAGATTCAAAGAAGTGTGGCTTTCTTTATGAACATCCATGCCCGCTTCCTGTTCGAAACCCGCTTCTACGAAAAACGCAAGCAAGGTGTTGTCAGTGCGGAAGAACTGTCCGCCTTGATGGAAGAAGCGCAGAAGGAGGCCTTTAATGGAGTTCTCTCCAGCTACCATCCTCATTTCTGGGCATCCAAGCTGCATTTCTATATTACAGATGTGCCGTTCTATAACTTCCCGTATACCGTAGGATACATGTTCAGCACAGGATTGTACCGTCTTGCTCTGCAGGATGGACCTTCGTTCGCGGACAAATATGATGACTTGCTTCGTGATACCGGTGTGATGACTTTGGAGGATCTGGTGTCGAAACATCTGGGTGTCGATCTGACTCAGCCGGATTTCTGGCAAGGGGCAAGCGATCTGATTATTGCTGATATTGAAGAGTTCCTGCAGATGACAGAGCATTTGGCATAAGATTTATGGCAATATAAAGACAACTGCAGTCATGAGATGCTAAGTTAGTCAACTATAATGCGGTATTAATGCGAAAAGACCCTCAAATGAGGGTCTTTTTTTACTTGTAAATTGTCGAAAATCATCAGTTTTATGCGAACGATAATAATATTCATATGAAAAATACGCATTTATAGTCATTATTGACCAATTATGTTGAATAATGTTGTGTGGGTTACTGTAATTAACCTATAATTGAGTCCTAAGCCTTATATAAGGTGTGCTAGGAAGATAACTGAGGAGGATATTTATGATGAAGACTGAGCAATTATCGCTGGCGCGACAGATCGATCTGGTGTTCAAGGAATTGCATGAAGAACTGTCAGGTTTGTCTTCCGGCACGGTATTTGTGCAAATACGAAATAATGTCATTGGAAAGTTTGGTATTCGCCATCTTCCTCTATCAGGAAGAAAAGGTACCTTCGCTGCTGAAACAGAGGGACTGACACCCGAGCAGCAAGCTTCCTTTCGGTTGATGGCGCTGGAAAGCCTTAAATATAAACGGCGGTGGACCCACGGCGAGATTAGCTATGAATTTGCTGTAAGGCAGGGAATGGTTATCGTGGATGCTACATTGGAGTCTAATTACAATATGGCGAATCTGATGATTCGTTATCCTCGTAATTCGCAAGCCGATGCACAGGATCAATTTCTGGGTTAACAGACACTAGGGTATTCATTGTCACAATACTAAAAAGCCCCCTCACGCTTCTGTTTGGAGAAGCGCAAGGAGGCTGAGAAGCTGTGTAGGATAGGCTGTTCAGCCTAACCAAGTAAGGCGTTTAAGATAAGGGTGCGACTAGTTCGAACGACCGGACAATTGTTGCTCTGCCAGTTGTACGAGACGTTTGGTGATGTATCCTCCCAAAGAACCGGTTTCGCGGGAAGTGTAGTTTCCGTAATAACCGTCTTGAGGAATGGTTACACCCAGCTCTTGAGCTGCTTCATATTTCAATTGTTGCAAAGCAGCGTTCGCTTGAGGAACGACCAGGTTATTGGAACGACTACCACGACCTTGGCTTTGACCTGCTTGACCCATGTTTGTCACCTCCTTCGCCCGTTGTGAAGATAGTATGAGCGCTAGGAGATGAATTCATGCACTCTTTCAAAAGGTTTTAAGGATGGTAATTTTTAGTGCGTGATGTTTGGTTATAAAGATATGTTGTTCTTAATCCACTACAGATTATCAAAAAAGCGATCCTCTCCTGCAGCATGCAGGGGAAGATCGCTTAAGCGGATATAGATATTAGCGATTCGGGTGGATCATTTCAAGTGTGGTTGACAGCTCAATGCTCTGTCCCGGTTCCAGTGTCAACAGGCCGGTGAATTCTGGATCAGGCGATACATTCGGTGCATCGGGTAGCCACGTATATGGTTCGATGCAGAGGAATTGATCAGCCGGTCCTTTTGTATAAAGCACCCAGTGACGGAAGAGATTCTCGTCGGCTGTATAACGTAGTCCGTAGCCATCATCGCGCAGTAATAGAGCTTCTACAGGCTGATTTTTGCCAATTCGCAGAGCTGTGTCAAAGTTAGTTCCCTGAATGTTCTTTCCCTCGTTAAGGTCTTGAAGATCTCCGAGAGGAAGCAGGTTGCCGCTTGGCAGCAATTCTTCATTCAGCTCATAGATGCCCTCTACGGGCAGCTTAAGATTCCAGCGTTCAGGTTCTCCATCAATCATAAACCAGGTGTGATAGCCGAGCCCGAACGGGATACGCTGTTCACCAAGATTAGTTACTTTAAGAAACTGTTTCAGCTTGGCATCCTGCAGCCGAAATGTCATTTCGAATTTGAGTGGCACAGGCAGCTGCTCCATCCAGTGTGGATCGTCCACAGTGTTGAACTCCGTCGTTACGGCGCAGCCATCCTCGTCTTCTTCAATGTCACTAACACACCACGCCTGTGTTCTGTGTAGGCCGTGGATGTGATTGTCACCCGCGGTGTTTTGGTCGAATTGGTAATTTACCCCGTCAAATTGAAATTGTCCTTTGCGAATGCGTCCTGGTGGGATCAAGAGCGGAATGCCAAAATGATATGGCTTTTGCATAAAAAACTCTAGGTCGCTTTCTTCAGGCCGTCGCAGAATTTGCCGTTCTTCCTTGAGATCCTTCAAGGCTATCACGTTATTTCCAAGTCGCGGCAAAAGCGTGACTTCCAGTTCGCGGCTGTGCAAAATATAAGTATCATAACCGCCCCACTGCCCTTTGGTCACCTGTTTCATGAGATATGCTCCTTTATTGTAGCTGTAATCGGAATAGAACGCGGATAACCTTATCATAACAGATTTATGCGGCCCTGGGTTAAGGGAATTGACAAACCTCTCCGCATCGTTCATGATGAACTCATTCAATAATAATGGCAATGTGATGACGGGGACAAGTAGACAGATGATGAACCTTCAGAAAGCCGGTGGATGATGCGAACCGGTGGAATTCTTCTGGTGAATGGACCCCCGAGCGCCGAGTTTGAACAGGAGCATAACATCTCCCAAGTAGTCCGGCCGGTTCTTCCCCGTTAACGGAAGCTTAAGGCTGCTGATGTTTTTTTACAAAGGACATATGCGGCGAATAAGGGTGGCACCACGGTCTCACGTCCCTTGCGGGGTGGGGCCTTTTTTGCGTTCATTACACATTGCATACCACTTCGGAAATACACTACATGGAGGGATTTAGTATGGCTAAAAAAGTATTATCAGGCATTCAGCCCAGCGGTACGTTGACACTCGGCAACTATATTGGAGCAATGAAGAACTTCGTGAAACTGCAGGAAGAGCATGAATGTTATTTCATGGTGGTTGATTTGCACGCTATTACGGTAGCTCAAGATCCTGCGGCACTTCGTGAACAATCGGAGTCGGTAGCTGCACTGTTTATTGCAGCTGGAATTGATCCGGCACGTTCCAATGTGTATCTCCAATCTCATGTTCCGCAGCATGCTGAGCTTGGCTGGATCATGACAACGCTGACCGCAATGGGAGAGCTGGAGCGGATGACACAGTTCAAGGATAAATCCTCCGGCAAAGATTCTGTAGGAGCAGGCCTGTTCGTGTACCCGTCATTGATGGCTGCCGATATCCTCGTTTACAATGCAGACCTAGTACCGGTGGGAGAAGACCAGAAGCAGCATTTGGAGTTAACCCGCGATTTGGCAGGGCGCTTCAACAGCCGTTTTGGGGAGTTCTTCACGATTCCTGAACCGTATATCCCGCAAGTGGGCGCTCGGATTATGTCTCTTGATGATGGAACCAAAAAAATGAGTAAGAGCAATCCCAATGCGGGTAGCTTCATCTCGCTATTGGACCCACCGGATGTCATCCGCAAGAAGATTAGCCGGGCAACTACAGACTCTGGGCGCGAAGTGGTCTTTGATCCACAGAACAAGCCGGAAGTTAGTAACCTGATGAGTATCTATGCGGAATGCTCCGGGATGTCGCTTCAGCAGATTGCCGACCGGTTCGAAGGACAAATGTATGGTGGCTTCAAGAAAGAGCTTGCTGAGGTGGTTGTGGCGACCCTTGAACCGCTGCAGCAACGCTATCACGAAATCCGGAATTCAGGTGCCCTAAGCGATATTCTGGCGGAAAGTGCTGAGCGCGCTCGCGTGGTGGCTGCACAGACGCTGGCTGGTGTGAAGGACCGTATGGGTTTCCTGCCATCTCGATAAGAAAATTGAATCCTTACAGGAAGGTATAACGTTAAGTTTGTGTGGTGCCTTCCTGACGGCGTCTGCGGCGGGCTTTGACGATAAAGCCCCAGCCGATGTTCAGAATGCAGGCCAAGCCAAGAGCCAGTGCCAGCCAGATGTTGTAGCTGATCGTGATAGAGGCGGCGGTCAGGATTAGAATGGACGAGCAGGCGAACCACAGGGAGAGTCCTTTTCCCATAATTGACAACCTCCTTTCAGGCAATAAAGAAAGTGATCCCGGATCATGAACATGGTTCCGGGATTTTTGTGTTAGTACGTTTTTTTACACAAACGGGGTAGCAAGATTAATGTGATGAAAAGTGCAGTACGTTATATTGTAAACGCTTTATGGTGATTGTCCCTTATCCCGGCAAGGGAGTCAAGGGGAAAAGCATGACTCCTTTGCAGGAAAGGCGAGAGGTGAAGGGACAGCAGTAGTGCGAGAAGGGGCTATACTTTCATGGAACCGGGATCATTAGCAAAACGTTCTTCTAGCTTCTCGCTACTGAGCCATCCTACGTACGTATTTAGCGGACGATACTCATTATCCATCACGAGGACTGCCACGAAAGGGAATTGCTTGCGATGTAAATAACGCACATCTCCCCAGCGTACAATATAACCGGAGGGTAGTTCTTCTACCTCAGCAACGGCAAATGAGGTGAAGTACAGGAAGGACTGGATATCTGGATGAGATTTTGAATGCGCTACGGCAGGGTGCTTAGAGCTTACCGCATGCTTGAACCAGTGAAGTCGGCCATTAATCAACTGGCCCACATCATAGCTGCTGTCCGGCTTGGCCTTAACAATATTCCAGCGTCTAGGGGAGATTGTTGGGATAATGTAATAGCGGTCTGCGGGATCATGATTGATATCCTTTGCTTTGATTCTGCGTGAAAGCCGGAAATGGACGAGGGTTCGCCAAAGGTAATAGATCACGATACAAATATATAGAGTAATGAACAAAGGGGCAGGGGGGAGAAGTCCGCTCACCCAGAGCACGAGAGCTGCCGTGTGGCTGCCGAAGATAAAGGGATCAAAGATATGAATGATGTTCCACGCAATCCATTTCTCGGTGAATGGACGTGCGGCCTGGGTACCATAAGTATTGAACAGATCGGAAAAAACATGAACGAATACACCGATAAAACTCCAAAGCGCAATGTGACTCAGACTGAACAGATCACTAAATCCGAATAAGGGCCCAATGACTATCGTGATCAGCGCAGGCCATAGCGCTAAGAAAGGTAGGGAATGGGTGATTCCCCGATGATTGCGTATATACAGTGCATTGCTCTTCAGGCGCAGTACAGTATCGGCATCAGGCGCCTGTGATGCGATTACGACTGATACCATAACAGCCCCGGCAAGCATCGGGTCGGAGGCGACGGCAGGATCAACGAAGGAGAGCCCAGCTAATCCCAGGCCCATAACAATATGTGTAGCAGTATCCATAGTTCAGTTCTCCTTTGCGCGGAAGTTCCTATTCATTACTACCCTAAATCATGTCCAGTTATTAAACTGTAATAAAATAAATATCGTCACGTAATTGTCGAATTCATGAACATCATACCAAATGATTGTCAATTTCTTCAGGGGTTTGTTATGATAAAGTTAACAGCGGAGAACTTATTTCTCTTGCGAGAACGTTAGAAGTTTGTTTTAAAGGAGGATTACTAAGCGTGGATAATCAATGGAGATATCAGGCTCCTTCCGATTCCGCAGCAATGTCTGCCAAGCTGCCGCCAAAAGGTGCGAGCTGGCGTGATTTCATTACTGTGACGAAGCCAGGTATTATCAGATCGAACCTGATTGCAGCCTTTGCTGGTTTTTGGTTGGCGTCTGGATGGCAGGTCCAATACGGAAACTTGATTTTAACTTTGCTTGGCACAATGCTTGTTATGGCTTCGGCCTGTGTATTTAATAACTATTTTGACCGGGACCTGGATATGAAAATGGAACGGACCCGTGACCGCGGATTACCTACGGGTAGACTGAAGCCAAGAACCGTCCTGGTGTACGGAATTGTTCTGGGAATTGTCGGCCTCGCTGTGCTGTTTGCGTTCAGCGGAGTGCTTGCCGGTCTGTTCGGTATACTGGGGGTATTCGTCTATGTTGTCGTATATACCCTATGGCTCAAGCGAACCTCCACTTGGAGCACTTCTGTTGGTGCGATTTCCGGAGCTACACCACCGGTGATCGGTTACGTAGCAGTTACAGGTCAAATCGACCTTGCCGCTGTTTTGCTATTCGCGATGCTGTTCTTGTGGCAGCCCCCTCACTTCTGGGCGCTGGGCATCCGCCGCAAAGAAGAGTATCGGGCTGCGGGCTTTCCGCTGCTGCCTGTGGTAAAAGGCGTTCGGCGCACCAAGTTCCAAATGATTCCTTACGTAGCTCTGCTGCTGCCAATTCCGGTTCTGATGTATGTGTACGGATATGCCGGTATCTTTTACCTGATTATTTCCAGCCTACTGTCCCTGATGTGGCTATATCTGACCCTGAAAGGGTTCAAGGCCAAGGATGACGAGGCCTGGGCCAAACAGAACTTCCTCTTTTCCATCAATTATTTGACGGTCAGCTTGATCGTACTAGTGTTGAATACAACTCACTTGTAATGGAGGGAAGAATGTCCTTGCAAACCTTGAAACGTTATAAATGGACCTGGTTACTTCTTCTGCTGGCGTTGATTATGGCCGCTTATCTGGCCTTTAATTCCCTGGCGCTGGGAAGCAAAGAACTGCCGGTCATCGGGGAAGTGCAGGACTTCTCCCTCGAGAATGTGAATGGAGATACAGTGACGCTTGCGGATACACAAGGAAAGGCCCGGTTGGTCTACTTCTTTTTCACAGATTGTCCCGATGTATGTCCTGTAACGACATTTATGCTCTCTCAGACTCAGAATTTACTGGTTAAGGACGGCAGCTTTGGCAAGGATGTGTCGTTCTTGTCGATTTCCTTCGATCCGAAGCGAGATACACGGGAAGCTATTAAGGATTTTGCCGACCGATTCCATGCCAATTATGACGGCTGGTATTTCCTACGAGGGGATCAGGAGAAGATTCGCAAGCTTGCAGCCGATTCCTTCAAAGTATTGATTGCAGGAGATAACAGGGACAATTTTGCTCATGCCAATCTGATTGGATTGGTGGACAGGGAGAACCGTCTAAGAGCACTTTACGACGCTGGGGATAGCGATAATGTTACCCCTGAATTCCTGGCCGCTGCCGTGAAGGATCTGGCCCGCGAGTAACGGAATCATTATAGATAAACCTAAAAACGCCTTTTTTGCTACTCGCCTTTTCATGGGAAGGGAGAACAAAGAAGGCGTTTTTTACTGTGAACTTTATTCTCAATAGGGCAGGGGCTCGGGATAGATGATAAATTCCTCCAGGCCTGCTTTTTCAAGCTGAGTGATGTTGTACTCGTCCGGCGTACCTTCTACCCCGGCATATCCCCGCCTTGTGTAAATGTGACCAGCATCGGGAAAAGCATCCCGCAGCACACCGCGGATTTTTTTACCGGAACTGTCGTTGTCCATATACAGATAGACTTCACTGTCCCCCACTTGCTGGCGCAGGTTCTCCAGCTTGAGGGTGTTCAGGGTGCCAAAGGTACAGAGAATATCAACTTCGGGCATCAAGATCCGCCGTAATCTGCTGCGATCGTTTTTGCCTTCGACAATGATTGTGATGGACATATTCAGTTCGTCACCTCCGGAGCGATAATCATGGTGCATGCGTATATATTTTACCTAAGCTTCGCCATTTTTAACAGGCTTAAACGCCATGATGTAATCATTCCCCGGGAAATGTCGCAAAAGCAAACAATCACCCGGGCGCGATACCCGGATGATAGAGGATACGACAAAAACGCTTCCTGTGTTGGCATATAGAATATTCCAGCGCGGAGGATGATTACCAAGAGAATCTACAATACCAGAATAATGCCGTGGATATCCAGAGGGCCGGAGGTACATAGCCTGGATCGGGGCCATGACAATACCGCTTACCTCAGACTAATCGCGCTTTCGGATTTTTAATCAGTAGTTACAACTTATTTCATGTAAAAATCCCCCGATCACTGTAAAGACACCTAAATAGGACGTAATGAGAGTCGTTAAATTAGGATTTAGGCTGCGCGTCCGTTCAAACCTGTCTTGTAGGCAGGTGCGAGCTTCGTGTTCTTCGGCGGAAGCAGAAGCAGTGCGGTCATCAGCAGCAGGAAGGCAATAAAATAAGGAGAGACAATGCCCCGCAGTTGACCGGCAGCGACCGGACCTGCGAACGCCCCGAGGGACATGGCGATGGATTGCATAGAGAACGTTCTACCAAGTCGCCCCGGGCCACCCAGGCTAATGAATAATGAGGCCATCGCAGGAAACAGCACACCCTTGGCAGCGCCCATCAGAAAGAGGAGTAGGCCAGGTGGAATATTTCCGAAGGCGGCAAGCCCAAAGAAGCAGATCGCCATGCTAAGTAGTGCTGCGGCAATTCTGCCGGATGGTGTCCACCGATGTAGAAAGAACATACTGAGGGTCACGAGCGCCCCCAGACTTAGAAGCGACAACAGCAGACCTGTGGAGAGAATGTTCTGGCCCCCATTTTGTGAGAGTGGAAGCTCAAAGAACAGCACCCCTTGGGAGCAGGAGACGAAAAATGGCAGCAGATAGTAGCGTCTGGAGGGTTTGACGAAATTGGCGTTGTCCGGCGATGGACTCGATTCTGTCAGCTGGGGGGATTCCAGATCACCTTCTGTAGAAACCAAAGGGACAGCTGTGCGGGTCTGCACATGCTTGGGAACGCTGAAGAAGGCCATGAAGCCTGTCAGAATCAGCAGCCAGCCCAGACTGCTGAACGTGCCGGAGAATCCGGCTTTGGCGACGATAAACGCGCCGGCGGCGGGAGAGACAACGGAGGCGAGGGTATGCACGATGCCATGACCGGACATGTACTTGCCTTGAGTCGTCGAATCCGAAGAGAGCGAGGCCAGCAGTGTCATACAGGCCGGGGACAGGAAGGCCAGCGCGAAGCCGCTCACTGCGCGCACCAGCAGCAGATGCCATGGGAGCTGCGCATGTGCCTGAAGCAGCAGGAGCACACCGGCGGTCAACAGGCTGAATACGATATACCGGCGGCTTCCGTTACGGTCTACAAGCACTCCGGCAAGCAGATTTCCGGGGAGGTGGGTCAGCGAATACATGCCCATCATCCAGCCGATAAAGGCTGGGCCGGCGCCAAGTGATATGGCAAACGGCGTCAGCACGGGATATTGGGCATGCAAATCGAAGAAGGCCAGAAAAAGGAACAAATAGAGCCACAGCGCAGTTTTCACATGTAACACCTCCGGGCCTGTCGCAGCATAGGGAATTGCGGGGCAGGCGTATTCGTATGATTCATCAGCACAACGAAAAGAGCAGCTACTTGTACTTTACGTGGGCCAGGCAGGGCTTATACCGTTTTTTTATAATATCAACTGTCTATGTGACATCTGCGGTGCTGCCACGCTGTGGTACAGCTGGGGAACCATGAATTCTGAGATTACATCATGTATAATAATCAATATTAAAGTAGATTGGGGTGTTGTGAAGTTGATGAATATAGAGGTGTGGTCACAGTTTATTAGAGAGAATTGGCTAGTCATCGTTATTGCGCTTGTACTGCTATTCGCTGTGGTCAATCTGGTCAAGACGGTTCTGAAATGGGCGATTGTCGTTGTGATCGTTGTCGGTTTGTTTATTTACAGCGGGGTTACAATGGATCAGATCGGTAATGCTGTGAACACAGTGGCTGACAGCACACTGAGCACCTTAAAAAGTGAAGCACAGGACGTCATGCTCAAGGAGGCTAAGGACGCCAAGTATACTTCCGGTGGGAATGGCACGTTTACAATCACTACTCCAAACCTTGAAGTGAAAGGGAAAGCTGGGGAGGACAAGGTGGAGGTTACCTTCCGCGGTGTTGGACTGGGTAAATGGAGTATTAATGATACAACAAAAACTTTTATTGATGCAGCACGCAAACAGAATACAGCTGGGAAGTAAAGGGTAACGAATATTTATCAAGAGACCTATGGCTAAAGAAAGGGGGAGCGGACATGCTCAACGGATGGATAAAAAGTGTGGCTGATGCCAACGTAATCTCCATCATCCTGCTGCTTATTGTTGCCTTCTCCCTCTTGCAGGGCTGGGGTAGAGGATTTTCACGTTCAACAGGCAGGCTGTTTGGCCTTTTGGGTGCCGGGATATCGACGCTTGTCGCGCTTCTTCTGGCCATACCGGCGGCGGCTTATTTCTCTCCGCTTGTCGAAGCGTGGGCTTCCGGGGTGGAATTCACAGATGGCGTTCTGACGAGATGGCAGCAGCTTTATTACACGGCCATTTCTGTTCTGGCGGGATCTCCAGTTGTCAGATTTATACTGGTGTTGCTGCTCTGTTACAGCTTGATTCGTCTGCTGCTGGGGCTTATTGTACTTCTACTTCCGTTTCAGCGCAGCGGACGTCGTAGAGGGGACAAGAAGGTGACCGCACTCAGCCGGCTCGGTGGAGCAGGTGTAGGATTATTGATCGGGCTAGCACGGGGGCTTATAGTAGTAGCCGTACTGTTCATCGGCGTTGCACTATCCCCCGACAGCAGCTTCAGTCGTTATGTGGAATCTTCTCCCGTCTACAGCCAGAGTGCTGCCGCTGTCATTGAACCTTTTGCTGGCGATACGGTTCACAGTAAGCTGCCGATTCTGACCCAAGCCGTCGCTGCAGAGATGAATGATATTCTCCGTCGTAAGTACGAGATTATCGATCATGATATCTCCGGCGATATCACTGGAGCGGCTGCCAACATTGTCGGAAAGACGACAGATGAGGAGAAAAAGGCACGATTGCTGTATGACTGGGTAGGATCGCGGGTTGCCTATGATTATGCCAAGGCTGAGAATTACGAGAAGAACCGGATCTGGCATGAACAGACACCACAGGATACGTTCAATACACGACTTGGTGTATGTATTGACTACGCACGGCTTTATGCCGTAATGGCCCGTTCGCAGGGCCTTCAGGTGCGAGTCGTAACTGGCCAGGGGTATGATGGACGCGGCGGATACGGTCCGCACGCCTGGAATGAGGTCTACGTGAGTGACAAGCAGGCGTGGATTCCCCTCGACCCCACCTGGGCGAGTAGCGGGAACTGGTTCAATACTAAGGATTTCTACGATACGCATATCAGAGAGAGCGTGCTGTGACGTAAAGGCGCAGTGCAAACAGATGTGGTACAATAAACTGGACTAACTAGACTACTCATCATAAGAATTAATAGGATTGGCCTGCATTTTGTGCCATATTTTATCTATTGTTAGGAGAGAGGGCTGTGAGTCAGTTTCGTAGACAGAGACCCGGTTCGGAGGATACACCGAATAGAGGATTCACGGGTCTGCGGATCAACCTGTTCTTTTTTGGCACATTTATTATTTTCTGCGTTATCATCGTTCGACTTGCCATTGTGCAATTTGTCGAAGGCCCCACATTGACCGAGGTAGAGTCGGATCGCAATACAAAGAATGTGCCGCTTGCTGCTTTGCGCGGGAACATCTATGCCGCAGGGGGCGAGAGTCTTGCTTACTCTACATCGGTGTATTCCATGTATATTACATTGACCAAAGAGTATACGGCTAAGACCAAGGTCTTTGACAAAATGGTTTTAACGCCGGAAGCCAAGGCAAAGTCGGATGATCTGGTTGCTCGCCTTGTGGCGAATTTCAAGAAATATGGTGATCCCGCCGTTAAGGAGCAGACACCAGAGGATGTTCTTAAAGCGCTCGATTTGAATTTTCGCAAATCACTCGGTTATTTTCCCCGTCGGGTGAAGGCTGGGTTGACGAATAAGGAAGTCGCCTATTTTATGGAGCACAAGGATGACTACCCGGGACTTGAGATTGTTGAAGAAACTACGCGTCACTATGACAAGGATACAGTAGCCGTGCAGACGATTGGTTATATCAAACCGTTCAGTTATTCGCAGGATCGCTCCTTCTACCAAGATATCGCTCAGGCCATGAAGAAGGACACAGACCCGGGTTTGGTCTATAGAGATGATGAGATCGTTGGATTCGACGGTCTGGAGCTGCAATATCAGAAAGAGCTGCGCGGGAAGAACGGTTATCAGGAGATATCAGTCAATCCGCAGAACATGGCGGAGAAGGTGGAAAAGGTTGTTCCGCCAGTTAAGGGCAACGATCTCTGGACAACGATTAACAAAAACGTTCAGCTTAAAACTGAGCAGGCTATAATGGAGCAAATCAATTGGCTTCATACCCATCCAGTCCAAGGCCAGGTTCATCCTGCCGCATTGACCGGTTATGCTGTAGCAATGGAAGTAGACACAGGCAATATCGTCGCCATGGCGAGTATGCCTGACTATGATACGAATGTGTGGACAACAGGTACGCTATCCTCAGCTGCTTGGGAAAAGATGATGTACAATTACCAGAATGGTACGATTAACCCGATTGCATCAGGACTATCCGGACATGAGCTTCGGTCGGTTCTGCTAATGGGCTCGACAATCAAACCGCTGACGGTGCTTATTGGTCTTAAAGAAGGCTTTATCTCCCCAGCGACCAGGTACATCGATACAGGCAGCACTTCGTTCGGGAAAGCAGGTCATGAAGCCACAGTAAGGAATGCCTCAGGACACGTGTATGGAAAGATGGGACCTGCAACTGCGATTGAGTTATCATCCAATGTTTTCATGATCGATATGGTGGGCAAGAAGCTGTATGATAAATATAGAAGTGAAGGCATTAATGTCTGGGATAGATATATGAAGGAGTTTGGACTTGGTGTACTCACAGAGAGCGGTTTGCCTGGTGAACATCGAGGCCAGATTAACTACACCAACATCGAAGCAGCGGGCAGCGTGCAAGCGGCATTGGTGTACGCCTCCTTCGGCCAGCAGGGGAGTTATACGACCCTGCAATTAGCCCAATATGCCTCTACACTAGCCAATGAAGGGCAACGGATCAAACCGCAATTGGTCAGCAAAATAACGGATGCACAGGGTAAAACAGTCACCACGTTCAGTCGCGAAGTTTTGAATGAGGTGACGAACTTTGACAAGTCGTTCTGGCAGGAGATTAAGAAGGGCATGAACAGTAAAGTCAGCGCCTTCGAGGGTTTCCCTTATGATTTTGCCCGCAAGACAGGAACCTCTCAGCAGGAAGCCAAGAAGGAGTTGCGCGATAATGGTGTCTTTATCGCCTTTGCACCGCGTGACAAGCCCAAGCTTGCCGTAGCTGTGGTGATTCCTGAAGGAGGGTTTGGTTCCAACAGTGCTGCGCCGGTGGCCCGCAAAATATTTGACGCCTATGATTGGGAGTACGGGCTAAACGGTATACCGAAGAAGAATCTTCAACCGATTGTCACCACGGCTCCTGAAGGCGGCGCGGCAGAATAATCATCTTAGAGAAAAAGGAGAGGAAAAACTGTGAGCTTTTTCCGTAAGCAGGCCTCGTCACAGGACGAGACCAATAGCAAAAGTTCCCTTGGCCTACGGATCAACGTGTTTTTCTTCAGCACGTTTATTATTTTTTGTGTCATTATTATTCGTCTTGCGGTTCTACAGTTTGTAGAAGGGCCAACCTTGACCGAGGTGGAGACTAACCGGGCAACAAAAAGTGTACCGCTAGCCGCCATGCGCGGTGTGATCTATGCTGCAGGAGGCGAGAAGTTGGCCTATTCCACACCGGTTCAATCGTTATACATTACACTGACCAAAGAATATACGGCCAAGGTCACTGATAAGGAGACCGGCAAGTCGACGTTATCACCTGCCGCTCAGGCCAAGTCGGATGATTTGGCAAACCGTCTTGTCGCGGACTTTGCAAAGTTCGGTGCCAAAGATGTTAAACCCATGACGAAGGAAGATGTGTTGGATTCCTTGGACCTTTACTTCAAGAAGTATTCGGGGTACATGGCCCGGCGGATTAAGTCAGGCCTCACTGACGAAGAAGTAGCTTACTTCATGGAACACAAGGATGAGTATCCTGGGCTTACCGTGGTGGAGGAAAGTAACCGCCATTATGACAAGGACACTGTTGCCGTACAGACCGTTGGATATATCAAGCCTTTCAAATCCTCCAACAGTTTGGCGATTTACCAGAATATCTTGAATCAGATGAAAAACAATCCCACTGCCGGCTTGACCTACAAGGACGATGAATTTGTTGGTTTTGACGGGCTTGAGCTGCAATATCAGCGGGAGCTTCGCGGCCAGAATGGATATCAGGAGATATCCGTCAACCCGCAGAATATGGCTGAGAGAATTGAGCAGGTAGTTCCGCCAGTGAAGGGAAATGACATTTGGACAACGATCAATAAGAATATCCAGATGAAAACCGAACAGGCCATTACCGACCAGCTCAACTGGCTGCACAAGAATCCAGTTCAAGGGAAGCTGCATCCGTCAGCGGTTACTGGTTACGCCGTGGCGATGGAAGTGGATACTGGTAATATCGTGGCCATGGCAAGCATGCCAGATTACGATACCAATGTGTGGACACAAGATAAAATGGACCCTGATGTATGGAAAAAGATTATGGGCAACTATCAGAACGGAACGATTACCCCGTTTTCCTCAGGAAGCTCCGGTCATAATTTTAGTTCTACCGTTTTCTTGGGGTCCACGATTAAGCCACTTACGGTGCTTATTGGTCTCAAGGAAGGTTTCATCACTACACATACCACTTATTCAGATACAGGAAGTACTAAGTTTGGTAAAGCCGGTCATGAAACCACGGTTAGAAATGCCGGGAGTCATGCCTATGGATTCTTTAGATCACCGGCTGATGCCATTGCGAACTCTTCTAACGTCTTTATGATCGATAAGGTAGGTAAGAAACTTTACGAGCAGTACGGAGCCCAGGGTGTGGAAATCTGGGATAGATATATGAAGGAATTTGGACTTGGGGTATCAACCGGCAGCGGTTTGCCGAAAGAGTACAAAGGAATGCTGAATTATTTTAAAGAGGCTGAAGCAGGAAGTGCTCAATCTGCATTAGTCTACGCGTCATTTGGTCAACAAGGTAGCTATACGACGCTGCAATTGGCTCAGTATACATCAACGCTCGCCAATCAAGGTGTGCGTATCAAACCTCAATTAGTCAGCAAAATCACCGATTCCTCCGGTAAGGTAGTGAAGACTTTCGGGCGTGAAGAGCTGGATAAGGTGGATTTCGATCCGTCGTATTGGAGAGAAGTAATCAAGGGAATGAGTAGTAAAGTCAGCAGCTTTGATAATTTCCCGTATGATTTTGCCCGTAAGACAGGGACTTCGCAGCAGGATTCCTATAGTAAAGGTGTTAAAAGTACCATCGATAACGGGGTGTTCATTGCCTTTGCTCCGCGTGAGCATCCGAAGCTGGCGGTAGCCGTTATTATTCCGGAAGGTGGCTTTGGTTCCAACAGTGCCGCACCGGTAGCCCGGAAAATCTTCGATGCGTACGATTGGGAATACGGATTGAACGGAGTGCCTAAGAAGAGCTTGCAATCTTCAGCAAATGGACAAGACAATGCCGCTTCTGAAAATACAACAACGAATACACAGTAACCATAAAATCGCCCTCTTAGATGGGCACAACAAAGAATGGAGGGGTGGCAATGACTGCCAAATACCGCCTGCTTGCCTTGGATATGGATGGAACCCTGCTGAATGATGAACAGATCATTACCCCAAAGACAGTGGAATGGATTCAAAAAGCGGTGGAGGCGGGCGTACATGTCTGCCTATCCACCGGCCGTTCTTTTAACGGTGCCTGGCCTTATGCCAAGCAGCTTGGTCTTAAGACACCGATGGTAACGGTGAACGGCAGCGAAGTGTGGCGTGCGCCGTATGAGCTGTACCGCCGTTCCTTGATGGATCCTAAACTTGTGAGTCAGTTGTATGACATGGCAGAGCGTTATGGGATCTGGTTCTGGGCTTACTCTCTGGAGCAAGTACACAACCGGGAGAACTGGGATGGAAGTACAGAGGACCGGGAATGGTTGAAGTTTGGATACAGCACTGAGGATGATGACATTCGGCACAAGCTGCTATTGGAGCTGCAAGACTTGGGTGGGTTAGAAATCACGAACTCCTCACCACATAACCTGGAGATTAACCCGCTGGGAATTAACAAGGCAACCGGAATTAAGGAAGTCTGCCAGTTGCTCGGCATTGACATGTCCCAAGTCGTTGCCGTAGGAGACAGTCTGAACGATCTTGCTGTAATTCAGCAGGCTGGTCTTGGTGTTGCGATGGGCAATGCTCAGGAGACGGTTCGTCAGGAAGCGGATGCTGTCGTAGCCAGCAATAACGAAGATGGGATTGCTGAGGTTATTCAAAGATTCATTTTGTAAAAGTGAACGACATTGGAGGAGAAGGAATTGACAATCCTGGGTTGGATTCTGATTATCGCTTTATTTGCTGTCGGGTTGGCCGGTGCTGTAGTTCCGATTCTTCCGGGTGCGATTGCGATTTATCTTGCCTTTTTCGTATACGGATGGTTCTTTTCCTTCCACTCCCTTGGCACTTGGTTCTGGATTATTCAGACATTGATTGTGGTGGTGCTTTTTATTGCCGATTATGTAGTGGGAGCTTGGGGTGTCAAAAAATTCGGTGGCTCGCGTGCTTCGGTCATCGGCAGCACCATCGGTTTGATATTCGGCCCGTTCGTCATTCCGGCATTTGGTTTGATTATTGGTCCGTTTCTGGGAGCCTTTATCGGCGAACTGATTGTCGGCTCTTCGGCTGGTAAAGCCACCAAAGTTAGTGTAGGAGCAATAATTGGTTTATTTAGCAGTACGGTAGTCAAAATTGTGCTACAGTTAGCGATGGTCATCCTCTTTTTCATCTGGATCGGCCTGCATTAATTTTACAGTGAAGAAGGCGAAGCAGTTTGTCCAAGAAAGAGTCTTTTGTCAAAGGCACGCTAATTTTGGCTGCAGCGGCACTCGTGGCGCGCGTGCTTGGTATTTTTCAGCGGGTTCCGCTGGAGCATCTGTTTGACGATATCGGGAATGCCGCATTTGTACAGGCCAACAATGTATATTTAATGCTGCTGACGCTGGCAACCGCCGGTATTCCTAGTACACTTAGCAAAATGGTGTCGGAACGGTACGCGCTGAACAGACCGGATGAAGCGCGGCAGGTCTATCGGGCGGCGCTTATTTTTGCTGCGGTGATGGGGGTTATTATGAGCGTGGCGCTGTACTTTGCCGCGCCATGGTTCGCGAATCATGCTAAGGTTCCACAGAGTACCAGGGCTATTCAGGCCATCGCTCCAGCACTTCTGTTGTTCCCGGCTATCGCGATGATGCGTGGTTATCTGCAGGGACGCAATAATATGATGGCTGGCGGCGTCTCGCAGATCGTAGAGCAGATTGCCAGAGTGTTCACCGCAATTCTGCTGGCGTATATCCTGCTCAAGCAGGGGTATGACAATTCGATCATGGCAGCGGGTGCTTCATTCGGGAGTGTGCTGGGAAGTATAGCCGCCTTTGGTGTTATGCTCTACTTCATCATGAAGACCCGGAAGAAGGACCGTCTGGAGAACTTAAATACAGCGCCTAGTGCCAAGCTGCCGATGTTTGGGATTTATAAGGATATCTTTAGCCTGTCCATTCCAATCGTGCTATCATCCATGACCATCCAAGCGGTATATTTCATTGATACGACCTTGATTGTTCCGCTGCTCAGCGGTCAGATCGGTGAGGCTAGCGCCACGCAATTGCTGGGGATTTTGGGGCAAAAAGCACAGAGTATCGCCGGCATTCCACCCGTACTCGCTATTGCGCTCAGCACTTCGCTGATCCCAGTCATCTCGGCAGCCTACGCGCGGCGGGACGATGTTCACCTGAAACGCCAGATTACACTGGCGCTGCGGATTTCCATTCTAACAGGAACACCAATTGTGATGTCATTGGTTGCCGCAGCCTATTCTGTTAATGGGCTTCTGTTCACCAAGATCACAGGAACTGGAATTATTGCTCTCCTTACATTCGGTACGATTTTTCAAATAACGATGACAACCTCGAACTCGATATTGCTGGGGATGGGCAAATCCCGAATCTCCATGTTCTACGTGCTCGGCGGAATTGCCACGAAGCTTATCTTCAGTTTGGTGCTCAGCCGTTTCATGGGTATCTACGGAATTGTTATTGCAACGGCGCTCTGTTTTATCGTGATTACATACTTGAACCTGCGTTTGCTGCGTAAGATCGTATCTTTCGAGATTATGGGCAAGCGCTGGGGAGGTTTTGTGCTTGCGGTTCTGGTTTCTACGGGCATCGGTTATGGCTTGAATGAAGCCGGTATTCTGCTTACACATGTTATGCCTGCACGTCTGGCCTTCTTGCTGACTTGCCTTGTGGTGGGCGGAGCGGTTGTGATTATCTATCTCGTACTGCTCATCGTGCTAGGTGTGATCAGTAAGCAGGAAATTGCCGGGTACCCACGTGCTCTGCAGAAGCTGCTGAATCCACTGATGAAATTACAGCCTGCCCGTGTGCGGGCAAGAGAGTAATGCAATGATTGTCTGATGATTTGACTTCCGCGTCACATTTTGCTTCACTTAAAAGGTACAGGTAACATATTTTTGACTGGAAGGGACTGACCCATAGATGGATAAGATTAGTTCTCCCGCTGAGTTTCAGGTAGCGATTCAATCGCCCCGGCTGACGATAGCCGTATTCAAAGCCGACTGGTGTGTCGACTGCAAGTTCATTGATCCCTTTATGCCTGAAGTAGAGCAAAATTATGAAGGCCGCCTGACGCTTGTAGAGGTGGATGTCGACGCTGTTGGTGATGTAAGCCAGGAGCATAACATTCTCGGTATTCCAAGTTTTGTGGCCTATACAGACGGACGCGAGCTGGTTCGCTTTGTGAGCAAGCTGCGCAAATCCCGTGAGGAAATTGAGAATTTCCTCAATACAGCTCTTGAGGTTTATCAAAGCATTCACAAGTAATGGATGGATATTGAAGACACCGCTTTGCCCGTTGTATGAGCAAAGCGGTGTTTTTTAGTTATCGGACAACAGGAAGGTCATTTCTTTTCTAAAATGCAGAATCAAATGCCGCAAACATCATTTTTTCGGTTATAATGGAAACGCATTACTTCATACTTTTCCAGCAAAAGTCATTCATTTACTTATTTCTTAATGCGGGTGATCACATTTGACGACAAATCAGTTGAAGTGGCTTAGTTACATAACCTGTCTGGTAATGTTTCTGGCTCTGCTGGGCGGGGCGGTAGTAACCAAAACGGGTTCGGGTCTGGAGTGCGGAAATGAATGGCCGTTGTGTCATGGCAAGCTGATTCCTGCCTATACTGTAGGCTCCTTGATCGAATATACCCACCGTTTATTCAGCGGTCTGGCGGGTATGCTGTCGATAGCTTCCATGTTTGCCTTCTGGCGTTATGCGCGTCAGCGGCGCGATTTGTTAGTATATGCCTTGATGACCTTACTCTTCGTAATCATACAAGGCGGAATGGGAGCGCTTGCAGTGCTCAGATCCCAGTCTGCTGCCGTGATGGCGCTGCATATGGGATTTTCACTAATTGCATTTGCCAGTTCCCTAATGTTAGCGCTAGGGTCCAAAAGAAGGCATGAAGAAGGCGACACTCTTCCTGTGTCTGGTAAGCCGGTGAGTATTTCTTTTCGTAATTTGACTTGGTTCACGACCATTTATTCTTACATCGTTGTCTACATAGGGGCGTTCGTCAGCCATACCGATTCCCAAGGGGGCTGCTCCGGCTGGCCACTATGCAATGGGGAGTTTATTCCGGAGTTATCGGGTGGCGTTGGAGTAGTGTTCACGCACCGGATAGCGGCTTTACTGCTGTTTTTGCTGACGGCTTTACTGGGGCATTTGGCATTCTGGAGGCAAAAGGAACACAAAGAGCTGAGAATGCTGGGTGTAGCAGCTGTCCTACTGTGTCTGATGCAGGTGTTCAGCGGGGCGGCGGTCGTGTATACGCTAGGAAATGATAAGCTTTACATCTTTGCTGCTCTTGCTCACATTCTGCTCATTGCCGGACTATTCGGTGTACTGTGTTATATGAGCGTACGGGTATGGCAGCTTAGCAAAGGAAACAGGCGTTAAATCGGTGCAACAAGCTCTTGCTGGAGGAATGTCATGCAGGAGTATTCCCTGATCGAATGTACTCTTAGGCTGAGAGGATGGATAGAGTGGGTTACAGGGAGGGACAATAACTTGGAGACACGGTACTTTACGTCGATGGTTGTAGTAACTGCGGAAAGATCAGGATCTTAATTTAACACTCTTATTTGGAATTGCTCCATCCGAAGCAGGGTAAGGAGGATAACATATGCTGCGGATATTGCTGGGGGAACCACCCCGTGTGAACAGCGGCGTACTCGCCGAGGCTATGGAACATATGGCGGAATTCGCCTCGCTGCTGCGCAAGGAGATGAATAGGCATGAGGACCGTGATCATGAGCACCGGAAGCTGGAGATTTGGACTCGTGGCCTGATTGTCTCCTTGGATGAACTGGAGCAGAGCTGGTTTGCCGCTGCCTTTTACCGGAAATCAGTGAAGGCTGGGTATATGGACGATATGTCGGTGGCTGAGCAGGGCGAATATGCGCGATATGTGTATTTTTATAAAAATGGCTTTATTCGTGTCTTCTCTTTGCTGGACAAGCTCGGTACGGTACTGAACAGTCTTTATGACCTTAATACATCCAGGATTAAAACCCACTTCTCTTATTTCACGGTACTCCGGGAATTTCTTACTCACAAGGAGCATGCAGCACTGGCCGATCAGTTGGAGAACATTAAGAACTCTTATCGGGAGCCACTGCAGAACCTGCGCAAGCGCCGCAACGCTGAAATTCATTACATGAATGCTGAAATGCAGGATGATCTGTGGCAGCGTCATCAGGGTCTTCATGACAAAATACAGCTGGAGGATCTCGACAGTCACCTGGAGGACTTGAAGCAGGGATTGGAAATGGTCTGCAAATCATTAGAGGCTGTATATAAATACAGCATGGATCATTGGCCTAAGAATGCTGGGAAATCCTGATGATGTAAAAATGGAATTCTGCGGAAAATTTTCCTTTGACAAAGAATGCAGAACTAAACTATACTAAATCATGCCTTCTTAGGCGGACATTTTATGACAAACTACAACACTATATCACATATCTTATCGAGAGTGGCGGAGGGATAGGCCCGATGAAGCCCGGCAACCGATTTATGCTTATGCGTGAACCGCATATTCATAAATGCCATGGTGCTAATTCCTACAATGCTGCGTGAATGCGGGCGTTGGCAGATGAGACGGCATTGTCTATAAGCGCACAGGGCCTCTTGCGATCTGCTAACGATCGTCGGAGGCTTTTTTTGTACAATTTACTGATATTATCGTTAAAGGAGGACGGCAGCTTGATAGAGCTAAAGAGTCTAACCAAGGTATATGGAAAAGGCAGTAAGACCGCCACGGCACTCTCGGGGCTAAATCTGTCGATCAAAAAAGGGGAAATCTTCGGAGTCATCGGCCACTCCGGGGCAGGAAAAAGCACGCTGATCCGTTGCATTAACCTGCTTGAGCGTCCGACCGAAGGCGAGGTCTGGGTAGATGGCGTTGAGCTAACACAATTGTCGGAAGGAGAGCTTCAGGAGAAGCGCCGCAAGATCGGAATGATTTTTCAGCACTTCAATCTGCTGTCCTCCGCTACTGTATATGAGAACATCGCCTTTCCGCTACGGCTTACCCGTACACCCAAGAACCTCATTGACCAAAAAGTCAATGAACTGTTGGCCTTGGTAGGGCTGGAGGAACATCGGAACAAATATCCGGCCCAGCTCTCCGGCGGTCAAAAACAGCGTGTTGGTATCGCCCGGGCATTGGCTAGCGACCCCGATGTACTTCTCTGCGACGAGGCGACTTCAGCGCTGGACCCGCAGACGACAGATTCGATTCTCCGTCTGCTGCTGGATATCAACCGACGGTTCAACCTGACAATTGTTCTGATCACACACGAAATGCATGTAATCCAGAACATCTGTGACCGGGTGGCTGTCATCCATGGCGGCGGCATCGTGGAGCAGGGTGAAGTGACGAAGGTCTTCCTGAAGCCCAAGCATGAGATCACCCGCGAGTTCATCCGCAGTGAGGCGCAGCATGATGGGCCGCTACGGGCCGCCATCGACGCCGCCCATGACGGTTCAACGCAAGCGGTCAAGATCACCTTCCTTGGTCAAAAAACGTACGAGTCCACCTTGTCCCAGGTTGCGCGGGAGACAGGCGTTGACTTTGCCATTCTTTCAGGCACCATCTCTACGATCAAAGATGTACCTTACGGGCAACTGATCGTTCGTTTTGAAGGTGAGGCTGGAACGATTGCAGAGACCATCGCAAAGCTGAACGCTCAGGGTCTTGATGTGGAGGTGATTGCGTAATGGGTAGCTTGGATTTTAGCAAAATTAACTGGTCGGAAATGACGGATGCTGCCATATCTACTCTGAAAATGTTAGGAATTTCCGGAATATTCACAATTATTCTTGGTTTACCGCTCGGAATTGTGCTATATTTATGGGGTAGATCCAACCAGTCCTTTGTTAGAGCTATTTATGCAATCTTATCGTTTATTGTGAACATTCTGCGCTCCGTACCGTTCATCATTCTGATGGTCGCACTGATTCCCGTTAGTAAATCGATAGTAGGTACTTCGATTGGTGTGCTGGGCACGATCCCCGCACTTGTCATTGGGGCTGCACCGTTCTTTGCCCGGCTGGTAGAGACAGCGCTGCGTGAGGTAGATCGCGGAGTGATCGAAGCTGCACAGGGCATGGGGGCTTCAACTGGACAAATCGTCATGCGGGTATTACTGCCAGAAGCTCGTCCAGGTTTGTTAGCTGGGGTAACGATTACGATTGTCACGCTGGTCTCCTACACGGCTATGTCAGGGATGGTTGGCGGCGGTGGTCTGGGTGACTTGGCTATTCGTTATGGGTACTATCGTTATGAGAAGGAAGTTATGCTTATCTCTGTAGCGCTGATGGTTATTCTGGTGCAGCTGCTGCAGATGGCTGGCGACCGGCTGGTGAAGTATTTTACTAGGAAATAAGGAACATTAATATAGATAACCTTATTTACACAAAAACCATACTGTTTTAAGGGGGATTTACAAATGAAAAAAGTACTACTAACGTTTTTTAGCCTGACACTGATTCTGGTGTTGGCTGCTTGCGGCAGTAACAACTCTGCCAATAACGCTGCGAATTCTGCAGCGACCAATGCTCCTACGAATGCTGCTGAGCCGACTACAGAACCAGCAGCTGATCCTGTAACTCTGGTTGTAGGTGCATCTCCAGTGCCACATGCCGAAATCTTGAAAGCTATTGCTCCATTGCTTGAAGCTCAAGGCATCAAGCTGGAAATTAAAGAATTCACGGACTATGTACAACCAAACGTTCAACTGGCTGAGAAACAACTGGATGCGAACTTCTTCCAACATCAGCCTTACCTTGACGACCAGAACCAGAAGAACGGAACTGATCTTGTATCCGTTGCTGCTGTTCACGTTGAGCCATTTGGCGGTTACTCCAAAAAAATCAAATCCATCGACGAACTGAAAGACGGCGCTAAAGTAGCGATTCCGAACGATCCAACTAACGGTGGCCGTGCATTGATTCTTTTGGCCAAGAATGGTCTGATCAAGCTGAAGGATGACACTAACATCACTTCTACCAAAGCAGACATCACTGAGAACAAGAAGAACCTGAATATCATTGAGCTGGATGCAGCAATGCTGCCACGCCAATTGGATGAAGTAGATCTTGCGCTGATCAACACCAACTTTGCGCTGGAAGCTAATCTGGTGCCAACTAAAGATGCCCTGTTCATCGAAGGTGGAGATTCCCCATACGCTAACATCCTGGTATCCCGTGCAGACAACAAGGACTCCGATGCGATCAAGAAGCTGGCTGCGGCTCTGACTTCCCCTGAAGCTAAGAAGTTCATCGAAGACAAGTACCAAGGTTCCATCATTCCAGCATTCTAAAATAATTCAGTAATAGCAAACCCCCGCGGCCTTGAAGGCTGCGGGGGTTTTTGATATGATTAGGCGCATATTTGATGAAGACAAAAAAAAGAAGCCCGGATTCCTGTAACAGGCTTCCGGGCAACTATAGAACGGGATTAGAATACTTGGATAACTTCTTCGATGCCTTCTACTTCTTCAATGAGGGCACGCTCAATCCCGGCTTTCAGCGTAATTGTGGAGCTTGGGCAACTGCCGCAGGCACCCATCAGTTTCAACTTAACAATGCCGTCTTCGACATCGATCAGTTCCACGTCACCGCCATCGCGTTGCAGGAACGGACGGAGCTTATCGAGCACTTCCAGCACTTCATCATACATGGACGTGCTTTGTGTAGTTTCACTCATTTCTCAATCACTCCTTTCTTAGTGTTATTATAGTACAAAAGATTAAAAAATAAAATGGTTAGGACAGAATAGGGAGATCATCATGAGACCAATAATAGAATTTTGTGCCAGCAATGGCGGTCACGGAACCGATCGTTTACGCATCAAACTGGAACAAAACCCCGAATATGACGTCATCGAATATGGCTGTTTAAACAATTGCGGACAATGTTACCTGGCTCCGTTCGCCATGGTAGAAGGCGAAATTGTGGAGGCCGAGACCGCAGAAGAACTGGAAGCAACCATAAATGCCAAGATCAAAGAACTGGAAGAATGGTTCAATATCGATCTGGACTAGGCTGCTCCGCTCTTAGCCAAAATGACGCTTGGACATCCAGAGCACCCCGCTCTTCAGCAGGCGGGGGACTCTGCCCATGACGGAGCGCCGTCCCATGAGTCCAAATCCGGCGTTCTTGCCGAGGGAGCCTAATGTACCTTTCAGGCGGATCTCATGCAGCTTTGGCGTCTCATTCCGCCATAGCGCCTGCAGAACCTGACCTACCTGCTCACCCTGACCTCCGGCTGCCTGGGCGCTTGGGGCGAATGGCAAGCTCGCGCAGTCACCAATCACAAACACCTCTGGATACTCCGGCACCCGGTAGTATTCGTCAAGAATTACCCGTCCACCGCGATCCTTCGCCACCTGCAGGTCTTGAACGACCTTGACTGGCTGGATACCGCCCGTCCATACGGTTACGTCTGAGACAATGGCTTGATCGCCATTAAAGACAGCCCCGTCTTCAACATGGGATACGCAGACACGAGATACAGTCTCCACGTGATGTACATTGAACCATTCCTCCACATACTGCGAAAGTTTCGCCGGGAAGGCGGATAGTACACGTTCCCCTCGATCTAGAATCGAGATGTTGAGGTCAGGACGACTTTCCCGAAGCTCTGCTGCCAGCTCAACCCCGCTGAGTCCACCACCGACGATATTTACTTTACCGTAGGGTTTGATATCATTCAGGCGACGGTATGTTTCACGTGTACCAGATAACGTCTGAATGCTGCAGGTGTATTGATCCGCTCCGGGAATGCCATGGTAATTATCCGTACAGCCCAGTGCGATGGCCAGGATATCATAGGAGAGGGGCTCGCCGCCCTCCATGGATACCACCCGGCCCTCCAGATCAATCGAAGCTACTTCACCGTAACGGACGGTCAGACGTGGATGAACCGGGAACTGGATGCGCAGATGGTAATCGGTGACAGTACCTGCGGCAAGCGCATAGTATTCTGTCTTGATGCCCTGATAGGGCATCCGGTCAATCAAAACAATTTCTACGTCAGAGGGAAGATGGTTGCCAATCAATTCCTGGATAAGGGCGAGGCCGCCGTAGCCGCCTCCTAGAACAAGCAATGTTCGCATGAGACCTTACTTCCTTTCGCGGATAGGCATAGCCGGCAGAGTCCGGCCTTCTTACTCGTAGACCTTGATTTCGTTATAGAAGGTATCGCGTTCAACAGGAATTCGTCCGGCGCCTTTCACCAGCCAAATCAACTCGTCGCGGGTTAAGCCTTCAGGGGTCAGTGCACCTGCAGCATGGCTGATGCGTTCCTTCAGGATCGTGCCGTGGACATCGGATGCACCGAAGTTGAGCGCTACTTGTGTTAATTGTGCACCGATATTAATGAAGTACGCCTTAATATGGTCGAAATTGTCCAGCATTAATCGGCTGACAGCAATTGTTTTGAGATCCTCATAAGCCGAATTACGGCGCATAATGCCGGCATTCTTGTTCTTAGGCTGCATAGACAGTGGGATGAACACCATAAAGCCATTCGTTTCATCCTGCAGTTCGCGAATTTGCATCATGTGGCGAATCCGGTCCTCACGAGACTCGATGGAGCCATATAGCATGGTCGTATGGGTCTTCATACCAAGGTTGTGCGCAGTCCGGTGAACCTCCAGATATTCTTCGACGTTAGCTTTATCCACCCGCATTTTTTTGCGGTATTGGTCAGACAGAATTTCTGCACCGCCACCAGTTAGCGTTTTGAGACCAGCTGCGCGCAGTTTTTCCAGCACTTCCCGGATACTTAGGCCGCTAATTCGAGTGAAAAAGTCAATTTCCGCCGCGGTGTAGGCTTTTAGGGTAACTTCGGGGAATCTGTCGTGCAGGGCTTGCAAGGAATCGACATAATATTGAAAGGGTACCTTATCATTATGCCCACCGACAATATGGAACTCTCGCACCCCTGGATTCATGTGTTGTTCGACATATTGCACCATTTCCGGACCCGAAAGGGTATATGCACCCTCTTCTCCGTCATCCTTGCGGAAATTGCAGAATGCGCAGCGCGATTCGCAAACATTGGTGAAATAGAGACTCATATTTTCGATAAAATAGACCTTGTTTCCGTTCTTGCGAAGATTGACTTCATTGGCCAGCTGGCCAATGGTCAGCAAGTCGTTACTTTCATATAAATAAACGCCATCTTCCAAATTCAATCGTTCTCCGCCACGGACTTTCTCAATAATGGTTGCCATTCTGGCATCCGTATGAGGGGTTATAAGAGTAGACATATCATTTCCTCCTGAAAGTTTAGCGAAGCAAAACAATGCATCGCAGTATCATACCAAGACCTGCCTGAAGCACAGGCAATTCTTTATCCTGTAGCGATAAGTGCGCCAGCTCTTCCCGTGACAATTTTTTGAATTTTTACTCGGGCTGCCTCCCCTATTATAAACCTCTCTTTTGGGGGGAGCAAGATTTGAAGCACATCTAAGCGCATGTGATAAATAACCTTGATCACGGCAGTTATAACTTGAGAGCCGGGGGATAGTGGAGTATACTTAACTTACTTCAGAAAAATAACTTTTGGTCCAGTGGACCTTTGATACCGGAATGCTCCTGACGAATCCGCCAGGGCATCACATCAAGATTTAGGGAGGTACAGTTATGATTAATATTAGTGAAACAGCTGCGGAGCAGTTGAAGACGATGCTTGGAGAACAGGAGACACCAGGTATGTTCCTGCGCCTGGGTGTGGCAGCCGGGGGCTGCAGCGGGTTCTCGTACGCGATGGGCTTCGACGACAACGAGAGCGACAAAGATGTATACATGGAAGTGGAAGGTCTGAAGGTCGTTGTGGAGAAGGATGATCTGCGCTACCTCAACGGTCTGGAGATCGATTTCGAGGAATCCGGCATGACCGGAGGCTTCACCATTAACAACCCTAACGCAACCGCTACCTGCGGCTGTGGCAGCAGCTTCCGTACGGCTACGGATGCCGGGAAGCCGAATGCGGAGCCTTGCTAATTGGTGTAGCAATCAAGATGGATTATAGATTGTATATGAAATAAAGCACACCGCGATCATCTTTTGGGTTGGTAACAACCCTAAAGCCATGGTTCAAGAATTGCGGAATTTTACCTCCCGAATGTGTATGATGCCAGTACACATTCGGGAGGTTTTTATTATCATAAAAGTAATGGACTTAACCTGCAGAAGAGAAGCTAGGTGGGAAGGGGAATTCGTCGAACAAACTGGTAGCTGTTTTGAGAACTTTCTCGGTGGCTTCGTAAGGGATTTTCTTACTGCTTTTTCCTGAACTGAGTACTTGGGCCGATTCGATTTGCACTTTTAATAAGCGGAAAGTCGTTGATTTTTTTAAATTACTGACGTATTCAGAGGCTGCGGTGTCTGCTGAAGTGTCGTAGTTTTCCAGTCGAGCTAAGGATTCGAGGAGTCCTCCACACAAATCAGCAACATCTTTATTCGTCAAAACCCCTTTTAATTGGCTAGTCTGCTCTTTGATTTTGGACACCATAGTTTTGACCTCTTGGATTTGAGCCACTTCCGTCTTTAATCTGACCAGAGTGCCCCGTACATCGACATCTTCCTTGATCTCTAAAGCTTTGTTATACACCTCTAGAGCTGCTTCATAATCCAGGTTATCCTGATGCTGCTTCGCTTGGGTGACTAAATCATTGAATTTTCTGTCTTGCCTTGATACACAGGAGGTGAGGAGTATCACAATAACTACTAGCACAAGGATAGCTTTGATAGTTTTCAATAAACACCCTCCATATTATGGTACTTTACCTAATTATACGCATGTCCTCTCCTGTAGTGTCAATCGAAAAAATGCCTGGCAAGGATTTAAATTCATTCCTGGGTGAGTATGACCGGAGGGATGCACAAAGACACAAAAAACCTGCGATTCTGGGACTGTAAAGTCCTGAGCGTCGCAGGTTATTGGCTTGCGGTCTATGAATCTTGTCTTCCTGACAAATTTCTCTTCTATTATATGTAGCAATTGAGCTGCAGCTGTCTTATGCTGCGATAATGAATTTGTAATTGACCATGAACACGATCATTGCTGCGGCAATCAGGGAGAAGGCAATGCAGCTAGCCCCGAGTACTCTGCGGCGGTCCTTGATGAACTTAAAGCCGATAGCGCAGACCAGAAGGGTCGTTCCCGCCAGAACAACGGACATAGCGATCATTGCCACCCAATACAATACCTCGAAAAATTGAGCCAATCCAGAGCGCCTCCCATGTAAATTATTCAAATTTCTGTCATGATTATTTTTTACTATACGATACTTGCCCAGGTTTGAAAAGCGGTTTCTTACTTGCTACAGTTCACTTGATTGCGTTTACAAAATGTGTCGTTTTTCCCCTCGGCATCCTGCGACAAAATTCCGCGATTGTCTCTGCCCATTCTTGTTTTTTCTTGCATTTGCCTAGGAAGAAATTTTTTTGCCGAAAGCTGCGATATTCTTGGGCATGCGCCAAGGGCGGCTGCCCCTGGCACGATCGCCCCTTTTTGCCGTGAGTGACCCGGGCACGGACAGTCATACAGGAGGGCGGGGCACTTTCTGAGTAATGTATACGGTAGGCTATGATAATGAAGGGAGAGGGAGGACGATGGCAGGAAGACAACTGGCCAGCAAATGGCTGAAAACCGAGGCGTTGCTTAGCGATTCCAGGGTTGCCGGTTACATTCCAAGAACACAGCAATATAGTGATGCTGCCTTGCAGGCGATGCTCGGCAGATATGGAAATGTAGTCATCAAACCCGTTGTAGGCGGCGGAGGCTATGGTGTTATCAAAGTATTCCGCGACCGGCGCGGGTACGGGTTTACTTATATGTCGAAGACGCGGATTTACCGCGGTTTTAATGCGATGAGAAATGCGCTGAATAGAGTAAAGGTGCGGCGCAGATACCTAATCCAGCAGGGGATATCACTTGCACAGATTGCTAGCCGGCCCATTGACTATCGCGTCAAGGTAGTGAAGAACGGCGAGCACTGGGAATTTCGTTCAATGGTGGGGCGGCTAGCCCGGCCCGGACTTTTTGTCACCAATCTGTGCAAAGGCGGAACGATGCTAAGCTGCCGGGAGGGGCTGAGACGTTCGCTTCCCAAGGTGAAGTCATCCGCGAAGCGGGCGGAGATGCGCCGTCTAACGCGCATTTGTATTGAACTGCTTGAGCGGCGTTTCCCAGGAGTCGGCGAGTTGGGATTTGATTATGCTGTGGATTTTAGTGGTAAAATATGGATTTTGGAAGTAAATACACGCCCGCAATAAATAAATTTTTTTTAAGAATTGACGATAATAGAAGTAGTAGGATAAAATTGCGTTTAGTTGTTTCCTTAGAAGTAATAATTCCTGTAAAATATGACAATTTTGAAAAATTATTTTTCTGCACACAAGTTCAAAATCTCCTGTGTATAACTCTTATCCCCATAGTCCACTGCGCAGCTATACTCTTTATTACCATTACACACAAATTATGCACAGGATTTCCACATGTACTTGTGGATAGTGAGAACGCTTGTTCGAAAAATGATAGTTTGCTATGATAGATTCAGATCCAAATAAAGGAAAGGTAGGTGATCGTTATGGTTGAATTGTCGGATGAGATGCTGCTTGACTCTTACCATAGAGCAATAGAGCTGCAACTAGAGCATGATTTCATCGCTCTATTACTCGTTGAAATTCGCAAACGGAACTTACACTCTCCAGATCATGCGGTACTTCATTAAGACGCAGACGTTTTTCTGCAGCAGCTACAACAATCAAACCGCAAGTTGCACAAAATAGGGTATCCTTCCCGGCTTGGTGTTAGGCCGACGGCAGGATACCCTTTTATTATGTTATGTGAAATTATACATATCGATGTATGAACATTTTTTTTGCGATGACATCAAAGATGGTGTGGCATACCACTACAGCTTCAAGTTGCTGCTGTGTCCCGGAGACAGCTTGGCTTCTGGATCGATATACACCTTCGCGTTGTTCACGGCAGTTGGTGCTTCGCCAAATCCTACAGCGATCAGCTTCAGCTTGCCTGGGTAAGTCGTAATGTCACCTGCGGCAAAGATGCCGGGGATACTGGTCTCCATGCGGGAGTCCACCACGATAGAGTTGCTCTCAATCTCAATTCCCCATTCGGCAATGGGACCCAAGGATGAAACGAATCCGAAATTGACGATCACGCTGTCCACTTCGATTTCCTGAGTTTCTTTGGTCTTGATATGGGATAATGTCACCTTGGTTATGAATTCCTCGCCATGCAGGGCAGTAATTTCGGTTGGGGTAACAACATTGACCTTGGAAGACATCAGCTTCTCCACGCTATGCTCATGCGCCCGGAATTTATCCCGGCGATGAATCAGGGTGACCTGCTCGGCAATCGGCTCCAGCATCAAAGCCCAGTCTACCGCGGAGTCTCCACCGCCGCTGATCAACACTTTTTTACCCTTAAAGGCGTTCAGGTCGTTTACAAAATAGTGCAGGTTGGCTTTCTCAAAGCGCTGTGCCTCTGGCAATTCCAGACGACGCGGCTCGAAAGCGCCTACTCCAGCGGTGATAATCACTGCTTTACTGTGGTATTCTGCTTTGTCAGTTGTTACCACAAAATGACGTTCATCACGCTTCTGCACGGAAACGACCTTCTCTTCCAACCGGATATCGGATTGGAACAGCTCCATTTGGCGGCTCAAATTGTCCACCAGCTCCTGTGCAGTAACTTTTGGAAAACCAGCCACATCATAAATATATTTTTCTGGATAAAGAGCGGCAAGCTGTCCCCCAAGTTGGGGCATACTTTCAATAAGGGTTACAGATGCCTGGCGCATACCGCCGTAAAATGCGGCGAACATGCCGGCTGGACCGCCGCCTATGATTAGAAGGTCGCTCATAGGAACGCCAGAAGAATCTAGTGTCACAGGATATTACACCTCCGAGTTGATATATTCAATTTGCCATACTTGTTTACATCCCCATTATAAACATTGTGCATGAGACCTGCAAAGAATTTGATCCTTGTTCATCGGATATCCATTTTTTGATGATATCATTTGATTAATAAGCGAGTTAGGTTTACAATAGATATGTCAATTTTCGAATTACTTTAAGTTTGATTGGAATTTCCTCTGAATTTAAGTGTATAATTTCACAAAAATGGTTTTCAAAAAATAACACATAGACAGATTGACCTGTTGGAAGGAGTCGGAACATGAGCAGCATTCCCAAAATTGTAATCCTTGGTGCGGGTTACGGAGGAATTTTGACCGCCCAGCGGTTGCAAAAAGCGTTAAACTACAATGAGGCTGACGTAACTTTGGTTAACCGTCACGAGTATCACTACTTCACTACTCACCTGCATATGCCAGCTGCCGGAACGGACAGCATTGAACATACTCGGGTGCCTATTTCCAAATTGATCGATGAATTTAAAATTGATCTCGTGAAGTCCTCGGTACAAGAGATTCGTACACAACAGAAGAAGGTCATCCTTGAGGATGGCACGCTTTCGTATGACTATCTCGTAATTGCCCTGGGTGGAGAGCCTGAAACCTTTGGTATTCCAGGATTGGATAAATATGCAATGACCATTCGCAGCATCAACTCCGTGCGTCTGATTCGTGAGCATATCGAATATCAATTCGCGAAGTATAAGAACGAAGGCAACGCACAAGAGCACATCAACTTCGTTGTCGGCGGTGCAGGCTTCAGTGGTATCGAGTTCGTAGCAGAACTTGCGGACCGTGTACCTGAGCTATGCAAAGAGTTCGACGTAGATCCTAGCCTTGTAAATATTTACAACGTAGAGGCAGCACCAACAGCACTGCCAGGCTTTGCACCTGAACTGGTGGAGCATGCGATGAACGTATTGACTAAGAAGGGTGTTACCTTCAAGATGGGCGTTGCCATCAAGGAATGTCTACCTGACGGTGTTATCCTGGCTACTGGCGAAGAAATCAAGGCTTCCACGATCGTATGGACCGGCGGTATCCGCGGTAACCGTCTGATCGAAGCTGCTGGCTTCGAAGCTATGCGTGGCCGTGTGAAAGTGGACGAGTTCCTGCGTGCTCCTGGTCATGACAACATCTTCATCATTGGTGATGGCTCGCTCATGATCAATCCGGAAGGACGTCCATACCCACCAACAGCTCAGATCGCGATGCAACAAGGCGAGTGCTGTGCGCATAACCTGGTGGCATCCATCCGCAACCAACAACCGAAGAAATTTGCATTCAGCAACAAAGGAACCGTAGCTTCCCTGGGTAGAGGTCAAGGTGTCGCTGTTGTCGGCTCCAAGACATACAAAGGCTGGTTTGCTGCGCAGTTGAAGAAAGTGGTCGATGCGCGTTATCTGTTCATTATTGGCGGTATTCCGCTGGTATTGAAAAAAGGAAAATTCCTGTAAGATGCGCCACTGTAGCGTGCAAGTAAGGGGATTGCTTACGCGTGAGGAGCTGGATCGTTATAACGGTCTGATCGAGGTTGGTTCTTATCTGGAAGATCAGAATCAATATGATCTGGCTTATATCGTCCAGAAAGAGATTGATCTGCTGATTCTGCCGGGCATTGAACGTCTGAAGGATAAGGGACGGGCTCGTGATCGGGCGACAGCAGAGTATTTGGAAAGCCTGAAGGATGCTGAGGGTGGACCTGAAGAAGAATAAGTGAAGCGTCAGGCTGTGATGAAGGACAAGCATGCATCATTGCAGCCAGGACGCTAACCATAAAACGGGGTGTCTCCAAAGCCATAGCTTTGGGGACACCCCGTTTGTTGTGGACAAAAGTATGAAAATGAGTCTCCGATTATAGCTTCAGCATCTCTTCGAAGGACTCTGGTGTCAGCAAGTTGCCGACATAGAAAGGCCCGAATTCGCCATAACGGGAGCTGACCTCGTCAAAGCGCATTTCGTAGATCAGTTTCTTGAACTGGAGTGCATCCTCAGCGAATAAAGTTACGCCCCACTCCCAGTCGTCAAAGCCGACGGAACCGGTAATAATCTGTTTAACTTTGCCAGCATAGCTGCGGCCGATCAGGCCATGGGATTGCATCAGCTCACGCCGTTTGTCCATATCGAGAGTATACCAGTTGTCGTCCAGGTGCCGCTTCTTGTTCATAGGGTAGAAGCAGATATGCTTCGCTTGCGGCAGAATAGGCTTGAGGCGTGCTTGGACATGAGGACTCTGCATTGGATCTCCGCCGTTGCTGCTTCCACTTGCAGCGTAGTTGCTAAGTTCAACAATGCTGACATAGGAGTAGGCTTTTGTTGTATATTGGGCGAAGGCGGTCTTGTTAAAGGCCGTCTCCAGTCGGTTCAGATCTTCCAGGGTCTCACGCAGGTACATCAGTACGAAATCGGCCTTCTGGCCTACAATGGCATATACCGCGGAGCATCCTTGTTTGGCTTCCTCCACAGGACCCCATTCTTGTATAAAAGCATGCAGTTCTTCCAGAGCAACGGCACGTTCTTCATCATCGGCTGCCGTCCAAGCGGTCCAGTTCAGAGAGCGGAAGTCATGCAGGGCGTACCACCCTTCCAGGGTTAAAGCGGCTTCATTCATGTTCTTTCTCACTCCTTAAAAGTTTTACTAGCGTAAGCTTCCTAGAAATACATCGGTAAAACTCACTTCGGAAGCATCAGCTTAGTTTTACTAGCATCAGCTTCCTAAGAAATACATCGGTAAAACTCGCTTCGGAAGCATCGGCTTAGTTTTGCTAGCTTAAGCTTCGCTTATATCATAGAGGCCATAGTGTCTTACTATGGCTACAGGGCGCATAAACTATGTATAGTCCAATTTGTCCTAGTTGCATTGTATCGCATGCAGCGACTTGAGAGCAAACCATAACATCCTTTTTTCGGTAAAGTTCATTGATTCGTTACATTTTTTCTAGTAAACTTACTATTAGCTTGTGTTAGATGTGCGGTTCTTTATAGAGAGGGGTGAAGACGGTCGATGGGATTTATTCCTGTGTTTGTACTCGCCGTGCTGTTCTTTGTCATGATGTTTGGCATTGGCTTTATCCTTAACATGTTAATGAAGACTACATGGTTTCCCGCTTACCTGTTTGTAATCGTCATTTTACCGGTTGTTGTGTATTCCATTTGGGATCGCAGCGCCATGACCCTTTGGGAGCATTTATCTTCCTTCCAAATTGTCGATTATCTCACTGGTATTGCTGGTCTGATCGGTGCTGTGCTCAGCGGCTGGACGATTCGCAAGCTGCGGATTGGCGGCTACAAAATGTTTTAGTCCTACAACGGCAATAGCGTTTAAACCGGACCGCCGGCCCTATTTTTGAAAGGGCTATCAGTCCGCCGGGAAATCCGGTCATTCCGATGACTGTGATTTCTTTTTTTATTTTAATGAGAAATGAAAAAGAGCCTTGTTAAAGAATAAACTGGGACTGGAAGGAATAAAATCGGCTATGTACAAGGGCTTGTAAAATGCCACCAAGTGCTGTGAATTATTGGTTCGCAGAAAAGGTCGAAATTGCACTTTTTTTTACATTTCCGGCTGCGTTTTTTGTGATAGAATAGAACTCTATATGAATTCGTGCAGAAAAGGGGGAGGTTTCCGCAGATGCGCATGAGTCATTTACATCATTTTACCGAACATCATCGGTACTGCGTTTCCCGCGAATTCGGTCTTAGTGTGATTGATGGGCGGATGCTGGGCTCCGTATACCAGCCTATGGTGGGTGCTTTTGCCATCAGCCTGTACCGTTTGCTCTTCGAGCATATCCCGGCGGAGGCCATCGGCTACTCCGGAGTGGAGCAGCAGCGTCGACTGTTCATGACACTGGGCGTAGAACCAAACGAGAAAGGCCGCAAATATTTGATTGATCAGGCCTCCCGGCTCGAAGCGGTGGGGCTGCTACAGACCTGCCGGATTTATATGCCGGAGACGGATGACTATATGTATGAATATGAGCTGCTGGCTCCGCTGTCGCCGACAGAGTTTTTTGCCACCCAGCATCTAACCTTGCTGCTGCGTGACAAAATCGGTAAGTTCGCTGTGTTGGCACTGCGGGAGCAGTTCTGGACCCGTGAGCCGGAGGAGCTTAGCCGCCGATCGGTTGGCAAGGAGAACATCTCGCTGCCGTTCTACGATATTTTTGAGCTCAATACACATGTGATTGATTATGAGCTGGAGCAGGCGCTGGCTGAGGTTGCCACGGTGCGGCAGCCTGGTGCCCGCGAAGATGGTGATCAGGCTATTGGGTATAGCGATATTATTCTGCGATTCCCGCGAGAATCGGTGAACCGGTCTCATGTGGAGAAGCTGCGCTTTGATCATACCCAGATGGGTGTCATCAATTACGTGGCGCGCAAGTATGATCTGGGTCCACAGGATATATGCCGGCTGCTGGATGAGGATGGGGTGTTCGCGCCGGACGGCGAAGTGATTCTGGACACGCTCCAGCATATCGCCAGCCAGCATTTCCGTCAGGACCTGAAACGGCAAGAGAAGCGGGAAGTTGCTGCTGCCAAGGTGGTGTCCCTCCGCGCTGCGGTAAATGAGGACAACAACGATTCGATCGCTCCACCGGAACAAGCTGTCGAGATGGAATATTATGTGGAGGTTCCTCCACAGTTTCTGTCCAAATGCGATATTCACCAATATAATATGATGCTGCGCAACGAACCTTATACACGGCTGCTGCAGACATTTTTCCCGGGCACGGTGCCGGGGCAATTGCTGGACATTTTCGAGAAGATCGACTTGAACTACAAGTTAAACGGAGAAGTTATCAACGTCCTTATCCATTACTTAATGACTATGGTTGCTTCCGGCGGTGATCAGCGGATGAACCGTAATTTCGTAGAGGCGATTGCCTCCAACATGTTGGTCAAGCAGGTCAATACGTACGAGAAAGCTGTGCGGTATATCCGCGATCAGTCCAAGGTTAAAGGTAAAAATGCCGGCAGTTCGGCAGCCGGAGGCCGTACGCGCAATTATACACGGAATGGAAACCGTCCAGCGAAGCCGGATATTCCGATGGCGCTAGATGATGGCAGCGCTGGAACTGTATCGGAAGAGGAATTTGCGGCGATGATGAAGAAAGCTGCCGAAATAAAGGCTGGCAAGAAAAAAGGCGTCTCCAAAGCGCCGTAAAGAAAGTGTGGTGGAACAATGGAGTCTACGGGCGATGTGTTGCGTTCAATGAACAATCCCGCTCTGCGCCAGCGTTCCCGTGATCTGGAGCAGGGGCTGCTGAACCATCCCTTGGTGAAGCAGCTTCGGGAAGAACATCCCGAGCTGGACGAATCACGGTTGCGGCTTCATCTGAGCCGCCTTTACCAGTATGTGGAGGAAAGCCGACACTGTGCTAACTGTCCCGGCCTTGCGGCATGCCCGAATGATTTTCCGGGTCATTACAGCAAGCTAACCGTGGAGAGCGTCAGCGGTGCGCCGGATCTGTATGAACGCAAGACACCATGTGCGCTGAAGGTAGCGCAGGACAGTCAGGACAACATCCGCAAGCGGATCCGCAGCTTTTATGTGGACGAGCGTGTCCTGCATGGCGGATATGATGAGATCGATATTATGGGCAAGGACCCCCGCCGCGGGGTTGCCGTTAATAAATTGTTTGATTATATTACTGCCACGAAGGAGGAGGGTCTGACCCCGCACGGCATCTATTTGCATGGCTCGTTCGGAACCGGAAAGACTTTCCTCATGTGCTATCTGCTGCACGAGCTGGCGGTGGCTGGATATAACGGTGTTATTGTGTACATGCCTGATTTTATCGAGGATCTGAAATCGATCATGATGGATGGGCAGAAGCTGAAAGAAACGGTGGATACGTTGAAGAACTGTGATCTGCTGATTTTTGACGATATCGGTGCAGAGAACCTGAATCCTTGGGCACGCGACCACATTCTGGGCGCGATCCTGAACTATCGGATGAACCGCAAGCCGACCTTCTACACCTCGAACTATCCACTTGAGGGTCTGGAGAAGCATCTCAGCTTCACCAGCAAGGATGGGGAAGAGATCTATAAGGGCCAACGGCTGATGGACCGGATTGCACCATTTGTGGATGTCATTCCTCTGTATGGTGAGAATCAACGCGGCAAGCGCTAACCGTATATGCAGAGGCAGCTGTGACTAGAAATCCAAACATTCACCTTAGTGATGACCAAGCCTTGCATCCGGATCTGAAGTTCACCTCTATAAAATAAAACAAAAAATCCGTTATCTTCCCTTTGGGGAAGGTAACGGATTTTTGCTTCGATAGCAAGAACGGACAGTAATGAGTCGTGCCTGCTATCCCGAAATAATGAACTTGATGATGACCATACCGAAGAACACTACAGCCATGAAGGTCGCCATGCCGAAGAATCCGTTCATCAGATCACCAAGGTCGTTGCGGGGCTCTTCGTTGACATGCTCCCGCGGGTCACGTACATGCGCGTTGACATCCATAGTCTTTGCCTCCTTGCAGGCTCCAGGCCTGCATTCTTAAATCATTATGAGATAAGTCATTGACAAATAATGCGCTTTCCATAAGTATAACGAACCTGCTGACCTCTTGTAAAGATAAGAGTGTATGGGAGAAAATATCTGGAGAACAATATAATTGTATGATGTATTTCACAAATTCATTATAAATATGTTATACTTAGAGCGTGTCGGTAATTGGTAATCTGGTTATCATATTACATGAAACATTTTATTCACTATAATTTCGGAGCTGTTATGCCAACCTAAGCTTTAGGCTTACTAAGCAAGCATGGCTTCGCAAAACTAAAAGGAGGAACATATCATGGCTATCGTGAACGTGTCTGACCAATCCTTCACCAATGAAGTGGAAGGTCAAGGGACTGTTGTTGTAGATTTCTGGGCTCCTTGGTGCGGCCCTTGTAAAATGCTTGCTCCGATTCTGGACGAATTGTCCGCAGAACTGGGTGACAGCGTGAAAATCGCTAAGCTGAACGTGGATGAGAATCCAGAAACAGCTTCCCGTTTTGGCGTGATGAGCATTCCGACTCTGATCTTCTTCAAAGACGGTCAACCGGTTGATAAAGTAGTGGGACTCAACTCCAAAGAATCCCTGAAAAATATTGTTGCCAAACACCAATAAGATTTGATACGACCTTTACGGGTCTATTGCTTAGCGCCTTCGGTTCATTCCGGAGGCGCTTTGTGTGCTATAATGAGAGATAAATTATCCGCAGCACGGATCTCTTTTTTGACTGCCTGAATCAGGTGTCTGATTAGATCATGTTTTGCGGCGTCTCCCCAAGGGGAAGGATTTAGGTGGGGGTAAATCATGGATCATATGGATCATATCCGCAACAAGCTGGCACTACTGCCCGACCTGCCCGGGTGTTATCTGATGAAGAACAAGGAAGGCACCATTATTTATGTGGGCAAGGCCAAGGTGCTGAAGAACCGGGTCCGCTCTTATTTTACGGGCAGTCATAACGGCAAAACCCAGCGTCTTGTGCTCGATATTACCGATTTCGAGTATATTGTCACGTCCAGCAATATGGAAGCGTTGATTCTGGAATGTAACCTGATCAAGAAGCATATGCCGCGCTACAATGTGCAGCTCAAGGACGACAAAACCTTTCCGTATTTGAAAATCACGAATGAAACTCACCCACGGCTGGAAGTCACTCGTCGGGTGATTAAAGATAAAGCCAAGTATTTTGGGCCATATCCCAATGCCTATGCTGCCCAGCAGACGAAGAAGCTGCTTGACCGGATGTATCCGCTGCGCAAATGCGGCGTTATGCCGAAGGAGGTCTGCCTCTATTATCATATGGGCCAATGCCTAGCTCCGTGTGAGAAAGAGGTTCAGAAATCCCAATATGAAGAGATTACGCAGAGTATTGCTGCTTTTCTCGGAGGTGGGCATGAGGCGGTCAAGAAGGATCTTCAGCAGAAGATGCATGAGGCGGCTGAGGAGCTGTATTTCGAGCGGGCCAAGGAGCTGCGTGACCAGATCATGTATATTGAGGCCCTGATGGAGAAGCAGAATATCAATACCGCCGATACCAAAGACCGCGATGTCTTCGGCTATGCGGTGGATAAGGGCTGGATGTGTGTGCAGATTCTGTATATGCGTCAAGGTAAAATGATTCAGCGGCACTCGTCGGCCTTCCCGTTCTATGGTGAAGCCTACAGTGACTTTATGTCTTACGTCACTCAGTATTACAGTGACAACCCTGCGTTGCCGCAGGAGATTCTGCTGCCGGACGCGGTACGCGAAGCCACCGCGGAAGATCAGCCGGTGAAGGCGTCGCCAACACCAGCCGCCGCCGAGGCGGATGGCGCAGAGGAAGAGCCGGAGACGGCGCAAGAGGCTGCGCAGCGTGAAGCTGCGGCAGCAGAAGCGGCCGAAGCCGGGGTTGTGGATGCTGCTGGCGGAGCAGCAGCTCTTCAAGAGTGGCTTGGCGTCAAGGTGCTGGTGCCGCAGCGCGGCCTGAAGAAGCAGATGGTGCGCATGGCCTGCGAGAACGGACGGGTAGCGTTGGACGAGAAATTCCGGCTCATCGAACGGGATGAAGAACGCACCTCCGGTGCGGCATTCAGTCTGGGCCAGAGCCTGGGCCTGGAATCCCTTCACCGGATCGAGGCATTCGATAACTCCAACATCCAGGGCACAAATCCGGTGTCGGCGATGGTCGTGTTCATCGACGGCAAACCGGCCCGGAAGGAGTATCGCAAGTACAAAGTACGCACGGTTCAAGGGCCGGATGATTATGAGACTATGCGCGAAGTCATTCGGCGGCGCTATGAACGGGTACTGAAAGAGAATCTGCCGATGCCTGATTTGATTGTGGTCGACGGTGGTAAAGGGCAGATTTCGGCCGCGATAGACATTCTGGAGAACGAGCTTGGTCTGTTCATTCCGGTCTGCGGGCTTGTGAAGGACGTGAAGCACAAGACAGCCCAATTACTGGTCGGTGATCCACCGGAGCCGGTGGGTCTGGCGCGTGATAGTCAGGAATTCTATCTGCTTCAGCGCATTCAGGATGAAGTGCACAGATTCGCGATCACCTTCCACCGTGAGCAGCGTGGGAAGTCGATGGTCACCTCGAAGCTTGATTCGATTCCGGGCATTGGCGAGAAGCGGCGTAAGCTGCTGCTGAAGCATTTCGGCTCACTTAAGAAAATCAAAGAGGCGAGCATTGAGGATTTCCGTCCATTGTCTATCGGAGAGAAGCTTGCCGGCCAGATTCTAGAGGCCCTTAGAGATGAGGAGCCGGTATTACAAGAGGATGGGGCGGAGCATTCATAGCAAGGTGTGATTGTAAAAAGGCTGACCTTCAGGGGTCAGCCTTTTTGTTATATTAAATTTATAGTACGAAAGGCCTGCTTCTTTTTAGGCGAAGTTCACATGATTTGGAAGTTCGTGTAAAACTGCATGAAATCGTTGCTTTGTGTAATTGTATCCGCATACATAAACAAGTTATATTGGACACGAATTAATGAAAGCGCTTCAAGTTAGTGGCAATTTATAGCCTTTTTAACGTAAAGGAGAGGATGCCTCCCGCAGTTTATGAAAAGAAATGCAAGTGCAAGATCATAATTGGCCATTTTTTAAATGATCACATTTAAGGAGGATGTAATGTTAATGATACCATTCAGTAAGATGAACGGTAACAAAAGTACAAAGTTTATAGCGATGACGCTTGTATTATCCCTGCTTTTAAGTCTGGTGCTGGTTGCTCCGGAGCGGGCCGAGGCAGCACCTTCACATCTACTTTCCCTTGACAGACCGGCTTATGCGTCCGGCTCTGAAGGAAATAACACACCTGATCTCGCGGTGGACGGCAATACAACCTCACGCTGGAGCAGCTCTTGGGGAAATGCAAGCGACTGGATTTATGTTGATCTTGGCGCTTCAGCCCAAGTAGACAGGATTGTGCTGCGTTGGGAGGGCGCGTATGCCAAAGCCTATAAAATTCAAGTATCTCAAGATGAGCTGCAGTGGAACGATATTTATTCCAAGGTGAACGGTACCGGTGGCGTCGAAGATTTTGCAGTAAACGGCACCGGCAGATATGTACGACTTCTAGCTTCTGACAAAGCACTACCTCAATATGGCATCTCGCTCTTCGAGTTTGAGATTTACGGCACTGGTGGTGTGAATCCTCCACCGGTGGTCCTGGGACCGAACGTGGCCCTGAACCGTCCGGTTACGGCCTCTTCTTATGAACAGTCCCCTTACCTACCTCCGAATTCTACTCTGCCGCAGCTGGCAGTTGACGGGAACAAGGACACCCGCTGGTCTTCCAACCCGACAGATGACGAATGGATCAGAGTGGATCTTGGCAGTGTTCGCACGCTAGGCCGAGTGGTTATCGACTGGGAAGCGGCTGCAGGCCGCATCTATGATATCCAGCTCTCCAATGACGGGAACAACTTCACGACTATCTACCGCGAAATGCACGGCGACGGGGGAACACTCAATTTGCCTGTGTATGCCAGCGGTCGTTACTTGCGGATGAAGGGAATCGCCCGGGCAACTACCTTTGGCTACTCGATTTATGAATTCAAGGCCTATGATTATGTGGCAGGTGATCCGAAGCCGACTTACACCATTACCCCTTTGCCGACTCTTACTACAGTTCCAGTGGGACAGGGTAGTCATTCTATGAATAACAACTCGGTTCCACAGCCTAAATACCCGCTCTACAAAGCGGATAATCTGAACGCACCACTGCCGTCGAATGACTGGTGGCAGTCGATTATGGTCAACAAGCTGGGCAATGGCATTATTACCCTGCCGCTTAAATCCAAGTATACCAAGCAAGGACTTAGCGTATTGAACCCTGGTGCCGGCTATTTAAGTGCGGACGGAAAGGCACAGGAAGCGGCAGGCAGTCCGGACCTGTACCTCATGTCCAGCAACATCAATACCTCCTCGATGACCAATCGCATCACTGGCTATGGAGACTGGTCCGCAACTGCAGTACTGAGTGATGGAGCTGTAGAGAAGCTGAAAACCACCTTTGTAAAAGGATCGCCGTATCTTTTCTCGGAATTCAGTGATCCGAATAGCCCTGAACTCTATCTGCCTGCTTCGGTCCGCTTCTTCAATGATCAGAATACAGAAATTTTGGCGGCTGATGGCTCGTCGATCACTGCGGATCATATCGGACTGGAAATCACCAATTCCAATGGTGCACCTACGCCTGCGATGGTAAAAAGAACATATGGTGTGTTCGCTCCTCCGGGCACAACGTTCAAGAAGGTAGGCGCCAAGCTAAAAATTCAACTGGGACAGGGCCAGAACTATTTGTCACTGGCAGCTATTCCGAAGAATGCTGATCTCAGCTATTACCACCAGCACGCATATGCTTTTGTAACCGATACCAAAGTAGTATACAGCTTTAATGAGACCACTTCCGATGTAACGACGGATTTTAATGTGACTACACAGCTGAAACGCTCAGGGTTTGCGAATACAACCCTTATGGCGCAGCTTCCACACCAATGGAAAGTAACAGCTACACCGCTGACAGCACTGTCCTATCCATCCATCCGGGGCACAATGAAAGTGAGTGAAGGCAACACCTTCCGGACCGTAGACAAGTTCTACGGCATCGTACCGCAGTTCACCGAACCGGATGATCCGACCTATTCACGTCAGACGCTGCTGAACCAATTGGCGATACTGGACACAGATACGGCAACTGATCTCATGAAAGCCGATGCCTATTGGCAAGGCAAGAAGCTTCACCCGCTGGCGATGGGCGTACTGATCGCCGATCAGATTGGCAATGACCATTACAAGAATCTGTTCCTGTCCAGAATGAAGACGATTCTTGCGGACTGGTACACATACACAGCGGGCGAATCGGATTACTTCTTCGATTACAATTCTGATTGGGGCACGCTGATCTACAAGACCAGTGAGTTCGGGGCCAACTCCGGCATTACCGACCATCACTTTACCTATGGCTATTATGTATTCGCCTCCGCAGTACTGGCGACTTTCGATAATGATTTCAAGAATAAATACAGCGGCATGGTTGAGGAGTTGATCCGCGATTATGCCAACCCGTCCAAGACCGATCCTAAGTATCCGTACATGCGCAGCTTCGATGCTTATGAAGGACACTCATGGGCTGGCGGTTATGCCGACAATGACAGTGGCAACAACCAGGAAGCCGCCGGAGAGTCATTGTTCGGTTGGGTTGGACAATACATGTGGAGTGCCCTGACTGGGCAGAAGAATTACCGCGATGCTTCCATCATGGGCTTCACCACTGAGCTGAATGCAGTCAAGCAATACTGGTTCAATTATGACAATGACAATTGGCTTCCAAGCTACACTCATAAGACAGTAGGGCAGGTCTATGGCAGCTCCAACTTCTTTGGTACCTTCTTCAATGGTAATCCGGTATATGTATACGGTATCCACTGGCTGCCGACCTCAGAATATTTGACCAGCTATGGTTTTGAAAAAGAAACTGCCAAAGTTGCCGGGCTGTACAGCGGTTTTGTCACCGACAACGGCGGTCCGGAACAGGATTGGTACCATATCGTATGGCCGATTCAGGCGCTGAGCGATCCGCAAGCGGTACTCAATAAATGGAATCCTGCTCCTGTACAGCAGAATGAGTTGTTCAATACCTACTGGTTCGTGCATAGTATGGCATCCCTAGGAAAGCGCAGCACCGATATTTGGGCGACCAACGGACAAAGTGCCACTGTATATAAAAAAGGAACTACTTACCAGGCGTTAATCTGGAATCCGACTGATGCCGAAATTACCGTTACGTTCCGTAATGCAAGCGGTGTCACCGGTTCTGCTAAGGTAGCACCCAAGAAACTAGTTAAGGTAGACCCGACTAAAAATACGACAGGCAACGGTCCGACTGGCCCGAATCTGGCTTTGAACAAGACGGCGACATCCTCGCCGAATCCGAAAACGTTGGCACGCTATGCGTTTGATGGCGACCCTGGCACCAGATGGGAATCCGACTTCAGCGATCCTCAGTTTATCCAGGTTGATCTTGGCTCCTCCAGAACCATCAACTATATTGTTCTGAATTGGGAGGGCGCTTACGCGAAGTCATATAGAATTGAGACTTCCGTGAACGGAACTAGCTGGAATCAAGTCTATTCTACAACGACAGGTGCCGGCGGCATTGAAAGACTGAGCCTTAATCCTACAACCGCCCGCTATGTCAAATTGACAGGAACCGAGCGTGGCACCCCTTACGGTTACTCGCTATGGGAGTTTGAAGTCTATGGAACCGGAGCCAATCTGCTTGCAGCACCGGCCCTTACGGCGGATTCTTCAGCCAGCGTGGACAGTCAACCAGTCAACATTACTTTCCCTGATAGCCCAGCCTGGAGAAAGGCTGTAGATACCATTAAGGTGGACGACAAGGAGCTGACAGCAGACCAGTTTACGATAAATGCAGGTCAAATCGTACTGGATGGCGCGCTGTTCGAAGCTGCCAAAGATTATGAGATTACCGTGGAAGCCTCTGGATATGAAGAGGCCGCTGTACAGCAGCCTGTGGCAGAAGCCAATACGGTAAACCTCGCGCTGCACAAACCCGCGACCTCATCGCCTGATTCTGTTTCGGCCGCCGTATATGCCGTGGACGGAGATCCTGGAACCCGCTGGGAGTCGGCCTACAGTGATGCCCAGTTCATTCAGGTAGACCTTGAAGCGGTGAAGACCGTTAGCCGCGTAGTGCTGGACTGGGAAGGGGCTTATGCCAAGGCGTATACGATTGAGCTGTCAGTGGACGGCAAGACCTGGACACTGGTGCATAACACCAAATCAGGCAAAGGCGGACTGGAGCAGATCAACTTCAATCCGGCAGAGGCTCGTTATGTACGCGTGAACGCTCAGGAGCGAGGTACCAATTATGGGTATTCTTTGTGGGAGTTATCCATCTATTAATAAAAATTACAAGACCGTTGATTATGTAAAATAATCGTTAATTCTTCTCGTAGAGATCGCTTTCACTTTAGCGGTAAGATAATAGCATCAAATGAAAGAAATGGTGATGCTATGAAAAAAGAAACGATACCCAGTGGCGTACCGGGCAAGGCGTATAAACCCTTGAGCACGAAAGCTCCGGGCACGGGAGTCTGGAGCAGGTTCGCTCGGCAGTGGGATTATCAGCTCATGATTCTTCCCTCGATTATATTCATTCTGATCTTCAGCTATATTCCGATGTGGGGCGTGCTTATGGCCTTTAAGGAATACAATATGTTCGAGGGATTTTCTGCTAGTCCGTGGGTCGGGACGATGCACTTCCGGATGTTCTTTGAATCACCGGAGTTCTGGAGCATTGTCAGAAATACTTTTGGCATCAGCTTGCTGAAGCTTCTGATCGGGTTCCCGGCGCCGATTATTTTGGCTCTCATGTTAAATGAAGTGAAAAATATAGTATTTAAAAGCATTGTTCAGACCGTTACGTACATTCCTCACTTTATCTCCTGGGTCGTTGTATCCGGCCTGGTATTCTCGATGCTAGCTGTAGATAATGGTGCGGTGAATGAAGTTTTGGTCAAGATGTCTCTGATTGATAAGCCAATCAACTGGCTGTCCATTCCAGAATACTTCTGGGGCATTCTCGTATCTGTAGGCGTTTGGAAGGAAATCGGGTTTGGTTCCATCGTCTATATGGCAGCTATTGCCGGGATTGATCCAGCGATGTATGAAGCAGCTTCCATTGATGGGGCGAGTAAATTTAAGCAAATCTTCAAAATTACAATTCCGAGCATTGCGCCGGTTATCACGATTTTCCTGCTGCTTGGTGTAGGTAATATCCTGAATGCAGGCTTTGAAGATATCTTGCTGCTGACCAAAAATCTGAATAACGGTATTCTGATGCCTTATGCACAGACGGTAGATACCTATGTATATCAAATGGGGATTCTGAACCAACGTTATTCATACGCGACCGCAGCCGGATTGCTTAAATCGGTGTTGAGCGTACTTCTTCTCTATGTTGCCAATACCATCTCACGCCGTTTTGGCAAAGCCAGTCTCTGGTAGGCCCATTCGGTTCTCATCAAGAAAGGAGGACACTTCTTGAAAAGCAGTCGTTCTGATAAAATCATGCATGGGATTATTTATGTCATACTAATCTTTCTTGCCTTCATTACTTTTTATCCATTCTGGAACTCATTAGTAATCTCGTTTAACAACGGAAGTGATACAGCGCTCGGCGGTGTTACATTCTGGCCCCGTTCGTTCACTTTAGAGAATTACAATATCGTCTTCAAGGAAGATAACATCTTCAGAGCTTATATGATTACCATTATGCGGACGATACTTGGTACAGCGTTATCCATGTTCTTCACATCACTCTTTGCTTACGGTCTTTCCAAGAAAGGCATTGTGTTCAAGAAATTTTACATGATCATCTGTATCGTTACAATGTACTTCACCGGAGGATTGATTCCTTACTTCATCCTCATCTACCAGATGCACCTTTACAATACGTTCACGTTTTTGTTAATTCATGGTATGGTCAATGTATTTAACATGATTATCTTCCGTACCTTCTTTGCAGAGCTACCTGACGGACTTGAGGAATCAGCTAGGATTGACGGAAGCTCGAACTTTGGTGTATTTTTCAAGATTGTACTACCGATCTCTGGACCTGTTATGGCGACACTCGGATTGTTCACCGCCGTTGGATTGTGGAATGACTGGTTCACACCGGCCATCTTTATCAGCGATCAGAATCTGATCCCACTGCAAACGCTGCTTGTCCAGATCATTAATGCAGGCGCTACCGCGAGTCTGATGAGTAATCTGAACTCGTATGCGCAAAGTCTGGTGCAGAACACAGTGACGGTTAAGGCATTGCAGATGGCAACGATGATGATTGCTACGCTGCCGATTCTAATGATCTATCCGTTCCTGCAAAAGTTCTTCGTCAAGGGCGCATTGGTAGGATCACTGAAAGAGTAGTATCAATGGTTATCTGTGGGGGCAGCTTCGGCTGCCACCCACTAATGACATATTAAACTGTAAATGTGAGAGGGGTTATGAAATGAACAAAAATAAGATAGGGCAAGTATTGCTTGTTAGTGCTTTGGCTACAAGTATGCTCGCTGCTTGCTCCAGTAACAACAATAATGCTGCGCCTGAAGCAAGTCCCGCTGCAACCAACACAGAGAAAAGTGCAGAAAATACAGGAACCAACACAACTCCTACCAACAGTCCAGCAGCTGAAGCTGAAGACGCAGCTGCAAAAGTGAAACCGGTTACGTTCACAAGTTTTGTCAATTATGACTGGTACACTGCACCAACATGGGCAGAAAGACCGCATGGTCAATGGATTACAGAGCATCTCAAGGTTACACTTGATCCGGTACAATCTAACGGCGCTGCAGCTCAAAAGCTGAATGCTATGATCGTATCCAATCAATTGCCTGACAATATTATTTTGGACCGCGGTAAAGACGTGGAGCGTCTGCAAAAAGCAGGAAAGCTGGTTGCAATCGACCCTTACCTGGAGAAGTATCCTGAGTTTGTAAAGAATGTAGGCGAGGAAACGCTGAACATGCTGCGCAGTGAAGATGGCAAGCTGTATCAGATTCCGAACTGGTACATCAGCGGTAAGAACGGTAATGGTAACGCAGCATATCTCGTAGAGAAGAAGACCTATAAAGCGCTTGGATCTCCTAAACTTGAAACATGGGATGACCTTGAGTCCTACCTGAAGCAAGTCAAAGAAAAATTCCCTAACATGGTGCCGATTGACTTTGGTGAAACTCGTGATGGCGCTGATTTACAAATGATCGGTATGTTTTACAGTGGTTCAGCGGATGACCGTACACCTGGTTTTATCTCTCCGGGATCGGGCCAAATTTTCGGGGTACCAAACGGCGCTGAGCTGACTTCGGTCTACCAGGATCAAGGCTTTAAGGATACTGCCCTGTATGCAAGCAGATTGTTCCGTGAAGGTCTGACTTCCCAGGATTTGCTGACCCAAACACGTGATCAGGTGCTTGAGAAACTGAAAACCGGTAAAATCGCTGTATTCGGCGCTTATGACGCAGTAGTTGAAGGTATCGGACGCGAAGCGAACAACCTGCTGACTGCTAAAGATCCTGAAGGTGGCTACGAGCCAATCTGGCCTGTACACAAAGAAGGCGTAGACAAGGATAAAGTCTATCCTTCCGGCTACAACACATTGGGTTGGAACGTAAACGTAATTACTACCAATGCAAAAGATCCTGAAGCTATCTTCTCGTACATGAACTGGGCAACCAGCCCTGAAGGACAACAAGTATTATTCTTCGGGCCTCCTGGATTATTTTATGATAAAGTAGAAGATGGAGTACCTATTCCAAATGATGCTTATATCCATCGCGATCCTAAGAAATACGATGAATTGAAAATTGGCGAATTTAACTGGTACGGAAATACTTCCTATGTTGATAAAGTAAAAGCAGAGCGCGAGAAGCTGCTGCCTTCCGAAGCACAGGATTGGACGACACTGGCTCAGTCCACCGTATCTTTCAAGACTTCCAAGAACATCACCGAGTTCTCGAATCTTGATCCAGCTCCTAACTCCGAAGAGGGTATCATTCTGCAACGTTTGAAAGACCAATACGCTCAGGTTCTGCCTAAGATCATCTTCGCGAAGAGCGACGAAGAAGTGCTTCGTTTGATCGAGGAAACTGACAAAGAAGCAGCTAAGATGGGTTATGATAAAGTTCTGAAATGGAAAACAAATGTATGGCAACAAAATCTCAGCAAAATTAAAGGCTAACGCCAGTTAAGGCGGGAAAAAGAGGACACAATCCGTGCCCTCTTTTCCTCATGAAGGGGGAGGGATTGTCATGTATAGGGCCGTGCTTGTGGACGATGAGAATTATGATCTGGAGGGGCTTCGCTGTCTCATCCCCTGGAATGACCTTGGGATCGAGGTAGTTTGTAGTGAGAACAAGGCGCTTGCTGCGCTTCAGTTTATTGAGAACCATGATATTGATTTGCTGATCACCGACATTAAAATGCCGGTGATTTCTGGCATTGAGCTATCACGCAAGGCTCTGGAGAAGAATCCGGGCATCAAAACTGTCTTTATCAGCGGCTATCAGGATTTCCATTATGCCAAGCAGGCGCTTGATCTTAAGGCGCATGGCTATATTCTGAAGCCGGTTGATGATGAGGAGATCGTGACGGTTCTCAAGACGGCTATTGCAGAACTGGACAGTGAACGTGTCAAGCGAAGTGAAGATACCAGTGTCATGACCTCGTTTGAGTTCATCAAGAGCGATGTGCTGAGGCATTTACTGGAGGGGACGATTGATCAGGAGACCTTTGCTGCTTTTCTGGCACGATATCCAATGGATTTAGTTTTTACAAGCGCTTACGCGGTGCTCATTGAGGCCGATGATGTACTGTTACGGATCGGCGAGAATCCGGAAGCCGGAAATGCTGCGCTGGACGATCTCTATAGCTATATCGCCAACCGACTTGAGGTAGCGGGTACCGGTAAAATATGCCGTTTCAACCGCTCACAAATTGGGCTGATCTATACCTCGGAGCCAGACCTACTGGAATTGCAGTTGCAAAAGCTGGTGCAAGAGGTGCGTGAGGGGACCTCGTTTACGATAACTGTAAGCTATGGAAGTCAGGTGACTTCATTAGAAGAGTTGCCGCTCTCTTTTTCCCAAGCCAAGACCTTTATGAACGGCAAAATGTTCATCGGCAAGAACCGGGTCATCCACCCCGTAATGAACAAGTCAGGAATGACTAAAGACATCAAGGATCTCAGTGTTGTGCTAGAAGCCATGTTTGGTGCGATGGCCGGATACAGACTGATTGATATTTGCGACTGTATTGATGAGCTGTTCGAAGTGGCCGCCGAATTTGAGCATCCGGTTAAGGTATACAACTTCTCTATTCACATTGCAACCCGGCTTGAAGCTTACCTGGGAACACTGAATGAGACCTATGAGAGTCTCCTCGGCTGGGGTATCCAGCAAATGGATGTAATACATAATTTAGAAACTGTTGAGGACATCAAACGGTGGCTTCGCAATACGTTGTTCCAAATCTCGGAGATTCTGTTTATGAAGAAGCAGCATAAGAACCGGCGTTTAATGGAGCACATTGAACAGTACATCAAGGAGAAGCTGTCTGATAACCTGACGCTGCGCGAGGTGGCCAACCATTTTGCCTATTCTCCGAATCACCTGGGTGTAATGTTCAAGGAGCACATGGGAGAAAGCTTCAATGAATATCTGGTCCGCATCCGTATGGAAAAGGCGATTACCCTGCTGGATCAGCACCAATTCAAGATTTATGAGGTGGCTGAGAAGGTGGGCTACAAGAATATTGCCTATTTCAGCAGACAATTCCGTGAGTATTTCAACATTACCGCCGCAGACTACAGAAAGCAGAGTTGATCTTCATGAAGAGACGCTTTCCTTCCTCTTATATGCCTTTAGGCTACAAGCTGTTGATATCCTATTTGCTGCTGGTGCTGACTCCGGTCATTGGCATCGGCAGTTATGCGTACATCTCTTCCGTAAATACGATTGCCGAGCATACTCGAAGTAATCTTGAAGTTACCGTGAAGCAGGTCGGCAGCAATGTTGATTATCGCTTGAAGGACCTGATTCGCAGCTCAGATGAGATCTACACGGATCAGACGTTGTCACGTTATTTGACTGGTTATCATTCGGGGTGGGAAAAATACAATATTATGTCCCAATACATTCTGCCCAAATTGGAGAATGCCGCCAACCTGCCTAACCAGGAAGTGATGCTGTCCCTGTATGTGGATAACCCGAATGTAAGTGAGTATTACTATCTTAGCGAGTATTACTATAGTGATAACAATTCGAAAAGCGCGGGACAGGGAGGACGCAAGTATGCACTGTTCCACACCCAGCGGATTCAGAATACGGAATGGTATCGATCACTGGATCTGCATTTTGGCTCAGCTGAGTGGAAGCAGGTGGACAAGGACAGGGAGACGGGTAGCATCTCTTATCTCCGGCCACTGATCAATTACGATTCCTTGCAACTGAGCGGCCTGTTCAAAATGACGGTGAATATGAAGTATATTTTCTCCGACGTAGATACTGGACATCTGGGTGAGGACAGCATCCTCTTTATAGTGGACGATAAGGATCATCTGCTGTTCTCCAGCTCGAAGAATCTGGTAGACCCGGCGATGCTGTCTGGTGCTGCCAATGGGGATATCGTCAAACCTGACTCTTATATGGAGATTAAGACTCCAATTGATAACATGGCGGCGAGCATAGTAGCCTGGGTCCCGTATTCTTCATTGAAAAAGAACTCCGAACAAGTCCGTAATGTGACTATATTGATCTGCGTATTGATTCTGGCGTTACTGTTCGTGATCAGTATTATTATGTCCCAGTATTTCTCGCGGCGGTTCATGAAGCTGACGGCCTCTCTGAAGTCTTTCCAGGAGGGGAACTTCCACAAGCGAATGCCGATTCAAGGGAACGATGAATTTTCAGAGATTGGCAGTGCCTTCAATGATATGGCGTCGACCATACAGCGCTTGATCGATGAAGTGTATGTCAGCAATCTGGAGAAGAAGGAAACGGAGCTGCAGGTGCTTCATTCCCAGATGAATCCGCATTTTCTGTACAACACCTTCTCATCGATTAGCCGGATGGCGAAGCTGGGGGAAATTGATAAGCTGCACGAGATCGTACGGGCTTTGGCCAGATTCTACCGCCTTTCCTTGCATCGCGGAGATATGATCATTCCGATTGAGCAGGAGATTCAGATCGTGGAATCCTATCTGGAGATTCAGAAGATCAAGAACGCTGATCGAATCAAAGTGACGTATGAGATTGATCCGGAAGTGATGGAATATGAGACGGTGAAGTTTATTTTGCAACCTTTTGTGGAAAATGCTCTGGAGCATGCTTGGTACGATGATGAGATTTCGATTATTATTCGTGCGTACTCTGAAGGCGAGGACTTATGCTTCGAGGTAGAAGATAATGGACTTGGTATGAAGGAAGAGATCATCGAACTGGTGTTGGATCCGACAGACAAGGGGATTGGTTATGGCATCCGCAATGTAGATCAGCGCATTAAGCTGCAGTATGGCAAGGAATACGGTGTAATTATCAATAGCTCGCTGGGTGAGGGAACGGTCATTCAAATCCGCTTTCCCTCCCGTTTGCCCGGCAAGGATACGAAAGGTGGACACGGCTTGATGATGTAATCGAAGCTGTGGTACCAATCTCTACATTTAAAAGGGATGTTCCAAATAAAAGGGATGCTCCAAAGGCCGGAGAACGAACGGCCTTTAGGAGCATCCCTTTCTTTATATCATTGAATTGGAGATTTCTGTATCGTGCGGGGTCTTGGGTCGGTTAAACAAGTAGACGATATAAGCCACCAGGAGGGGCATCACGATGGCAAAGACGCCTGCCCACATATTGACACTCTCCTTCATGAAGATCAGCGTCACGCCCATTAGAATGCTGTCAAACACGACATGGCTGAACATGACGGCGATAAAGCCGTAGCGCAGGAAAATGTAGCTGAACAGCAGTCCGATTACAGTTAGCTCAATCGGGCGCGAGGAGATCGGATAGATCGGGTACAGCGTATGCCCGAAAGCCCAGATGAGGGTTGTGATCAGGCTGGCGACCAACGTGCTGCGTACGATTTTCTTCAGCATGCGGATCCCGAACAGACGGTATACGGCCTCCTCAGACAGACCCGCCAGCCAGGCTACGACCGGCAGCAGCCAAGCGTACCTCATATTATAAGGTGACTGGCTGGCATCGGTGGTCGACCAATTATGCAGGGTGAGCGACAGGAGGATGAACATTAGTGTTTGTACCCCAAGCAGGATAAAGGCCCAGACGTACCCAGCACGAATGCTGTCCAGCACATATTTGCCGTATCCCGGCTCTTTGGCACGAGGCCACGGGTTCATCCCTTCTTCTTTACGCCAGAGGCCGTCTCCGCCGACTAGTGAGAAGTAGAGAAGGCAAGACATCAGCAGGCTGTACAGCGCATAAATCACGAACATCACAATGGCTGTAACCCGTGCCTCGACATTATCCCCTGAGGTCTCCGGTAGCATGTTGTACGTGGTGGCCATCATGATCAGAAAATGAACGGTGCTGAGGAAGAGGCCGCGCTTGAAGGAGGTATGACTCCGCTTCAGAATGCTGTAGATTAGGGCCAGCACGCCCAGGGCGATGGTCGGTAGGCCATAGCCGTACAAGGTCAGCTTCGTAGCAAGCGACTTCTGGCTGTCCACGTACGAGGTATGCCAGCTTGGTGCTGCAAATCCAGGCTTGAAGGAGGAGACATCCCCTCCGTCAAAAGTAAATTGATACTGCAGGCGTGATTCTCCTACAGTGACTGAGCTGTCCGTGTACGTCAGTCCGGAACTGCCGCTGCTATTAGGCTCAATTTGTAGCTTGGCAGGATTGACGCCCCATTCCTTAAGCCAGGGACGAGCTAGCTGTTCCTTCTGGGCCAAGGACAGTGGCGCCGCTTCCTCGCTCGCGGCAATGGATTGAGGCCGGGTTCGAGAAGTGCCGCCAGTGACGGCTGCCCCACGGGCAAAGCTGACAGCCTGCCCGGTATACATGTTGAGATTCACGGTCAGAAGAGCACCATTCTGACCTGCGGGTGTGAAGGCCGCATGGTACACATCGTAAGGATAATGCTGGTCCAGTTTCTTTTTGCTATAGTCCTCCAGCAGCTTCTCCCGGGACATATAGCCGAAGAAGGAAGAGTCGGATTCGTAGGTGATATTCCATTCTCCATCCGTGACGGTATAACCTAGCTTCTGTGCCGCGAATACTGCGGCGTTACTCTTGGCTACGTCTTTACTGATTACTGCGGTACTTCCTTCAGGTACACCCCCGAGTAGGGAAGGAAACACTTGGAACATAATGAACAGGGCAATGCCTATGATGCCCGAAATAATAAGCCCTTTGGAGAGAGGACGCTGCTTAAGGGGCTGGCCGACGGGATTCATATAACGCCTCCTTTTGGTTGAACTCGTGTACTATGGCATTACTTGCAATACTGTATAAATGAGGGCAATCAGATTATTTTGCTTGTCTACAATCTTCTAACAAGTATTCTTACGCAAAGGGACCTGTTTTTATGATTTTAAAGTTTCTTCTGTACAGCCGTCTCATTACGTTGAGCTATAACCAGGTGAAGATATTTGGCCCCGACAGGGAGGCAGGCTATGGCAAGCGGTAATCCGATCAAGGTTACCCAGCCAAGCAGCTGCCAATCCGGCGACTGTCCGAGCTGTACATTTTCCGGGATCAGGGTATTATTTACAATCGTTTGTTGAAGCGCAATGATCAGATACAGTGGAAAGAGGAGAGCACTCAATATTCTTGATTTCATTAGATAGTAGCTGATTTGCAGCAGACAGAGAGACAGGGTGAGCAACAGTGTTGACGTCAAGACGATATATGCGAACCAATGCAGATAATTCGTCACATCAGCAAGATGTATTCTACCCCCTGCGAGAGATGCTCCAATTCCGGCTAGAGTTGCTATGCCCATCATCAGATGGATTCGAAGGACGGTGACCATTGTTGCGGCGATATTGGAGGCCATAAGCAGAAGTCTGGGTTGTGGAAAAGAGAGTCGCCAATTTAGTTGCTTGTGTTCCACCCCACTCTTGCACATGAGCCATACGGAAGCTGCCACTACAGGCACGATAAATTGCAGCTTGGTCAGAGTGATTACAAACTGATCGTCTCTTGGAAACAGGTAGAACAAGATAAAAGATCCAGCAAGAACAACTCCCTTGATCACTTTAATGGGTATTAATGCTTCAAAATGTTGCAGACGGCTGCGCTCCAGTTGATACAGTGCCCGGAATCCGGAAGAATACCGGTACGACTTCACGGTGTTCTGCTCTTTAACAACCGGAAGCTGTACTGCCAAGAAATTGTAGCGGATCTCACTCATTCTTTCGAGACCAGCCTTAGCAATCCATTGGATCAGCATATAGCTTAGAGGCCAGCCAATCAGCAGAATACCTAGCGAATACAGCAGTATATAGGACGGTTTCAGGGACTGTAATTGCGCACCGTTCAAAGCAGCAGAATTTAAGTACGTAGCCAAAGCCATCAACGGCGACAGCCATAATAATGAAAAGGGGATGAGCAGCAGCAGTTTCCAGCCCATAAGAATGGTTCCTGCCAGCAGTCCGCATACAATGGCGAGCGGAAGGATGGAGGCCGTAAACAGTGCATGAGCGACTAATGTTAGGACAAGATCTTTAAACGGAAAGTACCCATAGTGTCCCGTCAGGCTGAAGAGCACATACAGTCCGATATTAGAGGTGATAACGATGGAACCGAGATACAGTCCATGTCTAAACAGGCTTATCGCCTTGGCATACAGCAGTAGCTTCCGAGGGTGTGGGAAATTCAGAATCCACTCCCGGCTGCCATGAGCTGTGAACAACAGCATGTCGACTGCAGAAAGATACATGATGATTCCTACTATAAAAATGGTGCCTGCTGTAAACGGAGCCTGCAGAGAAGGTTGTCTACTATGAAAGAGATACCATCCGATGCTTACGAGCAGAATAAATAGAGCTACAGTGATTCCCCAAAAAGATTTTCGGCCCCATTTAAAAGGATTATAGCGACTGTACTCCAGGTCTGTTAACGCTCTAAGCGCTGTCATGCGAACACTTCCCTGTAACGTGATTCAACGGAAAGACCAGACTGGCGAAGCTGCTCTACATCCTCAATACCATGAATCCGTCCGCCACCGATCAAGATTAGACGATCAAACAGCAGCTCCATCTCCCGGATATCATGTGTAGCAATCAAAAAGGTACGCTCACCATCAGCCATCTCTCGCACAACTGTGGATGCAATTTCCTCTCTGGAAATGAGGTCCACACCAGTGAAGGGTTCATCGAGTATAACTAGCGGAGCTTTGCGGGACAGGCAGGTCAGCAGCTGCAGCCGGGCTTCTTCCCCGCGTGACAAGGTCGAGATGCGGGATTCTCTCTTGACGGAGAGCTGCCCCATTAGCTGCTCTGCCTTCACATTGTCCCAATCGGGATAAATACCTTCGGCAAAGTGGAGCCAGCGTTGTACGGTCAGCCAGCCGGGCAGATTGCTGCGATCCGGCAACAGGGATAACTGTCCTAGACGCTCTACCCCAGCAGGTTCACCGAAGATCTTCACGGAGCCGGAGTCTGGTGCAGCGAGTCCAGTAATCAGGCGTAATAAGGTAGACTTGCCCGCACCGTTGGGGCCAAGCAGTCCCGTGATACTACCCCGGGGAATATGAAAGCTTACGTCGTCCAAAAGTGTCTTTTTCCTCACGCGAAGCGTTAGGTTCTGACATTGGACGGCTGCCGGGTATTCTGGCAGTGATGAAATATCGTTATTCGTACGCATCAAGATTCCTCCTTATCAAATTGTAGCATCTGCTCTGCTGTCAGCCCCAGGCTGGCACCCACAGCTTTAAATTGCCGCACGGCCTCCAGGATCATATCTTTGCGGGCCTCCTCGATGATGACCTCATCTCTCGTAACAAAGGTACCCTGTCCACGATAGGTGACGATCAGGCCCATCCGCTCCAGCTCCTGATAGGTTCTTGCAGCTGTAGTCGGATTCACGCTCCGATCGGCTGCCAAATCCCTCACAGATGGCAGACGCGAGCCAGGTGGGATAAGTCCGGTAACAATCCGGCCTCGGATGGCTTCGACGAATTGTTCATAAATGGGACGCGAGGGATTGATATGAAATTGCTGCGGTAGCAGCTCCAAAGATTCTTCCATGTCTTCCCCCTAAAAAAATGTGTATGGGTATGGGTCATACACTTGTTGTGTGTAGTGTATCATTCCTCACCATACAATTTCAAGGATTAAAAGTTCTATATATCCTTGAAACCGTGAAAAACGATGCAATTACAGGCAAGTCACGGAAAAGGAATGAGAACTGGGTCCCCTGCATTCGCGGTCTCTCTTTAAGACATTATTTTATCCAAATATACTTAATAGTGTCTTTGTGATGTCAGGACAGAACGTATATAATTTGAATGCAATTAGATATAAGCCGAATTTCAATTGAAAACGGGGGAACCATAAGAAGAGAAAGGCGCAAGCAGACGTAGGTTTGCCTGCCAATCTTCAGGGGTGAATTTCGTTCCGGGAACGAATAGGGCAGTCTGCAGTCGCCCGAATCCGTCAGCTAACCTCGTAGGCTTCAGAACACTGCAGGGACCAAGGGGAGAGGCATTGGTGTTCCAGTGCTTTTTTTGTTTGGCATCTAACGGAATACACCGTCAATTTATATAGTGAGAGGTGAGGATTTGGCCCCGCCATTCCCTAAGTTGAACCGTTTCACCATTTTTAAGCTTTCTCCACCCCAGACGCTGGTGCTCGGTTTTGCAGCGATTATCCTGATTGGCACACTGCTGCTGATGCTTCCGGCTGCCAGCCGGAGTGGACATTCATTGAACTTTATAGATGCGCTGTTTACAGCAACTTCCGCTACCTGTGTTACGGGTCTAGCAGTTGTGGACACTGGCACGTATTTCTCCCTTTTCGGACAGACCGTTATTATGATCCTGATTCAGGTTGGTGGCCTGGGCTTCATGACGATGGCAACACTCTTTGCTTTGGTCTTAAAGCGGAAAATCTCGCTGCGCGATCGGCTCATCCTGCAGGAGGCCATGAATCAGAGCTCAATGGAAGGGATCGTACGGCTCATCCGCCGGGTGCTGATCTATTCACTCATGATCGAGGGGAGCGCAGCGCTGCTGCTGTCGATACGCTGGGCGTTTGATATGCCGCTCGGCAAGGCGATTTATTTTGGACTATTCCATTCTATTTCCATGTTCAACAATGCAGGTTTTGACCTGTTCGGGCATTACCGCAGCCTGATGGGCTATGTCAATGATCCTGTAGTGAATCTGATTGTGATGTTCCTGATTGTCACCGGTGGCCTTGGGTTTATCGTACTCGCTGATCTTATTGATTATCGGCGCAAGCGCAGGCTGTCGCTGCATAGCAAGGTGGTACTGTCTACAACTGCAGCGCTGATACTGGCAGGGACGCTCGTCATTTTTGTGTTTGAATTTACGAATCCCCGGAGCATGGGCTCCTTGAATATTGGCGGTAAAATACTGGCTGCATTCTTCCAGTCGGTCACACCGCGTACGGCCGGGGCGAATACGCTGGATATTTCCGGGTTGCGCCAGGCTTCGCAATTTTTCATCGTAATTCTGATGTTCATCGGTGCTTCTCCCGGTTCTACTGGGGGCGGGATCAAAACAACGACCTTCACGATCATGATCGGCGCTGTAATCTCCATGCTGCGCGGGCGTGAGGATATTGTATTCTTCCGTTACCGGCTGGCGCAGGAGCGGGTGTTCAAAGCACTGACCATTACTTTGCTCGCTCTGCTGCTGATTGTCTCTGTATCCATGGTGCTCTCGACGACCGAGGAACGGGACTTTCTGGAGATTCTGTTCGAGACGACATCGGCTTTCGCGACCGTGGGGCTGAGCATGGGGTTGACTCCGGAGCTGTCGCTGGTTGGCAAAATTCTCATCTGCCTCACCATGTTCGCCGGCAGGCTGGGACTATTGACGCTGGCCTATGCACTCGGCCCAAAACAAGGTAAACCATTGTATCAATATCCGGAAGGCAAAATGATTATTGGATAAGGAGTTAACGGGAGATGAAACCACAGCAATTTGTAGTAATTGGGCTGGGACGTTTCGGTTCAAGTCTGGCGCTTGAGCTGATGGATATGGGCTATGAGGTGCTCGGAGTGGACCATCTGGAAGAACGGGTGGAGGAAATGAGCGACAAGCTCACCCATGCGGTGATGGCGGATGCCACGGACGAGGGGATTTTGCGTTCACTGGGTGTTAGGAATTTCGACTGCGGGATTGTAGCTATTGGCGATAATATGGAGCGCAGTATTCTGACTGCCATTCTGTTGAAGGAGCTTGGCGTTAAGCAGGTGGTCGCCAAGGCCATATCTATTCTTCATGGACGTGCCTTGAGCAAACTGGGCGTGGACCGGGTGATTTTCCCGGAGCGGGATATGGGAGTTCGGGTGGCCCACCAGTTGGTGACGCCCAATCTGCTGGATTATATCGAAATATCCAAGGATTATAAAATTGTCGAGATGAATGTGCCATCCTGTATGGACGGCAAGAGTCTGTCCCAGCTCAATACCCGCGCCAAATACGGGTGCAGCATCATTGCCATCAACAGGGAGAGCGGGATTATCGTCGCTCCGACTGCGCTGGATTCCTTGCATGAAGGTGACATTATGGTCGTCATCGGTTCCAATGAGGGCATTGACCAATTCGAGGAAGAAGCTGTTAACCTGTAATGATTGTTATGATAAAACCCGCCTGCGGACAAGCCGCAGGCGGGTTTTTTAAGGTCTCTTCTTAATCGGCCAGCTTTGGCAGGAACACTTCTTTCGTCACTTGCACCAGTGACCGGGCAGCACCACTGAGCCCACCGCCATCCCGGTAGATCAGACAGGTGGTCCGCTGGGTCTGCTCCAGCTCCTTGATATGCAGCGAGACGAGCCCGCTGCCATTCAGCAGCTCGGGACGCAGATATGATTTGGGCAGGAGCGCCGCGGTTTTGGCCGTCGGCAGCAGCCGGACGATAGCCTCGAAGGAATCGATCTCCATGCGCACATCGGGATCAATGCCGCAGCGCTGGAACAGATCGTCGGTCAGGCGGCGATACCAGGTTCCCTTGGAGAACAGGATCATCGGCAGACGTGAGAGATGGTCCATGCTCAGCTTGGGCAGCAGCGTGAGGGGATGCTGACTGGAGACCACCAGGCGGAGCTGATCCTCGAAGAGTGGAATGCAGCGCAGCCCCGGCTCCTGAATGGAGGAAGCGATAATTCCTACATCACACTTGCCCTCGCTGACCGAGGAGACAATCTCATGCGTTTTGCCGGTGATCAGCTTCAGCTCAGCAGCGGGATACTTCTCCATGTAGGTGTTGACCAGCGGTGGCAGTGTGGTCTGCAGTGTCGTCAGACTGGCCCCTAGCGTAACAAGCTGAGGTTCGCCTTCTTTGAACTTTGATAGCGCCTCCATAAATTTGGAACGCTGCTGCCGCTGTTCCAGTGCATAGGTGTAAGCCAGCCGGCCAACCTCAGTAAGCTCCAGGCGCTTGCCATAACGGCTGAACAAAGGCACCCCCAGCCTTTCCTCCAGCTTGGAGATTTTGCGGGAAAGGGCAGGCTGTGACAGGTTAAGCTGGCGTGAGGCCCGGTTCAGGCTGGAATGCTCCACCACTGCCGCGAATATATCCAGATCGTCAAACATAGTGTCTTCCTCCCGTAATAATACAAGGTATGACTCTGTCAGGATTGTGCCTTATTCTGCCGGTATAAGAAGTGATAAAAAGCATAGAACGATAAAAGGTTGAATCATAGATAGCCAGTATTTTCAGGAACTAAAAGGAAAAAGTACATTGTAAATGATAATCATTATCACATAAAAGACATTCTTATGCACTAATTGTATAACGATTAATAATTATATTGCAATTCCCTTATAAGACAAAAAAGAGTAACATGAAAAGTGACACAAGATATTCACAGTTTGTGAATAAATAATCAAAGTCCGGGAACACAAGGGATAGCGGCTTGCAAATCGGGAAATATCCTTTTTTCATGTAATCATGCAGCTGTTTCAAGAAGTAGTCCCGGCGGTAAATGCTCATTAATGAAAACGCTGTTTTAATTGGAAAGGGGACACACCAGTATGAGAGGATTTTATTCCAGAAAGATTCATTCCTTGCTCGGCGTTATCCCGCTCGGGGGCTTTTTCCTTGAGCACATGCTGACGAATTTCTCCGCAGTTGAGGGTGGCGCTTCCGGTTTCACAGACAGTGTGCTGTGGCTGAACAGCCTGCCGCTAGTCTTCTTCCTGGAATTGTTCGGTATATGGCTTCCGTTGCTGTATCACGGGGTATACGGTCTGTACATCGCTTACCAGTCGAAGCCGAACCTGAACCGTTTTAAGCTGGAACGCAACTGGCGATATACCTTGCAGCGGGTCACAGGGGTTATCACGTTTATCTTTATCGTCTGGCATGTGTTCGAGACCCGCTTCCAGGTGACACTCGGCAATGTGAAGCATGAGGAGCTTGGCGGATTGATGCACAATATTGTGACCCAGCCGCTGCTGCTTACATTCTACATCATCGCAATCGTGGCGTCGTCCTTCCACTTTGCCAACGGGCTGTGGTCGTTCCTGATCAGCTGGGGTATTACCGTCGGGCCGCGCTCGCAGCGCGTATCTTCCGTGATCTGCCTGGGGCTGTTCGTGATCGTAACGGTTATGTTCCTGGTATCGCTGGTCACTTTCCGTGACAGTGAGTTCCAGACGGCTGCGGCTGCTCTGCAATCATTGAAGACCTTCATCTAAATTAAAAGTAGATTATTCATATTTTCGGTAAGCGTATGCTTTTGAAATCGGTGTTGTACGAAGCTGATCGATGCGGCATATGCTGACAAAACAGTTAGGAGTGAACTTATCATGGCAACAGCAGACATCATTATCGTGGGCGGTGGTCTGGCCGGCTTGATGGCGACCATCAAGGCAGCTGAATCCGGAGCGCATGTTCATCTATTCTCGCTTGTCCCTGTCAAAAGATCACACTCTGTCTGTGCCCAAGGCGGCATTAATGGTGCCGTGAACACGAAGGGCGAGGGAGACTCGCCTTGGGAGCATTTTGACGATACGGTCTACGGCGGAGACTTCTTGGCGAACCAGCCGCCAGTCAAGGCGATGTGCGAAGCGGCGCCCGGCATTATTCACTTGATGGACCGGATGGGCGTTATGTTCAACCGTACGCCGGAAGGCTTGCTCGATTTCCGCCGGTTCGGCGGCACGAAGCGCCACCGGACGGCTTTTGCCGGAGCGACAACAGGACAGCAACTGCTGTACGCACTTGACGAGCAGGTTCGCCGCTGGGAGGCGGAGGGTCTGGTCACCAAGAGCGAGAATTGGGAATTCCTCTCGGCCATTATTGATAACGACGGCGTCTGCCGCGGGATCAGCGCTCAGAATCTGAAGACGATGGAAATCGAGACCTTCCCGGCCGATGCCGTAATTCTGGCCAGCGGCGGTCCCGGCATCATTTTCGGCAAAACGACCAACTCTGTTATTAACACGGGAACCGCGGCTAGTGCCGTATACCAACAGGGTGTGCATTACGCGAACGGAGAGTTCATACAGATTCACCCTACAGCCATTCCGGGCGATGACAAGCTGCGGCTGATGTCGGAATCGGCGCGCGGGGAAGGCGGACGGATCTGGACCTACAAGGACGGCAAGCCGTGGTATTTCCTCGAAGAAAAATATCCAGCGTACGGTAACCTGGTGCCGCGTGACATCGCGACCCGTGAGATTTTTAATGTCTGTGTCGATCAGGGACTCGGCATCAATGGGGAGAACATGGTGTATCTCGATCTCTCTCATAAAGATCCGAAGGAATTGGACGTCAAGCTCGGCGGGATTATCGAAATCTACGAGAAGTTCATGGGTGATGATCCACGCAAGATTCCTATGAAAATCTTCCCGGCAGTCCACTATTCCATGGGTGGCATGTGGGTCGATTACAACCAGATGACGAATATTCCGGGCCTCTTCGCGGCAGGGGAATGTGAGTACCAGTACCATGGCGCGAACCGCCTCGGAGCTAACTCGCTAGTATCCGCCATTTACGGCGGGATGGTCGCCGGACCGAAGGCGGTTGAATATATTAAAGGCTTGAAGAAATCGGTGCAGGATATCTCCTCTACCGTGTTCGATGGCTTCCACAAGAAGCAGACCGATAAATATGAGTCCCTTTTGGGGATGTCGGGCAAAGAGAATGCCTATGTCATCCACAAGGAACTAGGCGAATGGATGACCGCTAACATGACGGTGGTGCGCCACAACACCAAGCTGGAAGCAACGATCGGCAAAATCAAGGAGCTCAAGGAACGCTACCGGAACATCAACATGAACGATACGTCACGCTGGAACAACCAGGGTGTCGCGTTCACTCGCCAGCTGTGGAACATGCTGGAGCTGTCCGAGGCGATGACGCTGGGTGCATTGCTTCGCAACGAGAGCCGCGGAGCGCACTACAAGCCAGAGTTCCCGGACCGCAACGATGAGGAGTTCCTGAAGACAACCAAAGCGGAGTGGACTGCGGAAGGCCCGCAGATTTCCTACGAAGCCGTAGATGTCTCGCTGATCCCGCCGCGGATTCGGGACTACTCGAAGGACAAGTAAGCGGGAGCTTAACGCGACCAACTAAAGGCTGGAGGACTGCGACGGAGCGGTAATTGTCCGGTAGCAGGATGCTCAGTGTCAGCAAGCGGTCGGTGAACGCGGCGTGGTGGTAATTGTGTAGTCGAGGAGTGCTTGGCAAAGCCACTGCTTCAGAAAGTTGACACTCATGCATGAGGCTAACGGTGGGCTAACGGACCCTATCGTCGTTATTTGCACCTTAAGCCGCTTCTGGAACATGTAACGGACTGAGGGGACGCTATTTCCTCCCAAATCGTGAACTTTACACAGGATTTCTGCTCATAACGTTTCTGGAGTCCGTTACTTTCTGGAACGATGGGTTGTTAGGAAATAACGCCTCTGGCGTCCGTTAACAGAGGGAACAAGAAGCAATTACTGATTTCGCGATAGTATTTCGAGGTAGCATTACTTAGCAGGTTGGATCGTTAACCGAAGAACGTAACAGACAATGGCTAACTGACGAACGCTAACTGACGAACGTTAACCAACCAGTAGCTGCAATTGTCAGATCAGCAGGCTCATGGACGGTAAATAAATAGTCCTGTTGGCAAAATGAGATTCAAGAAACGTATACTTCATAACACTTTTAGGAGGTAACGATGATGGCGGAAACAGCCCAAGCTCCCAAAAACGTAAAGTTTGTTATCACCCGCCAGGATGATCCGCAAAGCTCGTCGTATACAGAGGAATTTGATCTTCCTTACCGTCCAGGGATGAACGTGATCAGCGCCCTGATGGAAATTCAACGTAATCCGGTCAATGCCAAGGGCGATAGTACGGTTCCGGTATGCTGGGACTCCAACTGTTTGGAGGAAGTGTGTGGTGCCTGCTCCATGGTCATCAACGGCAAGCCTCGCCAAGCCTGTGCTGCCCTGATCGATAATCTGGAACAGCCTGTCCGGATCGAGCCGATGAAGACATTCCCTGTGGTACGCGACCTTGTTATTGACCGCAGCCGGATGTTTAACGCCCTCAAGCGGGTAAAAGCCTGGATTCCTATTGACGGTACTTACGATTTGGGTCCAGGGCCGCGTATGCCTGAAAAGAAACGGCAATGGGCGTACGAATTGTCCAAGTGCATGACCTGTGGTGTCTGCCTGGAGGCTTGCCCGAATGTCAATGCCAAGACCGATTTTATCGGTCCGGCAGCAATCTCTCAGGTCCGGCTGTTCAATGCCCATCCAACGGGCGAGATGAATGCGGAAGAGCGCCTGGAAGCGCTGATGGAAGATGGCGGGATCGACGGTTGCGGTAACTCGCAGAACTGTGTGGCGGCTTGTCCGAAGGGCATTCCACTGACAACTTCGATTGCCGAGATTAACAAGCAGACTACGAAGCATATGTTCAAACGCTGGCTGGGTGTCTAACAGGAACCCTGCTTAGCAGTATAAACAGCCATCCCAGCATCTGCTGCGGGGTGGCTGTTTGTTTTTTTTAGCGTAAGGGTTTAAGTCCGCACTTTTTAGCGTAAATATCCATAAGTCTATCATAATAGCGCTTTCCTGCTGGATTTATATCATCATATCCAACTATGATATAATCATCATAGTTTATGGTAAGCCAGAGAGCAGGAAAAGTTGGGGAGGAATAGAAGTGATTTGTCGGGAGCAGGACGGAGCATTTGTGATGGTGAAGCAGCATGAGCACGGAGAGTTGTCGGGTGTTCTTGCGGAATGGTTCAGAGAAGAGCGCGGCCTTGGGGAGAACCGACGCGAAGAAGTACTGCGAGCGGTGTCCGAGCATGATCGGGGCTGGATTGATCTTGATGAGACGCCTTTTTGGAACGATGCGGCGGATGCACCGTATACTTTCATCGATTTCCCTCTAGTGCCGAAGCTAACCTTCTACCGGCGCGGGCTGAACGAGATTGAAGCTGACACGCCTTATGGAGCGCTGATATGCAGCCTGCATTTCGATCGGCTGATTGATATATCCGGCGAGGATTATCCTGAGCTAACCTTGTATCAGGAGCAGGAGAAAGCGCGCCGGGACCGCATCCGCCGTGAACTGGAAGCAACTGCTCCAATCGGAGAAAGTGAACTGCATTATGATTCCCGTCTGCTGCAGTTCTGTGACGATCTCTCGTTGTACCTGGCGCTCAATAAGCCTGGTAGTACGAAGGCAGAGGAGCATCCGTGGTGGCGTGAAGGGTTTACGGGCAGTGAGGATTTTGTCTTTACCTCCGGGCAGCGGATTACGGCGAATTGGAAGGATGAGGCGACTTTGATTTTGAACCCGTTTCCATTTAGCCGGCAGCTAGAAGTATCTTTCAAGCAGCGTCGTGTCCAGAAGTCAGTAATCAAGGCAAAGGGAATTGCTTCTGCATATAAGGAGGCACCGGAAGAGGTAGTACATCTGGTACTCGCTGGTCCAGAGCAATAAGGTGCAAATCCGAAGGTAAATAACCCGAAAGGAGAATACCCTATGAACACAGGCTCATCCGGGGTTCCTCCCCTTGAATGTATAGACAAGCACGATACACAGCACCAGCGGCCCAAAATTACCCGCCGCCAGTTCCTGGCTCGCGGCGCGGCAGCCGCTTTAGGCGTAGGGCTGCTGACCGGTGGTTACTCCTGGCTGGCGGAGCCGCGCTGGCTGGAAGTGACCCGTATAGAGCTGCACCTGGCTGGGCTGCCGGGAGCATTTGCAGGCCTGAAAGTGGTGCATTTTAGCGACACGCACCTGGGTTTTAACAAAGATGCCAGTGACATTGCTCGTCTGGTTGATCATATTAGAAAGGTTGACCCGGATCTGATTTGTTTTACTGGCGATATAGTGGACAGCAATCCCGGTGATTTGACGGAATCTGTACCCGTGCTGGCCGAGCTGAAGGCCCCCCTGGGCAAGTATGCGATTCTAGGCAACCATGATTACAAGAATACGGACAAAGTTACCCGGCTGCTCAAATCAGCGGGATTTCATGTGCTGCGCAATGAATCCATGCTGATCAAGCGCGGCGGCGCGGTAATGGCTATCACTGGACTCGATGATTTGCTGCATGGCCAACCGGACCCAGCAGCAGCGCTGCAAGGCGTTCCTCCGGGCACCTTCACGCTGCTGCTGATGCATGAACCGGATTACGCCGATACGGCGGAGGAATATCCTTTTCATCTGCAGCTGTCGGGACATAGTCATGGCGGGCAAATCCGCTTGCCGATGGTTGGTGCGCCATTCACTCCTTATGGATCGCTGAAATACATATCCGGATTGTATTACACGGAGAACAAACGGATGCCAGTTTATGTGAACCGGGGGTTTGGCGAGACTTATATGCCGTTCCGGCTGTTATGCAGGCCCGAGCTTACGGTATTAACCTTGCGTCAGGCTTGAGCCAAGGCGTAGGGAGTGAATTGGAAGCACTTTAGATTTAATCACCAAGCACGATTCAATCACCCAACCCAGCTATTTCTAAAGAAATTTGGCGGCAGCACTGGCCCCGAAATTCAAACATTTTCTGCTATGATGACCACATCTCATGTCAGTCAACATGCGTAAGTCTGATCAGTATGCTGCATATTTTTCAACTGAGGAGTGTGGAGAGTAAATGAGCGCCCATGAGACCCTGAAGCTGCCCCGTCGGAACGGGACGGCAGTAGAGCTGCGGCCAATGTCGCCGGAGAATGCCCGGACTTTGCGGACGCTGCTCTCTCACCCGCTGGTCAAGCCGCATATTGTGATGCGCCCGGGAGGGTCACAGCCTGTTTTTATGGATAAGCTGATTAACCGAATGCTGTACGCGATTGACCCTGGTGCACTACATGGCGGCATTTATAGGAGCGGACAGCACAAACTGGTAGGAACGGTCTCTTTGCAGAACTGGAACCGGCAGGAGGGCAAAGCGACTTTGGGCTACATGATTGATCCAGAGTGGTGGGGACATGGTTTCGCTACTGAAGCGGTGGGACTATTGCTGAATTACGGATTTCAGGAGCTGGGGCTGAAGGTGGTGGAAGGTCGATGCAGGGGAGACAATACAGGTTCGGAGCGGGTGATGCTAAAAAATGGATTACAGTTGGAGCGTACCGTACCAATCGTAGCTTCCGGTGGCGATGTAATGAAAGTCTTCAGGCTTTGTTACACAAATGAAATAATGCCGTTATACAACTCTAACAGTGTCCGGTTAAACTAAGTACATGACCCCCTTTTGAAAATATATAACTGTTTTGGGACCCGATCACTCGGGTCCATTTTTTTTGCCGTTATTCATATCTGGGGAAGGGACGGTAGTACTTGTGACTAGAGGGCGACGGTGATCTTCTCACGCTGCTTGAAGTATACCCAGTGCTTGAACCCGATTTCCTTGAGGCGTGCGGCGACATCGTCTAGCTCATCAGCCACACGGGACGGCTTGTGCGCATCGGAACCGAAGGTGACTGCGACGCCGAAATGCAAGGCTCGCTCCAGGATGGCGTCAGACGGGTACCAGCCTCCGCTTAGCTTGGTTTTACCCGAAGTATTGATCTCGATAGCTACGCCGCATTCACCGATGGTGCGCAGGCATTCATCCAACGGTCCTGGTGTAGGTATTTCGGAGAAAGCTGGATAGTTCCCTTTCATGGCATCGATATGCCCAAGAATCTGGAACATGCCACTGCGGGCAGACTCTGCAATCAGGCGGTAGTATTCTGTTTTGGCCGCAATTTGGTCAGAGTGGCTTAGTCCTTTCCAGCGGCCTTTATTAAAAATGCTTACGTCAGCCACATAATGCACTGACCCGATAATATAGTCGAAGGGATGCCGACCGAGTGTCGTGCGATATAGCTCCGCATGCTGTGGAAAATAATCCGACTCGATACCCAGAAGTACGTCGATCCGGCCTTCGTATTCTTTTTTCAGCGACAGGACTTCATCGACATAGAGCGCCAGCTCCGATTTCGCCATAGCGATACGCGGAAAAGCTTGCTCCGAGGGGCTTCCAAAGTAGGGGGTGTGATCGGAGATGCCTATGGCGCTCAGTCCGGCGCTCAGTCCAGCCTCAATATAATCGCGGATGTTTCCGTCGGCATGGCCGCAGCGAAAATGATGTGTGTGTAGATCGAATTTCATGGCAGGACCTCTCCTTTGACCAATATAGTGGTGTGGCGGTTATTCCGAACCGATGAACTGGGTTTCTGGCATGCCCTTGAGATCGCTTAGAAATTGTCTCATGGCGGAATTGACGTATTTGCCGGCCTTCGTAATGACGCCTACCGGATGGGTGACTTCAAGCTCGATAATCGGCACAATCTTCAGGCTCCCTGCCCGCACCTCTGCGGTGACGGACTGCTTGGAGATGATAGCGGCGCCGAGATCCAGCTCCACCATTCGTTTGACTTCCTCACTGCTGGTAAGTTCCATAATGACTTGCGGCTGAATGCCGTGCTTGGCCATGACCTCATCTGCAAACTTGCGGCCGACGGTATCGGGTGACAGCAGAATCAGCGGTGTTTTGCCCAAGGCCTCGATCCCTGCGGTTTTGGCCTGTGCCAGAGGGTGACGGGGCGAGACGACAAGCTCGAAGGTATCATAATACAGAGTGGACGTGGTCATGCCAGGACTCCCCCCGATCAGATAGCCGATGCCTACATCGACAAGTCCATTCTCTACCTGATGATAAATCTGCGAGGAGGACATCGATGAGATGGATGTTTTGATATGGGGGAACTGGTTTTTAAAATAAGACAGAATACGCGGCAGAATTTGAATAGCGATGGAAGTGGTTGTGCCGAGAACGATATGCCCCTGCGGGTTCTCTTCCAGATCCGCAAGCCGCTGCTTTAATTCCTCGACAATTCTTACAATTTGTTCTGCATGGGTCAAGAATACTTGGCCCCTATCGGTCAACGTGACGGGCTGGTTCCGATCAACGAGTTGGGTTTTGAATTCTTCCTCTAGACTTTTGATTTGTGCCGAAACCGCCGGTTGGGTCAGGTTGAGCTGCTCTCCCGCCTTGCGAAAGCTCATGGTTTTGGAGATGGTGATAAGCGTCTCAAGCTGGCTGATGTTCATGGAATTCCTCCCTTGGACCAACCGAAGTGGCTCCTTGTTATTAACGTATTTTACGCACATTGTTGGTATTTGATTAAATTATAGGAGATTACACCCGACAGGGCAATGATCCGCCTTGAGTAATCTTGGGATTTTAGTTGGTCAGGCCTTAATTTTTGGTGAATTGTGCCGATATATGGAGTATAATAATTTATATTGCCTGGGACTTTTGGTATATGACTAAAGCCTAGCGAGGGGGACAGCATCTTCATGAAAGCAGAAGTAATCAATCCGTTTTTGGAGTCTGCACGCATTGTAATCGAACAAGTAATTCAGGTTTCGCCGTCCACCGGTAATCTGGGTGTCAAAGAGATTAAGCAAATCGATAATCATATATGGATACAGGTAGGAATGACCGGACAGCTTAGCGGTAACATTATTTTTGGGATTGCTGAGCAAGTGGCACTGCGGATGGTATCGATCATGATGGGTGGTTTTGTGATTACAGAAATGGACGAGATGGGCCAAAGCGCGATTTCGGAGCTCAGCAATATGATCAGCGGCAATGCCAGCACCATTTTATCCAACCAGGGAGTCGCTGTAGATATTACACCGCCGAAGTTGATGAAATCGGATAGTATGTCATTTGAATCGAGCAAAGCGCTTAGCATCCCGCTGTTGATGGAAGGGATCGGCGAACTGGATATTCAGGTGATGATCTCTTAGTGCACATAACAGGGAGCTGAACTGCATTTCATGGAGTTGAAGGATAAAATTATTGTCATTACAGGGGCGTCGAGCGGCATCGGCGCACTCACGGCGCAGATGTTAAGCGGCCGGGGTGCCGTTCCTGTTCTGTTGGCGCGTTCAGAAGACAAGCTGAAAGAAACGGCGGCCGGAATTCCGGGCGTTTTTGGATTGTATCCATGCGATGTAAGAGATGCGGCAGCCGTAGAAGAGACGTTTGCCAGAATCCTTGCCGATTATGGCAGAATCGATATTCTGCTTAACAATGCCGGCTATGGCAAATTTGCTCCGTTTACAGAGATGGACCCCGAGGAATTCGACGATATGATGGATGTCAATTACATGGGGATTGTCCGCTGCACCAAGGCGGTAGTTCCGCATATGCTAGCTCGGGGAACCGGTCAGATTGTGAATGTGGCCTCCATGGCGGGCAAGATAGGAACCTCCAAAGCGGTAGCATATTCTGCAACCAAGCACGCTGTGCTGGGTTTTACGAATGCGTTGCGACAAGAGCTGCGCAAGACTGGAATCATTGTCTCGGCGGTTAATCCGGGGCCGATCGCGACCGATTTCTTCAAGATTGCCGACCCGTCCGGGGGCTACGAGAAGAGCGTGGCGAGAATGATGATGACGCCGGAGCATGTCTCCACCAAGATTGTCCGATTGATGGAGAAGGGCAAGGAGGAGCTGGATCTACCGGGCCTCGCAGCCTTCGGCATCCGGCTGTATGGACTTTTTCCCCGGCTGGCGGACAAGCTGACCTATAACGCCATGAACCGTAAATAACGAGTGGCAAAAGGACGATGGGGCCTTCCATTTGGTGGAGAGGCCTTTTTGGCATATAATAAAGATATTATCTCAAGCGAAAAGGATGAATTACTATTATGACTAAAGCTTCATTTGCGGCCATCGGCATCCAGGAAGATCTAGCGGCCCGATTGTCGGAATTCGGCATCAACGAGCCTTCCCCTGTACAGGAGCAGACGATTCCGTTACTTCTGGAAGGAAGAGACGTGATCGCGGCTTCCCAGACTGGCACAGGTAAGACGCTGGCTTATCTGCTGCCGCTGCTTCAGGGCATTAACCCGGAACAGAAAGTGGTGCAGAAGCTTGTACTTGCGCCTACACAGGAGCTGGCCATGCAGATTGTGCGTGAAGCTGAGCGTTATGGTGCGCACCGGGGAATCCGTGTGCAGGGTCTGATCGGAGGTGCGGCGATCAAGCGGCAAATAGACAAGCTACGTGAGCATCCGCAGCTTGTAGTCGGTACTCCCGGCCGAATCCGGGAACTGATCGGACTGCGCAAGCTGAAGATGCATGAGGTTAGCACAATCGTCATTGACGAGGCTGATCAGATGTTCCAACTGAGCGGAGCTGGAGAGGTAGCGAAGATTGTTAGCAGTGCGCTGCGGACAAGGCAGCTCGTCATGCTCTCAGCCACGATTGGACCGGAGACGAAAGCGCTGGCGAATCGGGAGATGAAGAATCCGGCAGAAGTTGGCATTGCCCCAGGAGTGATGACCTCCCAAACTCTGGAGCATCATTACGTGGTAACTGAGGAACGGAACAAGATCGATATGCTGCGCCGGGTGATCCGTCATTACAATCCTAAGAAGGCTATTGTGTTCGTGAATGCTACAGATGATATTGCTGAAGTAGAAGCCAAGCTGAACCATCTGGGATTGACGGCGGCAGCTATTTACGGAGATGCGGATAAAGTTACACGCAGTCATGTATTGTCCAAGTTCCGTGACGGCAAATTTAAGGTGCTGGTCGCCAGTGACGTTGCAGCACGGGGATTGGACATTGAGGATTTGTCACTGGTGGTCAGCTTTGATCCCGCCTTTGACTCCGAGCATTATGTACACCGGGCTGGCCGGACCGGTCGCATGGGCCGCCGTGGTTTATCGGTCTCCATTGTGACAGAACAGCAGACTTTTATTATGCGCAAATTCGCACGGGAACTGGACATTGCGCTGGAAGAGCGCGAGCTGTTCGCCGGGAAGGTGCTTACTGCGGAGGAAGCTCGCAATTCGGCCCGCAGTGGCGGATCATTTAGCGGCGGAGCGGCACCGCGCAATAGTTCTGCAGGTGGCGGAACAGAATCCCGCAGCGGCAAGCCTACGGTACGGACGTCCAGTGTCGGTTCTGCAGCTGCCGAAGCGGCTAATTCTGTCGAGCCAACCCGGCGTCCGGTACAAGAGAACACTGCTGCGTCATCCGGTGGGGACCCGCGACGGGATCACCGCAGCGGAGCAGCACCTGTTCGCAATAAACGTGCGAGCAATAAGGTCCGCGAGCAAGACCGGAAGAATAAGGGAGCACCGAAGTGGCTCAAGAACAAAACTCCGAGGGGGGATGGCCAGTGAGTATAACTCCCGTATTACAAATTACGGGTTTAACCGGTGGTTACAGTCTGAACAAGCCAGTGCTGCATGATATTGCATTGCAAGTCCAGCCCGGTGAAATGGTTGGTCTGATCGGCCTGAACGGGGCAGGTAAAAGCACGACGATGAAACATATTCTTGGGCTGATGTCTCCGCATAAAGGAGAAATTCGGGTCAATGACAAGACACGGGCTGCCGATCCCGAGGGGTATCACGGCGCGTTGTCCTTTGTGCCGGAATCCCCGCTCTTGTACGAAGAAATGACAGTGCGAGAGCATGTGGAATTTACAGCGCGATCCTATGGTGTGGATCGCAGCGACTATGAATCTCGAAGTATCCAGCTTGCGAAGCTGTTCCGCATGGAGGACAAGATGGACACGCTGTCCTCTCATCTGTCCAAGGGTATGAAGCAGAAGGTCATGATTATGTGCGCTTTCGTGGCTCGTCCTGCCCTGTACGTGATTGACGAGCCTTTTCTAGGTCTGGACCCGCTAGGGATTCGTTCCCTGCTGGACTTCATGATGGATCTGAAGAAATCTGGCGCGTCGATCCTGCTCAGCTCTCATATTCTGTCTACGATTGAAAACTATTGCGATCGTTTTATTGTGCTGCACCAAGGCAAGGTGATCTCCAGCGGAACGTTGGACGAAATGACTGCGGCGGCCGGATCTCCAGGACAGTCTTTGGAGCAGCTGTTCTACGAGTTGGTTCAAGGAGGTCAGTGATATGGATCTGAAGGAGCTGCGGCGGCAGCGGCGCGGTCAGTCCATGGGGAAAATGCTGCCTTATGCCGGATATATTATCCAGAGTGGTGTGGCGATGGTATTCATCTTCATCCTGATCGCTTTTTCTGCCTGGTATACTTCTCTGCTCCGGAACATTCCGGAAGGCGTTCCTATTCGCTGGATCATGCTCGTACTGCTGCTGCCTGCGGCGGTGCACAGCAGCTTCCGGACCTATCTGCAAAGTCCGGATACCGTCTTCCTGCTGCCGCAGGGTCATCGGATGCGTGAATACTTTGCTCCGGCGTGGGTCAGTGGGAATGTGTGGAAGCTCCTGCGCCTGGCCTTTGTGCTGATTACGTTATGGCCGCTTTACATACGTACGGAAGAGACTCCCAAACTGCTCTGGGCTACAGCACTCTTGTTGGCCGGAGTGAAGGTGCTGTCGAGCTTCGGCTGCTGGCGCGAGCTCAGCATGCTGTCCCGCCCTGCATCCAGGTCGTTCACCCTCCTGCGCTGGGCGGTTGGCGGTCTTATGATCGCAGCCTGGCTTTGGCAGCCGCCCGGCCGGGCGTTGATTTTTATTGCGCTACTGGCGGCGGCGTACCTCGCAGCGCTGGCCGTTCCGGGCCGGCACCGTGTGGCTTGGGAACGACTTATTGCCACCGAGAAGAATCAGGGCGCTCGGGCGCTGATGATTCTTGGCTGGTTCGTGGATGTACCGGGGCGCGAGCAGCGGGTTAATGCCCGTCGTTATCTCGCCAAATGGGGGAGTAACTTGCCTTGGCGCCAAAGTACGGCTTACCGTTTTCTGCTGACCAAGAGCTTTGCCCGCGGTGACATCTTCGCAATTGTTCTGCGGATCGCCGTGCTTGGCTTATTCCTGAACTGGTGGAATTACGGTAGCTATCTGGGTAGCGGGATTTATCTGTTCTTCCTGTTCCTTCTCGGCATTCAGTTGTCTGCACTACGGAGGCTGCATAGCGAGTCCTTTTGGTTAATTGTGTACCCCTTACCACAGGGCAGCAAGGCGCAGAATTCGATCATGTTTATCTTCCGAATTCAGCTTGCATTGGCTGTATTGTTATGGCTCCCCTTCCTGCGGGGAATCGGGGAGCAGCCTGGGCTGGTGGCCGGAAATCTGGTCGCTGGCGCGCTGTTGGTTTATCTGTTTAAGGCTTATGCTTCCCGCAAGGAAGCTTCACTGGATGACGATGATTTATAGCAGAATACAGGGGGCAGCTGACGCTGTCCCCTGTATTTGCGTGAGGAGATCATGTTAAATAACGCCTTGACTTTATTTTTACGTACAGCTATAATCAACGCCAAGCCATACAATCCCGGCTATGACCAGAGACATGATTCCATTAATCAAGCTGCACAGAGAGAGAAGCAACCGCTGCAAGCTTCTTCTGATTGACGATGGAGTTACCCCTTTGTAGCCGTGATGTGGAACCTGAAGGCTCTGTGCCTGCGGAAGTATACATCACCGGACCATCTCCGTTACAAGATGCTGATGAGGACCCAGCAACCTGTGGGTCAAATTAGGGTGGAACCACGAGCTGAACGCACTCGTCCCTTGGGATGAGTGTTTTTTTGCGTTCAATAATTCGTGGATGGAGGCGTAACAAATGGTTAAAGTAACACTTCCGGACGGGTCTGTCCGGGCATACGAGAATGGCATGACAGTAGAACAGATTGCAGGTTCCATCAGCTCCGCTTTGCGGAAATCGGCAGTTGCCGGCAAAGTGGATGGTGAAGTGGTGGATCTCCGTACAGCGGTAGAGGCCGATAGTAGGGTTGAGATTGTGACGCTGGAAAATGAGGAAGGGCTAAAGATATACCGGCACAGCACAGCCCATCTCTTGGCTCAGGCACTGAAAAGAATATATGGGCAAAAGGCCGTCAAATTGGGCATTGGCCCCGTTATCGAAGACGGATTCTATTATGATATCGACATGGAGAAATCCTTGTCTACAGACGATCTCAAAGCTATTGAGAAAGAAATGAAGAAGATAATACAGGAAAATCTCCCGATTACTCGCCGTGTAGTTAGCCGGGAAGAGGCGTTAGCCATCTTCGGGGAATTGGAAGATCCCTACAAGCTGGAATTGATTCGTGACTTACCGGAAGATTCGGTCATCAGCATCTATGACCAGGGAGAATTCTTCGATCTCTGCCGGGGGCCGCATCTGCCGTCGACTGGCAAGATCAAGGCGTTCAAGCTGCTGAATGTAGCCGGTGCATACTGGCGGGGAGATTCCAATAACCACATGCTGCAGCGAATATACGGCACGTCTTTTCCGAAGCAGAATCAGTTGGATGAGCATCTGAACCTGTTGGAGGAAGCCAAGAAACGGGATCACCGTAAGCTGGGCAAAGAGCTGGACTTATTCATGTTCTCGGAAGAAGCGCCGGGCATGCCCTTCTTCCTGCCCAAAGGCATGATCATTCGTACAGAGCTGGAGGACTTCTCCCGTGAGCTGCAAAGACAGGGCGGCTATGATGAAGTGCGTACACCGTTTATGATGAATGTCCGGATGTGGGAGCAATCAGGTCACTGGGATCATTATAAGGACAATATGTACTTCACAGATGTAGACGATACGAAGTTCGCATTGAAGCCAATGAATTGTCCAGGTCACATGCTGATGTTCAAGAACAGCCGACATTCCTACCGGGAGCTGCCAATGCGTCTGGCCGAGTTCGGCCAGGTTCACCGCCATGAATTCTCTGGCGCGCTGAATGGCATGATGCGGGTGCGTTCCTTCTGTCAGGACGATGCACATCTATTCGTGCTCCCTTCCCAGATTGAGGAGGAGATCGCTGGTGTCATCGAGCTTATCGACCATATTTATCAGGTCTTTGGTTTTCAATACAGCATCGAATTGTCTACTCGGCCTGAGGATTACATGGGCTCCGAGGAGCTGTGGGACGCGGCGGAGCAATCCCTGCAAAATGTGCTGGAGAAGCGCGGCATCCAGTATCGGATCAACCCGGGAGACGGGGCATTCTATGGACCGAAGATCGACTTTCACATTCTCGACGCGCTGAAGCGCAGCTGGCAGTGTGGAACAATACAGCTGGACTTCCAGATGCCAGAGAAGTTCGACCTCAGTTACATTGGCGAGGATAACGGGAAGCATCGGCCGGTGGTTATCCACCGGGCAGTCTACGGCTCCATCGATCGTTTTATCGGGATATTGATAGAGCATTTCTCCGGGGCCTTCCCGGTGTGGATATCACCAGTGCAGGTTCAGATCCTGCCGGTCTCTGACAGGTACAATGAATATGCTTCGCAGGTGAGAAAGGCTTTGGAGGAGGCAGGTATTCGCACTGAAGTTGACTATCGCAGCGAGAAGCTGGGCTACAAAATCCGTGAAGCGCAAATGGCGAAGGTTCCGTATATGATCGTGCTGGGTGAGAGCGAGCAGGCTGGACAATCCATCTCACTTCGCAAGCGGGGGCAGGCTGAGACGGTGACAACAGATCTGCAATCCTTCCTCGCAGTGATTAAACAAGAGATTGCACTGAAATCCCTTGAATTTCTAGATAATAATGTGGTAGCAGCACCACAAGCATAAGATAGCTACGAAGAGAGCGCCAGGCGGATTCCGTCAGGCGCTTTTTATTTTTGACGATGAGAACGGTGCTCTCAAAAAGATAAAATGAGGTGATGCTCTTGTGTGCGGTTCCCAAGAATGCCTTACCTAACTCCGGGGTTTATAAGCAATTCCATCCATCATGCACAGGCAAGAAGAGTTCACAAATTTGCTGGTGGTAGTCATTCGTGCCGGAAAGGTCTCATTATCAAAGTAAGTGCGGAATACGTCACGGGCGACGGAGAAATGCTCGATATCCCGCAGATACAGGTTGATTTGTACAAGATCTACAAGTCTTGCTCCTGCGGCATGCAGGGTAGTCTTGAGATTCTCGAAGCTCTGCATCATCTGAAAGGCAATGTCGTCCCGCTCGTGTCCTCCCGAATGATGAGCAAGAAAGATGAAATCTCCGGCAGCGGTGAAAGCAGAGCAGGTATCATCCCCGTAATGGTTGGATAAACGTGTAATCATTCATATTCCTCGCTATCTATTATGTAATTTTGTATCCATTATACCAAACGTATGTTCTTAAATCTATGATTCATATTACCTTCTTTCAGACCGTTACAAATGTTGAATATTTTTTAATTTCACAAAAACGGTGTAGATGATTTAAAAAATGAGGCCTGTCTTTTACCAATCGTCTCCAGCATAATAAGCCTGAGCTTAAATCTGTATACGCTTCCAAAGGGAGATGCGCACTAAGTTCCGTACCAAACAACAACTACGTATTGGGGGAGGATTCAGGCGTGAAAAGAAGATTGTCCATTTTTTTGGTCATGCTTTTGCTGTCTTCAGTGGTTTTGGATGTGCTGGGCGCAGGCGTGGCACGTGCTGCAAGTGGTGAGACAGGACTTCCGGTATACTATGATGCGAGGAAAAGTGTGGATGAACGTACGGCTGACTTGCTATCCCGCATGACGCTGGACGAGAAAATCGGGCAGATGATCCAAGCCGAAAGGGCCTCGGTTACACCTGAGGAAGTGATGGAGTATGGACTTGGCTCTGTCCTCAGCGGCGGCGGCTCCTTTCCAAATGGGAAGGAAAGCGACAGCACGCCGGATCACTGGAGGTCACTGATCGACGGATATCAGGATGGTGCGTTGTCGACACGGCTAGGTATTCCCCTGCTGTATGGCGTCGATGCAGTACATGGACATAACAATCTCAAAGGGGCTACATTGTTCCCTCACAACATCGGGCTGGGAGCAGCGAATGACCCTGAACTGACAGAGAAGATCGGGGCAGCTGCTGCCAAGGAAGTGGCGGCGACCGGAGCGAACTGGACCTTTGCCCCAACCATGGCCTCTCCTTACAACGCAAGATGGGGGCGCACGTACGAGGGCTTCAGTGACAATCAAGAGATTACTGCCAAGCTTGGGGCGGCTTATATTCTGGGATTACAGGGGCGAACGCCTGCAGAATTGGTCGGTGCAAGTACCATAACGGGTACTGCCAAGCATTATCTGGGTGAGGGTTATACGGACAATGGAGTAAACCAGGGTGATACTACTCACTACACCGAAGAAGAAATTATCAAAAAGGATTTGAAAGTATACGAGGCCGCAGTGAATGCGGGTGTACAGACTGTAATGGCATCCTACCACAGTATCAATGGCTTGAAGATGCATGCCAATCAGCATCTGCTCACAGATGTACTGAAAGGCGACAAGAAGAACGGCGGCCTGGGCTTTACAGGCTTTGTTATTTCTGACTATAACGCTGTACAGCAAATTACACGGGATAGTGACGGGAAACCGGTCAGTGGATTGAAAAATCAGCTTGCCGCTTCCATCAACGCCGGGGTTGATATGTTCATGTTAACCGCAGACTGGAAAATCAGTCTGAAGCATATCAAGGATCTTGTAGGCGAAGGTAGAGTCAAGGAGGCGCGGATTAATGATGCCGCTGAGCGGATTATCCGGGTGAAAATTGCTTCTGGACTGTTCGAGCATCCGAAGAGTGACACTGATCTGGCGGGTGCCTTCGGCTCCACGGAGAACCGGACACTGGCACGTCAGTCGGTAGCGGAATCGCTGGTGCTATTGAAGAATGACAAAGTGAACGGCAAGCCGCTTCTGTCCCAGCTAAGCGGGATGAAGAAGATTTTTGTCGCCGGGAAGAATGCGGATGATATCGGCAATCAGGCTGGAGGTTGGTCGATTACCTGGCAGGGCAAATCCGGAAAGATCACGGAAGGCACCACCATTCTGCAAGGTATCAAGGATGTGGTTTCCCCGTCCGCAAGCGTTACCTATAACAAAAATGGACGCGGTGCGGCCGGCCATGATGTGGCGATTGCCGTGATCGGCGAAACGCCATATGCGGAGAGCGCCGGGGACCGTACGAATCTGAACCTGGATGAGCAGGATCTGGCAACAGTGGCCAACATTCGGGCCGCTGATCCGAATATCCCGATTATTGTGGTGCTCGTCTCCGGGCGCCCAATGACAATTGCCCCGCAGTTGAAGGATTGGGACGCACTCGTCGCTGCCTGGCTGCCAGGTACGGAGGGAGCCGGGGTTGCCGATGTGCTGTTCGGTAACAAGGATTTCAAGGGCAAGAACCCGATCCGCTGGCCGTTTACACTGGATCAATATCCGGTGAATAACGAGAGTCAGAATGTCTTGTTCAAGACAGGTTATGGGTTGACCAAAAATGAAGAGACACCTGTTCTGCCGGAAGGACCGGTAGTCCAGGAACCGGCGCATCTCATTCCGGGCAAGATCGAGGCCGAAGATTTCAGCGCCAAGAGCGCAGGCCTGCAAACCCAGGAGACGCAGGATGTAGGTGGAGGGCTCAATGTTGGCTACACCTCAGCAGGCGAGTGGCTGGACTATAACGTCAATGTAGCTGAAGCAGGCACTTACCGGGTGGACTTCCGGTATGCAGTCAATGGCAACCCTACAGGCATCAAGGTCAAATCCGCAGAAGGGAAGACGCTTGGTACCTTAAGCGTAACCTCGACAGGCGGTTGGCAGAACTGGCAGACCAAAGCGGTGGATAATGTGGTCTTCCGAAAGGCGGGATTGCAAAAGATCCGTCTTGAATTTACCAGCGGGAATATCAACCTCAACTGGGTTCAGTACACCCGTACAGGAGATGTTACTGCCGAAGAGCCGAATCCGGGCGGCGGCGGGGAAACCGTACAGGAGAATGTTATTAAGCAGGATGCAGTCAGCTCCTGGGTCTCCAGAGAACGTGATCCATCTGACCGGAAATGGTATTACGCCGACCGCTATCAGGAGGGCGATGCCAAGCTGGAGCAGCAAAAACCACTGAATATTGCCCTGCCTAACAATGCAGAAGGCACGTCCATTCATATTGACCCGGACAAGAAATATCAATCTATTCTGGGTATCGGAACCTCGATGGAGGAATCGACCGTCAACAATCTGGCCAAGATGTCTCCGGCCAAGCAGGATGAATTGCTGCGCCAAATGATCGATCCTAAGGACGGCATTGGTATGAGTATGCTGCGTCTGACGATCGGAACGGCAGATTTTACAGATAAAGAATTTTACAGCTATAACGATATGCCGCCGGGACAAACGGATGTTAATCTGGAGCATTTCTCGATTCAGAAGGATATTGATTACCATATCATTAGCACCGTGAAAAAAATCCAGAGCATCAACCCGGACATTAAGTTCTTTGCTTCACCATGGAGCCCGCCGGGCTGGATGAAAACAACGGACAGTATGATCAAGGGGCAAGTAAAGGAAGAATATTTGCCAGTGCTGGCCAAATATTATGTGAGATTCCTGCAGGAATACGCGAAGCTCGGCATTACCTTTGAGGGAATGACCATGCAGAATGAACCTCTGCTGGAAATCGAATACCCAAGTACCAGAATGTCGTGGGAACAGCAATCCCGGCTCGCCAAGCTGCTACGTGCCGAGTTGGATGCTGCCGGATTCACATATGTGAAGCTGTGGACCTTTGACCACAACCCTGGTGATACGATGGCATATCCGGCACAGATTCTCGGGAATAAGGAAGAGGGCGCCTATGATGCCGTCGACGGTACAGCTTTCCATGATTACGGAGGCGATCTTGGGCTGATGACTCAGCTTCATGACCTGTATCCTGAGAAGCATGTCTATCTGACCGAACGTGCGGTATGGGGAACGTCAGGTGCTGACCGGATGGCCCAGTATTTCCGCAATTGGGCCCGTAGCTACAACTCCTGGGTAGCGATGCTGGATAGCGATATCGCCTCCCACCAATGGACAGGAATTCCCGATCCTACACCGATAGTGCAGGATTCAGCGAACCGCAACAACTACTGGCTGCTTCCGGAATATTATTTGATGGGCCAGTATACCAAGTTTGTCAAACCAGGTTATGTGCGGATTGATAGTAACTACGGCTCAAGCAGCACTGTAACCAATGTGGCGTTTGCAAGCCCAGATGGCAAAGAAATTGTAACTGTGGTGATCAACCAGACGAATGAAGCACAGCCATTCAAGCTACTTGCCGATGGTACACAGATTACTGCAGTGATGCCGGCTAAATCGGTTGGAACGTATACATGGGAACGTGTGAATGGAATCAAGAAGGCGCCGGGTGCTTGGAATGCTGTTGATTTTGATGCAGCCGAGGGCCAATACACCAAGCATGCCAATGGATATATTTCTGGACTTTCCGAAGGCACTTCTTCCTTCGACTATGTAGTGAACGTGCAGGAAAGCGGAAGCTATGCGCTGAATTTTGAACACAGCTTTACCGGCATTGCCGGGGCTGGACAGCAAGTCGAGATCTTTGAAGACGGGAAGCCTGTCGGAGTCATTCACCTGACCAAGCAGACTGCGGATGCAGAGGATTTTGCTGCAAACCGCACCGTTTTAACACTGAATAAAGGCATTCATAAGCTTACGCTGAAGACCACTGGCAAGGGCTACAATATCAAGTCCCTGACCCTTGTAAAAGCTTCTGCCGAAGCAAAGAGCCTGCCGAACATCCTTCCTGCCGCAGATTTTACCGGGTCCTCCGGGGTTCTGGTGAAGGACGGAGCGGTTAGATATACCGACAATGGCGATTGGGCGAAATATACGGTCAATGTTCCTGAGGCCGGCAGCTATCCGCTGCTGTTATCGTATACCACGGCCAATAACGGCGCAGGATTCGAACTGCTTGCCGGTGAGGGAGACGCTACCGTAACGTCAGCGACCTATGGATTGCCGGGTACTGGTGGATGGAGCAACTGGCAGTCCTTCCAAGGCGCGGTGACTCTCCCGGCAGGGGAACAGATCTTGACGCTAAAAGTAACAGGGGAAGGGTTCCAGCTTAAATCACTGGTGTTCGGCCCTGCATTACAATGTGATACAATCCTCACCGAAGGCCAGGAAGATGGAGCAGAGGTGCTTGTTACTCTGTACAACGAAAAATATGCACCTGTGTTGGATGCAACGTATTGGAATATTGAAGATTACCCTGGCACCGTTGTGAACAGTGTGTACCGGGTAGACGATCACACAGCTAAGGTTGTGCTGAAAGGCACACGGAGCGTTGATTTTGACAAAGACCGTGTACTGACCGTTACGGCTGATGTATATCAGACTGAATCACAGAAAGCTTACGGCCATGTGAAGCTGCTGAAAGTCCCTGTTATCGTGAAGGCAGTGAATGATGAGGAGAGCATTACGCTTACGCCATCCAGTCTGCCTTATAACGTGAAGGGACAGGAAATCATAATTTCCCTGACCGGGGGAACGTTCAACCCTGACCACCTGCAAGACATTACCGTGTCTGGAACGGCAAAAGATCAGGGCCATGTCTCCATTGACTCGGCTGTTCTAATCAATCCGGTTCAAGTGAAGCTGACGCTGGCTTGGAATGGTCAGCCGTATTATAGCGACTTGAAGCTGAAGGTGAACGTGCCAGTCAGCGCTTATGCTGATTCTGAAGGCGGAGCCACACTGACGGCGGAAGCCACGCTGGCGGGAACAACCCGTGCAGCAGCGCCTATCAACCTGTTGGAGCTGAAATCGCTGGATCAATTCTACCGACTGCAAGGGATGACGGCGAGTGGTGGAGGCAGCGGAGCAAAGCTCACCGGCATTCAAGCCGGGGGGAACGTGGACTATTGGGTGAATGTGCCGGAGGACGGCGACTATGCGGTAACGCTGACAGCGACATCCTCGGGTGCAGCATCTCAGGGAATTATTTTCAAGACAGAAGCGGGTCAAACCCTGAAGACATTAGATGTACCAAATCTCTATTCCCAGACGGTCGGCATACGTGCAGTGCTTCCGCTGAAGAGCGGTGAGCAGAAGCTGCGTCTGCAAGCAGGTTCGGGCGGGTATGAGCTCAGCGGCATCGCGGTAGAGCGGTATGTGCCGGATGTCATGGGCAGCAGCAGATCTATTAAGGTTGAAGCTGAGAATTATTATAATGCTGCAACAAACGGTGTTCAGAGCAATATGAAGGACGGCGTTTTAGATTTTAAAAATATTGGATTTACTTCATCCGGCGGTTCCTTCGACTACAAATTGAGCATTGCTGAAGCCGGATTATATAAAATCATTTATCGTTATGCCACAACAGAAGGCGGCGTAAGTGTCACCTTGTCCGCGAACGGTAGTAAGCTGCTGGATACAGCTATGCCAGCGACAGGCAACTGGGGCTCATACAGTGAGACTGGTGGTGTTATCCGGCTTGCACAGGGAGAACAGACGCTGCGGATCACGTTAAACAACAACGGGGCCAACCTGGACTGGTTCTCGCTGGAACCGGCGGAGGATGTTGTAGTGAAGGAAGGCAAGGCTGCATTGCCTGTCTCCTCTCTGAAGCATGGCCAGTATAAAGGGTTGCAAATCGTAACATTAAGTACAGCTACAGAAGGAGCAGAAATCTACTACACTACAGATGGTTCTCTGCCTACAGCAGAAAGCAAGCTGTATAGCGGAGCGATTGAGATTTCCGATATGACCGTCATTCGTTCCATAGCGGTGAAGGAAGGTATGAATAGCAGCTATGTTGCACCGTTCTCCTACCTCATCACCGAAGATGCTGAAGTGAAGAAGGTGTCCGCACCGCAAGCCGACCCTGCTGGAGGCACATATACCGGCGAGGTGAAGGTGAAGCTGACGACAGCAACAGCCGGAGCGGAAATTCGCTATACCCAGGATGGCTCTGTGCCGACAGCTAGCAGCCAACTTTATAGCGGACCAATCTATGTAGGAAAAAGTAAGACGATTAAGGCTATCGCGCTCAAAGAGGGCTGGAAGTCCAGCGATGTATCCAGCTTCGAGTATATCCTGAGTGAGGATGGTGGGCCGGGTACATCGCCAAGTCCTGAACCTACTCCGAGCCCAACACCAAGTGCAACACCTACTGCAACACCAAGCCCAACGCCGGGATCAAGCTATAGTCCGGATTCGAACTCAGGGTATATTCCGACACCAAGTCCAACACCGGCAGCAGGTGGAAGTAAAGAAAGTGTTAATGGTGGCAAAATCATCACTGTGACTCCAGTATTGAATAAGGACAACGGCAGTGCAAGGGCAACGGTTAGCGCTGAGGCCTTGAAGCAGGCGGAAGCAGCACTGTCCGGTAATGAAAAGAATGTCGTGATTGAAATTCCATCTCTGGCGGATGCCAAAGGTTATGAGCTGCAGCTGCCGGCAGGAGCGTTGTTCGCCGATGCGAAGACTTCTATTGAAATCCGCACCGGATTCGGTACACTGTTGATCCCGGCAAGTGTGCTGAAGGCGGGGGCAGATCAGGCTCAATCGCCTTGGATCATTACCATCGCCAAGGTGGAAGGATCGCTTGCAGGACAAAATGCACGGCCAGCCTACAAAATTAGTGCAACGATTAATGGCAAAGAAGTGTCGTGGACATCACCTGATTTGCGGATCACAGTCTCCCTGCCTTATGTACTACTGGCTGGAGAACGTGGTAAAGAGGAGCATCTCACGATCCATAGCCTGAATGCGGCAGGAACGCTGACGGCTGTCCCAAGTGGTCAATATCGCAGTGGTGCAGGGGCAGTAGTCTTTACTGGAGCATTATCCGGCACGTATGTCATTACGTTCACGGAGAAGACCTTCGGGGATATCGAGCGTTACCCATGGGCCCGTCAGGCGATTGAAGTGCTTGGGTCCAAAGGAATTATTACCGGTATTTCGGACGGAATGTTTGGACCGCAGAGTGATGTGAAGCGCGGAGACTTTGTACTCCTGCTTGTCAGAGCGCTCGGTCTGGATACTGCCACTGCAAGTGATAACTTCAGTGATGTGAAATCGGGCGACTACCGATACGCAGCGCTGGCTATCGCCAAGCAGCTGAACATCGCTTCCGGTCGCCCGGATGGAAGCTTTGATCCTAATGCTCCGGTGACGCGTCAGGAGATGATGACCCTGGCCGCTAAGGCGATCGCCGCGGCAGGAAAGAAACTTCCAGCGGGAAGTGGAGCTTCTCTGCAAAGCTTCAACGATGCTGGCCAAGTGGCGTCATACGCCCAAGACAGCGTTGCGAAGCTGATTGCAGCAGGAATTATTAAGGGCGACGGCACGCGCATTCATCCGCTCGGGGTAACGACTCGTGCAGAAGCCGCAGTATTGATCTACAGCCTGTATAATCTGTAATCTCCCTGCCGACTGGCAACGGAGAGCATAAAAAAACGCCTTGACGTATGCTTTCGTCAAGGCGTTTTTTCAATACTGTTGCTGCTGCAAAGGATAACTATCTCTGTGACCTGAGGTGGATAAGATGTGATGAGAGACTAACAGAATAAGAAGAGCGCAGAGGCACTCTTCTTGAAATTGTCAGTTCAACTTAGATAAAGAGTGAACGGCTGATGATAACCAGCAGGATAAAGAGAACCAAAATGGCGCCAGTACTTGTGAATCCACCGCCGTATCCGTATCCGCCTCTAACTTCTTCGCTCATGTTCATTCCCCTTCCGCGTGTAAGTGTGTTGTACTTGAGTACACGGTATTGTATGTGTGGAGGGGATGGCGTGTATAGGCCAATGCCGGAAAGAATGATAAAAAAATCAGCCCCGAACCGAGTCGGGACTGATAATGGATGAAAAATGAGTGAAATCAAGCTTTTTCAAGATCACGAACGCCTGCATAGACCAGATCAAACAGGTCTTCCAGATACTCTTCTTCAATACAGGAGAAGGCAATGCGCAGATCGGTTTCACCGAGTGCTATCGTGCCAAGTCCATATTGGTGAATGAGGTGTAGTCGCAGCGCTTCCGCAGAGACGGTCTTCAGCTTCAGACACATGAAATAGCCGGAGTTGAATGGATAGTAGGTCCAGACATCTTCCCCGTATTTGCCGCTGTCCAGCAGTGATTTCACTTTATTGGCGCGGCCTTTCATGATTTGGAACTTCTCTTCCTTCTGGGCGGAGAATTCCGGTGCCTTCAGCGCATCTAGCACGAAGGTCTGCGACGGATGGGCTCCGCTAGAGATCGTAGCACGGATAATACCGAGTGTCTTCTGCTCCAGTGCAGACAGTAAATCTTTGTTCTCCGAAGCAAAGGTGATGAAGCCCACACGGAAGCCCCAGACGAATTCTTCCTTCGTTGCTCCGTCCACCTTCACGGCCAGTACACGTGGATGCAGGCTGGCCAGCTTGCCGAACAGGGATTCCTTAAGTGAATCCTCGAAGAACAATCCGAAATATGCATCATCACTAACCACAACAACGTTAATACCTTCCTCGGCTGCACGAAGAATGGCTGCGACAATCTCTTCGCCTTCTTGAAGACCTGGGGTGTATCCTGTAGGGTTGTTCGGGAAGTTGAGCAGCACAATCGCTTTGCCGCGTTCTTTCTGAGCGAGCAGTGCATCGAGCAGGCCAGCGCTGTTGAAGGTCATTTCGTCCGTGAAGAGCGGATAGTTAACGGTCTCGGCATGACGACGAATGCCAAAGGTTAGCTCATAATTCTCCCAGTTCTTATCCGGATAGATGACGGCATCGCCCGGCTCTGCGAACAGATCGGCCACAATGCTAAGCCCATGGGTGAGGGCGTTGGTCACAACAGGATTGCTGAAGGACTTGCCTTCCAGCGACGGATTCTCGAGCAGCATTTTCTCACGCCACGCAGTACGCAGCTCCGGTTTGCCTGCCGGAGGAGCATAGCTGTAAAGATCCTTGGGGCTGAAGGCAGAGAGTTTATCTTGAATGACGCCAAGGTGCATAGGTACGCCGCCTTCAGTGGCAATGCCGATCGTAGCGTTGTACTTCTTGGCATGAGCACCAGCTTCCGCAGATTGGCTCAGAATCCCTTCTTTGGGGAAATAAATTTCCTTGCCAAGGGTAGAGAGCATCTCGTAGACATGTTCATTTCCGGCTTTGATACTTTCGTTCAATTGTGCAGCCAATGAATTCATCAGTTTCATCCTTCCGGGTTATCTTGGGGATAGATACGGTTAACATTGCCTAACATTATATCATCGCGAAATGCCGCCGTCACTGAGGAAAGCGCGTTTTTTTCAAATAGTTTTACGACATTTCAGGCGGTTTCAGCAGCCTGTTTTAGATTTGAAAAAAGAACTGTCCGCACTAGACGGACAGTTCTTTTTTGGCCTTATTTCATAAGGGTGCAGCATCTTGTTAGGACTACCCTGACAGGCGCGGGAAAGAAATGCTTGAGTACCCAAGCATTTCAGCAAGTCCGGCGAGTATACGTTGTCCACTGGACTAAAACATGAGAGGAGTTTAACTCTTCCTTTATAAATCATGTGGATAAGGACAGAACTTTTTCATCATTTCTATCGTTTCTGCATCCCGTTCTCCGCTCCGCTCTGCTAGACCGCTGATTACCTCTGTCCGTTCATTGTCTTTGAGATTCTGCCCGAATTTGAATTTGGCAGTCATTTCATCAGGCGTAATACGGACAATAGCGACGCCTTTCAGGCGGGCGCGATACTGTGGGTCTGCCGCATCAATCTCGTCATAACCGCCCTCGGGTTGGAGTTTTTTCATAAACAGGGACAATATCGTTGCCTTCTCAGTAATATCACTCACCGACTCAGCGGTACCGAAGGCTGTTACACTTTTAAAATAGGCGGTGGCCGGGCAGGCGAGATGCGGATCGCTGAAATAGGAGGGAATCAGTGCGTACTCGTCTGCGACCGTGAAGCACACCTGCTGCTGGCGGCGGATGGCCTCCATCTTGCCTCCGGCATGGCTGCCGTGAAAATAAAAGCATCCATCTGTGTATACAAAATTCAGCGGGGTGACTCTTGGCCGTCCCTGCTCATCCGTAGTGCCGAGAAAGCCGAAGCTCATCCCGTCCAGGAAGGTTTGCAGCTCCTCCTCGTTGTCGACCTGAAATTCTTTTCTGCGCATGTTGAACACTCCTCTGGTTCTTGTATTTGCGGAGCGTTCGCTCCTGCTGATCCTTGTGTGGCTTGGTTTCTACAGGATAGAATGAAAATTGACAATAAAAAAGTGCCGATTTACATTATTTTTAATGGTCCAATTGCTGCTTGAATGAAAGGAGTGTCCCGATTATGGAGCTTACGCTGCCCTACGACCAGTATCTGGCGTTACATCGCTATAAATATTTGGCACTCTATCATGCTCTGCGTGCAGCTATTCTGGACGGTACGCTGCCAGGCGGTACCCGGCTGCCATCTACGCGGCGAATGGCGGAATTGTACAACTTGTCCCGCGGCTCGGCTTCACAAGTGTATGAAATGCTCCTGGCTGATGGCTATGTTCAGGCGGAGACCGGCCGGGGGACGTTTGTGTCGGAGGATATCTTCACCACAGCACATCAGGCAGCTCAAGAGCGGACCCTTCCACCTTCGGTCATTGCAGAAGGGTCCGCTCCAGAGGGTATGGAATGTCGTGGGCCTGTTCATCTTCCGCTCTCGGCCTGGGGGGAGCGGCTGACAGCCGTCCCGGCTCCGGTCCGGAGCTATGAAGACTTTAATTACGATTTCATCGATTTTAGCAGCAAGGGACTGCAAATGGTACATTTTCCTTATAATGAATGGAAAAGCGCTCTCGCCTATGCCGGAGGCAAGGGCGGCACGCTACTGGAGAGCGCTGGCCCGCCGCAGGGTGATGAAGGCTTACGGCGGGCCATCGCCACGCATCTGCGGATTACGCGTGGCATCCGCGCGGAGGCTGCGCAGATCGTGTTGTTCAGCGGCTCGATGCAGGGCATCGTTCTCCTGACCCAACTGCTGCTGGACCCTGGCTCACCTGCCGTTGCGGAGGACCCTGGCTTTAATGGTATCCGCCGGGCGGTGGAAGTGACCGGCGGAGTGCTAATCCCCGGCACGGTTGATGAGAGTGGCCTTGTGCCGGAGGACTGGAATGCCCGGCTGCTGTTCGTGACGCCGAGCCGCCAGTTCCCGACGGGAGCTGTGCTGCCACTGGAGCGGCGGCGAGCGCTGCTGGACTGGGCGCAGCGTCATCATGCCGTCATCATTGAGGACGACTATGACAGCGAATTCCGCTGGACAGGCCGGCCGATCGAGCCTTTGAAGGCGCTCGACCGGGAAGACCGTGTGATCTACATCGGCTCCTTCTCCAACACGATGTTCGCGGGCCTGCGGCTCGGCTACGCCGTGCTGCCGCAGCTGCTTGCTGGCCCTGCGCTAGCCGCCAAAGCCCTCTATGAACCGCTGGCGGCAGGGCTGCTGGAGCAGCGGGCCCTGGCGCGGTTCATGAACACCGGCGGGTACCGCCGCCATCTGCGGCGGATGACCCGCATTTACGGCGAGCGCGGGCGGGCCTTCCGCGCTTTGCTGGCATCGCAGCTGGGCGGCCTGTTTGAGCCGCTGCCCGGCGATGCTGGCCTGCATGTGTACGCCCGCTGGCTGGGCAGCGCCGAGGCGTTCGAAGCTTTCCGCGCCGGGGCCCTCCGGCGCGGCGCAGGATTCAGGGACGCCGGGCTGTACCGGGTGATGCCGGGAGCCCCTGCGGCCTGCTTTTATTTTTCCCATTTGGATCTTCCCGCGATAGAGGAAGGCGTTCGTCGTTTGCATCAGGCATGGACTGATGTGCAAAATACCACGTGACAAGGTATGATGGAAGATGAACAGCTGCACTAAACTTTCAGGAGGTCACATTTATGCTGCATGCATCGCCGTCCTCTTTTGTCATTCTGCCTGCCCTGGCGAAGATTGTGTGCGAACCGGGTTGGAAATGGCAGAAGCGAGAGAAGCCGTTGCAAAACTATGATTTATTCTATGTCTGGAGTGGGGAAGGTACGTTGGAGCGCAACGGGGTTCCTTTTCAGATCGGCAAGGGGAGCTGCTTCCTGTTCCGGCCTGGGGACCATACCGTGGCTTCGCATAATCCGCAAAAACCGCTCGTGCTTACATACATTCACTTCGATGTAGCCGAAGATGTAACCGAGATTCCACAGCCTTATCGCGTGCTCACGGAGACCGTTGAATTCGAGCATCTGCTGGCCCGTTATGTCCGGCTGTTTCTCGTGAAGACCTTCGCTGCCGAGGCAGAGGGCCAACTGATTCTGAAGCAACTGATGATTCACTTGCTGCGTGAGGATCGGGTCATGCCTGTGGAGCGCCATGTCAGCAACCAGCTTGCTGAGGTGATTCATGAGATAGCCAATTATGTAAGCCAGCATCCTGGTTTGTCACACCGTGTGGAGGATCTTGCCGCCCGTGCCGGACTGTCGCCGCGGTATTTCTCTATTAAATTCAAGGAGCTGACCGGCTCGTCCGTTCAGTCCTATGTCATCCGTACCCGGATTGAACGGGCTCAGCATTTGCTGCTGTATGCCGGGATGAACGTGACCGAAGTGGCGGACGCGCTGGGATACCGAGATATTTTCTTCTTCAGCCGCCAGTTCAAGCAGTATACAGGAAAAAGCCCCTCCGAGATCCGCTGAGGTCACGGGGTATGGTGCTAATTACAATGCATATAAGAAATTACAGAGGACCGGTGCCGGCAGGCGGCCGGTTTTTTGTGAATTTATATGTTTTACACTTTAAATCATTCTTATATTTCTCGCTGAAACGGATACCATCCCTTTGAGGACGGAAAAGCCGTTTCTACTTGTGCCATGGTTAACGGAGTATAATTGTAATATAGAAGCGTATCCTTCGGACGTAACCGGGGTATAAGGAAGATAAGTACGCTTTTGTCAGAGGTGCTGTATAAGGACCTTGGGGATGACGATACCACAGGCTAAAGGAGAGAGGGAAATGTATGAGGTTGTGTTAATACGGCATGGTGAGAGTGAATATAATAGGCAGAACCTGTTCACAGGCTGGAGCGATCCCGATTTGACCGAGAAAGGAATCCAGGAGGCCAAAGAAGCAGGCAAGCTGCTTAGAGAAGCAGGGTATACGTTCGATCTGGCCTTTGCCTCTGTTTTGAAGCGTTCCATTAAGACCTTGCATTATATTCTGGAGGAATTGGATCTGCTGTGGATTCCGGTGCAGAAATCGTGGAAGCTGAATGAGCGCCATTACGGAGCGCTGCAAGGGCTTAGCAAGAGTGAAACGGCGGTGAAATACGGCGAGGAGCAGCTTCATATCTGGCGGCGCAGTCTGTCTGTTCGTCCACCGCTGCTGGAGCCGGATGATCCAAGATATGCCCGGAGCGATATCCGTTATCAAAATCTCCGTGAGGAGGATATCCCGCGCGGTGAGAGTCTGGAAGATACCGTACATCGGGTCGGTGATTTCTGGCACAACCGGATTGTCCCGCTGATTCGCAAGAAGGAGCGGGTGCTGATCTCTGCACACGGCAATACGTTGCGGGCGTTGATCAAATACATGGAAGACATTGATGAGGCGGCCCTGCTTGACTTGAACATTCCTACAGGTGTCCCGCTAGTTTACAAGCTGGATGAGAATGTGAATCCGATCAGTCGCTTCTATCTTGGAGAGCCAGCCGAAGTGCAGGCCAAAGCCCAGGAGGTTGCCAATCAGAGCAAGGTTACAGAGTAGCCGAACGGGGATAACATGCATGCCGATGTAAGGCTGATAGTAAGAACAAAGGGAGTTCCGTAAGCCATATCATGGCTTTGGAGCTCCTTTTTATGCGGTAAAGCGGCGCAAAACAAATGATACATGAGGATATTCATGGAACGGATGAGGATTTTCTATGTTAGGATGAAAATTCTGATGCTACTATCAAGATGAGCTAATCAAGCAAAGGGGGAATCAATGAACATTCTCACACTAACAGATGCCTGAGAGTCTTGGTCCGGTCTTCGTTTCAACAAATATAAATCCGTGATATTGGAGGTGATTCGGAACAACTCCTCTGATTAACAAATACTCCCACATAATATAATAAATGAATATTCGTGTATTAATGTGTCGTTTTTTGCTGACTCCGACCAGGTTCTATTCAAGTGTATCTCTTAAGCTATCCCTTAAATGAAAGGAATGGTGTATAAGAATGGGGAAAAATTGCAACCGCTTACTTAAAGTATTTTTCTGCTTTATTCTGATAGCCTCAATCCTAACGCCTATCAGTAGTACACCTGCTTCCGCTCAGGTTCTGCCGGGATTGGCAGATGTCTCAAGAGAAGTAGCTGCTGAAGGGATTGTACTGCTGCAGAATCCGAAATATAGACTCCCTGTGAATCTCAATGAACAAGTGCTTCCTATTCAAAAGAGTGAGAATGTATCCGTGTTTGGCCGCATTCAAGCCAGTTACTACAAGTCCGGTACAGGTTCGGGCGGGGCTGTGCGGGTAGATTATGTGAATGGCATTCTGGAGGGACTGCGGAATAACCCCAGTCTCAAATTGAATGAAGATCTGGTGAAGATTTACGCCGAATGGATCAAAACACATCCTTTCAATAATGGTGGTGGGGGATGGGCGGCCGAGCCTTGGTCCCAGGCGGAAATGCCTTTAACCGACGACATTGTTAACACAGCAAAAGCCAAGTCGGACGCAGCTGTGGTCATTATCGGCAGAACGGCCGGTGAAGACAAGGACAACACAGATGTTGAAGGTGCCTACCGGCTAACAAGCATTGAAGTTGATATGCTCAATAAGGTGTATGCCAAATTTGATCGGGTGGCCATCGTCTTGAACGTGGCGAACGTTATCGATATGTCATGGGCCACAAACTATCCTAACGCTGCTATCTTGTATGCATGGCAAGGGGGGATGGAGGGTGGTAGTGCCGTAGCCGACGTGTTGACCGGTGATGTTACGCCAAGCGGCAAGCTGAGCGATACGATTGCCGCCAAGCTGGCGGACTATCCTTCCACCGCCAACTTTGGCAGCAAAACGGAGAATTTATACAAAGAGGACATTTATGTCGGCTATCGTTACTTTGAGACTTTTGCGCTTGAGAAAGTACTTTATCCGTTTGGATTTGGATTGTCCTATACCGATTTCAAGCTGACTACAAATAGCGTCAAAGTTGATGACAAAGAGGTGGCCGTCAACGTAACGGTTCAGAACACTGGCAAGGTAGAAGGCAAGGAAGTTGTCCAGATTTATTATGGTGCACCACAAGGCAAGCTTGGCAAGCCAACCAAGGAACTGGCTGCTTTTGCGAAGACCCGGCTGCTTCAGCCTGGTGAATCCCAGACGCTAACCCTTACTTACGATACGAAAGATATGGCCTCCTATGATGATAGTGGTATAACAGGTCATGATTCCTCTTACGTTCTGGAAGCCGGAGACTATAACATTTATGTAGGAAATAACGTAAGAGACAGCAAAAAGGTCAATACGTATACACTAAATGAGTTGAAGGTCGTAGAAACCTTGCAGGAAGCGCTCGCGCCGACAAAGGATTTCGACCGGATTAAACCAGGTACCCCTAAGGGAGATGGAACCTTTACTACCGTTAATGAAAAAGTACCAACACGGAGTATCAACCTGGAAGAGCGAATTAAGCAGAATCTTCCTGCTGCCATTCCGCAGAGCGGGGACAAGGGCTATACCTTATTGGATGTTTACAATAAAAAAGTAACGATGGATCAATTCATCGCCCAATTTTCCAACAATGATCTGGGATCTATCATTTTAGGGGAAGGAATGTCCAGTCCTAAAGTTACTGCTGGTACCGCCTCAGCGTTTGGCGGGGTGACGAAAAATCTGCTGAAGCTTGGACTTCCGATCGACAGTTCGGCTGACGGTCCTTCAGGTATCCGTATGGAGACCAATGCACAGAAGGCTACCAGTATTCCAAACGGGACGATGCTTGCCTGTACGTGGAACACGGAGCTGAACGAAAGATTATTCGACCTGCTCGGCAAAGAAATGCTGCTGAATAACATCGACACACTGCTCGGACCAGGGATTAATATTCACAGAAGTCCGCTGAACGGAAGAAACTTTGAGTATTTTTCGGAGGACCCGCTGCTGACAGGCGCGATGGCTATTGCACAGACGAGAGGCCTTCAGAAGAATGGTACTGCGCCTACCCTGAAGCACTTCGCTGCCAATAACCAGGAAACAGACAGACATTTGGTGAATGCACGTGTCTCGGAAAGAGCGCTCCGTGAGATTTATTTGAAAGGGTATGAAATGGCGGTCAAGAGCGGGAAGGCACGCTCGATAATGACATCCTACGGACCGGTCAACGGAACTTGGGCTGCCAGTAACTATGATCTGAATACTACCATCCTGCGTGGAGAATGGGGCTTTGATGGGATTGTTATGACAGACTGGTGGGCAAAGACGAGTGAGGATCAGGGCTTTTACGCCACCTCCAATCGTTATGATGAAACCAACGGTAAAGCGATGGTCCGCGCCCAAAACGATCTGTACATGGTCATTCCGAACGATTATGCAGAAACACAGAGGAACCGGAACAACAGTACCTTCAATACGATGACAGCACTTGGTAATGGCTCCCTGACACTCGGAGAATTGCAGCGTTCCGCCAAGAATATCACGAACTTCTTGATAAAATCTCCGGCCTTTGCCAGAACAGCTAAGATTGATTATGTGGTCAATTATACGCCGGGAAAAGACTGGTTCCGGGTCGATGCGGCTCCACTAGGAAATCCGCAGCTTAGCGGGATCACGGTAGGCGGTAAGAAGATCAAAATATTCAATCCACTCAAACTGGACTATAAAGCATTTGGTGAGAACAGTGAAATCAGCAGCTATCCAGAAGTGAAGGCTACAGCTGCTGCCGGAGTAAATGTTACTGTACAGCAAGCCGACAAGAACAGACCGGCGGCTGTAATAACGGCGACAGCTGGAGGAGAGAAACGGATTTACAAAGTAATCTTTACATCGGAAGAAGGTCTGGAGCCGATTTTTGAGAATCCGACCTATGCGTATTTGAAGGGCATTTTGGTCGATGGCAAGCCGCTTGACGGTTTTGCACCGACCAGATTCAGCTATGATGTAGGCCTGCTTAGCGGAGCCAAGTTGCCTGAGGTTACTTTTGAAACGAATACAGGCGTCAAAGCGAAGGCTACAGTAGATGAAGCCAATAAGAGAGTGACGATCAAATGTGTCAGTACCGATCAGGGCAATACTTATGTGATTCAGTTCGGGACGACACCACAGAGCGATGAATTCAACAGCACAACATTAAGCCCCTTCTGGACAATTAACAAAGAAACACCAACGAACGGGGAGAACAGTAAGAACTGGTCGCTAAGCGCAGCTCCCGGATTTTTAAGAATCATTGCTGAAAGAGGCGACTTCTGGAGCGATCATGCTGATTTGAAAAACTTTTTCCAGCAGGAAGCCTTTGGCAACTGGGAAGCTACAGTTAAGATCAATATGAGCAAAGCGCCGAATCAGAATTATAACGGTGTAGGGATCACAGCTTCACAGGATAACAATAACTACATTTGGGTGAAGTATGAATACAGCTCTGGCAAAATCATCGGTATGGTCAAGGAAACTGGAGGCACAGCACCTGTGACCATCGGCCAATTGTCTGCCAGCCAGCTCAGCAACATTTTCGGTGAGAAGAAAGAAATCTTCTTGCGTCTGAAAAAAATAGGTAATAGCTATTCAGGTTATGTCAGTGCGGACGGTACCGAGTATATTTCGCTTGGCAGTACGACCGCAAATTATGCTAATCCGAAGTTTGGACTCCTGGCTTCTAACGGAAGTCAGACGCTGACAGAACCTTTTTATGCCGATTTTGATTATGTCAAAATTAATAGCAATGTAGGTCAGACAGTAAAGAAGATTGGGAAAAATACGAAATTGAAAGTAGCCGAAACAGAGTTCTCTTCCATCACCCCGGTAATCACGCCTGTCACATGTAACGATGTGGATGGTGGATTATGTTATACCAATACCAATAAGGGTGAAGCGATTTCCTATAAAATAAATGTGGAGAAAGAAGGTACGTATAAAGTCACCTCACGTCTTCGCTCCAGCCAGTCCGATGTCGCTCAAATGTCCTTTGGCGTCTATGATGGCGAGAAGCTTCTGGGCACCTTCGACCTGACTACAACCAAAGGGGAATGGAGAACATTTAGAATCCCGGATGTCCATCTGACAGCAGGGGAGCATACGCTTAGAATCGTATTTGAAAGCGCTGGCATTGATATCAACTGGCTAACCTTTCAACTAAAGCAGGACAATGTAGACATTTCGGCGTTGGATGCGGCAATCAAGGCTGCTGAGAACATTGATATGACTGCATATTCCTCATACAAAAAGCTCAAATTCAATACTGTGTTGGCCGAAATAAAGGCCGTTCTTATCGAACCGATCAACGACGAAGTAGTATTAGAGGCGATAGCTGCTCTGAAGGCGGCTATAGAAGAGTTGAACACCTCGTCCATGCCGGTCAATCTTGCGCCAAAAGATACTCAAAGTGTGGATAGCGGTACTCGAATCTACGCATATAACGCACCATGGATCTATGCAGGCAATACCCAATTCAGATTTGAAGCGGGTACGGACGCCATGAGCTATGTCAACGCCAATGACCTTGTTTATTTCGGTCAAGTGGAGTTGACCAATCTTGTGGAGATAAGAGTGTTGTATTCCCGTGAAGGCGGCTCTACGCCATCTTTCAAATTCTATACCGAGGCAGACAACACGGGAAAACCAGTAAAACGATCGACTACACAAGGCAGAGCGTATGCTGATGCCTATAGTGGTGGCGGCTCTTTTGAATACGGAAATGAGTTTGCCAGCATTACTCTGGCGCAAAAAGCAGGCGCTGCCTGGACCGGATATGGCATGGCCAGCACCAAGCTAACGCTGGGGAATACCAACATTGATCGTTATGTAACAGCGGAAACTTTCCTGGACAGAAGTAAAGTAACAGGAAAACAAAACGTGTATATGCGATTTAACGGACTGAACGCCAATTTACAGTATATTGAACTCATTTATGGCGAGCCGATTGAGGCTACCTTCGATCTCAATTATCCAGAAGCACCAGCGGCAACCAAAGTAGCGGCGCTTAAGGGAGAAGCCTTCGGAACGCTGCCACAGGCACCGGTACGGGAAGATTACCTCTTCGAGGGCTGGTTCGATAATAAGGCAGGAGAAGGCAGTGCACTGACACCGCAGACGGTATTGAACGCAAGCACAGTGTTCTATGCCAAATGGAAGGTAGATCTTCAGGCCAAAGAGATCGTATCCATTTCCCAGCCACAGCTGCTCAGTGTACCATTCGGTACTGCAGCAGAAGAGTTGAATCTACCAGCGACAGTGGAAGCTACACTGGGTAGCCATAAGGTTATTCCTTTGAATGTACATTGGGACAGCAGTCATTATGAGGGCAGCAAAGCAGGCAATTATACCTTCACAGGTACTTTTGAGCTGCCGGAAGGCATACTGAACAGTGCAGGCAATACGGTTTCCATCACAGTAGTTGTGCTTCCGGAAGGCACTCACCCTATCAAGATTACGGAAGTAGAGAAGCTGGAGAGCCGCAATGTTGAACATGGCACCGCTTTTGACAAGCTGGATTTGCCACCTATTGCAACAGTAACCCTGGATGCGTACGGCACGAAGACACTTGCAATCGAATGGAGTCCGGCAGGCTATAACGGTCAGGCAGCAGGATCGTATACCCTGAACGGTACCCTGGTGCTGGAAGAGGGAATTATCAATCCGAGTGACTTGAAAGCTTCCATCATCATCCATGTCTTGCCGGAAGTGAAGCATGCTGCCAAGATTACAGCGGTGCAGAAATTGGAAAGCAAGAATGTACCGTTTGGTACTGAATTTGAAGGCTTGAATTTGCCAGCTTCAGTGACAGTAACATTGGATAATGGTGAGACCCAGGCCGTTTCCGTACAATGGAGCAGAGACAGCTATAATGGCCATAAGGAAGGGCTTTACATCCTTAGCGGAACTTTGATTCCGGGTGAGGGAATCCTCAATCCAGATGAGTTGACAGCTTCCATTGCTGTTTATGTCTCGCCAGAGGTCGTGAAACTGCCAGAAATCAAAGCTGTTCAGACCTTGGAGAGCAGAAGCGTTGTCTATGGTACCGAATTTGCGAAACTGGAGCTGCCGGCGGCAGTATCCGTATCCTTGAATAACGACGAGACACAATCTGTTGCCGTACAATGGAACAGTGATGGTTACCATGCCAATGTGGCAGGAACGTACATCATTAAAGGTAGTCTGATCATACCTGAAGGTTTAACTAATCCGCAGGGTCTGAAAGCAGAGATCACAGTGGTAGTCAGACCTTACAGTGGCGGAAGCTCAGGTGGTGATGGCGGTTCCGGCGGAGGTGGACAGCAGCCTGGCGGATCGGGCCCAAGCACACCGGCTACTCCAACTCCTCCACCTGCTTCAGGAGAAATTGTTAAGCCTGGAGAGCAACAGCCGCAGCCATCGGCAACAGGCACAACTTCCAAGACACCGGGGCAGATCAAACAAGAGCTGAGTCTCAAATTTAAAGATGCTTCATTGATCCCAAGCTGGGCGGAAGCTGCAGTAGCAGCCTTGGCCGAGAAAAATATTATCGGCGGACGCACAGACGGAACCTTTGATCCGAGCGGTCAAGTGAACCGTGCAGAATTCCTGGCTATGGTTGTTAAGAGCTTTGATTTCAGCTTGGGTGACCAACAGAAGTCGTTTACTGACGTTCTGAGCGGGGCCTGGTATAAAAACTATGTTGATATCGGAACGTCCAACAATCTGATTAACGGCATAGGTAATGGCCTCTTTGCTCCTAATAAGAGTATCAGCCGTCAGGACTTGTGTGTCATCGCGTTTAACGCACTGAAGAAGCTGAATGTGGAGCTGCCGCAAGTGACCGGGCATGACTTCCCGGATGATGCTTCCATTGCAGGATACGCCAAAGAAGCCGTTTACGCCTTCAAACAGCTTGGAATTATCAATGGCGGTACCGGCGGTCAAATGAACCCGACTGCACCGGCCACAAGAGCGGAAGCAGCGGTAATTATCAAGAATGTGTTGGATTACTATGCCCGCATCACAAGCACAACAGTGAAATAAGCTTGGCATCAAAAAAGCCAGCAGACGGAATTTCGTCTGCTGGCTGCTTAAAAGAAACGGGGCTTCGTTTCTCTACAAAACAAGGGTATCTCTTCGTCGCCTTCTCAAGCGGCTGGAGATACCCTTGCTCCGTTATATCACGATGTCCTCTACAGCGGGGAATGCAGCGTGCCCAGCAGCTCACCCATCTTCACTTTGGTGTTGACCCGCAGGCCGGGACGCGGTGAGAAGGTGTCATTTTCTGTGAGCAGCACGACTGTTGAACCGAATTCAAAGTAGGCTAGATCGCCGCCCTTTTCCCACGTAGCTGCCTTGTCATCGGCGTAGCGGATGCTACTGACATTCATTGCGCCTACCTTGACTACTGCCGTCTCGCCGTACTCTCCGGCAATATAGGTGATAAGCCGTTCATTGCGACTCAGTACGCCTTTCATGTTCCGCATGCCGAATTCATTGACGGGATAGGCCCGTCCACGGATATAATCGCTCTCCATCTTGCGTCCCGCAATCGGAGAATGTATACGGTGATAGTCGGTGGGGCTTAGGTAGAGTACAAAGAAAAATCCCTTTTTGTACAGCTCCAGGTGAGGCGAATGATTCAGTAATTCCTCCAGTTTATAATCCTGGCCTTTTACATTCATAATCGTGCCGGCTTGAATGTCTCCCATGGCGGTAATCATCGCGTCCACAGGGCTTACCAGCGCATTAGGCTCCGGAGCGATAGGACGCATGCCGGGCTTCAGTCGTCTGCTGAAAAATTCATTCAGCGTACGATATTCTTCGGGATTCTTTTCCGCTTCAGCGGCTGGAATACGGTAAGAACGAATAAATGCCGGAATAAAGAAACGGCTGACTCTGCTATGGGATAAGGCCCCCATCACCTGCGAAAGCCATCTGTGTGAGGACAGCTCGGTCATAAGCCGCAGCAATTGTTTAACCATGCCCATCTCCCTTTCATAATACAGCAGTACGGCCCGGCGAACCCGGACCGTAACCGCTCTGCATTATATTGACATAGAATAGGAGACAAATCAACAACCTTCTACTGCTGGCTGCCGTTTTCGAGCAGAAAACGCGCATAGCCCATAGGCCGACGGTAGCTATCTTTCCAGGTTTCGGCCATTCCGGCTTTGCGGAATCCGTAGCGTTGATCACGCCCGTTGCACTCGATGAAGAACAGACGACCGTTCGCAGCGATGCCGATATCCAGTCCCACATCAGCGAGCTCCGGTAGGCCTTGTTCCAGCCAACGTACAACGGCAAGGCCAAGAGTACCCACCGACATGCGGAGATGGGCCGCGGCTTCGCCTGGGAAAGCCTTCTCCAGCGCGACATTGGAATGGAGCGCTTCGCCGCCTCTGGCGATGTTCGAGACGAAGCCGCCGGGAGCGGCCACCTTGGCGAACATGCCGGTGACCTGCCATTCCCCGCCCCAGCCGCGCTGGACGGTGACGCGCAGATCAAACGGGCGGCGGCCGATGACAGCCAGCGGTATGCGCTCTTGAACCAGATAAGGCACGGCAGCCAGATGGCTTCGCAGCGCCCGTGGCAGCGCATCTATGCTGACAGGAACGCTCACCCAGCGCCGGGATCTGGCAGAGTGGTAGATCCAAGTCCAGTTCCCTGCATTCCGGTGAATCATGCGCATGACCCCTTTGCCAATACTGCCCCGACACGGCTTCAGGATGAGATCGGGGAAGCGGTTCATCATGAGCTTTAGCCCAGACAGGCCAAGCGCCGTAGCCGGCAGAAAGCCCCGTAGCTCTGCGCTTTGCCGGAGGAGGGTGTGGATCTCGTCTTTACCATAACGGTTCCAGGCGTTGAAGACCCTTGGACCATGGCGGAGTAGCCTTTTCATGCTGGGACTATTCTGATGATAGATTGCCCGGTTATGAATGACCCTGGGTGTGGGGATGACGGTTCTCCGGTATCTTTGGTTTTCTTTTATATAGGCGGCGCTGAAGCCCGAATCTGTATCGATTTCATCCAGACGCAGGAAGCATGGGACCAGGCCGTATACAGCGGCTGCCTCCTCATAGTTGGAAAGGGATTCCTGCCCCGTTCTCAGCCGGGGAACGCCCCGGTGCATAGCGGCATTAAGCAGTATTCCTACGAGCTGTTGCCCCATGATCGTTCCTCCTGTTATTTTCAGTCGCTTACGGCGATATGCTTCTCTCCTTAGTGTATGTTTGTACGGCCCGGTCAGGGTGGACGAATGCGTGGCGGCAAATGCCCTTTTTTTACGGAGATGGAAGGGTGTCATTCGCCTACCTCACTGCATATGATGCCTAGGAGATACATTCGATGGAAGGAGGGGACTGCTTGTGAGGAGGACCTCAAGAAAGCAGCCGCGTTCTGCTAAAAAGAAACCCTATTTCGTAGATAATCCCAATACCGAGGAATTGAGCCTGCTGGATCGAAGCCCAAAAGCTTCTTCAATGGAAGAGAGCCTGGTTGAAAACACAGAGGCGAATGAAGAGGCAGAGGCACAGCAGGCATTGCAGATTAGTGCGGTGGGGGTGGCGGAAACGGAAACGGCGGTGGCCGTACCAAATGTTGCACCTGCAGGAGAGCAGCGGGAAGAGGGAGTTCAGAACCAGGGGACTCTAAAGAAGGGGCAAGGAGCGGAACCCACTGTTTTGAAGCCGGCGGAGAAGGAGCGTCTACAGCCGGTGTACACAGATGATCTTTCCGATGCATCCGTTACCGGGGCCAAGATTGCTCCCCGCACGATCGATGGTTCCAAGCTCAAGTACGGCATTATTGGCACCCCTTGGCTGCAGGATTACGCCGTACAGAGTATAAATATTGCGGACAAGGCAGTGACCTCCTCCAAACTTGCTCATGAAGCTGTTTCGGGTGAGCATTTGGCAGAAGGAAGCGTGACCGGAAGCAAGCTGTTAGACCATTCTATTGGCGCAGAAAAGCTGAAGAATGGCAGTATCGGTCCAGATAAGCTGGCCGATCGCGTAATGGACGGCGGCAAAATTGCCGACCATTCGATTGAGAGCCGTCATTTAAGCCAATTCATCATCACAGCGGATTTGCTGGAAGACGGTGCCGTTACCGCTGACAAAATAGGAAGCGGCAGCATTTCCAGCCGTCATCTGGCCAATGGCAGCATTGACCGTTCGAAACTTGTGGACGGCGCAGTGGCAGAAGATCAGATTGCCGATGGTGGAATCACCGGTGCCAAGCTGGCCCCGGGCATTATTACAAGTGACCATCTTGGCGATAGTGTCATCCTGGCACAGCATCTGGCCCCGGGTGCCATCGGTCGGGATCAGCTGGCCAGCGGGCTGATCGGCAAGGAGCAGCTCCAGTCCGGGATCATCGACAGCACCCATCTGGTTGATGGTGCGATCGGATCTCGTCAGCTCCGCACGGAAGCGGTGCGGGCCACGCATCTCAGCCCAGACAGCATCGGCGGGGAACATATCGCCGAAGGGGAGATTACTGGTCGCCATCTGGCTGATCGAAGCATTTCCTTCGTGAAGCTGGCGGAAGGAGCGGTGGGCACCGCCCAGCTTGTGGAGCAGTCGGTCACCGCTTCGAAAATCGCGGACCAAAGTGTGCTGGCACACAAGCTGGCCGATGAAGCTGTGAATACCCGGCACATCGCCAAGTCGGCTATACGCGGTCCGCAGCTGGCCGCGCAGTCTGTATCCTCCATTCATATCCAGCGGGAGAGCGTGGAGCATGCTCATCTGGCGGAGAATGCGGTGGGGCCCGAGCAGATCCAGGAGGATGCAGTGAAGACCTTCCATCTTACGCCTGGTGCTGTTACAGGGGGAGAGCTTTCATTGGAAGCTGTGGGTCAGGAGCATCTTCGCCCACTCAGCATTACCTCAGGCAAGCTGGCGGAGAGTGCGGTTACCGCCTCTAAATTGGCAGCTGGTGCGGTTGGCAGTCATGCTCTCGCCAGGGAAGCAGTCAGCGGGGAACATCTCGCTCCGGGTACGGTGGAAGAGAAGCATTTGTCCGATGATAGTATTAGCGGGCGTGTCTTAAAGAACGCCGCAGTGCAGGCCGAACATCTGGCCCCGGGCGCGGTAGAGCGCCGGCATCTTGGGGACAACAGTGTGACAGAGACAGCCCTGCAGCACGGCGCAGTATCGGGCGACAAGCTGGCCTCTGGTGCAGTGAAGGAGATTCATTTGTCCGCAGGAGCGGTTCAGCCGCACCATCTGGCCGATTATGCCGTGACTTCACTTAAGCTCTCGCCGGAGAGTGTGTCTACGGATAAACTGGGTGACTTATCGGTCACTTCAATCAAGCTGGCGGACGCCAGTGTGGATTCATCCAAGCTGACGGCGGGTGCCGTTCTTCCCGAGCATTTGTCACCAGGGGTGGTGGGGTCAAGCGCGGTCGCTGACAGTGCCTTACAGGGCAAACATCTGTCTATCGGAAGCATTGGCGGAACACATATCCGCCCACTATCCATCGGCAATGGACACATTATCCCGAACGCTATTTCGTCTATTCAGCTTCAGAATGGGAGCATCGACAGCAGTAAGCTAGTGAAGGGTTCGGTGAATGCTGGTCACCTGGCAGCGAATAGCGTGGAGGAAGGTCATCTAGGTTCCGGTGCCGTCAAAGGCCGCCATATCGAGTTCGGTGAGATTACACTGGAGCATTTAGCGAAGGAAGCGCGCACAGCAGAACTGCTACCAGATGGAAGTGTTACTGGAGAGAAGCTCGCAGACAACGCTATCGGTCCCCTTCATCTCTCGCCGGAGAGTGTGTACGGTGAACATATAGCCGGGGATACCGTGGAAGGCCACCATATCGTGTACGGCAGTATTACGCTGGAGCATCTTGCGCAAGAGACACGAACAGCTAAGCTGTTGCCAGACGGCAGTATTACCGGAGCGAAGCTCGCGGAAGGTTCCGTGAACACTCCCCATCTCACACCGGGGAGTATAAAAGGTGAACACTTGGTCGATCAGTCAGTAGAAAACCGTCACATCCTCCCTGGCAGCATCACGATGGAGCATCTGGCGGAAGAAGTGCGGACAGCCGAGCTGTTGCCCGATGGCAGTATTACTGGAGAAAAGTTGGCAAAAGACTCTGTAGGCTCGTTCCATCTTACACCGGGCAGTGTATATGGCGAACATTTAGCCGGGGAGATGGTAGAGAGCCATCATATTCGTCCCGGCAGCATTACGCTTGCTCATCTGGACGGAGAAGTACGGACTCCCGATCTCCTGCCTGACGGCAGTATTACTGGGGTAAAGCTGGCGCAGGATGCTGTTGGTTCTCTTCATCTTGCACCTGGTAGTATTTATGGCGAGCATTTAGCTGGCGAGATGATAGAGAGCCGTCACATCATACCTGGCAGCATCTCCATGCAGCATCTGGCTAAAGAAGTGCGAACAGCTGAGTTTTTCCCAAACCGCAGCATTACTGGGGAGAAGCTGGCGGAGAACTCCATAGGCTCCACTCAACTAGCGCTGGGCAGTGTATACGGTGAGCATCTGGCAGGAGAGACAGTCGATAGCCGACACATCCTCCCGGGCAGTATCAGGCTTGCGCATTTGGCTGAAGAGGTGCAGATGACCGAACTATTGGTGGACGGAAGTATTACTGGAGAAAAGCTGGCGGAAAGCTCTGTAGATTCGCCCCACCTAGCTTCGGGTAGTGTAAATGGTGGGCATATCGCAGACGAGACGGTGGATAGCCGCCACATCATACCTGGCAGCATTACGCTTGCACATCTGGCGGAAGAAGTGCGGACAGCGGAGCTGTTGGTGGACGGAAGTATTACTGGCGAAAAGCTGGCAGCGGGTTCCGTCGGGTCACTGCATCTTGCACAGAGTAGTGTAAATGGTGAGCATATCGCAGACGAAACAGTCGATAGTCGCCACATCCTCCCAGGCAGTATCACGCTTGCGCATCTGGCTGAAGAAGTGCAGATCGCCGAGCTGTTGGTGGACGGAAGTGTTACTGGAGAAAAGTTGGCGAAGAGTTCTGTAGATTCGCTCCATTTAGCCCCGAACAGTGTGAATAGTGAGCATATCGCAGACAAGACAGTCAATAGTCGTCACATCCTTCCAAACAGTATTACGCTTGCGCATTTGGCTGAAGAGGTACGGACAGCTGAACTGTTGGTGGACGGAAGTATTACTGGAGAAAAGCTGGGAGCGGGTTCCGTCAAGTCATTGCATCTTGCGCAGGGCAGCGTATACGGCGGGCATTTGGCTGGAAAGACCGTAGAGAGCCGTCACATTCGTTCTGGCAGTATCAGCCTTGCGCATTTGGCAGAGGAGGTATACACGGCTGATCTCGTGCCTGATGGCAGTATAACAGAAGCGAAGCTGGCAGAGGGAGCTGTGAATGGACAGCATTTGCAGTCTGATAGCATAACCGGCAGACATCTGGCTGAACAAAGTGTGGAAGAGCGTCATTTAAGACCCGGAATTATCAAGCTTGAGCATCTGACAGAAGAGGTATACACGGCTGATCTCGTGTCAGATGGCAGCATAACAGAGTCGAAGCTGGCAGAGGGAGCTGTGAACGGACAGCATGTGCAGTTTGATAGCATAACCGGCAGACATCTGGCTGAACAAAGTGTGGAAGAGCGGCATTTAAGACCCGGCATTATCAAGCTTGAGCATCTGACAGAAGAGGTGTACACGTCTGATCTCCTGCCTGACGGCAGCATAACAGAAGCGAAGCTGGCAGAGGGGACTGTGAATGGCCAGCATGTGCAGTCTGATAGCATAACGGGCAGACATCTGGCTGAACAAAGTGTGGAAGAGCGTCATTTAAGAGCCGGAATTATCAAGCTTGAGCATCTGACAGAAGAGGTGTACACGTCTGATCTCCTGCCTGACGGCAGCATAACAGAAGCGAAGTTGGCAGAGGGAGCTGTGAATGGCCAGCATGTGCAGTCTGATAGCATAACCGGTAGACACCTGTCTGAGCAAAGTGTGGAAGAGCGTCATTTAAGACCCGGAATTATCAAGCTTGAGCATCTGACAGAAGAGGTGTACACGTCTGATCTCCTGCCTGACGGCAGCATATCAGAAGCGAAGCTGGCAGAGGGAGCTGTGAATGGCCAGCATGTGCAGTTTGATAGCATAACCGGCAGACACCTGGCTGAACAAAGTGTGGAAGAGCGTCATTTAAGACCCGGAATTATCAAGCTTGAGCATCTGACAGAAGAGGTGTACACGTCTGATCTCCTGCCTGACGGCAGCATATCAGAAGCGAAGCTGGCAGAGGGAGCTGTGAATGGCCAGCATATGCAGTTTGATAGCATAACCGGCAGACACCTGGCTGAACAAAGTGTGGAAGAGCGTCATTTAAGTCCTGGTAGTGTCACCATTGCGCATTTGGCAGAGGAGGTATACACGTCTGATCTTCTGCCTGATAGCAGCATAACAGGAGTGAAGCTGGCAGAGCAAAGTGTGGAAGAGCGTCATTTAAGACCCGGAATTATAAAGCTTCAGCATTTGGCAGAGGAGATGTACACGTCCAATCTCTTGCCTGATGGCAGCATAACAGAAGCGAAGCTGGCCGAGCAAAGTGTGGAAGAACGGCATATAAGACCCGGAAATATCACCCTTGCACATTTGGCAGAGGAGGTATACACGTCGGATCTTCTGCCTGATGGTAGCATTACGGGAGCGAAGCTGGCAGATGGAGCAGTAACTGGGCAGCATTTGCAGCGTGATAGCATAACCGGCGGGCACCTGACTGAGCAAAGTGTGGAAGAACGGCATATAAGACCCGGAAATATCACCCTTGCACATTTGGCAGAGGAGGTATACACGTCGGATCTTCTGCCTGATGGCAGCATTACAGGAACGAAGCTGGCAGAGGGAGCAGTAACAGGACAGCATTTGCAGTCGGATAGCATAACCGGCAGGCACCTGGTTGAGCAAAGTGTGGAAGAACGGCATATAAGACCCGGAAATATCACCCTTGCCCATTTGGCAGGGGAGGTATACACGTCCGATCTTCTGCCCGATGGCAGCATTACGGGAGCGAAGCTGGCAGAGGGAGCAGTAACTGGGCAGCATTTGCAGTCGGATAGCATAACCGGTGGGCACCTGACTGAGCAAAGTGTGGAAGAACGGCATTTGCGCCCTGGCATTATTAAGCTTGAGCATTTAGCAGAGGAAACGCATGTCAGCGGGCTGCTGCCGGATGGCAGCATACCCGGAACCAAGCTGCTTCCCGGTAGTGTAGGGACACTGCAGTTGTCTCCGGAAGCCGTTGGGACTACGGAACTGCAGGATGAGGCGGTAGATTCCGGTAAAATTGCCTCCTTCGCCGTAGAGTCCCGCCATCTGGTGGAAGAGAGTGTGCTGGGCTATCATATTGCGCCCGGCGCGGTTAGCACAGAGCATCTGGCTTCTGGGGCAGTCAATTCGGAACATCTTTCCTTCAATCCGGTGCAGACAGCAGGGTCGCGTGAAGCCCTTCAGCAATTCGGCATGACGGCTTTTATGTTCAATGGGGATGCGGAAAGCGCTGAAGTAACGGTGACCTTCGAAGAGAGCTTCGGCCACACTGGCTATGTTGTTGTGGCTATGACCAATCAACCTTTCTTCCATGCTTCTCTCAAGAGCCGGTCCTTGCATGAGGCCGTGATCGAGGTAGTTAGGTTGCGTGAGACCAGCCAGTTCTACGGTGTCGTTTCCTGGATTGCTATCGGTTCTCCACCGGCCAAAGCTCCTGTTAATCAGCTTCCTTTCGATTAAAGATTGGAAACAAACAGCCACTTCAACTGTATACACTCATCAATGAGTGCGGCCTTTAGGCCGCGCTTTTTTCATCATTACAAGAGATTCAGGCACTGTGACAATGGCGAGAAGGCGGGCCTTTGTCACTAAGCGGCATTTGTCCTGTTTTCTGTGCGAATGAGACATTGGCCGTTACCCCACACGGCGGATGACATAAACTGTGTTGTAACCCTCAGCCCGGGGAATCAGCCCTGCAAGAAAGGTGGATGTGTATGAAGCCCAAACGTTCCTCTGTCCGACGCCAGTTGCGCCCGGCTTCCAAAGCTCGCCGGCGGACGGTCCGTCCGGTGCAGCAAGCTGTGGCCGTGCCTCCCGCTAATCATCCCGAGCCTTATGTGTCCGTTATCATTCCGGCGATGAATGAAGAGCGGACCATCCGTGGTGTGATCTCTGAGGCCAGGGGGGTTCATTCGCGCTGTGAGGTTATTGTGATTGTCAACGGCTCTGCTGATCGTACGGCAGAAATGGCAAGCTCATCAGGTGCCCGCGTAATCTCCTACGAACAGCCACTTGGCCATGACGCCGGACGCAGCGTTGGAGCCGAGGCGGCTATGGGGGAAGTCCTGCTGTTCTTAGACGGAGATTTTGTTATACCCGCTTCAAAACTACGTCCTTTCGTGCGGGCTGTAAGCGAAGGCACTGATATTGCCTTGAATGATTATTCCGGTCCGGTCCGCCAATCGACGCCCCATCCAGTGGTGCTCTCCAAGCATGCTCTGAACCTTCTACTCGGTCGCCCGGACCTGAAAGGCAGCTCTATGACTGCTGTTCCGCATGCCTTGAGCCGCAGGGCGCTTGCATTGCTGGGCAGTAGTTTGCTATCTCGTCCGCCGCTGGCTCATGCGGCTGCTGTTACAGCAGGCCTGCGGGTGCAGACGGCTCATACAGTGGAGGTAGGGAAGCTGAACTCAGTCCGCCGTAAGGCGGGCGGTAGTGATCCTCTGCAGAAGCAGATCATAGAGGATCATCTGGAGGCGGTATCCCTGCTGCTGGACCGGCGCGGACATCGGGCCGGCTTCGCCGACGGGGCCCGGCGGCGTGAGATCGTGAGGTGACAGATGAAGATAAAGTCGAAACGTAGACGGAGGCTTATTGTGGCCGTACCTCGCAAGTCTGCTTCTCAGCAGCGGCCGGCGAGAAGGGCAATAGCAGCGACGAGCAGGAAGAGTTCGCGGCGCAGCAGCGGCCGGACTGCTGCGCCACGCAGACAGAGCCTTCGCAAGACGGGGAGATGGAAACGGAGAGGTACTCTGTCGGTAATCATCTCGGCGCGTAATGAGCAGAAAACGCTGCTGCCTTTGCTCAAGCAGGTGTCGCGCCTTCAGCCTATGGAGATCATTGTTGTACTTAACGGGTGCAGTGATAATAGCTTTCGGCAAGCCCGCCTTTCCCGGGAGGCGATGATCATTCACCTTCCAGATTCAGCGGGCCATGATGTTGGCCGGGCCATAGGCGCGAAGCTGAGCAGAGGTGACATCCTACTATTTCTCGATGGCGACATGGTGATTCCGGCGCCGCTGCTTGCTCCCTTCCCTGCCGCTGTAGACAACGGGGTAGATGTCGCCCTTAATGACCTGAATCCGCTGCTGCCGCCGTTTCGGCTGAGTGACGATGTGACGCGCAGCAAGATGTTCCTGAATCTTGCCCTAGGCCGGGGCGATCTGGGAGTTAGCTCTATGACGGCCGTTCCCCACGCGCTCTCCCGGCATGCGCTGGAGAAGATCGGTTATCAGGAGCTGATGGTTCCGCCCAAGGCGCAAGCACGCTCTATCCTGGGCCGTCTCCAGGTGGAGCAGGTGGGAACGGTTGATGTCATCAAGCAAAATCGGCTGCGCAGAACCAATATCGGAAGTGGCAACGTTGTGGAGCAGCTGATTACCGGAGATCATGCCGAGGCGTTGCACGAAGTGCTTTCCCGAAGGGACCCTGGGAGTCTTGTGCCGGAAGAGGTCCTTTGGGAGAAGCGGCGTCAGATGGCGGTCTGGAGGAATGGGATATGACGCGGACCAGTATTATTATTCCGACCTATAACGGGCTCCGCCTGCTGCGGACCTGTGTAGAGGCCATCCGGACCTGGACGGAGGTTCCTTATGAAATCATCGTCGTAGACAATGGTTCACAGGATGAAACTACAGAATACTGCCGGGCGCAGAAATTAGCGTTCATCTCCTTGCCCGTCAACTGCGGCTTTCCAGCCGCCTGCAATCTCGGCCTACAGCTGGCTTCCGGCGATGAAGTGCTGCTGCTGAATAATGATGTGATTGTCTCCGCTGGATGGCTGAGCAATCTGAAGGCGGCGCTGTACAGTGCGCCGGATATCGGGATTGTCGGACCGGTGACGAACTATGCCAGTGGCAGACAACAAGTCAAGACGGAATACACCGATTTGCCGGGGTATCATGAAGCCGCCGAAATCGCGAATGCTCCCGATCCCCGTAAATGGATCGGAGCAAAGCGGCTGGTAGGTTTGTGCTTTTTGCTGAAGCGAGAGGTGTTGGAATCCGTAGGGCTGCTGGACGAGAGATTCTCACCTGGACATTATGAGGACGATGATTACTGCTATCGCGCTCGGCAACAGGGTTACCGGCTGCTGATTGCCGGAGATTGTCTTGTACACCATGAAGGAAGCGCCAGCTTCAAGGAAGTATATAATAGCGGCTGGCAGGACCTGCTGGAACGAAATCGCAGCAAGTTTATAGATAAATGGCAGGTGGACCCTGCGAATTTCATCTGATGTCAATGACCCGAAGACTAATGACGTAGATAAAGAGGAGGAAAGTAAGTGAAGGGAGTCATACTGGCGGGCGGAACAGGTTCCAGACTCTGGCCGCTGACCCGGCTTATGAACAAACATTTGCTTCCGGTCGGCAATTATCCTATGGTGTGCTACGGTATAGACCGGCTGCGCCGAGGGGGGATCACCGATATTCTTCTGGTCATCAGCAAGCAGTCCGCCGGGTTGTATACGGATTTTTTAGGCAGCGGTGCCTCGTTCGGCGTCTCTCTGACTTATAAAATTCAGGAAGCCGCAGGAGGTATTGCGGAGGCACTGGAGCTTGCGGAAGGATTCATTTCTCCGGGGGAGCGATTCGTTGTTTTGCTCGGTGATAATTTGTTTATGGACGATCTGACCCCATATGTGGATAGCTTTATCAAGCAGTCCCAAGGGACGGCCAAAGTGTTGTTGACACCAGTGGAGGATGCACGCAGATACGGTGTTCCCGTCTTTGACGAGAAGGATCCTGTGTGGATTGCCTATATTGAAGAGAAGCCCAAGCAACCAAAGACGAATTACTGCGTGACTGGTATTTATATGTACGACTCGGACGTATTTGACATTATTCGGCGGATTGCTCCCTCGGGGAGAGGTGAACTAGAGATCACCGATGTGAACAACCTGTATGCCGCAGACCGCAAGCTGAGCTATGATGTGCTGAAGGAATGGTGGAGTGATGCGGGAACGTTTCAGTCTCTGCAAGAGGCAGGGGAGAAGCTCAAGGGTACACTGTCATAATGCGGGTGGTGTGGAGTGTTCCGGGAGTTGCCGGACACTCCTTTTTGAGTTAAATGTTGCAGGGTCGCACATACTATTTCCAATTCATCATTTAGAGGAGGAGCAGTATGAAAGCGGCAATTACCGATGCGTTTAAAAAGCCTTTGGAAATTAAGGAAGTCAAATTACGTGATCCGGAGCCCCATGAGGTTGTAGTCAAAATCCACGCCTGCGGCGTATGTCATACGGATCTTCATGCTGCGAATGGGGACTGGCCGGTCAAACCCAAGCTGCCATTAATTCCTGGACATGAAGGCGTCGGTGTGATAGAGCAGATTGGCGCGGGGATTAAGCATTTGCAGGTAGGGGACCGAGTGGGTATTCCATGGTTGTATTCGGCCTGCGGTCACTGCGAATTTTGCTTGAGTGGACGTGAGACGCTGTGCCTGCAGCAGCAGAACGCAGGATATTCGGTCGATGGCAGCTATGCTGAATATTGTATTGCCCATGGCGATTATGTTGTAAAAATCCCCGATTCTATCGACTTTGTGCAGGCAGCGCCGTTGTTTTGTGCGGGTGTCACTACCTACAAAGCACTGAAGGTATCCAAAGCCCGTGCCGGGCAATGGGTATCGATTGTGGGTGTGGGCGGTTTGGGTCATCTGGCTGTTCAATATGCCAAGGCTATGGGTCTGAACGTGGTTGCCGTGGATACTTCCGAGGAGAAGCTGGCACTCGCTAAGCAATTGGGAGCCGACGTAGCTATAGATCCTAGAACGGACGATCCGGCGGAAGTAATCAAGCGCGAGTTGGGCGGAGTCCAGGCTAGCATTGTCACGGCTGTGAACAAAAAAGCGTTCGATAGCGCCTATTTTTCCCTAAAACGGGGTGGTACGCTAGTCCTTGTGGGATTGCCACCGGAGACCATGGAGGTGCCTATCTTCAATACGGTGCTGGATGGGACGACTATAGTTGGCTCCATTGTCGGAACGCGACAGGATCTGGAAGAGGCTCTGCAGTTTGCGGCGGAAGGGAAAGTGAAGGCGATCACAGCCGTCAGGAAGCTGGAGGAGATCAATGACGTCTTCTCAGAGCTGGAGCAGGGCGAGGTTGATGGGCGGATCGTTCTAACGCTATAAAACAATGACTTAATCAGGCTCTGCCATATGGCGGAGCCTTTTTTGCGTGACCTAGAGGATGGAAAGGTATCTATCTGCAGATCAACCCAGCATTTCCAGAGAGGTCACTAATGAAAAAATGGGCGGGGTCCAGGAAGCGCAACTCCGCGAATAGAGGTCACTTCCGGCACAGCCAGGGCTCCTGCCGCATATGTTGTAGCAGGGCGTTTGAGCAAAGGAGACATGAAGGTGCAGAATAAAATAACAAAAGTGCTGCAGCACATGGCCCATACGCACGAACAGATGGCGCGGATCCTCGACGCCGAACGTCACGTGGTTGTCCGTATGTCGCAAATCGTTCACGATTTGCCGGATGCAGAGCCTGATTTTGGAGGAACCAGCGGTCTGATCGAAAGCACGGGTCAGGTCAACAAGAATATTATTGCGTACCTCAATGCCCTGGCTGATCTGGAAGAGGCGATGGCAGAAGGGGTCGGCAGAGTCATCAAGGAAATGGATGGGCAGGAAGAAGAGTAAGCGCAAGGAGTAGGAGGCTGGTGATGAGCAGGGAAAAGGCTTTTCTACAAATGCTGGAGTCGACGGCAGTGATCCAGTGGAACGTCGCCATGATCCTGGAGGCGAAGGCTGTTGAAGCGGAGAAGGTAAAACAGTGGACACAGCATCATATTCACGCGAGAGTTTTCGAAAGTCATGAGGAGCAGTTGAAAGAAGCCCTCTCCATTCACGAAGTGATCGTTGAGATGGTGGAGGGGCTAACCAAGCTGGAGAACGGGCTTTACAGCAATTTGAAGGCTGTGCTGGGCAGTGGTGAAGAAGAAGGCGGCGGAGAAGGGTTTTCGGGCGGCGACGGGTTTGACTTTGGGGACTTGAGCAAATGACCGGGGGCCGTCTCTCGGAGCATGCCGTTAAACTGGAGATGATCCGCTCCATTTCCCGCAGCCAGGCTGCATTGGCCGCTATACTGGAGAGCATCGCCGAATTGACGGGGCATTCCGAGCTGACGGCCCGCAAGCTGAGCGAGAATATCCGGATCTTAAGCGGGTACCAGAGCGCCATGTGCCGGATGATGTCAGGTATTTCGCTGCACCGGCCTAAAAGAGGAACTCCCGCAGCGCCATGGCTGAACAAGACCAAGACATGTGCTGTAGGAACCTCCAAAGTACATGGAGTACAGGAGGAATCAAGAAAATGAAGAAAAAGAGCAGCAGAAAAGTGCGTTTAGGCACGATCACTCGCAGACGGCGCAGATTGCTGCTGTCGCGGAAGGTTAAGATCCGCAAAGGCCTTGCCCGCAAAACTCGCCGAGGGCTGATTCGTAAAGGGAAGACCCGCAAAAGTCTTGTGCTGCGCAAAAAAAGAAGACTTCGCCGCCGCCGCATCCTGCGCAGAAGAATCAACATTGCCCCACAAGCTAACGCAGCACCTTCAGTGGATCCTAACCACGCTCCACAGGTGATTCCGCTCCCCCCGGATCTTGGCGTCTCCCCAGAAACGCCGCCGGGAGACGCCTATCAGCAGGGCTACACCGAAGCATACAACGTGGGGTTCGACGCCGGTTTCGCCAAGGGCTTCGAGGACGGGCATAAATTGGAATTCAAATAACCCAGTGGATGCCTTGGTCTGGGTAAGAAGGAAATAACATCCGGTCGGGAGGAGTCCGTCCGGATGTTTTACCCTGCTCTCTTTTCCGGAAATCCCCTCCTCAAAGCGGGCTCAAATATGATAGACTTCTTGTCAGGGTCTCGCTGGAGGGATTCAATTAGGAAGAAAGAAAGCAGGTGCACAGATGAGCAATGGGATTCGAACTGCACATAAGGACGAGCTGGAAGAAATTATGAAGCTTATTGCCAAATGTGTAAAAGTCATGCAGGGTGGCGGAAGTGACCAATGGGACGAGTATTATCCCAATAAAGAAGTTATCGGAAATGACATTGAGAGCGGTACACTATATGTTTACGAAGACAATCAGGCCATTGCCGGAATACTGGTGCTGGATGAAAATCAGGCAGAGGCCTATGAGACGATTACTTGGGAGCAAAATCAGGGTCCTCATCTGATCATGCACCGTCTGGCAGTACATCCCGAGGTTCAGGGTAAGGGCATTGCACGCCAATTGATTGCTTTTGCAGAGGAACTGGCATTGCAGAACGGGTATACAAGCATTCGTCTGGATACCTACGCCATGAACACTAGAGCATTGGAACTGTACCCGCGGCTCGGCTATCAGCTTAGAGGCGAGATTTCCTTCCCGAGCCGTATCGCGAATTTCCCGGTATTTGAGAAGGTGCTGATTGCTGCGGAGTGAGTTCATGTTAGAAAAGAAATATCTGAAAATATCGACTGATACGATCAGATGATATCTTCCGTGTTATTAAAAATAACACGGAAGATCGAATTGATTCATTGTATATATGATTTAAATACGAAAATAAGAAATTAGAATGATTCATGTTAGTATAATTAACTTTTTATTGACATGAATCATGTCTTTCTTTTATGATTGGCTTATTCAAGCGACTGAATTGAATAAGCCTTTTTCGTATATCCTTAATAATGGGTTTAAGGGTCTCTACTGGAAACCGTAAATTTCCGGCTACGAAAATATGCTACGGCATATTTTGTGGCCTTTTTGTGTTACAACTGGCGCTTAGTACTAGCACATTAACAAGTCAAGGTAACCAGGCTAAAGGGGGAGAATATAATGGCAGACATCCTGATTAGAAATGCAGAGATTGTAACCATGAACAGCTCAGAGGATATCATCACCGGTGATATTCGAATCAAGGGTAGCCTGATCGTAGAGATCGGCAGCGGGCTGATTTCGCAAGCAGGTGAGACTGTTATAGATGCCACTAACCGTACGGTTATCCCTGGCTTTATCCAAACCCATATTCATCTGTGTCAGACGCTGTTTCGCGGCAAAGGTGATGATCTGGAGCTGATGGACTGGCTGCGCAAACGAATCTGGCCGCTGGAAGCTGCGCACGATGAGGAATCGTTATATTACTCTGCGATGCTGGGCATAGGGGAGTTGATCTCCAGCGGGACTACGACGATTGTGGATATGGAGACGGTGCATCATACGGATTTTGCTTTTCAGGCCATTGCAGCGAGCGGCATTCGCGCCTTGTCCGGCAAGGTGATGATGGATCAGAAGGGTGGGGATGTGCCCGCAGCTCTGCAAGAGGATACAACATCTTCTTTACAAGAGAGTGTGGATTTGCTGGAGAAATGGAATGGTTACGGAGGCGGAAGGATTCAGTATGCCTTCTCCCCGCGGTTTGTCATTTCCTGTACTGAGCCGCTGCTAACAGAGGTGCGCGACCTGTCTGCACGTTATGGGGTTAAAGTCCATACCCATGCATCGGAGAATCTGGGGGAGATCGAGATTGTGCAGGCCATGACAGGAATGCGGAATATCGTCTACCTTGACCATTTGGGCTTGGCCAATGAGCGCCTCATTCTGGCGCATTGCATCTGGCTTGATGCCGAGGAGCGGCGAATTTTGCGGGAACGCGGTGTGCATGTCAGCCATTGTCCCGGCTCCAATCTGAAGCTGGCCTCGGGCATTGCAGATACACCGGGCATGCTGCATGAACATGTCTCCTTGAGTCTTGGTGCTGACGGTGCTTCTTGCAACAACAATCTGGATATGTTCAATGAGATGCGCCTGGCCGCCGTCATCCAGAAGCCGCAGCATGGGCCGACGACTATGGATGCGAGAAGTGTGTTCCGTATGGCTACCATTGGCGGGGCTAAGGCGGTAGGGATGGAGAGTAGCATCGGCAGTATTGAGGTAGGTAAAAAAGCTGATCTGGCATTGCTGAATTTGTGTAATTTTCACACGTTCCCGTCCTATGATGTAGACCCGATCTCCCGAATTGTGTATTCTGCCACCCGTGCGGATGTTGAGACGACTATTATTGACGGCGAGATTGTGATGGAACGTGGGCTGATGAAGACGATGGATAAGGAAACTGTGCTACAGGAAGCCAATCGTTCTATTAAAAGATTACTCAGCCGCACACCCCTGGGCTGAGTCTCGCCCAATTGACCTTGATCAATCCCGGCCGCTATAATTTGCGTAGACAAACGCCGGAAATTACGTGCCGCGGATTGTTATAGATTTCGTCCACGAGGGACGATGAACAAGTGGTCATACCAGTGCTTAAAGAAGAACGGCAACAAATCATTGGGGGTGTATTGCATTCACCCCGAGTTCGGCATCAGTCTGCCGCACAACGAATGAGGCTTTTGTCAAAAGAGCGATGATCGCAGGCTCATCGGAGGTGGTTGCACTGGTGACGCCTGATAAGCTTGGAACCTCAGCACCATTTATCGTCGCCCCAGCCTCGGCATTGACTTGCTTGATTACGTCAAATGAGGTGCCAGAGGATATTCTCCTTCCTTATAGGGAACAGGGAATTACCGTCATTCAGTACTAACAGGACAGCCATACTGCAACACAGAATATAGGCAATACAGATTATCGGCAAGAGAGCTTACTAGTGTCAGCGAATTATGGCAGAGGGTCATGTAACCCTCTGCTTTTTGTTGTTGCTAAAGAGCGAAACTTTGGTGTAGCTATATCGTAGGGTAGCACCGAAGTATGCAATCGTGAAGTTTTGGAACTCAAATCGTGTAATTCTACAATCCTGCAATTCTGATGAGTTGTGTGACTGTACACACTACAGCTTATTCTGGACTGCGGCGATTTTTCTGTTGAGAAAATTACTGCTTCCCGGAACGTCCCGTTCCTCCAGGCTGTGCATGATCAAAATAGTAGTTATTCAAAGTGTATGTGCACAAACATGCAATATCAATTGAAAAAACGCATGAATTACAGCAATCCATTTTGAAATAAAAACAATTATTGCTATACTAGTGAAATCTGCTATTTTTCAAGCGGGATACAGGAATCGAAATCATGATCAAGAGTTAGAGGGGATGTTATGTACAAGAAGAAAAACGGGCCGTTATACGCCCAGTTCTATATGGTATCAGGGCTGCTACTGTTGAAGCTGCTGCTGCTGAGAGTGTTGTTTTTTGACAGAATCGCCTGGGAGTGGATCGCCGCTGATGCTGCTCCGGTGCTAATGCTGATGGGGGTGCTGGCTCTAGTGATTCCCCGGCGTCTGAAGTCCGGAGTCTTCTGGGCATTCAACATTGTGCTGTCGCTGCTGTTCTTCGCGAGTAGTGTATACTTCAACCATTTTGGATCGGTACCGACTTATTTGGCTCTTTACGAGCTGAAACAAGTGTTCCAAATCAAGGAGAGCGTGGAATCTACGATACAGATCATTGACTACCTGTTCTTCATAGATATCGCGGTGTATGCCCTCTATCGCGGGGTACGCAGATGGCTGCGGGGTCCTGCCTATTCACAGGAAAAATATGTCTCATCTAGTGCCCGCAGAGTTCATCTGATTGTGCTCCTGGTATGTGTGATCGGCGGCGCTTGGTGGTCGGGTCATACAATCACGAACGCGAAGGGGATTACGAATGAATTAGTGCAGGCGGAGAGTGCCGGATTCCTCAACTATGAGGTAGTGGCGGCGATCAAGGCTAATGCCGATAACGGTTTGATCGGAATTGGGGATATCAAGGAGACGATTGGCAGAATTGAAACGCTGGAAGCTTCCTATCCTTACCGTGATCAGCCAATGGGGACAATCCCTGATCTGTTTGGCTCACAGAAAGGCCGCAATGTCATTGTGATTCAGATGGAAGCCTTTCAAAACTTTCCGCTGCATCAATCGCTAAATGGACAGGAGCTGACGCCGGTACTGAACAAGCTTGCGGATGAAGGCTTTTATTTTCCCCATGTCTATCAGCAAATTGGCCCAGGGAACACGTCCGATGCTGAATTCATGAGTAATACGTCCATCTATCCCATTGCAACGCTGGCGATGTCGACCGGGTTCGGGGATCGGGAGCTGCCTAGCCTGCCGCGTCTTCTGCGCAGCAAGGGCTACGAAGCGTATACCTTTCATGTGAACAAGGTTGGTTTCTGGAACCGGAATGAGCTGTATCCGGCACTGGGTTTCAACGGCTACTATGACAAACAAAGCTTCAAGAATGATCACTTTAACGCCTTTGGCGCATCGGACGAGCAGTTGTACATTACCGGCATTGAGAAGCTTGCCGAGCTGAAGGCCAAGGGGACGCCTTTTTACGCACAAATGGTCACTGCTTCCAGTCATCACCCATTTAAGATTCCTGATGCCTTCAAAAAAATCAACGTCGAAGGTGACCTGAAGGATACGATGCTGGGCGATTACTTGACGGCGGTCAATTACACAGATTATGCCATTGGCACCTTGATCGAAGGCCTGAAACAGAACGGACTTTGGGACAATACAGTGCTTGTCATGTACGGGGATCATTTCGGTTTGCAGCCGAAGGATGTCCCTCCGGAGCAGGTAGAGCAGGCACTGGGGATAAAATATGACTCTAGAATCAGCCGCTTTAACATCCCGCTTATTGTTCGAGTGCCAGGCATGGAGCAGGGACGAGTGATCGACCGCACGGGTGGACAGCTCGACATTATGCCGACGATCGCCAACCTGCTGGGTGTCTCTTTGGAGGGAGAAGGCTTTACGTCTTTTGGACATGACCTTCTGAACATTGACCGCAATGTGTTGGGTATGCGCTACTATCTGCCGACAGGTTCATTCTTTAATGATGACATCATGTTCGTGCCGGGCACAACGTTCCAGGATGGTGAAGCCATCTCGCTGGATACACTGGAGCCGGTGAGTGACTTCAGCAAGTATGAGACTGACTATGACTATATTCTTCAACTAATGAGTTTGTCTGATGAATATGTGAAGCTGCTTCCGCAGCGGTAAGGAGAGACTATGAGAAGATTAGGGCGTCCAGAGACGGTAGTCGCGCTGGTTGGACTAGGGATTATTCTTTCTCTGTTGTTCTTCGGTCATTTCATTGGAGTGGCTGACAACGGGGATTTCCTGCGCATGATGAGCACTACCGGTCTGAATTACTACGATGCGAACGAATCGTATGCCGATCGGTTCTTCAGCTTCAGCCATTCCCGATTCTCGTATGAGAATCTGTTCAAGGGCTTCTATCCATCCTCGCAAATCGTGCTGGTCTTGATTCCGCGGCTGCTGGGTGGGTTGTTCCACGGAAGCTTCTTCGATATCCGTTTGCTGGGGGCAGTGTACGCTGTACTGCTGTTGGTGGCCTCCTGGCTGCTAGTGAAGCACAATACCCGCGGCTCCTATCTAACGGGTCTGCTGCTCGGCGCGGGTATTCTGTTCGTCTTTTACGATATCGGCTATCTGGCGTACTTCAATTCCCTGTATGGCGAGCCAGTATCGCTGGTGTTTATGCTGCTGGCGTTCGCGCTGGGTTTAAAGCTGACATCTATGGAAAAGCCCACACCGAAAGTGCTGACGCTGTTCTTCATCGCTGTACTGTTCCTGACCTGTTCCAAAATCCAGAACGCGCCTATCGGGATCGCCTTCGCCCTTATTTTTCTGCGGTTCTCCTTCCTTAAGGGGGAGGGGAACTGGCGGAAGCTGGCGTTGCGATTCTCAGCCGCGATCTTCGTGGTATCAGTCGTTCTGTACGTGGCTGCGCCGAAGGATCTGAAGCATATCAACCTGTACCAGACGGTGTTCTTTGGAATTCTGAACGAGTCGCCGGATGTGCGTGGCGATCTGCACGACCTGGGATTGCCTGAACGGCTGGAGGTGCTGGCAGGGACGAATTATTTTCAGAATGATACGGCTATCAAGCAAAATGACCCTTCGCTAGGGCCGGACTTCTACGATCGGGTATCGCATAAAGACGTGTTGTTCTTCTATTTCAAGCATCCGGACCGCCTGATTAAGAACATGGAGTATGCAGCAAGTAATAGCATGGCCATCCGTCCGTACTACCTCGGGAACTATGAAAAGACGGAGAACAAGCCAGCTGGAGCCTTATCCTACACCTACAGCGCTTGGAGCCAATTCAAAAACAAACATATCCCGCACACGCTTGGTTTTCTGTCTGTATTTTACGTTGTGTACTTTGCAGTGGCGCTGGTGCAGTATTTCCTTACTCGGGAGACCCGGGGCCGGATGGCGGGCGAACTACTGATGCTGCTGGGGTTGATTGGCATATTTTCTTTCCTGGTGCCCATCCTTGGAGATGGCCGGGCTGATATCGGCAAGCATCTGTTTATGTTCAATGTGAGCTTTGATATGATGGTTGTGGTGATGTTCGGCTGGGTGCTGCATCGACTGACCCGATTCTGGAAGCGGGAGAAAGCTCGCTACCCGAAGCTGCGATTGTGAAGAATGGTTTGTTACACTGGAGTGCGAGGTCGTTAACATGCAAATAGATTTATTGGAGACACTTTAAGGGGCGTTGCTCTTTAAGGTGTCTTTTTGTTATACGCTCGTTTTAGACTAGACGGAAAACTAATACAAATTAAGATAAAAAAATGGACAGTGAAAAGTTCTACATCACTAAGAAGCCCACAAATCCGCGCGGTCGCGTCCCCCTGTCCAACTTCTGAGTGACATTGGGAGGGGTTCGCTGGCTCAGCGCCGGTTTGCTTCCAGCCTCGTGAATAAAGAAATAAGAGCATTTTTGCACCTTAATTTATCTACAAAGGAAGGATTAATTCAATTAAGGGCATTTTTGCATGTTAATTCTTGCGGTACAGTACCCTTTGAGGGATAAGCGAGGAAATAAGGTACAATAATGCTCTTAATTTCCTTTTTTACTCTAAAATGATCAATATAAGGTGCAAAAATGCCGTTATTTTAACCGCTGAATAGATGTTAAGTTCCCAGTTCAGTCTGCTTCTCAGCTTAAGCTCTCAATAAGCTCCCAGTACATACTCAGCTATGTGCATTTTGTACGAAGGAGAAGGTTTGGAACTGTAGAAGCGAAGCGCTCCCCTGAAAGCTTTCCGCAGGAAAGCTCGCACCCGTAAGCATAGGTTGTTACCAGATTTCAACTGCTAGAAGCGGTTGGTCTTATATAATTTGAACTCGAGTCCGATCCCCAATCTAATTATTTTGAGATTTTTGTGAGTCACTAGTTATACAATGATACTGTTCTGTTGTTTGTGGAGAGGGGACCGACTGGTGAGAACAATCAAATACAGCAAGGCTGTTGGCTTTGCTTTGTTTTTTGTAATAGCAATATCGCTATTAACCGCAATTTATTCCCATACGTTGCCTAACCGGATGGCGCCTCTGGCGAAGCAGGGGGTACTTGATCTGACCCAGTGGGATTTGCACAATAATGGCGTTATCAATCTGGATGGAGAGTGGGAGTTCTATAAAGACGAATTGCTCGAACCCAAAGATTTCGTGCAAGGGCGGGCAGAGAAAGCTTCCTATCTGACCGTCCCGGGCACATGGCGGGGGGAGAGTGAGGATAGTGGGATTAGTCGTAAAGGTGCCGGAACGTATCGACTTACCATTTTATTAAAGGATAAGGACGAAGTTCTCGGATTGAAAATACGGAGTGTCCGTATGGCCCACCGGCTGTTCATTAATGATGTGATGGAAGGTGGGAGCGGTACTCCTGCTATGGGTGTCGAAGGTTTCCAGCCGAGTAATACACCCTACACGGTCTTTTTTCATAGTGATACTGCCAAGCTTGAGATTCTTCTTCAAGTCTCTAACTTCAACTTTGTTACCGGGGGCATCGTGAACTCCATTCCATTCGGTACACAGGGGCGAATTTCGGAAGTAAGCAGCATTCAGTTGGGGGCGGATATTGGTATTATCTTAATTCTGGCCATGTTCGGAGCTTATCATTTCAGTTTCTATTTTCTGGGGCGAAGAGAGAAGGCTTACCTCCTTAGCGGACTATATTTGCTGCTACAGGCCCTTCAGGACTCCTTATACGGTGAAAAAGTGTTTCAACGTTTCTTCCCGGACCTGCCGTTTAACTTCGTGTATAAACTGCTGGAAATCAGCCAGTTTCTAGGTGCGATCATCATTTTTATGTTTTTCTGCAGTGTGGAGACCCGGCTGATGTCTGCGAAAAAGCTAAGGCTACTCTTATTGCCCTTTGCGCTTTACCTCATTGCTGTTGTCATTTTGCCATACAGTGTCCACATCAGTGTGAAATATTTTTTGGTGATCTATATGGCGTTTGCGGTCGCTGGACTTATCATCCGGATGATCTATCTGTACATTCGCAATCAGCAACCGTCCTCCAATCGGTCAGAACTGCTGCTCATCATTGTGGGGGCTTTCGCGCTGCTGGTATTTCTGGTGGACTCAAGCCTTTATTCCGAGAACGTTATTACCAACGATCTGGTTGGCAAATGTGGGGTCGTCATCTTCATCGTCCTCATTAATATCATGCTGGCCTTACGATTCTCGAATGCCTATGCCAATATAGAGGTATTATCACGCCGGTTGATGGTCTCCAATCAGTTAAAGGACGAATTCTTAATGAACACCTCACATGAGCTTAAGACCCCTTTGCATGGCATTATGAATATGACCTCTTATTTGCTGGAGGATACGGAAGAGAATCTACAGCCGAGCCAAAAGCAAAATCTATGGCTGATCAAGGATACAGCGACCAAGCTATCCATGCTCATTGAAGATCTTATTGATGTCAGCCGCCTAAAGCACGGGGAACTGCGTCTGCAAATGACGGTGGTGGATCTTCGTGTTGCTTCCCAGATCGTTATGGATGTGTTGCAGTTCGAGCTGGCCGGGAAACAAGTAACGCTTGAGAACCTGGTAGACCCGGATACCTGGGTTCTGGCCGATGAAAGCCGCTTACAGCAGGTGCTATATAACCTCGTTCATAATGCGATAAAACATACAGAACAGGGTGAAATCCGCATCAGGTGCAGCCTAGCTGAGAATATAGCCTCCATAGTAGTGGAGGATACGGGAACTGGCATTCCGCTGGACAAGCAGGAGACGATTTTCGAATATTTTGAACAGGTGGAGAAGCCGCTTCCCAAGGATGGTTACACAGGTATGGGCGTTGGATTGTATATCAGTCGTAAGCTGGTGGAGCGTATGGGCGGAGAGATTCATGTGGAGTGGTCCGAGTTGGGACTGGGCACACGAATGCTTTTCACCATGCAAAAGATGCAGCGGATTCCGGGATACCGTGAATCAGCGGCAGCAGCCGAAAGGCAGAGGACGGCTCACACTGAGCTTATCTCCCTGGATGACATCGATCCAGAGCTTGCACACACCATATTAATCGTCGATGATGAGGCCTCCAATATCCATAGCCTGCTGCACATTCTGAGAAGGCATCACTATAATGTAGTCACTGCATTCTCTGCCAGAGAAGCCTTGGACAAAATGAATACTTATCCGGGTATCGACCTAGTCATACTGGATGTCATGATGCCGGAAATTTCGGGCATTGACTTGTGCCGAACTTTGCGCACTAAGCACTCCATTCTGGAGCTGCCGATTTTGTTCGCTACGGTCAAAGATTCGGCATCGGACATTGCGCTCGGGTTTAGAGTCGGGGCGAATGACTATATCACCAAACCGTTTGATGTGGAGACGCTTATCGCGAGAATACAGACATTGATTTCAATGAAAACTTCTTTCGAGGAGGCGCTTCGCAATGAGCAAGCTTTCCATCAAGCGCAGATTAAGCCACATTTTCTATACAATGCACTAAGCAACGTCATTTCCTTCTGCTATACGGATGGAGAAAAGGCCGCTTATTTGTTGACTATGCTGAGCCAGTATATCCGCTTTATTCTGGATATGGACCGCTCTACGCTGGTTGTGCCCTTGCATCGGGAATTGGAGCTCATTCATGCTTACGTTGAGATTGAGAAGGCAAGGTTTGGGGAGCGGTTTGATTACGTGCTTGAGGTGGACAAGGGACTGTCGTATTTTGAAATCCCTGCTTTAAGTATTCAGCCCTTTGTTGAGAATGCTATCCGGCACGGGTTGTTTGAGAAGGAAGGACAAGGCAGAGTCACGCTAACTGTGCAGGCAAGAGAAGAATATATCAAGATTACTGTCGAAGATGACGGGATTGGCATTTCAGATGATTTGTTGTACAAGTTGACCGGAGGGGAAAGAGAGGATGGAGGCATAGGCATTGCCAATGTCAGGCAGCGTGTAGAGCGGATCGCAGGCGCAGCCTTAAGTATCCATTCGAAGCTGGAGCAGGGAACGGTAGTGACGATCTACTTGCCTATGAAACAGGGATGAGAGGAAATGAAGGAGGACGAGCATGTTTCGTGCGGTAATTGTTGAGGATGAGCAGCCCATTCTTGAATTGATGAAGGTCATGATTAGTCGAGATCACAATTTCATCATTGCCGGTGCATTCATCCATCCACTGGAGGCACTGGAGCGGTTGCCGGAATTGAAGCCGGATGTGGTTTTTATAGATGTTGAAATGCCGAGGTTAAACGGGATCGAGTTGGCCAACCGAATTTATGCGTTAATGCCGCAGACACAAATCGTATTCACAACAGCATATAAGGACTACGCCCTGGAGGCGTTCGAGGTACAAGCCTTGGATTATATTCTCAAGCCTGTGACGCCGGCGTCCATTAAGCGGGTGCAGGAGCGTCTGAACCACAAGCGCGTACCTAATAACGTGAATTCTCAGAAAAAGAGGATGGCCATCCGTTGCTTTGGTGAATTTGAGATTAGGGATGCTATGGGGAAGCCGCTGCATTTTCGTACTCGAAGAGCAGAGGAGCTATTGGCATACTTCCTATGTCATCCGGCCACCTATATCAGCAAATGGAGGCTACTTGACTTGCTTTGGCCAGAGATGGCGGAAAAGCAGAGCTTGTCCAATTTTTACAATACGTTGTATCTCTTAAGGAAGATGCTAAAGGAAAATAACTTTGGAATGGAAATCAAGAAGCTCAATGACAGGTACATGCTGGATATCGGTGAAGTAGATTACGATATACTGGCGTTTGATCAGGCCAAAAGCAGTGAGAGTAAAGCAGGGCTGATAGCGGGGCAAGCAGAGCACCTCTGTTCCTTGTATCAGGGACCGCTGCTGGAAAACAAGCCATATTTGTGGAAAGCGGCCCTGGAAGAAGCGTACTTTAAGCAGTACACTATGCTGATTGGTGAGCTCGTTGAACGGAAGAGCGTTGCTGAACAATGGGATCAGGTGGAGGAGCTGCTGGGAGGCTATTTGTCTATGTATCCACTGCAAGAGAACATGCATGAGCTTCTGATCGGTATTTATGAACAACGCGGAAAAAAAGAGAAGATCAGCCGACTTCAACAACAATATCTGGAGGCTTATCGCCAAGAATTTGGAGCTGAAGCATCGGAGGAGCTGAAATTGAAATAAGGAGGATCCACAGTTGATTGTCAGCACCAAAGAAGGGAACGATGAAATGGCAGAAGAAAGGACGGACTTATTTACTGCGGTCATTGTGGAGGATGAGAAGCCGATTCTGGAGTTGATGAAGGTAGTTGTAGGAAGGAATCACCACTGTCATATTATCGGGGCATTCAGCAACCCTATGGATGCTTTGACCAGTTTGCCAAAGCTCCAACCGGACATTGTGTTCTTGGATGTGGAAATGCCGCGGCTCTCCGGTCTGGAACTGGCTCGCAGAATTGATGAGTGCTGCGAGAATACGCGGATTGTATTCACAACAGCTTATAAGGAGTATGCGCTGGAGGCTTTCAATGTCTTCGCTTTTGATTATATTCTGAAGCCGGTGACCCCGGCTGCGATCGCACGGATTACAGATCGGCTGATAAAAGAAGCCGGGCGATCAGCTTCGTCTAAGGCCATGTCGGCGCCCATGCCGCAGGCCTTCATACGCTGTTTCGGAGGTTTTGAAGTTCGGAACCCGAAGGGGGAGCTGATCCATTGGCCGGCGCGGAAAACGGAAGAGCTGTTTGCTTACTTGTTGTGTTACCCCAACCAGGATTCTAACAAATGGCATCTGATGAATGTGCTATGGCCGGATATGGATGAGGAGCGCGCGGCACATAATCTGCACAATACAGTGTATCGTTTGAGGAAGCTGCTGAAGGAACAGGACATAGGAATGAATATTGTTAAAACTGGAGACGGCTACTTTCTGGAAACTTTGCAGGCCTCCTATGATCTGTTGGAATTGCAGCGGAGTAGCCCCGCTTTGGCGGATGCGCCGGAGGATATAGCTTCATTGGAACGCTTATGCGATCTTTACCGGGGCAGCCTGCTCGATCGGAAGGATTATCTCTGGAAGGTAAGGCTTGAGGAGGGCTGTGCCAAGCAGTACAAAGTGCTCCTCTATAAACTGGTACGGCATCAAATGACTAGAAAGGACTGGACTCAGGCTCAGCAGCGGCTGGAAGCAGGATTATCGGTCTGCCCGCTTGAGGAAGATATGCACCTGTTGTTGCTAGAGGTTTATGCGGCAAGTGGCAAGCGGGATCGTGTCATCAAGCACTATGCGAGCTTTGAGGAACAATACCGCAGGGAGTTGGGACTAGGGCCATCCCAGGAGATGAAGAGATGGGTGGATGCATACTTGACCCGGTGACTGTGGCATTATTGTTGTAGAATTCAGAAATACGTAATACCCCCTAGGGAAAGTCTCAGAGCTGACTATTCTAGGGGGTATTTAAATGTTTTAGGTTATATTGGATTGATTTGAGCTGTCGTAATGTTTGGATGTTTTGATGCTTTGATGCTTTGATGTTTTGATGCTTTGATGCTTCGATATTTCGATATTGAAGTATAGATAGTCCTAGGGATGTTCCATTTCTACTATAAGGTGAAACCAGGGTATATAAGATGTATAAAAGTAAGAAGCGAAAGCGAGGAAGGAAGGGGAAAGTTAGCAAATGTAGGAGCGAAGCATTCGCCTGAAAGCTTACCGCAGGAAAGCCCGCAAATGTAGGAGCGAAGCGTTCGCCTGAAAGCTTACCGCAGGAAAGCCCGCAAATGCAGGAGCGAAGCGTTCGCCTGAAAGCTTTCCGCAGGAAAGTCCGCAAATGTAGGAGCGAAGCGTTCGCCTGAAAGCTTTCCGCAGGAAGGCTCGCATCGGATGCCTAAGCTTAAGCTGTCGCCAACTTTCACCCGCCATATTAAGTAAAATAATGATTCAAACAGGAGAGCAACGTTATGCTGATTAAGTTTGGGCTTCAGGTAGCAAATCTCCGACATACTTCTAAATGCATAGAATATCCTCTGCACCCGTCTTCTTAACAGTAGAAAATGGCTCTACCTTACCAACTAACGGCATTTTTGCACCTTATTTTTCTTGATTAAAGGTAAAATAGCGAAATAGAGGCATTATTGTATCTTATTTTTTGAAAAATAGCCTTGAAAGGCCTATAGTGGAAGATTTAAGGTGCAATATTGCACTTAATTTCCAAATATCCTTTGACGCAGGCTATTTAAGGTACAAAAATGCCGTTAATTACACTTCGGAGATCATTATTATGAACTCTCTCTTATCTAGGTTTTGTTATTTTAATATGTTCTATTAAGAAGAAGCGGTTATAATGAGGGAAACTGAGGGTAATAGCGACCGGAAGTCCAAACATTTCACTATAGTAACGACCGGGTCTTACGTTCGGATCTTAGGTTTGGCTTTAGTTTGATCTTAAGTTTGTTGTATTTAGCAGACTATCAGTCTCGCCTCAGTCCCTCAAGCAGCTATTAGCCTCAGCAAGAGCAACAAGAGCAACTTACCTTAACAAGCTCAACTACCTCAACAAGCTCAATTGCCTCAATTACCTCAACAGGCTCGACTACCTCAACAAGCTCAACAAGCTCAACAAGCTCAACAAGCTCAACTATCTCAACTACCTCAACTACCCTATCACCTTCCAGCCTCATTCATTAAGGAGTATCAGCACTATTGGCTCTAACCAGCTTCAACCCTCTGCAACCAGCTTCAACCCTCTGCAACCAACTGCAACCAACTGCAACCATCTGCAACCAGCTCCTATCGTTTAACCGCACACTACCCGGGTTTTCTCCATCCGCCTGAAAAAAAGCCTACTCATCATCCCCAAGTAACTCACGCAGCATCCCCTTTTTGTCGTTCATGAATGCTTTGGTTACCGTATAATGCTCTGTTTCTTCTAGAGTGACAGAATGAAGACCGTTCTCTCCTAATTGAAAGATATCCGCACCGGGATAGGACATCAGGATGGGGGAATGGGTCGCGATAATAAACTGTGAGCGCTGCTGTACCAACTCATGCATCCGGACAAGAAGGGACATCTGGCGCAGCGGGGAAAGCGCAGCCTCCGGTTCATCTAGTATGTAAAGGCCACCTCCGCCGAAGCGGTGAACAAATGTAGCGAAAAAAGACTCGCCGTGAGATTGCTCGTGCAATGACTTCCCCCCGTAGGAATCTTTAATACGTGGCGTAGTAGCTGGTTCCTCATCCAACTGATCTATGTATGAAGCGACGTTATAATAACTTTCCGCCCGCAGGAAAAAACCATCCTTTGGGCGCTTTACGCCCCGAGCAATTCTTAGAAACTCATAAAGCTCTGAATGAGAGGGACGGGTGCTGAACGTAAAGTTCAGTGTCCCGCCTTCGGGATTAAAGCCCCAGGCAGCAGCGATACCTTCCAGAAGTGTTGATTTTCCCGTTCCGTTCTCCCCTACCAGAAAGGTAACCTGCTTCTCAAACACTAGACGTTCCAGTTCACGTACCGCAGGCAGATTAAATGGGTATGAGCCAAAAGAAGGGACTTTATCCCGCAGCAGCTCTGCGTGTCGTAAATATAGCATGGCATTGACGTTATACATAATGATTTCCTCCTCGTTGCTCGAGTCAGGCGGCAGCACATTATTCCTCTAATTCCGATGATCACTCTATTATAGCAGTTCGGCAGGAGTGGATACATTCTGCGTTGGTGTGTGCCAAGCCGGGCAAAAGACAGGGGACATCTGCCAATTTATATGTGCTACAGACAGATGTCCATGAGGCGGGTGCTGACTCCGCATATAGTACACTGTCTTGAGAATACGACAGGGCAGGGTGAAGGCCGTGACAGCAAAAATAAGAAAGGCGCATAACCCCGAATACCTCGATGGCTACCAAGAAGGGTACCGTTTAGGGTTATGCCGTGCCGTGCAACGCTTGAACCCGCCGAAAGCGGAGGCATGCCGGCCATTTAAACTCATGTATGTTCCTCAGGGTTTTGAAGCCATTGATACTGGTGTTAGGGAAGCTTTGCAGCAGCTGGTCAGTGAATTGGTGGTTAGCACGCCTGAAGCCATGTATGACACCGCCGTTCGGGAACGACCGGAAGCGGTGCTCGTCATGAATGGGCTGCATGTGTTCCCTGATGACCATCTGGAACAGATTGCTGCCATACGGGGGTTGGGTATTACAGCGGCGATTTGGTTTGTGGATGATCCTTATTTTACAGAGGACACCGCGGTCATTTGGCGGCATTACGATCATGTCTTTACGCATGAATTGAGTGCTGTGGAATTTTATCGCTCCCTTGGAGCGACGTCTGTGCATTATGTGCCCTTGTGTGTGAACCCCGGGATGTTCCATCCCCGCCGTACTGGGCCTCAGTACAAGTACGATATCGTATTCATCGGCAATGCCTTCCGTAACCGGACCGAGCTGTTTGACCGGCTGGCCCCTTATCTGCGCACCAAGAAGGTATTGATTGCCGGGGGATTCTGGGAACGGCTGAGTCGTTATGACCAACTGGCCCCATTCATCAAGGACGGGTTTATTCCACCCGGAGAAACTGCGAACTATTACAGTGGTGCCAAGCTGGTCATTAATATTCACCGACCATGGGAGAACGGACAGGATAACCGCAATACGCACCAGCTGTCTTCGCGGTCTATCAACCCGAGAACCTATGAGATCAGTGCCTGCGGAACGCTGCAGCTGACGGATGTGCGCGACGATCTAGGGAACTTTTACACTCCCGGTTATGACATTGAAACGTTCGGTTCCCCAGAGGAGCTGCAGCGGAAGATGGACTATTATCTCCATCATGAAGAAGAACGCCGTCAAATTGCGTTACGGGGGCTGCATACTACGCTGCAAAATCACACATTTACTGCCCGCCTGCCACAGCTGTTGAATGTCATTGCCTCGCGAAACTGAATCCATTCATAGGAATAAAGGAGAGAGAAGCAGATGAGCAATAAATTTGTACTCCCTACACCCCCGCTGCCTCTGACGCCTGCAGAAGAACAAAAGCTGCGGGGGAGGTTAACTGGCTTCAAGACAGGATATGACGAAGGGTATTTGCGGGGCCGGCTGGCGATTCTTGACGGCAGAGCGGAAGAACCGATCCCGGTGCGCAATATTCACGTCATGTATGTAGCCTCAGGCAAAGGCTATCCATACTCTCCTCTGGACGAAGCAATTGTCGCCGCTCTACAAAAGCTGACCTCTCAGGTAACAGTGACGGATGTTCGTCAGAATCTGGTGGAGCTGGCAGCGGCCAATCATCCAGATCTGGTGCTCGTCTTGGACGGAATGGATCTGCCGCTGGAGCAGATTAACCAGCTGAAAAGCTCCGGCATCCGCACGGCCATCTGGCTCACAGATGATCCTTACTACACAGACTTCACTTTGAAAATCGTGCTGCATTATGACTATGTATTCACCTTGGAACGCAACTGCATTGATTTCTATAAAGGACTGGGTTGCCAGCAGGTTCATTACCTTCCCTTTGCTGCTCACCGGGAGCATTATCACCCGACTACGACTCGCTCACCGGTCCAGCGTGATGTCAGTTTTATCGGCTCCGCCTATTGGAACCGGATCAACTTCTTCCGTGAAGTCTTGCCTGAACTAATGCAGTACAACACGGTTATCAACGGAATCTGGTGGGATCGCTTGCCCGAAGCCCCACAGTATGGCGAACGAATTGAGATTGGTAAGTGGATGTCTCCACAGGAAACAGCACTTACTTACAGCGGCTCCAAAATCGTCATCAACCTGCATCGTTCCCATATCGATAAGGATGTTAACAACAATTCACTGGGTATTTCGGCTGTTTCACCGAACCCGCGTACGTTTGAAATTGCCGCGAGTGGTACGCTGCAGCTCTGCGATGCCAGGGATGACATGGGGAACTTTTACAAGGCAGGCGAGGAGATCGAGACATTTGCCAGCCCGAAGGAAATGATGGATAAAATCCGCTTCTACCTTACTCATGAAGAAGAGCGCCGGGAAATTGTACTTCGTGCCTATGAGCGGACGCTGAAGGATCACACGTACGCGATACGTCTCAACCAATTACTGACCATTATCTACGGCTAAGCGATATCAGGCATAAGACAGGAATGTGCTTTTGCCTCTGAAGGAATAGCCTGGCTAATAGGTACCAGCTACAGGGAATAATCCAGCCAAAGAAAGAGCTTGGCTGGACTCCGGATAACTTTTAGGAGGTGAATGGTCGCTCCAAGCCTTGGGGAAAGGAGCGCCAAGACGCCATGGCCGATAAAGCTACAATCGTCCTCTTTTCTCATGTCTCCAATACACGAAGCATTACCGGTGCGGAGAAGCTGTTGCTCTTCTTCGGCCGTGAGCTGTCCCGTTTTTTTAACTGTATACTCGTAGCGCCGCATGAAGGGAAGCTAACCAAGCAAGCCCGGAGCTTCGGGCTGAATGTACAGCTTATGCCGATCCCTCTTTTGTATGGAATGTATACTCCGTATGCAGGTCTCCCGGCCGATGCCAGGCAGCTGCAGGAAAGCAGGGAATATCGGGAATTAATCGACTGGCTGGTCGTTCTACGTCCGGCCCTTATCATCACCAGCACCTGCGTTCATGTGCTTCCGGCCATGGCTGGCAAGTCCCTGGGGATTCCCGTAGTATGGAAAATTTCAGAGGCCATAACGAACAATGAATATACAGGGATCAGCGTCGAACTGATAAACCGCAACAGTGACGAGATTTTGGCCATCTCCCATACGGCGGCGGCTTGTTTTACGCAAGAGATAATGGTGGGCAAGGTCACGCTGCTTCCCCCGTCTTGGAATGATGGAGAGATGATGGAAGCGTCCTGGAGCAAGCTACGGAGCGAACGGAGACTGGAGCTGCGAGTGCAGCCGTACCAGAAGCTGGTCGGCTATATATCTTCCTTTATTAATAAGGAAAAGGGACTGGAGCATTTCGTAAATATGGCTGTGATTGTATCGGCTGCTGAGCCTCATGCCAAGTTTCTGGTCATTGGAACACCGGGGGATAAAGCCTTCTATGACCGCTGTGTTCGTAAGGTGAAAATGGAAGGCCTCTATTCACGCTTCCATTTTGTTGGCTATGAGGATTGCTTGCCGGCAGCCTATTGTGCGATGGATGTACTTGTTGTGCCCAGCCTCATCCGTGAGGGCTTCGGGATGACAGCCCTGGAGGGGATCGCCTTCGGCAAACCTGTCGTGGCCTATGCTTCCGGAGGACTGCAGGAGATTCTGCAAACTGCGGGCTGCGGTGATTATCTGGTCCCGCCAGAGAATACCGAGGCGTTGGCTGAGGCGGTAAAAGCGCTGCTGGCGCAGCCAGGCCTTGCCGCTGCCATTGGGAGCAGGGCGCGGGAGCTGGCCGAGGCCGCCTACGGCCCGGCGGCGTACCGCATGCGCCTGCTTGGGCTTGCGGAGAGGTGGAACCTCCGCTACTGCACTTCGCTGCCCGCCGCGCTCCCCATCGCGGCGGTGCCTCCGCCCGGACCTGCGGTCCCGGGCGAAAGTGAACCTCTCGCCGCAGCTGAGCCGCGGCGAGAAAAGCCGCGCCGCGCGTCCCGCAAGCGGCGCCGCAAGCTCCGGCGCGGCCGTCTACGCCGCGCCAAGGAACGGGCGCGCCGAACTGGGCGCCCGTCCGCCATTCGCCGCGCGTCCCGCAAGCGGCGGTCAAAATCGGCCGCCCGGCGGCGGCGTTCCGGCGGCAAGCGCCGCAGCAGCGCCCGCCGGACCAAGGGCCGCCGCAAGGCGGCGTAGGCCGCGCCAAGGAATCGCGGCCTCTCCGTCCGGCCGCTGCAGCTTCTTGGCGGCCGGAACGGAATTATACAGAAGGCAGGGGAGTGAACTCATGAAGATCATGACGATCTTGGGCACACGGCCCGAAATTATTCGTCTCAGCGTCATCATTCCGCTGCTCGACGAGCATGCGGAGCGGCATGTGCTGGTGCACACCGGCCAGAACTTTACCTCAAGCCTCAGTGGCATCTTCTTTGCAGAACTCGGGCTGCGGTCACCAGATTATGTGCTGCAGGATAAGCAAGCAGGACTTGGTGGACAAATGGCTGCGATGTTCGGCGGACTGGAGCCCATTCTGCGAAAGGAACAGCCGGACCGCATTCTGCTGCTGGGGGATACCAACAGCGCGCTGTGCGCGATTCTGGCTGAGCGCATGGGAATTCCGGTGGTGCATATGGAGGCGGGAAACCGTTGTTACGATTTGAATGTACCTGAAGAGAAGAACCGCCGTATCATCGACGCGGTTTCCACCATTAACATGCCATATACACAGCAGAGCAAAAGACATCTTGTCAGTGAAGGTTTCCCCACGAACCGAATCGTGCTGACCGGTAATCCGATCCATGAAGTGATGACACATTATGAAGCTCAGATTGGGGGGAGTGATATTCTGGACCGGTTAGGCCTTACACCGGGTCAGTATTTTCTGATCACGGCTCACCGGGCTGAGAATGTTGACGATCCCCATTCACTTGAACAAATCATGTCTGGTTTGAATGAGGTTGCCGAGCATTTTGGAATTCGCCTGATTTGCAGCATCCATCCCCGCACACGCTCCCGGCTTACAGAGCAGCTCTCGCTATCCATGCACCCGCTGGTTGAATTTCATGAACCTTTCGGATTTTTTGACTTTGTCCATTTAGAACGGCATGCGCTGTGTGCGATCAGCGACAGCGGCACGGTTCAGGAGGAATGCTGCCTGATGGGGGTACCGACCGTAACCATTCGCAAAACCACTGAACGCCCGGAGACGGTGGATTGCGGAAGCAATGTAGTGTCCGGGGTGAATCGGGACAGCATTCTGCGCTGCGTCAAGCTGATGACCTCGCTTCACCGGGAATGGGAGGCACCGGAAGGCTATAAAACCCCGGATGTCTCGGCCAAAGTAGTCAAATTTTTGCTTGGAGGGAACCTGCATGTTCAATAATAAACGGATTCTGGTCACAGGCGGTACTGGTTCCTGGGGGCATGAACTGATCCGGCAGTTGCTGCCGCAACATCCGCGCGAAATCATAGTATTCTCTCGCAGCGAATCTGCCCAGGTAGCGATGAGTCGTGAATTCGAGGATGAACGTCTCAGCTTCATCATTGGCGATATCCGCGACAAGGAGGCCCTTACTGCGGCTTGCCGGGGGATCGACTATGTATATCACCTGGCAGCATTGAAGCATGTTCCGGTCTGTGAGGACCAACCCTATGAAGCCCTGAAGACCAATGTGGTCGGCACACAGAATGTGATAGAGTCGGCGATTACAAATCATGTGGAGAAAGTCATCTATATCTCTACGGATAAAGCAGCCAACCCGTCTAACTTCTACGGAATGACAAAGGCGATCGGGGAGAAGCTGATCGTATACGCCAATCTGCTTGGTTCAAACACCCGGTTCGTAACGGTACGCGGTGGCAACGTGCTTGGCACGAACGGCAGTGTCGTGCATCTGTTCATGAAGCAGATCAAGGACAAAGGGCAGGTGCGCATTACAGATATGGCCATGACGCGCTTCTTCCTGACCCTGCGCGATGCGATTACATTGCTGTTCAAAGCCTCGGAGGTCAGTGTCGGCGGTGAAATCTTTGTTATGACCATGCCGACTTGCCGGATCGTCGATCTGGCTGAGGTGCTGATCGAGGCTTCCGGGAAAGAGGATGTTAGCATCGTTGAAACGGGTATTCGTCCTGGTGAGAAAATCCATGAAATCCTCATGAGTGATTTTGAAAGTATGACAACAGTAGTTTATGACGAGCAGTATCTGGTAATTCTGCCGACGCTGGATATGCCAGAACTGAAAGAGCACTACAGCCGCTACCCACATGTCTCCTTCAACAGCTTCAGTTCCGAGACCAATCTGATGTACCGTGATGAGATCAAGGATATTCTGATCCGGGGAGGTTTTCTGCAATGAAGCTGCTCATTCTCGGTGGAAACGGTATGGCGGGGCATATGCTCGTGAATTATTTTCGCCGTCAGGGCAAGCATAGTGTGTTCTATACAACCCGGGATAAAAAAGATCTCAGCGGGCTTTATGTAGACGCCGACGATATTGCCGGGGTAGAAAATCTGGTTGATATCGTCTCCCCCCATTGCATTATCAATGCCATGGGGGTACTCAACCAGTTTGCAGAGCGTGACAAGATTGGAGCTTATCATGTGAATGGGTTTCTGCCGCACCGCCTGCGGCGTATAGCGGATGAGGTTCATGCACGGCTGATTCATATTAGTACCGACTGCGTGTTCGAAGGAACACGCGGCGGTTATGCTGAGGACGATACTCCGGATGGAACCTCCGTATACGCGATTACTAAAAGTCTTGGTGAGGTACGGGAACCGGGGCATTTGACCATTCGCACTTCTATTATAGGACCCGAAATTCGCTCTGGAGGGATCGGCCTGCTGGAGTGGTTCCTGGCTCAGTCCGGCCAGGTCTCGGGCTACAGCCGGGTGATGTGGAACGGTGTGACCACCTTGGAGCTGGCTAAAGCTATAGATTCTTTGTTGGAGTCCACTGTTTCCGGTCTCATCCATCTTGCCCATCCCCAGCCGGTAAGCAAATATCAACTGCTGCAGCAGATTCGTACAGCTTTTGACAAGCGGGATGTGGAGATTATTCTTGAAGATATGTACGTGCAGGATCGTACACTGCAAAGCACAAGACTCGATTTCAGTTGGGATTTCCCAACGTATTCAGTGATGCTGGCGGAGCTGGCGAAGTGGATGTATCCGCCAGAAGCGACCCTATGACCGGGCGTAGACTGCTTATCACCGGAGCAGGGGGATTTACTGGACGCCATGCGGTTAGCAGCTTCGCGGCAGCCGGGTCACAAGTCACAGCTGTGCTGCGCCATTCGGGGAATGGAGGGGGATTAGGGGGAGTTGCCCCAATATTTCCGGAAGGCGTACATGTGTATTATTGCGATTTGAGCGACAGGAAAGCCGTACACGAAATGATCCAGACGGTTGCACCGGAAGAGGTTTTGCATCTCGCAGGTAAAAATTCCGTGCCGGAATCCTGGCGTGACCCACTGCTATATATAGAGAGCAATGTAATGGCAACCCTCTATCTGTTGGAAGCTTTGCGGAGCCTGCCACAAAGCCGGATTTTGGTGGCAGGATCGCGTCTCAAGTTCAAGGCGGGCACTGCAGCGGGACCGCCGCATCCCTACAGTCTCAGCAAAACACTGGAGGAACTGGCATCACTGGCCTGGGGAACCCTGTTCCGGCAACCGGTGCTTATGGCTGAGCCCTGTAACCTGATTGGCCCCGGTCCCTCCACCGGGTTTTGCTCATTATTGGCCCGTTATATAGTCACTCTGGAAGCAGGAGGGGAACCGCCTCTATTCAAGCTTTCTTCCCGGTTTGATCTCCGTGACTTTCTGGATGTTCGTGATGCGGTCAGAGCCTACAGCGTAATTTTGAATAAAGGAGAGACAGGGACAGTATATAAGATAGATTCCGGACGGCAGCGTTCCTTGGGCGAGATTGCACAGTATCTGCTCAGCCGCTCAGCAGTAGAAGTGCCGCTGGACTGGGGGCCGGAAGCCGGTGAATCATTGGAGCAGAGCGTGATGAATCGGGCGCAAAGAGAGGATTCTAGAGCAGCTATCCCGGACCATAAGGAAACACCGGAAATGAATGTAGATACATTAGGTTGGCAACCGGAGATTGATCTGGAGACCTCGCTCACTGATATTCTGGCCTATTATCGAACCGGCGGGGAAGGAGGGTTAGTATGAATAATCCGAAAGTATCAGTGATCATCCCTTTTTACAATTGTCCATACATTGAACAGGCGCTGCAAAGCGCATTGTCACAATCGTGGCAGCCTTATGAGATCATTCTGGTAGATGATGGTTCAACGATCCATCAGGAGCGGATTACTCCGTATCTCCCTTATATTCATTATTTAGGGAAAGGCAACGGGGGAACCGCCTCTGCACTGAATCATGGTATTTTGCAAGCTACAGGTGATTATATCGTCTGGCTTAGCTCAGATGACCTGTTCTATCATGACAAAATCAGAAATCAGGTACTGTACATGGAACAGAACAACTTGCTGATCTCTTATACCAATTTCAATTATATTAACGGACAGTCCCAATTGATCAAGCTGAATGCGGCAGCGGTGTTTCCTGATCATCTTGCCTATCTCCGCTGCTTCCTTCAGGGCAATCCCGTGAACGGCTGTACGATCATGATTAAGAGAGAACTTTTTGGAGCCATTGGTTACTTCAATGAATCGCTACCCTACACTCATGACTATGACTTGTGGTTCCGGGCCATATTGAATGGTTATCCTCCAGTACTGCTGAACCAGTCTCTGACCGCTTACCGTCAGCATGAAGGCATGGGCACATTGAAGCATTACAATGCTATTTTGGCCGAAGTGGCTGTAACTATCGACCGTTATCAAGCTCCGCTTCGTGACCTGATCGCCTCTATGGGAGGCTAATAAAGAGACAAGGACAGGATATTGCAGTAGGGAATCCTGAAGAACTAAATGTCCCGCGCAGCGCCTCCGCCTGCGCGGGTCCTTTAAAGTACGGCAAAGATACCACGGAGGCCGGGCTTTTAAGGCAAAGGAGGTGAGCAGATGAATAAAAAATCCAGGGTGTCGGTAGTCATTCCTTTTTACAATTGTCCTTATGTAGATCAGGCGCTGGACAGCGTTCTGGCTCAGAGCTATACCGATATCGAGATCATTGTCGTTGACGATGGCTCTACCATCCATGTCGAGAAGCTTGCGCCTTATATGGGTAGTATTTTATATATCCGCAAGGAAAACGGGGGCACAGCATCGGCTCTGAATCAGGGCATTAAAGCAGCAACGGGAGGTTTTTTTGCCTGGCTCAGTGCCGATGATGTTTTTCACCCTGACAAAATCGGAAGACAGCTGGAAATGCTGCAAAGCTCCGGCCTGTCCTTTAACCATACGGCTTATTATTGCATCAATGAACGGGGGGAGAGGCTGTCAGAAGCGGTGAATATCCCGTTTGTCAACAGAAAGCAATTGCTGGAGACGATGATGAATGGCTGTACTGTGAATGGCAGTAGCGTGCTGATGGATATGGATATTTTCCGTAAGCTGGGGCTGTTCAATGAGGCGTATTTGTATACCCATGATTATGAGTTATGGCTCCGTCTGCTGCCCTATTATGAATTGTCTTTCATTGAAACGCCACTGCTCAACTACAGGGTTCATGAGGCCATGGGTTCTGTAGTTCACAGTGAGCCACAACGTCGGGAAATCAAACGGCTACAGGCCAAGTATCGCATGCAGATTTTGCGTTTGCTGCGGAAGGAGGACAGTAAATGAAACTGACGTTTCCAATTCTGACTTTGTCCAAGGGTGGGGCGCAACGGATGCTGGCTGAACTTGCCAACCGTCTGGCTGGGTTCGGTCATGATGTGACGATTCTGATGCCCCGGAACGGGATTGTGGAATACCCTATGAATTGCAAAATTATTTATTCCGCGGGTCCGGTGGGCATCAGTGCTGCCGATTTTCCCTTCAGTGATGTTATTATTTCCAACTATTACAGCACCGTGGCAGTGTCCCAGCAGGCCAGCGAAGCAGGCAAAGGCATTCACACCCGTCTGACGCTCTGCTATGAGCCGACTTTTTTGCCGGATAATAATGTGTCTTTCGCCTCTTACAACGTGACGCGCAATCTCTTCGTTCTGTCCAATTGGCAACAAAGTTTGGTGCAACTGGTTCATGGCATCAAGGGCCGGATTGTACCCATTGGTGTGAACCCCGACTTCTATAATATGAAACTCCACAGAGAGGAAGGAAGACGGCTTATTGTTTCGACGATCTTGCGCAAGCCGGAAGGGGGATTCTCTGACCACCGCGAGCAGGCTTATCTGATCCGCCAGTTGAACAGGGTGAAGGAATGCCATCCCGAGGTAGATATCTACCTAATTATCCCGCCACGTGAGTTTGCCGAGTCAGCGATGCTGCAAGAATTTTTGCATGATCCCAACTATCAGATTCGTACACCCGCGAATGATGTAGAGCTCTGCTACCATTATAATGAGAGTGATATTTTTGTCAGTGCAAGCACTCATGATGCAGGCTCGCTACCGGGACTGGAGGCAATGCGCTGTGGGGCGGCGCTCGTAACCACCTATGCAGGTGGGAACATGGAATATTGCAGCCCTGGTGAGAACTGTCTCATGTCGTATCGTTATGAGAATAAGTTGGCAGAGGATGTTCTGAGGCTGATTCAGGATCCGGAGTTGCTTGCAAAACTTGCGCTTAAAGGTGAACAGGATTCACAGCGCTTTACCTGGCAGCAGAGTGCCGAAATATTACAGCGTGAGCTTCTGGAGATCCTCTCACAGTAACGGAGAGCAATCCTTTGCCATAGGGATGCAAAAAGAACCTTCAATGCCACCTCAGTGGATTGAGGGTTCTTTAAGTGGACATAGGTGATTCGCGCCACCTCCAAGGATTAATAAATGGAGAAGGAGTTCAGCATCTCGCGAAAGGACTGGCTGTATTGTCCTGAACCGAAGCTGGCGACCATATGGTCTCTGCCCTGCTTGCGGATGCGGCTTCGCAGCTTCTTATTATCCATTAGCTCAAGCGCTTCGGTGACCGCGGTGTCGACATCACCCAGTGGGTAGAACTTCCCGGTCTGGTTATGCACGATAAAAGAACGGACACCATCCGAATCCGTACTGAGCACAGGGCAAGTACAGCAGACGGCTTCAGCAACGGCATAACCGAAGCCTTCGGTAACCGATGTGGACAAGAGGAAGCCCCCTGAATTGACAATGGAGGAATAGTACACCGGCATGATCCCGTTTGGGATGTTGGTAAATACGTTAAGCCGGTCTTGCAATCCCAGCAGCTGAAGCATTACGTCAAATTTTTCTTGTTCTCCCGCTCCGGCCAGGGTGGGATCATGGAACATCCAGAGGTGCAGATTCGGCTTGTGGCTCCGGAGGCGATAGGCGATCTCCAGATATTCGCGCCAATTCTTATTGCTCTCCAGCCGACCGACCCAGGCAATAACCGGATCGATCGGTGGATCATTCGGAATATGCCTGAAGGTGTTCACATCGACCAGGTTAGATATGACAAAACGTTTCATCCATGGACAAATTTGCATGAATAGCTCCATCAAATGATCTGTGGGTGGAATCAGAATCGCATTGCAGAAGGACTGTAAATAAGGAACAGCGACTCGAATCATTTCCTCTGCTTCCTTACGTTTTCCCAATCCCTGTGCCTCATAGATGAGGATGCCTCTATAACCGAGCATGCGGAGCCGTTCCAAGAGGGAAAAGTCTGAAGTGACGATAATGGCATCATAATAATTGGATCTGATAACATTGGCGATTTCTTCATCCGTGGAACCGATAAATGTCGGAAAGGCTGCTCCGTTATCCCCGCCGGAACCCGGCATGAGATACAGCAGATGGCATTCAATCCCGCTCCGCTGCAAGCTCTCGCATCTCAGCTTGTTCAGCGTTTCGACCCCTCCGCTGGGTACATAAAACGTAAATAAAACCTTCAACGCTCACCCCTCCTGACTATTTTGCAACGGTAACGCCGGACCCTTCTCGAAAACATAAGCTACTGTTTATAAGATACGCGGCTGTTCCTTGGCAGGTGACGGTGAAAGCCTGTAGTGCCAAATCCTTTCAGCATAGCTTGACCGAATTCAAGCCATCCTAACGATTGTTACATTGGACACCCATTACATTTAGAGATGGAGGATGAATTCATGTTGCGATCCAAAATCAGCATGTCCGTTTCCGCCGCATTGCTGCTCGGTATGGTCAGCCTTACCGGGTGTGGTGCCAACAACACGGCAGGAAACACGGTTCATACGAAAAGTGTCCGGGGAGTACATGATGGACGACTTACTGTGAATTCGGTGCGTGGAGGGAACCAAATCCGTAATTTTGACAAAATGGAAATGAGTCAGAAGCTGGCTGACCGTGTGGCCTCTCTGCCTGAAGTCCGTTCCGCCAATGTTATGCTTGCTGGCAAGTCAGCGTATGTCGCTGTAACCCTCAACCGTTCGACTACCCATCCGAATGCTTTGGGAACAGGGCATTACGGGACACGCTCCACAACACATGGACTGGGGAATGGAATAACGAATGGTAGAACCCATGGCTATACTGATGGTGGCATCTACGGTTCCAGCAGCACAGGCCATTACGGAACGCGCTCTTCATCCACACCACATGGATTGGGGAATGGAATAACGAATGGCAGAACCCATGTCAATACTGACGGTGGAATGTATGGTTCCAGCAGCACAGGTCTGGGTGGGAGTGCCTACAGTCCTGGACTGGGTGCAAAAGGCACTTATCACCCGGGTCGTGGAATAACAGGTACCGGTAACGGTGCACTTGGCACAGGACGCAACATGGCTGGCGTTGGTGGGACAGGTGCAGGTGTATATCCGAACCATAGTTATGGAACGAGAAGCACGGGTACAGGGTCTTACAATAACCGTGGAATAACCAGTCTTGGCACAACTAATACAACAACACCTGCCAGAAACACAAAGCTTGAAACAGATAATGTGACTCAGGCGATCAAGGATAAAATTGCTGCCGAGGTCAAAAAGACCTCGCCGAATGTTGATAACGTATATGTATCTGCCAATCCGGATTTCGTGGAGCGCTTTAACGTATACGCTGAAGAAGCGCGCGCCGGACACCCGCTGAAGGGTTTTGCGGATGAGTTTCGTACAATGGTAGAGCGCATTTTCCCGACCCGCAGTTACTAACTCTGGTTAGTATGTCTGGAGAATTCCCGGATTAATCGTAATTTCTAACCTGATCGGCATAAAAAAAGCAGCAGCCCTGTCCGCCGAAGCGTAGGACTGCTGCTTTTTGTTATTTAACTTTACCGCTGCTGCTTGCGGCCGCGAATCCATACTTCTTGCAATTGAAGCTTGTCGTCGATCAGCAGGATATCCGCCTGCTTACCGGCTTCAAGCGAACCGATTTTCTGTTCGAGGCCCAGCGATACCGCCGGGGTAAGACTGGCTGCACGGGAGGCTTCTTCCAGACTGATTCCGGCTTGCTGAATCAGAAATTGAAAGCCGCGAATCATTGTGAGCGTGCTTCCGGCTAGAGCACCGGGGTTATCACGGAGAGTGGCGATGCCATCTTGAACGGTAACTGGCAAATCCCCGATTTTATATTCTCCATCACTGAGACCAGTCGCCGACATGGCATCTGTGATCAGCAAGAGATTGCCGTCACTCTTCAGCTGAGACAGCAGGGCCACCATAGCGGGATGAACATGAATCCCGTCGGCAATGATCTCTCCGCGTATACGCTTGTCGGATAATACCGCTCCCACCGTTCCCGGCTTACGATGATGAAGCGGCGTCATTGCATTGAACGTATGCACGGCCTGATTCAAGCCGGCGTCCGCGGCAGCGATGACTTCTTCATAGGTTGCGTCGGTATGACCGAGAGCGGCTGTGATCTCATGTTTGCGGAGCCAGCGGATGGCTTCAAGCGCACCTTCGCGCTCTGGTGCCAGTGTGACCTGACGGATCATTCCAGGATAAGTATTTTCCCATTCTTCGAGCCAGCCAATATTTGCCGGAACAATATGCTCCGGATTCTGGGCACCCGGCCATTTGTGGCTAATAAACGGGCCTTCCAGATGCACTCCCGCCAACTGCGCATAAGGCATTTCCTTGGAACGGTAGACATGTACTTCTTCCAGAACACGGTCGATATCAGCTTTGGCGGCCGTCATTGTGGTAGCCAGCATAGTCGTTGTTCCCTGGGTACTGTGGAACTTCGTAATGGCGTCAATGGAGGCTTTATCACTGTACATAAAATCATATCCTGCTCCGCCATGAACGTGAACATCGACAAAGCCGGGAAGGAACAAACCATCGTCATGCTGACTTGCACTCCAGTTGGCATAGGATACCGGCAACTCACGAGCTTCACCAGCGTAGAGAATTCGTTCACCAGAGATCGCGAGAACGCCTTGTGGAATCAGACCGTCCGGAGTCAGCACTTTTCCATACAATAATTCGCCTTGTGGTATCGTTATTTCAGCCATTTTCCTGCACCTTCATCCAGCAGCACGACTACGTTCGGGTGACTTTGCAGCAAGGAGGCCGGGCATTGCGTGGTGATCGGGCCTTCAATCGCATTGCGGATCGCCTCGGCTTTTTCCTCGCCACGGACCAGGAGGACGATCTGCTTGGCTTTCAGGATACCGCCGATTCCCATCGTTACCGCCTGACGGGGCACATCCTCCAGCTTGTCGAAGAAGCGGGCATTAGCTTCCCGTGTACCTTCCAGCAGGTCCACCACATGGGTGCCGCTGCTCAGGTTGGCATCCGGTTCGTTGAAGCCGATGTGGCCGTTACTCCCAATGCCGAGAATTTGCAGGTCCACCGGGCCATTCTCTTCCAGCATCCGGTCATAGGCGGCACATTCTGCGCTGAGATCCGAAGCATTGCCATCCGGTACATGTGTCCGGGAGAGATCAATGTCAATGTGATTGAATAAATGCTCGTTCATAAAGCTGCGATAGCTCTGCGGGTGGTCCGTAGGCAAACCTACATATTCGTCAAGATTATAAGAGGATGCCTTGGCGAAGCTGACCAGACCCTTATTGTGCATGTCTACAAGGCGGGCGTATACACCTACTGGCGAGCTTCCGGTAGCCAAGCCGAGCACGGCTTTAGGGTTACTTTGCAGCAGACTTGCAATCAGGTTGGCACCGGTTTGTACGAAATCCTCTTCACTTTGAAACTTTAAAATATTCATTAGGATTGACCTCCTCGATTATGACGGTAATGTTGGACATTCACATAAGATTGCTCCAGCTTGGGAATATAATCTGTAAATCGCGTACTGACCATTCCGGTAAACAAAATATCAATGATATGCAGTTGTGCAATGCGTGAAGCCATATCGCCCCGCCGCATTCCCTTCTCCAGCGAGGAGGAGAAGAGCGGGATATCGGCCAGTGTAGCCAGTGTGCTGCTGCCATAAGAAGTCAAGGCAATAGTGCTGGCTCCACCCGCTCCGGCGCAGCTCAAGGCGTCAATCGTTTCTGGAGTTTCCCCGGAGTAGGAGACCGCAAAGGCCACATCGCCTTTGCCGAGCGAAGAGGCAGAAGTAATCTGCATATGGGAGTCTGCGAAGGCTGTGCAGTTCACACCGATGCGAATGAGCTTCTGATAGAAGTCTTGCGCCACGATGGAGGAAGTAGCCATCCCGTACAGATCAACACGGCGGGCGCGGCACAGCAGCTCTACAGCCGCCTCCAGTCGCTCTATATTAAGCAACGAAGTGGTATCACGGATTGAAGCTAGATGATTACTCTGCATCGCTTCAACAATGGTGGAGAGCGGGTTGCCAGCGACAATATCCTGATAGGAAGAGCCGCCTTCCTGCTGGCCTTGGTCGCTGCCGGCAATCTCCGCTGCCAGGTTTACTTTAAAGTCCGGAAAGCCCTTGAAATGAAATACCTTGCAGAAACGGGTAACTGTCGCGGGGCTAACACCACATTGTTCAGCCAGTTCCGTAATGCCCATATGGACAATCTCGGAGGGAGAAGCAAGAATCCGCTCTGCGAGCTTGCGTTCCATTTGCGACAGCTTGGTCATCTCATGCTCCAGGGCATGAAGAATTGGGGACATGGCCCACCTCCATTCGTAAATCATGGTTTTAAAATTATTTTTACAATTAGTTAATATATATAGAAAATTATTTTCATGTTTAGGATAAAACAAATCGATTAGCGTTGCAAGAGTATCTTTATGAATAAAGTGTGGAAATAACAAAAACCCGCTCGCAACATTGGCGATACGGGTTGATGACTATAAATTAAGCTGTGTTCAGTCGGTTAGGCTGCGGTATGAGACGAGGTTTTGTCAGGTCTGCGACGCAGCATTTCCCACAGAATAAACAGCAGCACGATCAACTGGGGCAGCAGTGTCTCCCAAGTCGGGTACAAGCCCAGCCATTGAATGGAAGGAAAGCCTTCCAGCACATGCGAGGGGATCTTTCCGGCCACCTGAAGAGAATGAATGCTTTCGCCAAGAAAACGGAACACCAGATAATAGATAAGCACGGTAGCTGTTTTGAAAAAGGCTCCGATCGGCAGTTTCGCACTCAGGGCAATGATGGAATAACCCAAAATGATCAGGATTAGCAGTGCGCTTCCGATTCCGATCAGCAGTGAAGAGGTTTTGATTGCAGGGGCCATCCCGACATAAAAGATCGTGGTCTCCGCGCCCTCTCGCAGAATAGCCAGCAACGAGACAAAGAACAGGGACCATAGATTGCCCTTGGCCAGCGCGCCATCTACCTGTCTACCTACATAGTTATTCCAGGAGGCCGTATTCGATTTACTGTGCAGCCATCGTCCAATGGTCAGCATCATGACCACAGCTACAAGCCCGGTTACGCCCTCGATCATTTCGCGGGTGCTCCCGGCAGCCGCTTTGGAAATGACATAGGAGAGCAGCACGGCCATGACAGCACTTCCGGCAAGACCGGCAGCGGCTCCGGACCAGATCCACTTTTGGGCACCAGGTTGATTGCCCCGCTTCACATAAGCGAGCAGAGCGGATAGCACGAGAATAGCCTCCAGCCCTTCACGAAGCAGAATAAGCGCGGCGTCCCAGGCTGTGTAGTGGGCTTCTCCCGCCAGCGGAGTCAACTCGGCCGTCATCTGTTCCAGAGTGCTCAGTGCCCGTTCCAGCTTCGGCGGGTTGGAGAGCAAATATCCCGTTACAGCTGCACTTTCATTTTCGATACTGGTGTAGACCTTAGGTGAAGCAATCCGCACCTGACCCTCGGCCATTGGCCAGACGGTAATGAACTGCTCCATGACCTCTGCGGCCTTGGCACTGTCTCCATCGGTAGCTGCGGCCGAGGCCTGTTTGAGATAGGCAATCAGCCCTTCAATAGAGATATCTTCGCCGGTGCTGTTCGGTGCCGCAATGGCTTTGCCCTGGATGTAATCAGCGAGCAACTGGTACAGTGCCTTGGCTTCGCTGCGGGCTGATTCTTCCCGCCGAGGCTCTGCCTGCAGCGCGATTCGCAGCATGCTCATCTTCGTCTCCAGCATGCCGTAGACGGCGGGATTGTCCTTGCGGATAGAGCGTTCTACCGGCTTCCAGCCGCTTGTTATAGCGCTGTAGGCCTTCTCCGCGGCGGCCCAGTCGGCGCTCTGCGCCGCATCCCGCGCAGCTTTCGCCGCGGGCAGCAGCTTCTCCGCCGCGCTTCGCCCGGCGGCAGCGGAGTCACCGCCGCTATCACTCGCGGCGGTCACATACGCGTCCACGGCTCTGGCGAGCGTGGACAGTGCGCTCTTGGCGGGCTCACCGCCGCCCGCCTTAAGCGTGGACGCCGCTTCGGCCAGCGCGGCGTCTACAGCGGCTGCCGGACCGGCGAGGGCTTCGTCCGGCGTGCCTGCGTTCGCGGTGCGCCACAGCGCCGCGAACGTCTCCACATCGGCGGCGGCGTCGCTCCAGCGGCTCTGCCCGGCTTCGACGAGCGCGCTGCCGACGGGCGGCAGCAGCTCATCGTGCCGGGCGCTGCCTTCCGCCGCGAAGCCTGTTGCTGCCGGGAGGGTCAGCAGCACACAGATCAAGGCCAACATGGCGGTTGCCTTAAGCGCCCGCCATGGATGAAGAACAAGAGAGAACATCGGGATAATCCCCTTTCAAGTAAGAAGGCATATAAATAGAAGGCAAATAAGGCATTTGATATAGACTCAAATATTTCTGCAAATGAAGTGTGCTTATTTTAATGGAACTATCCCGAATGTGGCTCGTGTAGTCGGGGGTTCGTAGCTTCGCCACAACTTCAAGCCATTCGCTCAGCCGAGCAGCGTGTCTCCGATAAAGCCGCCTTCGCGGACGCCAGGGAAGCAGGCGAAGACCGCGCTGCCGATATGGACCATGTATTCATTCAGGCGATCATTGCGTGACAGGCGTTGTTGAATCGTCACGAACTGTTTGACGAGATCCCGCTGGAAGCTGATGAATAACAGGCCGGCATCAAGCTGGCCGGTCTTGGCGTTCAGTCCGCCGGAATAGGAGTAGGAGCGGCGCAGCATTTTGACTGTGCCATCGCCATGTGCCAGGGCAGAATGGGAATTGGCTGGAATCAGCGGCTTGCCTGATGCATCCGCTGCCTTCAGATCCAGCTTGTCAAATTCGTCCCGGGCACCAAGGGGAGCACCGCTATGGCGGTGCCGTCCGAAGGTCGCTTCCTGGTCGCTCAAGGATGAGCGGTCCCATACTTCGATGCGGAACCGGACCCGGCGAACCGCCATATAGGTGCCACCGTTCATCCAGGCTGGGCCATCGCCGCTGCCCAGCCAGACGACCTTGTTCATCTCGGCTTCATCGGTTACATCGGGATTCCCCGTGCCGTCCTTGAAGCCGAGCAGATTGCGCGGTGTTCCATTCTTGGGATCGGCCTCGCTTGTCCGCTGGAACCCTTCTTGGGTCCAGCGCAGCACGGCAGTCCCGCGGGCAACCCGCGCCAGATTGCGGATGGCGTGGAACGCCACCTGCAAGTCATCCGCGCAGGCTTGCACGCAGAGATCACCGCCGCACCACGCGGGATCAAGATTGTCGCCCACGAAAGGGGGGAGATCGGTCAGCGTAGAAGGCCGCTGGCCGGCCAGCCCGAAGCGCTCGTCGAAGAAGGACGGTCCCACGCCAAAGGTAAGCGTGCAGCGGGAAGGGGTCAAACCGTCAGCCTCGCCTGTATCGGAAGGCGGCAAATTGGGGTTGTCATTGGTATTGCCGACCAAGCGTCCTGTGGTTAGATCAGCCGCAGCGATGGTCCATTCCTGCAGCAGCTTTTTCACGTCGGAGAGTTTGGTCGTCGTCAGATCGAAGGCTGCGAAGTACAGGAAGTTTTGTGCAGGTGTAAGAATGCCAGCCTGGTGGTTGGCATAGAAAGGGATAGTGGAATCGCTCTGCACAGGAGTGGCGGGGGCTTTGGCAGTTTTCTCTCCTGCCGAAAGCAGACTCCCCATGGCACCGCCGCCTAGCAGCAGGCCTAGCCCGGTGGCGCCAGTAAGCCGCAGCATATCGCGGCGGCTTACTTTTGTATCCAGCAGTTTCTGGCCAGGCTCTGAATTTGTTGTTGGGGTGGATTGCTCCTTGTTATGTTTGTTCATGATGATCACACTCCCAGGATGGTCCCCATATTAGATAGTGGCTCTGCGAGCGCATCGAGGTTTTGGCTTAATTTGCGAACTTCATCTTCCTTCAGTTCCAGATAAGAGACATAACCGTCACCGGATTTGAATGGTTCCAGCTCTGCATGCAGCGCTGCAAAGCGTTCACCGATCGTTTGCTCAAGCGACGCATCTTTTTTGGCGAGCTCCGGTTTGAGCAGTTCATATATTTTCTGTGCACCCTCTACATTGGCGACAAAATCGTACAGGTCAGTATGGGAGTAACGTTCTTCCTCACCGGTCACCTTAGAGGAAGAGACTTCGTTCAATAGTTCAACGGCACCTGTAACAAGCAGATTGGCATCAATCTCTACAGTCTCTACTTTGGCTCGTAGCAGTTGGGCATCCTTCAGCAGTTGGTCTGCGGTCTCCTCGAATCCTGCTGTTGTTTTATCCTCCCAAAGGGCCTTCTCCAGCTTATGGAAGCCGCGCCATTCTGCAGGGTCAACATCATTCTCACGGGCGTCAATATGTGGATCCAAATCCCCTAGCGCTTCAGCAATCGGCTCAATCCGTTCATAATACATCCGTGTCGGTGCATAGAGCTTCTTGGCCTCTTCAATCTGGCCAGCTTTCACGGCGTTGGTGAACTCCTCGGTGCCTTTAACGAACAGATCACACTGTTCGATGACAAACGTACGATATTGCTCGATGGCCGATGTAAAGTCTGCCGTCGCAGACGTATTGGAAGCGCCCGTAGTCGCTGCAGGAGCAGCGGTTGCGGCGTTGCCACCCGTTCCATTTGCTGATTTGGCCGTGTTTCCATTGCTATTATTACTTGCACAGCCGGTGAACAGAATAGAGGCCGCAAGCAGGCCTGCGGGCACAGCATAACTGAATTTCAAATGAGACACCCCTTTTATATATATGCGTGAATGATAATCGTTATCAATAATACTGGAACCATCATAAGTCTGTGTACTTGGACTGTCAATATAAAATGTGATATTTCTCATTGTTTTGCATTACAGCATAAATAAGGCGGACACCAGTAGGTGCCCGCCTATTATTTTGAACAGAGGAATTTCTGGATTTAACCCCGTACTGTGCTAATTATTACTACTTCACACGGAGGAGCGCTCTATAAGTTCATAATCCAGCTTGCGGTGGATGGGCTGGCTTCCGCCATCCCCATGAATCTGCCCATGGATCGTCTGAAAAGCAGCCGCGCCCATCTCGAACAATTTGTTATCAATAGTAGTCAATCCCATTAACTTGCCGATGGGCTGGTTATCAAAGCCGATCACTGCGAGGTCCTCAGGAATTCGAATGCCCTGTTTTGCAGCTTCTATCATCAGGGCGGTTGCGACATGATCTCCGGAGACGATGATGGATTCCGGCCGTTCTTCCATCGCGATTAGACGATGCAGCAATGCTGCGCCATGCTCTTCGTTCAGGCAATCAAATATCATCCATTCTTCATGCAGCGGAAGACCGGTCTCCTGATGAAAGTCCCGGAAAGCGGACTGACGGATGGAGGAGGAGGAGCCATGTTTTCTCCCGTCACAGTAGCCAATAGTACGGTAGCCTTTATCGGCCAAGTATTGCAGGCCGTGGCGGAAGGCGGCGTAATGCTCGATATAGACCGAGGAGAAGCGGCGTTCCCCGCTATTCTGACAAGTGACGATAGGGCCATATTTAGTATATTCCTCGATTACTTCTGGTTTCAGGGAGGTGGATACAATAACCACACCATCGATTTCCTTGTTGCGCAGCATCTCCAGCACCTTAAGCTCTTCTTCAGGACGGTAGTTGGTCTGGCACAGCACGAGCCTATATTGCGCCAGCAGCGCTTCCTGGGCCAAACCTTCCATAATGATGGAGAAATAATAGATGCGGATCAGCGGCATGATTACCGCGACTGATTTGGTGCGTCCGGTAATCAGATGCACAGCGTTCATATTCCGGCGATAATTCAACTGTTCTATGGTATTCAAGACTGCATTCCGTTTGTCCTCACTGACATAGGGATGATTGTTAAGCACACGTGAGACGGTGGTTACGGACACTCCGGAAATTCGGGCGATTTCTTTAATATTGGCCATCCGCAAGAAAGCCTCCTGAAGTGGATTGTTGTGATCTTATTCTACCACATGATTTTGTCTCCCTCGAAATAAAAGGCTTGCTCTGATATGCATTTCATATTTTACACTGAGGTTGCAACAGATTACCGGACTAAATCGGCGTGACCGCAAGGGCGTGACGAACCGGTAAGGTTAATGTTTAGACTTCGTGTAAAACACTACAAAAAGCCTCCTCTCACCCGGGTGGGTGAAAGGAGGCTTAGACGCGTCATTTTTGACAGCACGGTAGCTATATTTTCAGCCCCCAAGCTTAATCAACTCGACAACCGCTTGCAATTGGCCGTTTATGTTTAGTTTTTGCATGACATTGGAGATGAGCAGAAATCCTGTTCAAAATCCGCTGTCTGGGAGGAAATAACGCCCCCTGAGTCCACTTCATGTTCCTGGGACGGTTTGATGTGCAAATAACGACGATACGGTCCGTTAACTCCCACGTGCGAGCTTCAAGCTTCTGCACTGGTTGTTTTGATGAGATTATTTTGGCGAACTACTGCAAAGTATGGAGCCATTTACGACCAGATTATTGTAGTAGATCATCCAATCATTTGAGTTCATGAGGCTATTCCTAGGCTTTATTCCCGGCAGTTTAACGTGTGTCTCTGACAGGGAGACATACATCTTCCGTTGATAAACAAATCCTTATTATCAAAGGATTTTATCAATATTTTTTGTGTCTATCCAGTGGACATCATACTTTTAAACACCATTCTATGCTATAATGAAAGCGTAAACAAAAATACGAAGTATCGTTGATTTCATCGCCTAAGGAGGATGATGGATATGCTGACAGGACTGAAGGAGCTTACAAAATGGGTGTTTGAATTTTGGCAGCCGGGGATGCCTTCGGGGCAAGAAGATTACCAGAGTATCGAGTTTACAACCCGTCTCCATATGCACAACCCACAATCACCAAGTCCGCTCACCTATGAAGAAGAAGCGCGGATCAAGACGATAATGTTTCATTAATTTCTTATTCCCAGAGATATAGATACACACTGAATCAATTTCATAAATCCATACGTGAGCGTCTAATCATCGATATCTAGTTGTACATGGTTTTGGTATAACTAGATATTGCATCTATTCGGATTGAAATCCGCATTATGAAATTGATTCACTATAAATAAAGATGGTCACGCAGGGCCGCACGAACCGGAAGCAAATTCCGATTTGGCGGTCTTTTATTTCGCCGTTTGTGTATTGCATGCGTGCATGTCATGCAGCAAGTTTTTTTGCTGTATCCGCTATCGCCTATTTTAGAGCGGCTACGTCACCATTAACATCTCCCATACATAGTATGGTTTGACTGTATCCCTTTACCTTGTTATACCAAACAAACCCGAGCAAGGAGGGGTGACACCATTGAAAGGGAACGAACATCACAGCAAATTTCTTTTAACGCATCGCGAGCGCGAAGTTTTTGAACTTCTTGTTCAGGACAAAACTACGCGCGACATCGCTGGCCTGTTGTTTATCAGCGAAAAAACCGTGAGAAACCACATCTCTAATGTCATGCAAAAATTAAACGTAAAAGGCCGTTCGCAAGCGGTTGTCGAGCTGATTAAGCTTGGGGAGCTGAAAATATAGCTACCGTGCTGTCGAAAGTGACGCGTTTAAGCCTTCTTTTACCCACCCGGGTGAGAGAAGGTTTCTTGTTGTGTTGTTGTATTAGAATATGATATTGATAATCATTATCATTAATGATATATTGTTCACTGGTAAACAATATTCGCAGTTCTCCGCAAATTGTTTTCAGCAATGAAGTGTGAAAAAGCGATGGATTCAGGTTCGGCATTGTTTCCAGAGAAGAATGAATGATTACGCAAATAACATCATCCAACGGTGAGGTGGAGGATTATGGAGCTGGAAGCATTAATCAGAGGACGAAGAAGTGTTCGAAAGTATAATCATACCCCCGTATCGAAGCAACTAGTGGCTGAATTATTGAACTCGGCGGTAGCGCTGAGTGGTTCTGTAGGTAACGAATCATTACCTGGGCGCTATCTGTATGCAGGCTCAATGGAAGCAAGGCAGCGTCTGGCTGGTTATTTGACGGAACAAGTGACGCAGAGCCGACTAGGGAGGCTCATTCCCGGTAAACTGGTGGAGATGTATAAAAAGAAGTTCACCGACATCCCTGCCCATCTGATCGTGATATGCGATAAGGACCCGCAGCGTAGTAAAAGTGAATCTATTTATGCAGAAGCTTGCGCGGTCCTGCAGAACTTCCAACTCTTGGCCTGGGAGCGTGGACTTGGCATGGTCTGGGATACTGAGCCGATGATCCAGACCGATGCGTTCTTTAAGGGGATTGGTATCACCGAGCAGGAGAAGTTCGTGGGGATTTTCCATATCGGATATTTTGACAAGTCGCCAAGAGGGCGGGCACGTACATCTGCGGAGAAAAAATGGACGACAGCGCAGGATAAGGATCTTGTCCAGGAACAAGCAACTACGCGACAGCCTGTTCCGCAGGAACTTGTACTGGAGCTGCTGAACCATGCGGTCTGGGCGCCTAATGATGGGCTCCGTGAGCCATGGCGTTTTATTTTTGCCGAGGAAGGATATAGAGAACTTATGCCAAGGCAGGGTAAGGCCGCTGCTTATCTTGTCATAGTGATGCCTGAAGATAGCGATCTTAATAAGCAGAATGAGGATTTTGCCGCCGTAGCTTGTCTTGTGCAGAATTTCGTATTATTGGGCCGGGAGAAGGGACTGCAGGTAGTGCGGACGATGAATGAATGGATCTATGACCGCAAATACAGTGCGCCATTTGGTGTACAGGCGAGCGAACGGATTGCAGCGGTATTGGAGCTCGACCTTGTTGATGTTGTGAATCATCCTACAGTGGAAGCCCATTTTCCCGACCTTGTCCTAGAGGGTCTTTAACCTGACCTGTGGTCAAGCTTATGACAGCGACAACACGTTAGTCATCCACTCTAGCCTTCCTTTGCCCAACGGCGGGGAGGTTATTTTCTTGCGGTTGGATGTGGCACGGGTTCTGGAACTATTTAAATTTATAAATATACAAAATACAACAATAGGTGTAAAATGGGCATTGTTTGAGACTGCCGGATTGACATAAAGGGAATTCACAAGCTGGTTTGTGAATAAAAGTGCAAAGTTTTGACTGCGGCTGTGCAAGCTGCTAGATAATAAGATTTCAAACGGAAAGGAGGAAGCCTTGTTCCTTTATGCGGGGCGTATGGAGCATTTGGCAAGTGCTGGGGGAAGTGAGAGAGCCGGATACGGCTGTAACTGAGTTACATAGAAAACACATGGGAGATGGAACAAACGATGAAGAATAGAGCTGCTGTGAAAAAAATGACAATGCTGCTAGCACTGGTGCTAACAATCAGTATAGTAGGCGTGGCGTGCGGTAATAAGGCCAACAATAGCGCTACGAATAACGCTGCAGGTACGGCTGCTAATACAGCTAAGGATACACCGGCAGAGACGCCTGAGTTATCGCTGGGACTTCTGCCTTCGATCGATGCTATTCCGTTCATTATTGCTCATGAGCAGGGCTTTGACCAGAAGCGCGGCGTGAACCTGAATATTCAGACGTTCAAGAGCGCCAAGGATCGCGATGTAGCTTTTCAAGCAGGTAAAGTGGACGGGCTCAGCGCCGATCTGGTCGCGATCTCCATCTACAATGAAGCAGGTCTCGGTGTGAAGATCACCAGCACCACATTCGGCGAATTTGACTTGCTAACCGGGAACGACGAGATCAAGGACGTAAAGGATCTGAAGGGCAAAACGGTGATTTTGTCCAAAAATACTTCCACACAGTACACGGTGGCGACGATCCTGAAGCAGGCGGGTCTGACTGAAGACGATATCAAGGTGACTGAGGTACCGCAAATTCCAACTCGTCTGGAGCTACTCAAAAATAACAAGGCTGATGCAGCTATTTTACCAGAGCCGTTTGTCACGATGGGAAAAGCCGCAGGTCTGCGTGTACTAAGCTCCACCATTCAGGCGAATGTGAATCCATTCGTGCTGGCTTTCCCGCAAAGTGCAATTGATGCCAAGCCAGAAGCGATCCGGTCGATGTATGCCGCTTATGACGATGCAGTAGAGTATATGAAAACACATGACCAAGGTGATTATATTGATCTTGTGATCAAAGAAGTAGGCTACCCGGACACATTGAAGAACGAGATTAAGGTTCCCGCTTATGTTCCGGCTCATCAGGTGGATGTGAAAGAGGTTGAAGCTGCATTTGCTTGGGCACGCGAAAAAGGTCTGCTGACTAAGGATATTAAGCCTGAAGAAGTGATCTCGGATGTCCAGTTTAAAAAATAGCGGGCTGTGCGTAAAAGACCTGGAGGTTGAATATAAAAGCGGACAGCTGGCACTGGGACGTGTGAGTTTTAACTTGCCGGAGCATGGTATTTATACGGTCATTGGGCCTTCCGGAAGTGGAAAATCCACGCTGCTGCGTGCCATTGCTGGCCTCTTGCCATCCTACCAGGGCGAGCTGCTGTTCAATGGAAAATCACTGCGCGATAAAGATACACTAGTTGGACTTGTACCACAGAATTATGGTCTGCTGCCTTGGAAGACAGTGCAGGCTAACATTAGAGTGGCGATGAAGATCGCCCATCGATCCGCGGAGAGTAAGCAAGATCAGGTAACGCAGATCACCCGCTGGCTGACCGCCATGGGGATCGCTGAGCTGGCAGAACGTTACCCGCTGTCGCTCAGCGGAGGGCAGCAGCAACGGGTGGCGATTGCGCGTGCGTTTGCTATTTTGCCGACGATTCTTTTGCTGGATGAGCCATTCTCGGCTCTGGATGCCATTACGCGTGAAGCGCTGCAGGAATTGTTCCTGGAGAATTGGCTGGCGCATCCGGCTACGGCGCTGTTCGTGACACATGATGTGGAGGAAGCGATTCTGCTGGGTCAGAAGGTCATCGTTATGCCATCCAGCAAGCAGGACTCGCCGGTAATCATGGATAATGAGATGGTGTTCGATATGAAGCACGGAGACAAGCGAGACAGTGACGAGTTTTTTGAACAGATGAAGAGAATCAGAAAGGTAATGCAGGAGAAATGGTGAAAAAACGGCGGCTCCATCATGTGTTAAGGTTACTATTGGTATTCTTCTGTATGAATGTGGTCTGGTATATCGCTTATTTGCTCATGAATCACCCGATTCTGCCGAGTCCGCTGGCAGTCTATAAGGCCATGGGCGAACTCGGAGGACGGGATCTTGCGCTGAATGTAGGCTACAGTTTGATGCGGATTTTTGCGGGGGTACTGCTGGCGTTACTCATCGGCCTAATGATTGGTCTGTTAATGGGGCGCTCGGCCACTTGGAACAAGCTGCTTGACTCAGTGGTGTACCTGACTTATCCGGTGCCGAAAATTGCCTTGCTTCCGGTGGTGATGCTGTTCTTCGGACTTGGCGAGACCTCCAAGATTCTGATGATCATGCTAATCCTGCTCTTCCAGATTATTATCTCCGTGCGGGACGGCGTGAAATCTATCCCTGATAATACGTATGATGTGCTGACAAGTCTCGGCGCAGGCTCTGCGCAGAAATTCTGGAATGTCACGCTACCCGGCGCATTGTCTGTAATCCTCAGCACGATCCGTATTTCTCTTGGAACAGCCATCTCTGTCCTGTTCTTCACCGAAATCTATGGTACGGACCATGGCATGGGCTTCTTCATCATGGATGCCTGGCTAAGGCTGGATTACCCGGAAATGTACGCAGGCATTATGCTGTTCAGCCTCGTCGGCTTCGTGTTGTTCCTCTTGGTTGATCTGCTAGACTATAAGTTTATGAAGTGGCGGAACTAGATGCTGTAGAGGTTATAGAGGTTATTGAGGCTATAGAGGTTATAGAGGCCGTAGAGGATATAGGCTATCGATGATAAATGGCAGCTTATCCCCAATTAACGGCATTTTCGTACCTTGTTTTTAACTTTTTGAGGATAATAAGGGAAATAAGAGCATTATTGTAGCTTAATTTCGGAGAAAGTACGCTGAAAGGGCTATATTGGAAAAATTAAGGTACAATATTGTCCTTAATCTCCACTACCCTTTAGCTGCAGCATATTTAGGGTACAAAAATGCACTTATTTACATTTTGGGGATTCTGTCGTGCTTTTAAAAAATGGCCCTCTAACAGTCAAACAGCGACCGTAAGTCCAACCATTCCACCGCAGGGCCGACCGAGCCTTACGTTTGGATCTTTAGTTTGTCTTATATACTAAATTATTGGTTACAAGAATATATAAGTTAACTTATATATGAAAATATGATAAATGCAAATATGATAAATGCAAATATGTTATAGCCGCTTTTAAGGGCGGTGGCTTCACAAATTAGGATCAATACAAATAGACCGTATCCTTTGGGAACGGTCTATTTGCGTGTATTGGACAGCAGAGCTGCAATAAGTTATTGGTCTTTGAGCCTCTGTTCTACCAGCACTTTAGAGCTGTTCACCGTTCAGAAGCGGTACCAGCAGCTGCCGGAAGACATCCACAGGTTTCCGTTTTCGGCCGTATTTATCGGTAGTAACAACCACAACCAGCTCTAAACTGGGGATGACCACAATATTTTGGCCGCCGTAGCCTAGTGCATAGTAATAGCTCGTCTCTTCGAGGTCTTCCTGTACATTAGGGAAACTTGAGACCCACCAATGCCAGCCGTAAAATCCCTTACGTGGCAATGTGGCTGCATACAATGGCTGTGTGGATAAATGTACGGTGGATGGGGAAATGATGTGCTGTTCTTCCCACTGACCCTCTTGCAAAAACAATTGGCCGAATTTGGCCATATCCTTCGGCTGCATATACAGCCCGAAACCGCCGGTATGATTGCCCTGCGGGTCGTTATCCCAGCGGTATTCCTCGATGCCGAGCGGTCCGAACAGATGCTGCTCGGCGAACTCCGCGACGGTCTGTCCTGCGGCCTGCCGCAGGATGGCGGACAGGAGCTGGGAGCCGCCGGAGTTATACTCCATGCGTGTCCCGGGATCATTTTCCAGTGGCAGGGATAGCACATACTGAATCCAGTCGTCCGTCTTCGTCATGGTCGGAAAGGAATTCCGTCCGCCAAATTCTGTCCAGGCAAAACCTGCTGTCATCGTTAGCAGATGGGCCAGGGTGATCTCATGCTTGCGGTGATCCCCATCCAACAGGAGAGCAGGGAAGAACCTTGTGATAGGGGTATCCTGGTGCGGCAGAATTCCCCGGTCTATGGCGATGCTGACCAAAGCAGAAAGAATGCTTTTGGTGCAGGAATTTATTCTACTAGGTTGTACAGCAACCTCTGGTTCTCGGTAATGCTCCAGCACAAGGGAACCCTTATGAAGTATCAGAGTACTACGGATTTCTAATTCCTCCAGCTTCTGAACCAGAGTTGTGAAGTTAAAGTCGTGTATGCGAATCATCTCCTAGATTGTTAGTGCGCGTGTATGATGAATACGGTTCTGGAAAGTCTACCAGATCAACCATACAAGTTCAAACCCCATAAGCTTATGTGCGTGGCTATCCGGCGATTGGTTGCGAATGCAGATAAAAGCATCGTGGTTGATCTGTGGTCAGAGGATATCCATTGGGTCGAAGAGGTGCTGCTGGAGGCGGAGAATCGGGGCGTGGAAGTCGTGCTGATCACGATTGGTGAAAGCCACACACCAGTCAAGAAGGTTATCGTTCACGAGCGGCAGGAGGCTTGGAAAGGGGTGGAGGCCCGGCGCTTCTCGATCCTCTGCGACAACCGTTCTGCCTTGATTGGCAGCTTCGGTAAATCACTACGGCTGAAGGCTCTGGAAAGTGATCATCCCGCGGTGATCGAATTGCTAAAGAACAGTTTTTACCATGATGTAGTGATGGAAAGAATCGGGCAGGACTTGGCCGAGGAACTGACAGCGAAATACGGCAATCACTATGAGGCTATCATCGGTCCGTATAAAGGTTTGCTTGAGTAAGTTTAACAAAAAATCAGGACAACATCTGCCATCTTAGTGGCCTATGTTGTCCTTTTTGTTGTCAGTAGTGAAGTATATAATACGAACAAAAGAAAGTAACAATAAGCGAGAAGGAGCGAAGGGGGAAGTTTGGAACTGTAGGAGCGAAGCGCTCGCCTTTGTCGCCAGATTTCAACCGCTAGGAGCGGTTTATAAAGAGGAAATCTGGCGACAACAGCGACCGGAAGTCCAAACATTCCGTCGTAGTGATGATCGAGTCTTATGTTCAGATCTTAAGTTCGTGTTATATATTGGAGAGTTTAAGAATTTCCTGTCGTAATTAAATATTGGGAAAATAATGAAGCTGATGGTATAATTAGAAGATCATGTGTAGAGGAGGATGAAAACTTTTGAAAAGCAACAACACTACTTTTATTCAGCAGAAAACTAGAACAGCGCTAGTAGCAACCGTCGCACTCTCTCTGTTATTGCCTGCGGGCCTCGCTGGAGCAGCTAGCTCCGGTTCTGTCGCTTCGTCAAGCGTCGTTGTCTCGTCAAGCGCAGCTAGCGATTCTGCTGCAAACACAGAGGTCGTGGCCGCTGACCCTTCCAAAGTGAAATTCTCGAAAGAAGCTGCCATCGCCAAACTAAAGGAATTATTCCCTATACTTAAGGATGCAACCATCAGTTCCACGGAGCTCGGGTCAACCAATAGGTATCCGCCTTCTCCGAATCAAATGGTCTGGACTATCCAGTGGAATTATCAAATCGGTAATTCAGGATTCGGATCCAGTAGTGAAGTGGACGCTCTGAACGGTGATTTGCTCAACACATCGATCTTTTTCTTAGATCGAAATGAAAATGAAAGCTACTACCCGCCTAAGGTAACAGAGGCTCAAGCGCTGGAAAAAGCACGGGCTTTTATTGCTAAAGCTGCAGGCAGCATCAAGAGCAGTGATTTGAAGCTGCAGGACAGCCCTGTCTATGATTATGGCAACGCATTGTTTGGACCGGTTCGCTACAATTTTTCGTTCAGTCTCTTGAAGAATGGACTTCCTTCCGCGGGCGATTATCTGAGTGTTACGGTCGATGGCAATGGTGAAGTGGTCTCTTTTAATAAATCTTCAGAGAATCTCGTCTATCCTTCTGCAGTGCCAAAAGTAACCCAAGCCCAGGCGGAAAAGACCATCCGGGACAGCTTTGATGTGGGATTATATTATAATCCGATTTATAAAAATGGGGTACCCGACAGCTGGATTCTGAGCTGGTCTCCGCTGGAACAGTCGCTCTATGCTGTTGATGCAGCAACCGGCAAGAAATTGACGGATGAAGGCGTCACGGCATCTTCCAGTCCGGTTACCTACACCGCTGTACCGCAGGCCAAGGAAGTCTTCAAGTCGCAGGGTAGTGCTGAACTTACTGCAGAGCAGGCGGCCAAGCTGGTAGAGAAGGTAGGTTATATTCCTGCCGGACGTAAACTGAGCAACAAATGGCTGAACGATAGTTACCCGAGTCCAGGTCGCAAGGTATGGAGACTCACCTGGGATGAAGGACAGCGAGGCTTTGGACCGGGATTTCCGTCCCAATCTTCTGCTGAGATCGATGCGGTTAGCGGAGAAATTATAAGCTTCCAGACGGAGCAATACAACTTTAGTGAAGATGGGAAACCAAAGACTCCTGCTGCACCAGCGGGTGCGAAGAAACTGACTGCTGCGGAAGCCGCGCAGAAGGCTACTGCCCTGATCAATGCATTGTACCCGCAAGCCAGCAGTGTATTGAAGCAGGTTGAATATGGTACTGAATGGAGTACACTTCCAGATGGTGCAGGCTACAGATATCAGTACATTCTCCAGCACAATGGAATTCCTGTTAGTGGAAGTACCATCGGCTTGAATCTGGATGTCTACGGAAGATTGGTAACCTACTACAGTAATCGTTTAAACACCGACAAGATTACCCAGGAGCCGGTATCCAAGATTACGAAGCAAGATGCATTGGAAAAGTACGCAAAGCAATACAAGGTGGAGCTTCAGTACAAACGGACCGGAGGCTATGGTATTAATAATACCTATGCAGAACCGAAGGTGACTTTGGTGTACGCATTGGTGCCAACTGAAGAGAAGAACTCGTCTCAAGCGTTGAACGCTGTCACCGGAGAGTGGACAACCATTTATTCGAACCTTGTGAAGAAGGGCGCTGAAGCCAGCGACATCAAAGGCCATGCGGCCGAACAGCAGCTTACCGAACTTCTGAAATACGGAGTATTCGAGGCGGATGCGAATGGCAAATTAAATCCTGATCAGGAGATTACTGCCGGGGATTTGATTACCTATCTGGCCAAAGCGACGCAGCCTTACTATGCCCAATATTATAATAATGGTAGTGAGCGCAAAGCGGTAGCTGGTATCAGTGTGGATAGTCCGTATTATGATGCTGTGAGTTTTGCTGTGCAAAGCGGCTGGATCAGCAAGGATACAGCATTCCAGGCGGAGAAGAAGCTGACTCGCGAGCAGTTGGCTGTTCTGCTAACCTCTTTTGTCAAATACAATAAAATCTCGGCTTACCTTGACAAGGATGCAACGGTAGAACAGTTCAGTGATGCATCCGCTATCGTCAACAAGGGCGCGGTTGCTATCACTGTGAAGCTAGGACTTCTAAAGGATGAAGGCGGCAAGTTCAATCCTGGGCAGAATGTAACCAAGGCGCAAGTTGCCACTATTATCATGAAGCTGGTAGAGCTGCAGGGTAAAACCGATCAAGCTATCGGCAGCGGTAACAGATATTAATCCCAAGTATAAGCTTGTACCAAAAGAACAGCCTGCTCTCCGCTATGAAGGCGGGGCAGGCTGTTTGTTTTGTTATAGGATTCGCATTATTTGCCCAACTGTCTATTCACTTCCTTGACCGGTTTGTCGTGAGCTCCCTCCTCCTCTTTCTGACTGCTCAAGAACCAACCGATTACAGCGATTAACACTAATACAACGTAGAAGGTCAATTTCCACCAAGTGCTGTGGGCGAAGTCTTCGGATAACACACCGAGCGAAGGATGCGCCAGAGTGATGATTGCCAGCTTAACGCCGACCCAGCCGACGATGAAGAAGGCAGCGATCTCAAGCCCAGGGCGGGAATGAAGCAGCTTGACGAAGAACGAGGCTGCAAAACGCATAATGACTAGTCCGATGAATCCGCCCGCAAAGATGACGAGGAATTGTCCACCGTCGAGACCGCCAATTTTGGGCAAGCCGCTTGCTGGGAGCGCCACGGCCAAAGCTACGGCTGCCAGGATGGAATCGACGGCAAAAGCGATATCAGCGATCTCGACCTTAAGCACGGTGAGCCAGAAGCTCGCTTTCTTCTTAGCTCCTGCAGTCTCACTACCGCTCTCAACGGTTTCTTCAGCAGCTGGCTTCTTGACCAATAGTTTTCGGAAAATATGGTTCCCCGCAATAAATAACAGATAAATTGCACCAATAGCTTGTACCTGCCATATATCTACCAGATAAGAGATGACAAATAGTGAACCGAAGCGGAATATAAATGCCCCAGCCAATCCGTAGAACAGTGCTTTTTTCCTCTCTGCATCCGGCAGGTGCTTGACCATAATGGCCAGTACTAGCGCATTGTCTGCCGCCAGCAGCCCCTCCAGTGCTACGAGGACAAGTAGTACCCATCCATACTCTAATAATAATCCCCAATCCATTGTTGTTTCCTCCTCTTTGACTGTAAGTATCCCGTAAAGAGATACTTGTTATACCATAAAATGGTAATATTAATATATAAAAAAGACCTTTACCAAACAGATCAGCCTTTGGTATAAAGGTCTAACCTGATTGGTAAAGGTCTCGCTAACAATGTAATATTGCCAATAAAGCCGGAGAACATCCTCACGTTCTCGTATTGACGACTTTATTTAACAGCTACTCCCCTTTACGGGATATATGAAATTTTGAAGTTTCAGTAATGATTCTAGGTAGATCATATATTAGTTGAATCCCTATGTCAATGGCTGTATGAATGATCCCGGGGGACGATAATTTTACTTTTGCATGTTGTGAGGTTAGGATGTGCATATGAGGTCTACATAATTAATAGGGCATCGAATTTACGTGAAAGAGAGCGTGATCCATCATGAAAAAGCCAAGGTTTACGTTCCTAACCGCTGCGCTGCTGCTCTTCTTGGCGGCTTGCAGCAGTTTGGCGCCTGCCCCCGAAGGGGTCAAGGATAACAACAGCAATGAGGAACATCCCCCTGTTCAGGCGGAAATTCCATTCCTAGTCTACCGGGCGGCGGATGGAGACAGCGGAACGGCAAAGCTGGGAACCTGGGACCTCTCCCGGTCAGAGATAGCTTACGGAGATGATCTCTATTCGTATAGCGGTTACCATGGTTCACCACTATATTGGAGCGGAACCACATTAGTTCTGGATCGGCAAAATGCTATGCCTGTAAGCGGATCAGATCATGGCTACACGCTTCAGCTGACCGATGTGAAGCAGATGCCTGAGGAGCAGGAGTATGTGTTCAACGGGTTTGAGGTGGCCGGTTCTGGAAACGAAGAGAACCCTGAGTACACAATACAGGACCAAGAAGGCAGTTATAAGCTTACTCAGGATGAGCTTCCGGCATTTACAGACAGACGCTTCTATCTGGCTAACGCAACTGCTACAAAGGATAATAGAGGCTTCAGACTTGTCTTTACGGCAGCGCCTAAAGTCTTTAAGCCGAACGAGGGCTGGATCGTTGTTGTTGATTACAGCAAGACTTCGTCCTCATTCTCGGTAACGGAATTTTCTGCGACAGGACTGCCTTTTGGCGATATGATTGTGAGTCCTGATAATTCAATCTTGGATGGCGACCGTCTGTATGTATGGAGAAGCAGGGACTTCGGATATTTTGATCTGAAGAAAGCGACCTTTGTTACGCAAAGTGCGATTTACAAGGACATTCAGGATTTCCTGCCGGACCGGAAGCCGAATCCGAATATGGACCCGCAGATCATTCCTGTCGGCCATGTGGGCAAATTGCTCCTACTCTATGATCCCACACTGTACTTTGACGAGAACACCAGTGGAGCGGTGGTGTACGCCTATAATGGCGAGACGCCTGCTGGTAAGCTGCTGATCAAGGGAGATCAGCTAACGATTTACGACAGCAATAACAAGCAGGTTGGCCAGCCGCAGGCTTTTGATTACACCCTCATGGGTGGCGAGCAGTTTTCTTTTCCGAAAGCGATAAATGAAGAATAAGCATAGGTAAATTAACAAAAGCATGGAGACTCTCCTTCCGCGAGAGTTGCCATGCTTTTCTTGTGTGCTGAAGTTTAGCCTTTGACCGCTCCGGCTGTAATTCCTTTGGTCATTTGCTCAGTGAAGATCAGGTAGATCAGAATTGTCGGGATGGCGATAATCGTCATGACCGCGAACTGTGCACCATAGTTAGATGAGTATTCACCCGCGAATTTCATGATGGAGAAGGGGATAGTCTTCAGATCCTCCGAAGTGAGGAAGGTATTCGCCATAATGAACTCATTCCAGGTGCTGATGAAATTGAGTACGCAGACCGTAGCCAGTGCAGGCTTGGTGATCGGAAAAATGATTTTGAAAATGACGCCATAAATGCTGGCCCCGTCGATGACTGCAGATTCTTCAATTGCACGCGGAATGGTCTCCAGGAACCCGGTCATGATCAGCACACTCATCGGAATGACGATAGCCGAGTACGGCAGAATCAGAGTGTACATATTGTTGAGCATGCCCAGCTTGTTGAACAGAATGAAGTTTGGCAGCAGGGTCGCATGAATTGGAATAATCATCCCCATCATGATCAGGGAGAGCACGATTCCGCTCAGCTTCCATTTCATACGGGTGAATGCGTAGCCCATCATCAGGGAGACCAGTGCGGACAAGATCACCGTAATGACTGTAATGATAAGGCTGTTGGCAAAATAGCGCGGGACCCGTCCATAGGTAAAGGCATTGACGTAATTCTGCCATTGCGGCGGAGAAGGCCATTTCAGGAATGAGCTTCCAAAGAATTCACCGCTCTTCAGCAAGGAGTAGTCTACCAGCCAGATCAGCGGGAAGAGCTGAAATAAGGCAATCAGGATCAGGAAGGCCATCATCAGGATTTTGCCGCCGGATACCTTGCGGCGTTCCGCTTTATGCGGCTTAGTGCTTGGCAGCGGGGCTGCCGGCGATAAGGAATTGGTCATATGGGTTCCTCCGGTAACAGTCTTTTCTTTGAGTTATGGAAATGCCGGCGGTACTTCCGGCCCTAAAATTCACCAATATCTTTTTTAAGTACTTTGTTCAGTGCAACCGTCAGCACGAGGCAGAAAATAATGAACAAGATTGAAATCGCATTCCCGTAACCGTACAGTGACGAGGAGAAGGCGGTTTTGTACAAGTAGTTGCCAAGGAACTGCGTGCTGTTCGCCGGACCGCCGTTTGTCATCAGGAATACGGTCTCCATCTGCTTGAGACAGGTCGTTACCGCGATGATGATGGCAACCCGCATCATAGGCGAGAGCAGCGGAATGATGATACGCGTGTAAAGTGTGAAGTTATTCGCGCCGTCAATCTTGGCGGCTTCGCTCAGATCACTTGGAATGCCTTGTAGGCCTGAGTAATAGAGCAGCAGCGCATACCCGAAGCCCTGCCACATCACGACGATGATAATACACCAGATGGCTGTCTTGGGATCACCGAGCCAGTCATGCTGCAGTGATTCCAGTCCGATGCCGCCTAGCAGTTTGTTGAGCAAACCGTAGTTGGGATGGAAAATACTGCTCCAAAGCTTGGCAGTTACGACGATGGAGATCACTGCGGGAATGAAGAAGATGGTCCGGAATACCTTCTCGTATTTGCCGGCATGTGTCAGGAAGATCGCCAGTAGAATGGCAAAGGGATGCTGGAGGAATACGGTCGCCGCTGTCAGCAGCAGTGCGTTGCCCAGCGAAGTCCAGAACACCTTGTCGTGAAACAGGATCTCACGGTAATTGTCCAAGCCGATAAAGTTGTATTTGCCGATTCCGCCCCAGTCTGTCGAGCCGTAGTAGGCGCTCATAATGATAGGAATGCAGATCATAAAGGCAAACAGGAACAGACCGGGCGCGATAAGCAGGGCAATTGCTTTTTTGTCGCTTAATACTCTGTGCATGGAATCTCCGTCCTTTTAAAAGGGTAATCTATCTATTTCCATCGTACCGGGAAGCTACCCGGCGGAACATGCCGTAAATTTAAGATCGTTGTATGTATTTTTTAAAAAAGAAAACCCCCGGCTTCTGGAATAAGCCGGGGGTCTTGAGAATGGGGGAAGCAATTTAAGATTTACTTGCTGGCCAATTTATCCGAAGCGGCATCCAGTGCTTTGGCGAAATCTTCGGCAGACATTTTGTCAGACAGCAGGCTTTGGTGCGCCTCCATAACCTTTTGTTTGAACTCGTCGTCACCGATATCCTGCAGCGGCGTGCCGCTGGAAGATGTCATGGTGCTGAAGACATCGATGAGTTCTTTTTGGAGATTGGTTTCCGAGCCAGTCAGGAATTGGTCAAACTGCTGTGCAGGTGTGCCCGCGCCAGCTTGCCAGAGCAATTTGGACCAGTTCTCTGGCGTGAAGAAATATTTCAGGAAGTCTACAGCAGCCTCAGGGTGCTTGGAGTTCTTGCTGACAGCATAACCGCCGCCGTACCATGCAGCGACATCAGTAGCTTTGCCTTTATCGGACGCAGGGAATGCGAATGCGCCGACATTGTTGCGGAATTCTTCCGAGAAGTTCTCGTCAGTAGCGAGACCGGATTCCCAGGCGCCCATGAAGAACATCGCAGCCTGACCTTGACCGAACAGGTTGCGCGCCGCGCCGTAGTCAGCTGTCAGCCAGCCGTCAGCGAAGGCTTTGGCATCTGCGAATGCCTTCATGTCCTTGGCGGCAGTAACGAGATCAGCGTCGGTGAAGGAGATTTTACGGGCAACCGCTTCATCCATTTTGTTGAAATCGCCGTTCACACGCTGAGCCGCGAATTCATACCAGATTGGCAGAGTCCAGGCATCCATACCGTTCATGGCAATCGGGTTAATCTTCTTGTCGCGAAGCTTTTTAACAACATCCATCAGCTCAGCGGTAGTCTTAGGTACTTCAATGCCATTGTCGGCGAAGATTTTTTTGTTATAGTACATGACCATATAGTCGGCTCCGCGTGGCAGACCGTACAGCTTGCCGTCTTTGCTGAAGCCGTCCATGGAACCGGCTACAAATTGATCGCCTTCAAAATCAGCTTTATTCAATTCAAGCAGCAGATTGTTGTCCAGCAAGGGGCTCAGGAATGATGGCTGGCCCCAGGCCTGAATGATGTCTGGCAGCTGGTTACTGGAAGCATAGACTTTGATTTTGGATTTGTAAGGCTCATCTTGAAGCGCTTCCACTTCTATTTTGACGTTGGGATGCTCTTTCATGTATGCATCGATAATATCCTGTTCCACTTTGCCGGAGCCGTTGGCGCGATCAGCGAGTGCGGTGAAGAATTTTAGTGTAACTTTCTCTTCGGGAGCATTTCCGCCTGAGTTAGTGGCAGTATCCGTGGACTTCGGTGCATCTGTAGGCGCATTCGCAGCTGGGGCATTATTGCCGCCGCCGCAGCCTGCCAGTCCGACTGACACCATCAGACTTGCCAGCACAAGCTTTATTCCTTTTCCGTTCATCATAAACCCACCTTTTTTTGGAGATGTCATATTTTCGTTGCATTCTCATCTTAAAAGGTTCTAGCTCGCTTAAACATGGTCCAAAATTAAGAAATATGTACTCATTTTTCAGTTCTTGTAAAAAGCGTGACCGACCATTTCGGTTTTAAGTTATAATTGTTTTACCAAGAAACTCCTATTTATAAAAGAAGGTGGTTCCTATGGTCCATAAATTCCGCCTTGTGAGCCGTTACCGCCATCTTCCGCTGCAGTTCAAGCTGCTCCTTTGGTTTGTGCCGTTGCTCCTCGTAACGATATTCGCGATGGGCTGGAATTCCTACAGAATTTCCTCACAGCAGGTTGTGGAGAAGATGAGGCAATCCCAGGACCATTTGACCAAGAAGACCGCCGAGCAGATCGACGAGATGGTGAAGGGCATGGTTTCCTTTTCCAACACGATGTTCCTCGATGAAGGCGTACAGCGACTTCTGAATGCGTCAACGGAGGCGCAGAATGACCGCAATTCTGTCTTCAAGACGGTTACGAACCTGATGATTGCGAGCAATTCCATTCAGTCGCTGATCTTGTATACGCTTCAGGACCAGAACCAGGCGGCGGAGCCCTTTGCGACGAATCAGGCTGGCTTGACGACCGCTATGAAGTTCTCTGATTTCGTCCATACCTCATACTATGCTGAGGCAGTTGCCGCAGCAGGCAGTCCGACCTTTGGTCTGACGAGACCTTCCGACGGGATTTTCGTCGGGGATCATTATCATAAGATTGTCCTCTCCCGAATCATCAAGAATGTATATACTCTGCAACCGGCGGGCCTGGCCGTAATTGGTGTGGATGCCGGAAGGATAGGCAGCCAATATCTCGATAACTCCAAGGATGATGTGGATATGTTCGTTATAGACCGGCAGGGCATGGTCATAACGGCTTCGAACCGTAGCTGGATCGGTAAGAAGGATATCGAGCTTCCGTATTTTATGGACAGCAATCCTGCGTTGACGGTGAAGCAAAGGCTGGATCAGGCCGTGGGTCATGATCAATGGATTGTGTCGCATCTGCAGTCCGAGATGACCGGCTGGTATGTTGTCGTTGTTCACTCCAAGCGGCAGCTTGTGAAGGAACTGGGGCAGATTTCCCAGGTGACGTTCACGATTGCTTGCCTGTGCCTGATCATGAGTCTGATGGTGACCTGGTTCGCGGCAGCGTCCATCACGAAGCCGCTCAAGAAGCTGTCTCGTTCGATGCGGCGATTGCAGACAGGAGATTTCTCGCAGCGCGTTTTTTTTGAAGGCAACGACGAGATTGGCCTGTTAGGTCATGGCTATAATCTCATGGTACAGCGCATCAAATCATTGATCAACGATGTCTATGCCTCCACGCTCAAGCAGCGCGAAGCAGAATTGAAAACGCTTCAGGCACAGATTCGCCCACATTTTCTCTACAACACGTTGAATACAATTTGTTGGGAGGCAGAGAAGAAGGGGGACAAGGAGATTGCGGACATGGTCTACTCCCTCTCGCAGGTATTCCGGCTTAGCCTGAATGACGGACGGGATACGTTTACGCTGGAGCAGGAGATGGAGCTTGTCACCAATTATTTGTTCCTGCAGAAGAATCGTTTTCGCGACCGCTTTCAATTCGAGATCTCCCTGGAGGATAGCCTGGAGGGTTACATCGTGCCCAAGCTGCTGCTACAGCCACTGGCCGAGAATGCTGTCATTCATGGTATCGAGCCGTTGTCCGGCAGTGGGCTGATAGCTGTTCGTGCGTACCGTGATGAGCGATTGGTTGTGCTGGAGGTGCAGGATAATGGCGTAGGCATTACGCCAGAAGCGTTGAAGGAATTGCGCCAGCGTCTTAAATTGCGCGAGTCGTTAGTAGAGCCTGAGAATGGCAGCCGCACAGGATTTGCGCTCGCCAATGTACAGGAACGACTGGAGCTGTTCTTTACAGGCTCCCGGCTGGAAATTGAGAGCATTGAAGGGATGGGAACTCGGATTATTATTCAAATCGCTGTGGAGGGGCCATGATATGAAGCTGAGGCTGCTGATTGCGGAAGATGAAGATACCATTCGTGAAGGTATTGTAAACATGATTGACTGGAGATCACATCAGATTGAAGTGGTTGGCGAAGCGGGCAACGGCACCGAGGCGCTGGCGCTGATGGAGAATTACCCGCTGGATCTCCTGCTGACGGATATTCGGATGCCGCAGATGAACGGGCTGGAATTGATTGAAGCTGCTCAGCGCAAGGGCTATGGCTTCCGTTCGATTATTCTATCCGGCTATAATGAATTCTCTTATGCGAAGCAAGCCATTTCTCTGGGCGTTGTAGACTATGTACTGAAGCCCTGCCGCCCCGAAGAGATTCTGAAGACAGTGCTGAAGGCCAAGAATGCCATCGAGACCCAACGCAGTCAGGAGAATGTAATGTTCGAGAAGGAACGCTCCTGGCATAAAAATGCGCCATTGGTCAAAAGCCAGGTACTGTCACAGTGGATTCATCATCCCCCCGTTCCGCTGGAACGCCGCGAGGAATTGCTTGAAGAGCTATCCATGGCGATTGCGCCTGCAGGTCCTCAGATCGGTCTTGTCAGCTTTGACATTGAGCCGCTTTCTGCGAGAGGCAAAGGGCAGGATTTTGTCTTGCTGCGTTATGCGGCACTTAATATTATCAGCGAGACGCTTGGGCCAATCTATAAAGGTAGGATCGAGACCTTTCATGACGGCAACCGCCTGCTGTGGATCGGGAGCGGTATTGCGGCAGGAGATCAGCGGAATGTATATCTGGCCCCTGTTAATCTGAAGGAAGCGATTGGGAAGCTGCAGGACAATCTGGAGAAGTATCTCAAGCTGTCGATCAGTATTGCTGTCGGCTCCTGTCGCAGACATCTCTCGGAAGCGCATTTGTCCTACATAGAAGCGAACCAGGCGATGGAATCACGTTTTTTGAATGGCAAGGGCGGCGTTTATTTTTACACGGAAGGAAACGCGGGACAATCCGGGCCTTCTGCAGAGCTAGTCAGTATACTGGATGACGAAGGGCTGAACGCGCTGGAGGATGAGATGTTGTCTGCAGTGACAGCGGGCAGCTATGAAGTCGCTCTGGATTTGCTGGAGCGTTGGCTAGACCGCTTCCGCAGCAATCCGGGCAGTCTTAAGCAGGAGGTCAATATCCGGGCGACGGCGCTGGTGGTCCGTCTGAAGCGGCTGACTCAAGAGAAGCAGGTAGCCGGATTTGAATGGAAGCAGCATCTGGTGAACTGGATGGAGCAGGCTCCGCAGGTTGAGACGCTGGAAGAGCTGTCGGCGATTCTGAACATGGTGATGCAAAGTGTCGTCGAGGCGTTCTCCAACCACCGGCCGCTGCACCGCACTGTGGTAACGGCGCTGGAGATTATCAGGCAGAAATACAACACGAATCTAACGCTGGAGTATGTGGCTAAGGAAGCATACGTGTCCAATACCTACTTAAGCTCGTTGTTCAGGCAAGAGCTGGGTGTGAACTTTCTAGATTATCTGCATCAATACCGGGTGGAGGAAGCGAAGAAGCTGCTCCGTCAGAACCTGAAGATGTACGCGGTGGCGAAGCTGGTCGGTTACGGAGAGGAACGCCATTTCAGTGCGACATTCAAGAAGTGGACTGGGCTCACGCCCTCTCAGTACCAGAAAGGTCTGGAGAAATAACCTGCGAAGCGGAGTTTTATCGAAAATAGTAATGGGGATGTGCGGGACCGAGGGAACAATACATTACAGAGCAGAACAGAACAGGAGAAAAGAGTCTATATAGGGTGTTTAAAAATAGCCCTCCCTCATTTGAGGTTAAGAGGGGCATGGATAACGGGAAAATATACCGTTAATCGTTCGTTTTCGCTTCATTTTCCATTAATAACTGGAATTTCTCCTGTTAAAACCTCTTTTTACTCGTAATGGTCTAAATATGAGGGGATTAGCGGGAGTTTTTCCAGTTACACGGGAGGCTTCGGAAGAATTATTGCAGGATGTTATCTCCTTCTGTCGCAGTGGTTAAAATATATTTACGTGTCCGTACAGCCGGGTCTTTGTCTAGTCTAGCTGTACTCATGCGGACGCTGCACAGAAGGAGGATGTCTTCATGAACCCCAAATGGTGGAAGGAAAGCGTGGTGTACCAGATTTATCCGATCAGTTTCAAAGACAGCAACGGCGATGGCATCGGGGATTTGCGCGGCGTCATCTCGAAGCTGGATTATCTGCAGGAGTTGGGCGTGGATATGATCTGGATCTGCCCGATTTATAAATCGCCGAACCATGACAATGGTTATGATATCAGTGATTATTGCGACATCATGAAGGAATTTGGTACGATGGATGATTTTGACACGATGCTGCGTGAAATCCATGCTCGGGACATGAAGCTGATGATGGATCTTGTGCTGAACCATACTTCCCATGAACACCCCTGGTTTATAGAATCCAGAGCCTCAAAGGACAATCCCAAGCGGGACTATTATATATGGAGAAAAGGAAGGAATGGCGGTCCGCCGAACAATTGGGAATCCTATTTCAGTGGTTCGGTATGGGAGCTTGATCCCCAGACGGATGAATATTATTTGCATCTGTACTCCAAGTACCAGCCGGATCTGAATTGGGAGAATCCCGTGGTGATCGACAAGCTGCATGAAATGGTGAAGTGGTGGCTGAATAAAGGTGTCGATGGCTTCCGTTTTGATGCAATTGCCCATATTGCTAAGACCCATGGCTACCCGGATGCTCTGAATCCCGCAGGAACGCCGACCGTACGGGCATACGAGATGTTCTCCAACCTGGAGAATGTGCATACTCTGCTGCAGAACCTGCATGATCAAGTACTGTTTTACTACGACATCATGACGGTGGGAGAGACCTCTGGACTCGGACCGGAGCAGGCGCTGGATTATGTTGGGGACGGACGGCGGGAGCTGAATATGACTTTCCAGTTCGAGCATATGTTCATTGATGCAGCTTCCCCGGGCAGTGGAAAATGGGATGTCATGCCGTGGAGACTGCTGGACCTCAAGCAGATTATCACGAACTGGCAGACGGTTCTGCATGACCAGGGCTGGAATGCGAATTACCTCTGCAATCATGACCAGCCGCGCTCAGTGTCACGGTTCGGGAATGATCTCTATTATCGTGTCCCGTCGGCTAAAATGCTGGCGACCTTCATCCACATGCTGGAGGGCACGCCTTATATTTATCAGGGTGAGGAGATCGGTATGACGAATGTCGCCTTTGAATCCATTGATAATTATCGAGACGTGGAGACACTGAATTATTATGAAGATAGACGTCGCGCGGGGGTACCGGAAGAGAAGATTATGGCCGCGATTCATGCCAAAAGCCGTGATAACGCCCGCACACCGATGCAGTGGGATGACAGTCCCGAAGGTGGCTTTACTACCGGTGTGCCCTGGCTTAAGGTGAACTCCAATGCACAGGAGATTAATGCCATGAACGCAGTCAAGGACCCTGACTCGATTTATCATTACTATAGACAATTGATTGCACTGCGAAAGCAGCATCAGGTAATCGTCTATGGTAAATATGAATTGCTGCTACCTGATGATAATGAAATCTATGTGTACACCCGAACCCTTGGGGATCAGCGACTGTTGGTCATCCTGAACTTTTTTGACCGGGAGCCAGTATGTCAGCTGCCACCCGGTATCGTGCTGGAGAAGAGTCAACTGTTGATATCCAATTATCCTCTGGCACAAGAGGAGGACTTGGTTCATCTAAAGCTTCGGCCCTTCGAAGCTAGAGTCTATTTGCAGAGTCTGAAAGGCGGCGCCGCCGACTGAGTTTGAGACAAATGAATATCCAGTGCGGTTGGAATACAAAAGACAGGCGGGGAGTTGTTTCCCGGCCTGTTATTTTTTCTAGCCTGCGACTTTACTTTGCTTTAAATGGAAAAGGCGTTACAATAATCGGTAATATACATAAGGAATGAATGGGATGCAGTTTTGGGGAGGAGAGAGACAATGACTGAGTGGTATGAAGAGAGCTTCGGAGAGGATTATCTGATCGTCTATAGGCACCGTGATTTTGGAGGCGCGCGGCGTGAGGTGGAACAGATGATCAGTTGGCTGGACCTGCCGGCAGGCGCCAAAGTGCTGGATCTGTGCTGCGGGATGGGCCGTCACTCGCTGGCCTTGGCAGAAGCTGGTTTCGAGGTTACTGGTGTGGACTTGTCAGAAGCATTACTGCGTGAGGCACGGGCCCAGGTAGGGGCGGAGCAAGTGACCTGGATTCGCTCGGATATGCGGGAGCTGCCCCTAGAAGGTGGCTTTGATGCGGTGGTGAATCTGTTCACCTCGTTTGGCTACTTCGAAGAGGACGGGGAGCAGGTAAAGGTACTTCAGGAGATCTTCCGTATGTTGCATCCTGGTGGCAAATTCATCATTGATTTTCTGAACCCTGCATATGTTATCCATCATCTGGTGCCCCATTCTACACGTGAAGATGGCGAGAATCATATTGAAGAGTATAGAGTGATTGAGGACGGCTATGTGAAGAAGGATATTATTCTGACTGCAGGAACGGACGGGGAACCCCGCCGTTATCATGAACGGGTCAAGCTGTATTCGCTGGAGAAATTTCGTGAGATGCTGGAGCAGGCGGGGCTTCAGATTCAGTCTGTGCATGGGAGCTATGACGAAGCCGACTATGATGCGGTGACCTCTAAGCGGATGATTTTCCGAGGAATACGGCCGTAGATGGTATCGGGAAAAAGAATTCGCGAAAATGAAGGCTTCCCGCGGAAAGCCGACATTACATCCTGGGACAATGGCGCGATTCTGCAGATATCGGTGCCGATGGACCCGCCGCTGCGCCGGGTGAACAGTTACCTGCTGCCAGGACCGGACGGAACGGTCACGGTGATAGACCCCGGTCCACATAAAGAGGAAAGCGTGTTGGCCTGGCAGGGCGTATTGTTGGGGTTGAACTTGCGATGGGAACAGGTGCGGGATATCGTTGTTACGCATCATCATCCCGATCATTACGGCTTGGCTGGTTGGATGCAGGAAATCAGCGGTGGCAAGGTATGGATGACAGAGCGTGCCCATGCCGAGGCAGCGCTGATGTGGGGCGAGAAGTCCATAATGAATGAGGCATTACCTTTGTTCTTCGCCAGACATGGCATGCCGGAAGCCCTGACGGCGGAAATCCGGGTTCACCTGGAGAGCTTCACACCGCAGGTCACTCCGCAGCCGGAGATTACCGCCCTAGATCCTGCGGCGCCCTTCACGATGGGTGGCCGGGATTGGCAGCCGGTGGTAACGGGAGGACATGCCCCGGGGCATGTCTCCTTCTATCACGCCGGCAGCGGGGTTATACTCTGCGGCGATGCCGTGCTGCCGCAGATCTCGCCCAACATCGGCCTGCATCCTGGCAGCGATGTCCAGCCGCTGCTCACGTTCCTGCAGGGACTGGAGCAGCTTGGGAGTTACCCGGTGAGCTTCGCGTATCCGGGTCATCGGGAGCCGTTCAGTGGCTTTACGGAGCGGACTGTCAGTCTGCTCCGTCATCATGAGGAACGGCTGGACACCGCCGAGGCGCTGCTGCAAGGCGGCCCGCTCAGCGGCTTCGCAATCTGCGAAGCCTTGTTCCGGGGTCGGGTGACCACGGCGCATCAGATGCGCTTCGCCATGAGCGAGGCGCTGGCCCATCTGGCCGAGCTGGTGCGGCGAGGCCGAATTGTGGAGTCCGGTACGGAGGACGCGATCTTGTTTGCATTGGCGAAGTCGGACTGACGCCTGCTTCTGATAGTCTGCTTTTATCATTATCAAGCAGAGTACAAGCTTATGATGATTGAGCGTTCCCTCCAGTAAACTGGCGATGAAGCGAGTCTGCAAGTCTCTAAAGCATAAATAAAGCCTCCATAACCACTTTACGAGTGGGGATGGAGGCATCTTTTTTGCCCTATGAAGTGTGTTCCGAACCTGCTTTATTCATCCAAGAGTAACTTTGTGCTGATGGTGGCGCGCTCCTGCTGTGACCTGGTGTAAGCTGCTGGAACTCTGCTGCACCAATGCAGGCTTAACTATTATTCCGGCTGCTCCCCGTCCTGAGGTGTCGTCTTACTGTCGGCAGGTTCGCTGCCCTCTGAATGATGCGCCAGCCCAGAATCTTGTTCCCGCTCGGCCTGCTTGCGATGGGCAATCCGGCTGCTCGCTGCTGCGGCCACAGCGCCGACAATATCATCGAGATAGGTATGGACCTGTCCTGTGCTCTTGTCATTCAGACGCTCCAGTACCCCCGGCTTCAGTTTATCTACATAGCCGTAGTTGGTGAAGCCGATACTTCCGTACACATTGACGATGGAAAAGGCCAGAATCTCATCTACCCCGTATAATCCCTCATCATTTTCAATCATATCCTGAAGCGGCGAGAAGAGCTTGCCTTCTTCGGCCAGAATATCCAGCTGAATGCCGGTCAGCACTGCATTCTGTACTTCCCGTTTGCTCAGCACCATCTCGACATTGTGAACACACTCGTCCATCGTTAGGCCCGGATAATATTTTTGCTGCAGCAGCATTACCAGCTCTGCAATTTCCAGCAGTGATACTCCACGTTTGTGCAGCCAGGCATAGGTTGCGTCTGCGACCGCCTTGCTGTTCAGACTGTAAGGCATTTTTGCATCAGCCATGCTCAGTCACCCCGTTAATGAGTCGTTGGTTTGTCAGCGGTGGTTCATGTCGATATGATCTTTCCGCTGTACTTGGAATTTTACTTATACGGCACAGTTTTGTCCAGAAAGGCGAAATTAGGATAAGCTCTTGTTATTTTTTGGAGGGAGGGCTCGTATACATAGCAGTATTAAATGCTTATCCAACCTTGAAAGGGGCAATTCATTATGAAACGAAAGCAATATATCCGCGGCTTGTCCGCAGCCTGCCTATTGGCTGTTCCGCTCACGCTCTCCGGCTGCACCTGGTTTGGCTCTGAATCTGCCGCGGTTGATCCGCCGCCAAGTGAGGTCGAAGCACAGATGCTTCAGATCAGCGGGGGCTCTACACTGGATTCCGGTGTGATGGGGCGGGTGACGGAAGAAGATACAGGCAACGTTGCAAGCAAGGATAAGAAGGCATCGGCTGCAAAGGCCGACGGTCCACGCACTACAGTGTATCTGGAGGATGAACACGGTCTGCTGGCCCCGATCTCGCTCGCGCTTCCCAAGGGTGATAAGAGTGCTACGCTGAAGAACTCGCTTACCGCACTGGTAAGCCAAGGCCCATTGGCTGCTTCCCTTCCGACAGGATTTCAAGGTGTACTGCCCGCCGGAACAGCTGTGAAGAACGTCACTGTCGATCCTGCAACGGGACTTGCCGTAGTCGAGTTCAATGATTCATTCGGCTCCTATGAAGCTAGGGATGAGCGCAAGCTGCTAGAGGCGATCACCTGGACATTGACCGGACAGGACGATATCAAAGGCGTTCAGCTTTGGGTCGACGGCAAAAAACTGACCGAAATGCCGCTCAAGGGCACACCGCTGGATCGCCCACTCTCTCGCACTATGGGCATCAACCTGCCAAAACACAGCACGAATGTCATGAATTCCAGTGCGGTTACGGTTTATTTTTCCGCAGCATCGCCTGACGGCACTCAATATTATGTTCCAGTAACCCGTTTTGTAGACCCAGCGCAGGAGCCGCTCAAGGCAGCGTTGAATGAATTGATTACAGGCCCGGAATCAGACAACGGTCTGCAGATGGTGATGACGGAAGGAACGAAGCTGGATTCTGTGGATGCAGGCCAAAACGGTGTGGTTACCGTATCGCTGCGTGACGACATGTTCGCGGATGCCAAGGATGTACCAGCGGAAATGCTGGAATCTGTCGTACTTACGGTAGCCCAGAATTCAGCGGATTCCCTTGTACAGATTGTGATGAACGGAAAGACTGCGGTGACTGGAACAGATCATGTGGATTACGGCAAGCCGGTTTCGGCCCCGGAATATGTGAACGAGCTGCCGCTCTGATCACTGATTATGGCGGTCAAAAAGATGCTTTTGTGCCTGCTCTTTGGTAGAATAAAGGTTGCGCAAAAAACGTACGCCTGCGCCCGTGGTCCAAGCCACGGCAGGCGCGTGGGGAAACGGCTAGGACAAACTTTTAGCTATTCGATGTAGGAGGCAGAAAAGATGAGATCAAACGGGCGAAACGTCGACGAATTGCGTCACGTGAAGATAACGACCCAAGTAAATAAATATGCCGAGGGCTCTGTGCTTATAGAGATGGGCGACACCAAGGTGATCTGTACAGCGACAGTGGAAGAGAAGGTTCCACCCTTTCTGAAGGGACAAGGCAAAGGTTGGGTAACTGCAGAGTATTCCATGCTCCCACGGGCAACCCAGACTCGTAACCAGCGTGAAGCCGCTCGTGGTAAGCTGACGGGCCGGACGATGGAAATTCAGCGGCTGATCGGCCGGGCATTGCGTTCCGTTGTGAATCTGCAGGCCTTGGGCGAGCGGAGCATCACGCTGGACTGTGATGTGATTCAGGCGGACGGGGGAACTCGTACCGCTTCGATCACAGGCGCATTTGTAGCTATGGTGTTCGCCATCAACAAGCTGGCACAGGACCGCAAATTGAGTCAATTCCCTGTTACGGACTACCTCGCAGCTATCAGTGTCGGTGTGGTGGGGGATAAAGCCCTGCTTGATTTGAACTATGAAGAGGATTCCAAAGCGAAAGTCGATATGAATGTTGTTATGACCGGCGGCGGTGCATTTGTGGAGCTGCAAGGCACTGGCGAAGACAGACCATTCACGCGCCAGGAGCTGGATCAGTTGCTGGGACTAGGCGAGAAGGGGATTCATGAGCTGATTGCTGCACAGAAGGAAGTTCTGGGCGAAATCGCTTTGAAAATCCAATCGGGTCAGCCGGGTCAGGAGGTCTAGTATGAGCTCCGCAGGAAACATTCTTATTGTGGCTACAAAGAACAAAGGGAAGCTGCGTGAATTCCAGCATGCCTTTGAGTCGCTGGGGTTGACGGTCAAGAGCATGTATGACTACCCTGAGCTACCTGATGTGGTAGAGGATGGCGAGACTTTTGCAGCGAATGCGTTCAAGAAGTCGAAGGCAGTAGGAGATGCCCTCGGATTTCCAGTACTTGCTGATGATTCCGGCCTGTGTGTGGATGCGCTGGATGGCAGACCAGGTGTCTATTCCGCCCGTTATGCCGGTGAAGGTGCCACAGATTCGGACAATAACTTGAAGCTGCTCGGTGAATTGGAAGGGCTGAAGCAGGGGGAGGATACCGACCAACCGCTCTTGAGCACGGCCCGGTTCGTGTGCACCTTGTCACTTTATGATCCGTCCACGGGGCAGGAGCTTACGGCAGAAGGATCGGTGGACGGCTGGATTACTTCTGAGCCTTCCGGGGCTGGCGGCTTTGGCTATGATCCGCTATTCTACTTACCAAGTTATGAGAAGACAATGGCGGAACTGACGCTAACTGAGAAGCAGGGCATCAGCCACCGGGGCGCAGCACTTCGAGCGCTGACCGAGAAGCTTGCGGCGCAAGGCGGCGTACAGCCTTAAGGGTTGATCGCTTTGTGTTAGCGTAAGTGAGAAGACAACGCGAATTCTAGAGCCTCCCCGTTTAGCAGGAGCTACGGGTACATAAATAAGCTTGCAGGACAAGGCGTGAGCCTTGGTTCTGCAAGCTTATTTTGCTTTATGAAAATCTTCAGTATTAAGCGTATTTTAGAACACCTAGAACTTCCTTTGAACCCTTTTGAATCCTTCATTCACAAAAGGTTAACTCTGCAGATGACAAATGCGCTGAAAGATCAATTTCGCTCGAAAGGGCATGGGAATAACAGGAATGGCGCCTGTTATTTTGGCTAAATCCGCCTCTTTTCTCAAAATAACTGGAGAATACTCAGACTGTCGAGAAACACCATTCTCTACGATTGTTGATGCGAAATAGCCTTATAAATCAGGCTCAGCTTCATCATCAATCCTTGTCAAAACACTGCTTCAGAAGGTTGGAGACTTATGCATGGGGGCTAACGGACCCCAGCGCCGTTATTTACACATCAAGCAGCTTCTGGAACATGTAACGGACTCAGGTGCCGTTATTTCCTCCCAAACCGTGGATTTTACACCTGATTTCTGCACATAACGCCTCTGGAGTCCGTTACATTCTAGAATGGTCAGTTGTTGGGAAATAACGTATCTGAGGTCCGTTACCATAGGGAACAAGAAACAAGTCCTGATTTCGAGTTAGGTTCATTAATCAAGGGTATTATGGATTTTCTCAAAACAACTACTTTCTCAACGGTCTGAGAGACTCACGTTGATTTCCCCGAATTCACCTATTTTACGGATAAAAGAGGTTTTTAACGGGAGAAAATCCAGTTATTTGAGATGAATGAGGTGAGCGAACGTATTTAACGGTATATTTTCCTGCTATCCAATCGTCAAAATCCCTTTATGCTAAATCCTATACCCTCACAATGGCCTGAAGTCAGTCCGGGTGGTGAAATCAGTCCGGGTGGCTGAAGTCAGCTAGAGCAGCTTCCAGAGTGCAGGAGTGGTAGCAGGTTCCCAGCCTGCCAGGGAGGTGTGGGGCTGTAGGCAGGCATATGTCTTGCCACTGTAGGTGACTGTGTCACCTACCTTGTAGGCAACGCCTACTGCCCAGGCTGTGCCAGCAGGCGAAGGCGTCGGTGTCGGCGTAGCCAAAGGTGTAGGTGTCACCGTTGCGGTTGGCGCTGCTGTTGCAGTTGGTGAAGGGGTTGCAGTGGCAGCAGGTGTTGCTGTCGGCGTCCCGCAAGCACCAATGAATTTCCAGACGCCATCTGGACCGCTGAGATCAGGGCGGTCACCTTGAGTCCACCATTTTGCTTCATACAATGAGCCGTTGTAGGATGCACGCTGTCCTTGCGTGTAGATCGTTGAAGCGTTCCAGGCTGCAGCCGTACATGACCCCGGCGTTGGTGTGGCGCTAGGTGTCGGCGTTGCGGTTGGAGTAGCAGTTGGCGTCGGTGTCGGTGTTGATGTTGGTGCAGTTGTAGGTTTAGCCGTCGGTGTGGCAGAAGGTGTAGCGGTTGGTGTTGGCGTCGGTGTTGGCGTTACGCCTCCATACAATTTATCGTACTCCTGCTGAGATGAGCTTCCGTTAAGTGTGACCCGTTGCGGACCGCCGGAAAAATTCAGCTTCATCATACCCGGAATGTCCAAGGTTGTTCCATTTGCGAGAGTCTGGCTAGCCGTACCAGTAATACGGTAGCGGTTGAAGTCCCAGGCCGTAGCAATTTGTTCCACAGTGCCTGCTCCCCAGGCGGAAGTCAGGGTGGTAGTGGTAGGCAAATCGAATTCCAGCTTCCAACCTCCTGGAATATCGGCGCCGGTGTTGTTTGTGATTTTCAGAGAATAGGTATAGTTGGGGTGGTCATAAGTCCCGCTAAAGTTGATGCTGAAGTTCTTCGGTGCTGGAAGCTGCGGCTTGGCGGGGCCGCCCGGCAGGGTAGCATTCTTGAGCTGATTATAGGCGTAATCCGTCAATGAGGTGCCGTACGTGTAGGTGCCGTTCGCTTGTTGGGAGTAGTCACCGGTCAGCTCCCAGAACATCATCCCGCCGAGGCCCTTTTGCTTGATGTAGTCAAGCTTATAGCCAAGGGATTCCTGGTCTTCATAGGTCAAAAATATTTTCTTATCCGCATTGTAAATATAAGGCGTCTTGGTTACAGGATCGAAGTAACGCTTGTTCGCTGGATCCTTGAGCAAATTGAGTATGTGCCAGATGGGATTTGCTCCGGCCGGCTGTTCTGGTGCTGGATCATTCCAGATCCCATAATCGCCGTCTGCGCCGCCTCCCGCGGTCGGTGCTGTACCGTAGAGGCCGGTATTGTTAATGCCGCCACTCACATTCTTCCAGCCCCGCGAATAGTAGGGAACGCCGATAACAATTTTCTCCGGAGGCAGAGTACCCAGGTAGTATCGGACGGCCCAGTCGGTGTTCAGGACGGGCGTCCCCAGTGCGGCTGTCTCTGTATCTCGGGAATCCGGGTACAGGGCGGAATGCGGTCCAACATAACCGTTCCAAGCGCCGTGAAAATCATAGGTCATGAGGTTAGCCCAATCCAGATATTGATTAGCTTCCCCCAGCTTCATGCCGCCGAGAATCCAGGAGGAGGCTGTGGCAGCGACAGTCAGATCATACTTTTGGTTATCCTGTGCACCGGCCTGGTCCAGCTTCTCCCGCAGCTTCTTCATAAGCAGGACGTAGTTGTTATAATTGACACCGCGCAGCGGCTCCGCTGCCCCAAAATCATTTGGATTTCCGGACTGTGCCGTCCCAGACGGATACTCCCAGTCGATGTCCACGCCGTTGAATTGGTAGGTGCGCAAGAAGCTAATCACACTGTTCGCAAAAGTTTCCCGTCCGGCTTCTGAATTGGCCATGTTGTAGAATCCACCGGAACCGGCCCAGCCTCCAACAGAAATCAAGGTTCGGACATCCGGATAGAGCTGCTTGTATTTGATAAGCTGGTTGAAATGCCCTTTAAACGGAAGTGTGGTCAATTGGCCGGGGTAATCCTTCTCAATGGCCGCCGTGCGGTCCATGAGTTCTATTTTATTCTGGGCGCTCACCTGGGCGAACGCATAGTTAATATGGGTGATTTTGCTCCACGGAATTTTATCGACAGTGAAAAAGCCTTTGTTCGCCTGATCTCCCCATTCTGGGAAATAGGCGACAATCTTGCGGGGATGATCTGGAGCAGGCGGAACTGCGACAGCGCTTGCTCCTTCGGCCCGGGCAACGCTCTGTGAGTCAGTACCTGTACCTGCATACAGCGGAATCAGAAGAATCAGACTCAGCATAACGGCGAAAAAACGAACGAAGTGCGGATGCCTTAAACGTGCATTTGTTTTCATCGGTCACTCCTCCTTTGGAATGTAGGGAATGATGGCATTCTGGCCGTATGAAGAAGACGGCGCTCCCCGGACGTCAATCCTGAGTGTCATAAGCATTCGGGATCAAGTGTGCTACGGAAAGCGCCGTAATCAAATAGCGTGGCATTCAGTCATATACCAATGTTAACTCGGTCATGCACTAAGTCTAGTTCAGTTTCCACAGGGCCGGTGTATTGGCCGGCTCCCAGCTTACAATGGAAGTGTGGGACTGCAGGCAAGTATAGGATTTGCCGCTATAGCTGACCACATCACCGACTTTGTACGCTACACCTGCCGCCCAGGCGGAACCGCCTGGAGCTACCGTAGGACTTGGTGTCGGTGTTGCTGTCGGAGCTATCGTTGCAGTTGGCGTTGGGGTAGGCGTCGGCGTTGCTGTTGGCGTTGGCGCTACAGTGGCTGTTGGGCTAGGTGTTGGAGCGCCGCATACGCTGATGAATTTCCATACACCATCAGGGCCGCTAAGATCGGGACGGTCACCTTGGGTCCACCATTTGGCCTCGTAGAGCGATCCGTTATAGGAAGCGCGCTGCCCCTGGGTATAAATCGTTGTGGCACTCCAGGCTGTTGCGCATTGACCCGGCGTAGTTGTCGGCGTCGGCGTTACAGTTGGTGTAGCCGTCGGTGTCACCGTAGCTGTCGGTGTTGCTGTTGGAGTCGGCGTCGGCGTTGTCGACGGTGTCGCGGTTGGCGAAGGGGTCGGCACGACACCTCCAGACAGGTCCGCCACGAGTTTGTTCTGCAGCGTTTTGTTACGGTCGCCGCTGACTTCCCAGAACATCGCGCCGGCCAGACCTTTGGATTTCAGGTAGCTGGTTTTGTACCCGAAGGACTCCACATCGTCATAACTGATATAAGTTCGGGTCGTAGGATTGTAGAGATAAGGCACCTTTGAGGTGTTATTCCAGTAGCGAGTATAGCCGTTCTTGTTAATATAATTAGTTTCAAGATCATAGAAGTCATAGCTGCCGTTCTCCCAGGTGCCGGTGTTCGAGATACCAGAGGATACCTGGTATTGACCGTTACCTGTGCTTGGCGCTCCGCCCCAGCCGCGTCCATAGAATGGCATACCCAGTACAAGCTTGCTAGCTGGCACGCCATTTGCCAGATAAGTGGTTACTGCCTTGTCAATGTTGTAGTTCAGAGGATCGGTCAAGCCAGAAGATGCCGCCGCAGAGTCGTAGTACAGTGGAGCATTGTGGCCGGTAGTTGGATTCCAGCTTCCGTTGAAGTCATAGGTCATGATGTTGATCCAGTCAACAACGGAAGCAATGCCAGCCAGATTGTTGTTGGCTACATAGGACGGACCCGCACCGGAGGCGATGGTCAGTAAATAGGTTTTGCCGTCTGCTTGACCCGCTGTGTTCAGCTTCTCACGGATTTTTTGCAGCAGCAGGATATAGTTTCCTCTATCTTCAGGACGAACACTATTGCCAGCCAGACCACCGCTCACCGGGTATTCCCAGTCCAGATCGACACCGTCCATATGATATTTGCGGATAAAATCAACAGCAGAGTTGGCAAATACTTCACGAGTTGTTGCCGATGCGGCAACATCGGAGAACCGGTTCGACCAGGTCCAGCCGCCGACAGAAATAACGGTCTTCAGGTTCGGATTTCGCTCCTTCAGTTTCCAGAGCTGCTTCAGGTTGCCTTTGATGGGATCATCCCATTTGTCATCCCCGAAGCTCTTTCCGGCATCAATCCAAGGATCGCCGAGAACAATCGTACCGTTTGGAACATTTATAGTTTGGGCTTGCTCATTCTGACAAGTCCAGGTTACGGGATTTGGGCCGGTAGGGTCGGAATTACCGTGGATGCCATTCCAACAGATATCAGCGAACGCGTAGTTAATTACATTCATCTTGGTAGGGTCGATATCCGATACGTTATAATTGCGTGCATAGGCAGCCCACGAAGGATAATAACCAACCAGTTTATAATCCTGTGCCGCATTGGCAGTCTTGATGTTTGCGCCCAGAGCGGAGAAGAGGGTAACCAGAAGTGCTGCGACCATTCCGATGGCAAAAGTTTTGCGCGAGCTTTTTTTCTTAAATATCATTGACGAACTACCTCCCTGATTCAATGTTTGGACCGGAATCCTTACAGCAAGAAGTTCTGGCGCTCACCCCCATGGTTTAAGATTTACCCTCACCCTGTTGCCGTCTAGCATTTCGACAAGCTAATACAATATAAAGCTGGCAGAAAAATGATAGAGTAACCCAATTTCTTTAATTGTAAGCGCTTCCTGTAATTATTCGTGCGAAATGTTAATTTTCCTTACTTCTGGAATGTAACACGTCTTGTAGGGGTTGGGATAATGCCAAGAAAGTCTGGAAGGGATAGGGAAAGTTGAATTAGAAGGATGATATACATATGAAGCGGTGAAGGTAATTTCTATTTTCGGTTAAGTTTTGTTAATATGCTAGGGATAAAATTACATCATAGAGGGATAAAATTTTCAAATATTTGGACTAATGCTCATAAAAATCCTTTTGGTATATTCATGTAATCGTCGTTTTTAGTAGTTCATGGGATGTTAGTTGCCCTTTTGAGTCATTTAATCCATGTTGATGTATACCTATTCTTACTTCGGAGGGGGATTGAAGGAATCTATTAGTCTATTTGCTTTTGATTTGTTGGCTTTTGGGTCTAAAATATCTTTTTAGATGAAATAACAGGCTGACACATAACTCACGAGGCAGAGCAATATATATGATATGGATACTTTAGGCGACTTTTTTTTCAAAGGATGCAACGCACTGCCAATTTTTTCGTTATAGTAGTATATAGGGAAGGTGGTGGTACCTCATGGTCGTTTGGGCTGTCTGGTTTATTGTAGCCGGTCTCCTGCTCGTTGTAGAAATGATGACGCTTACGTTTTATCTGCTTTGGCTAAGCATTGGTGCTGCAGTCGCGGGTCTGGTCTCGCTTATCGTGCCTGATGCTATTCTGTTTCAAGTAGTGCTTGGCTCGCTGGTAGCCGTTGGTTTGACTCTGTTCTCCAAGCCGCTGGTGGCAAGGTTTCGAAGTTCCAGGGGGTTCAAGGATGCAGGGACGGATATTGTCGGAAGACAGGGGATTGTTGTCGAGCCGATTGAACCGGGACGTTATGGCCAAGTCAAGGTTGGCGGGGATACGTGGAGTGCAACCTCGTCACAGGTGCTGGACAAAGATGAAGTTGTCAGAATCATTGGAAGAAGCAGTACCATTATTGAAGTAGAACGATAGGGGGCGTGTAAGAATGGAATGGATCATTGTTGGAGTCGTACTGTTTGTTGTGGTTGTATTTGTAGCGTTGACGGTCAAAATTGTACCACAGCAGCGGGTGGGGGTTGTCGAGCGTCTCGGTAAATTTCACCGTCTGTTAAAACCAGGTCTGAATATTCTTATCCCAGTTATTGATCAGGTGCGCACTTACCATGATTTGCGGATTCAACAAGCCAATGTACCGCCGCAAACAGTGATTACGAAGGATAACGTGCAGGTACAGATTGATACAATTATTTTCTATCAGGTGGTTGGACCGGAAGAAGCTACTTACGGCATCTCCGATTATGTATATGGGGTGCGCAACATTTCCACGGCAACGATGCGGCAGATTATCGGTAAGCTGGAGCTGGATGAGACGTTGTCTGGCCGGGAAAAAATCTCTACCGAGATCCGGATTGCTCTGGACGAAGCAACGGAGAAATGGGGCGTGCGGATTGAGCGCGTCGAGGTCATTGACATTAAGCCGCCGCTGGATATTCAAGAAGCGATGGATAAGCAGATGAAGGCAGAGCGCAGCAAGCGGGCAATCGTGCTGGAAGCGGAAGCTGCCAAGCAGGACATGATCCTGCGCGCGGAAGGCGACAAGCAGAGTAAGATCCTGAAGGCGGAAGGGGATAAGGAAGCCCGTATCCGCGAAGCGGAAGGTTTGCGTCAAGCACAGGAGCTGGAAGCCCAGGGTGAAGCGAAGGCGATTCAAGCCGTTGCTGAAGCGGAAAAGGTGCGGATTGAGCTCCTTCGTAATGCGGGTCTGGACGAAAATGTATTGGCGTACCGTTCCTTCGAGGCTCTGACTGAAATCGCCAAGGGACCGGCGAACAAAGTGTTCCTGCCGTCTAGCACCGTGGAGACTCTGGGTAGTCTTGGGGCGATTGCTGAAGTATTCAAGGCCAGCAAGGACGGAAAGTAAGCAGACGATAGACAAAGGTGCCTTATTCCGTTAAAGTGGAAGCGAAACCGGGCAAATGGGCCGGTTAATTTTCCCAAACGAGTAAGGAGAGAATTCAGTTGACACAAAAAGAAATTTCCCCGTTAGTGGAGGCGCTAGGCTTGCAGCCCCATGTCGAAGGCGGCTGGTACAAAAGGCTTTGGGTATCTTCTTTTGAAATCCCGCAAAGCACACTTGGAGAGGCCTATTCCGGCCCGCGGGGCTCGGCCTCATCCATCTATTTTTTGCTACATGGAGATGAAAGCTCTGATTGGCATACTGTGCTGTCTGATGAGATTTGGCTTTGGCACTCCGGCAGCCCGATCGTCTTGAGTATTGGCGGGACCGGAGATAAGCCGGAAGACGTACAGGAAATAATTCTAGGTACGGATATCGCAGCCGGCCAACAGCCGCAGGCGGTTGTTCCGGCAGGGGCGTGGCAGGCGGCCCGGACGCTTGGTGATGAGCCAGCGCTTGTGTCGTGCATTGTATCGCCAGAGTTCCATTTTGATGATTTCAAGTTGATTGAGAAGTAGGAGACAGGCGCGGGCAGCGATTGCCCACGTTTTTTTTTGTTTGTTTTTTTTTTTGAAGGACAATCTGCTATACTTATTTTTGGTAAGTACCAGCTTCCGGAACCTGTTTTAAGGTTATGTATGGTGAAGCAAACAATACACGTTTGGAGGGTGAAGCAATGAGTAAATTGAACGGACCATTTACGGGCGGCCCCACATTAAATGACGGAGTGACCATGCCGTGGCTCGGGCTCGGCGTCTTTAAGACCGAGGATGGCGACGAGGTTGTTCATGCGGTAAAATCGGCACTAGAGATAGGCTACCGTAGTATTGATACTGCGGCGGTTTACAAGAATGAAGAGGGTGTCGGACGAGGCATACGGGAGAGCGGAGTGGCGCGCGAGGAACTGTTCATCACCACCAAATTGTGGAACAGCGATCAAGGCTACGAGTCTGCGCTTCAGGCATTCGAGGACAGCCGGCGCAAGCTTGGCCTGGAGGTTATTGATCTGTATCTCGTTCACTGGCCGGTTACAGGGAAGTACCGCGAGTCCTGGAAAGCATTGGTCCATCTGCAAAAAGAGGGCTTGGTCAAATCCATCGGTGTGAGTAATTTCCAAATTCATCACCTCAAGGATATTATAGAAGATACAGGGGTTGTGCCTGCCGTCAACCAGGTTGAATTCCACCCGCTACTGACCCAGCGCGAATTGCTGAAATATAGCCGCGAGCAGGGTATTCAACTAGAAGCCTGGAGCCCGCTAATGCGAGGGAACCTGGATCTTCCGCTGATTCAGGAACTAGCGACGAAATACGGAAAAACGCCTGCACAGATTGTGCTGCGTTGGGATATCCAGCAGGGCGTAATCACTATTCCGAAATCCGTTCATGCCAACCGTATTCAGGAAAATGCAGCCATCTTTGATTTCACGCTCAGTGATGAGGATGTCAAGGCACTGGAAGATCTGAATCAGGACCGCCGATTTGGGCCGGACCCGGACAATGTTAATTTCTAAAACGCCTTTGCTTCAGTAAAGGCATAAATAGCCCGAATACGGCACAACAGCAGGCTCCCAAGATGGGAGCCTGCTGTTTTTGGTAGGGGATATCGACAGGTAGCAATTAACGAATAGCTACGTTATATGTGCGGAGCCAGAGATCTACCTGTGACAGGTAGGCAAACAGCTGCGGACCAGACATCAACTGCCCGAACCAGGGCAGGTTAGTGGAGGATTCCGGCGAAGCGGCAATCTCACGGATTTTGGCAGCATCAATCAGAGGAAGCAGCGGGGAGGAGGCGTCATCGAGAATGTTCAGCATCCGCTCCCGCACGGCATGGAGATAGGCCGGGTTGTGCGTTTTCGGATAAGGGCTTTTCTTGCGGTACAGTACATCATCTGGCAGGACGCCTTCCAGTGCTTTACGTAGAATGCCTTTTTCCCGGTTGCCTACAGTTTTGATCTCCCAAGGGATGTTCCAGACATATTGTACGAGCCGGTGATCGCAATAGGGCACGCGCACTTCCAGGCCTACCCCCATGCTCATCCGGTCCTTGCGGTCCAGCAGGGTCGGCATGAACCGGGTAATGTTGAGGTAGGACATGACACGCATTTGCGCTTGCTTGCCGGTTTCCCCAGCCAGGACAGGTACTTCGGCGACGGCATCACTGTACCGATCCCCCAGATATTCCAGTGGCCGAATCCATTCGCCGATTTCCGGAGACAATAACCCGGCCCGCATCTTCGGGGCTACCGACCAAGGGAAAGTGCCGGAAGAGAGCATCTCTTCCCGGTGAAACCAGGGATAACCGCCGAAGATCTCATCAGCTGCTTCTCCTGAAATGGCCACAGTTGCCTGCTTCTTAATCTCACGGCAGAACAAATAGAGGGAAGAGTCCACATCGGTCATTCCGGGCAGGTCACGAGAGAACAAGGCATTATCAAGGGCTTCGACCAATTCCGGGGTATCGAAAGCGATATAGTGGTGATTCGTGTTCAATTCATCCACCATTCGCTTGATCCAGGGACCGTCTGCACCGGGCTGGAAGGTATGGCTCTTGAAATGCTTGTCGTTGTCGACATAATCGACCGATAAGGTGTTGATTTGCCCCTGACCGGTGCGGTTGTAATAGCTGACAGCCAGCGCAGACAAGGCGCTTGAATCCAGTCCTCCAGATAGAAGGGAGCAGACTGGTACGTCAGATACGAGTTGGCGCTCCAGCGTATCCTGCAGCAGCTCGCGTACCTTGGCGGCAGTTTCATGCTCATTATCTGTATGCTCGAAGCTTTCCAGCTTCCAATAGGCATAGCTGCGCAGCCCTTCCCGGCTGTAGATCATAGCGTGGCCGGGACGAAGCTCGAACATATCCTTGTAGACGCCTTGCCCGGGTGTGCGGGCGGGACCGATGATGAAGATTTCTGCCAGTCCTTCTGGTCCTACGACGGGCTGTACTTTGGGATGCTGGAGCAGAGCTTTAGGCTCGGAGCCGAAGACGAAGACATCATCGACCTGACTGTAGAAAAGCGGTTTGACGCCAAGGCGATCGCGCGCAAAAAATACCTGCTCCCGCCGGCCATCCCATATGGCAAAGGCAAAGATGCCATTCAGCTTCTCTACGGAATCTGGTCCCCATTCAATATAGGAATGGAGGAGAACCTCGGTGTCGCACTCCGTGCGGAATTGATGACCACGCACGACCAGCTCTTTTTTCAGCTCGGGTGCATTATAGAGTTCTCCGTTATAGACGATTGCATAGGTATGGTCTTCATGGCGGGTAATCATCGGCTGTGCGCCGTTCTCTGGATCAATTACGCTAAGTCTGCGATGCCCGAAGGCGACAGGGCCAGAAATCCAGGTGCCTGCTGCATCCGGTCCGCGGTTAGCCAATGTATCGGTCATTTTGACCAGTAGTCCCGAGTGCTGCGTAAGATCATCGCGCCACTGGATAAATCCGGTTATTCCGCACATGATGTTTCATCCTCTCTTTTTGTGCGATTGTTGTCCTTTCTTTTTGCCAAGTAATACAGATATATGCCGAAGCAAGGAATAAAATGTATGTCCTTATCCGAACACTAGGGGAGAGGGAAATTTGCCGGGAAGGGTGGATAAGAAATGTATTATATTAAAGATGCCAAAATCCGCAGAATGACGGAATATGACGGTGCGCCATGCGCAGAGGTAGGGGTATTGCCAGGGGCTGCTGGGGATTCCGCGCTGCTTGTATATATCGTGGAGGATGAGCGCGAAGACGGGTATGAAATTGTGCGCATTGTGACGAATGATGCCAACACTGCGACGGACTGGTTCGACAATAATCTGCATGATGCCTTTGTGGATGTGACTTCAAGCGCCTTTACCGGAAGCATTGTCATGAGCCCTGAGGAGGAACGATCGAAGTTTCAGCGAGAGCTGATGATTTTTGGGGATTTAAAAAAGCAGCTTGAGGATCATTTTGGCGGACATTCCTAATAAAGATGTCTGGGTTTGCTTTGTCGAAGGCCCGCAAAAGCGGGTCTTTTGCCTAGGGGGATCTCGCGAGAACTAACGGAAGAGGATGATAATTAGATAAGAAAATGAAAAAAAATTAGACTTTCCATAGTTATGTCTTGAAAAAAAAGCTGAATCAGGTATAATAGATAACGTTGCATTAATACATAATCATGTCCCGGTAGCTCAGCTGGATAGAGCATGCGCCTTCTAAGCGCACGGTCGGGGGTTCGAATCCCTTCCGGGACGTCATGAGAAAGCCTTCCATTTGGAAGGCTTTTTCTGTGCTTGTTGTCATTTTTTCAGAGTGGAAGTGCTATCGTCAGCTTACAACTGCGGCCATATCTCTGACCATACGGCATCCAAGAGTGCTTGCATATTCTCCTCTTGGCTGTTAATGGCGATGACAGCTTGCTTGTCCGGCAGGACAATACAGAACTGTCCATAGGCTCCATCTGCCCGGTAGGCATGATGCGTACACATCCAAAACTGGCCGCCGTAGCCTTGTCCCCAATCTGCTGATCCATCGTTATCAATCCGCTTTCCGGTCACATAATCGATCCATTCGGCCGGGACCAACTGCTTGCCTTCCCATGACCCTCTTTGCAGCAAGAGCTGTCCGAAGCGACTCAATTCTTCCGTATTGATTACAAGTCCTGCGCAGCCGAGCGTTCTTCCAAGCGGGGTAGTCTCCCAGTAGACATCGTGGATGCCGAGTGGTGCGAACAGGCGTGGAACGAGATAGTCTTTCACAGTTTCACCTACGGCCTCTTGAATCATAGCAGAAATCATAATCGTGTCCCCACTGCTGTACATGAATTTTTCACCTGGCTTACGGTCAAGCGGCAAGGACAGATAGTATTTTACCCAATCTTTCTCGGGCATAGTGGGTCGCTCTTCCATCTTAAATGGCGGGTCATCATGTCCTGAAGACATACGGAGTAAATTATAAAGTGTCAGTTCACCTGGCTGCATGGAAGTATCCGTGACACCGGGCAGAGGAGGATATTCGGGAAAAAGATCTTTAAGTTTAGTGTCCAGCGAGAGCTTGCCTTCTTCAATCGCGAGTCCAGCCGCCATAGCGGTAAAGGATTTGCTGACCGAATGCTGGATACGGCGGATATCTTCCGCAAACGCTACCTTGCCCAGCAGCTTCCCTTGCTGCAAGACACGAATGCCAAAAACATTCAATCCGGAATCCCGGATCAGGGTTTCAAATGAGCTCAAATTAAGCATAATTTCCCTTCTTTCTGCAAATGCTTGTATAAGTGTACATCTTGATAGAGAAACAATACAAGTGGAAACGTTTCCTGAAATAGTAAAGGAATAAGCATATACGGGGTTTTATTAACTGTTTTATATGGTGGTTAAGTGATGTTATTAACATTAAATGTACCATATTTTAGTTATTGAAATAAATTATGATTTAAAGTGTATAAAATGTTATGCGGAAATGAAACTGGTACTTTTTTGATCTTGGACGTTTTTGTTGACAATCCCAATAAAGATGTTCATAATGTACAAAGAAAGCGAATTCAGCTAGAGAAGAGTTTCTTATTGTTATCATGGGAAACGTTTCCCATGATTTTAGTTGTTTTCATAGCCGCATTTCAAGTTATGAGAATTTGATAACCGGAGTGGAGAGAAAGAACATGAATATTAAGGATATTGCCAAGCTATCAGGTGTGGGCATAGCCACAGTCTCGCGGGTCATCAATAATACCGGCGTAGTCAGTGAAGCTACCAGGGCCAAGGTTATGGAGGTTGTCAAAGAATACAACTACATTCCTAACGGAAATGCACGCAACTTGAAAAAGACACAATCCAATACGATTGCACTCATGGTTAAAGGGATTTCTAACCCGTTCTTCGCCAACATGATCAAGGAAGTTGAACGCCAGGTCAACCTGCGCGGCTGTCCGCTCTTGATCCAGCATGTCGAAGACGGGGTGGATGAGATTAACACGGCCCTTCAACTGGTGAAGGAGAAGAATCTGTACGGGGTTATTTTCATGGGCGGTACTTATGACCACTCAGAAGAAAAGTTCAAGCAATTATCTATTCCCTTCGTGCTTACGACCATCACGACGACGAAGGATGTCGATCCTTCGGTCTTTTCCAGTGTGGTCATTGATGATGTTCAGGAGTCGTATAAAGCGACAAGCTATCTGATCTCGCTTGGCCATCGGAAGATTTGCTTCCTGGCCCGATTCCCGATGGTGCAGCATACGACTGGGAACAGACGCCTGCTGGGGTACATCAAGGCGCTTGAAGAACACGGCATTGAGTATGATCCCTCGTTGGTGGAGGATTGCGAGTACAGTCCAAGCTCGGGATTCACAGCAACCAAACGCCTGCTCAACAAGAAGAAGGACATCACCGCTGTGTTCGCAGCATCGGATACGATTGCCATCGGAGCAGCCAAGGCGCTGCTGTCACTTGGGCTTTCCATTCCGAATGATGTGTCGATCATCGGTTTTGACGGTATTGAGATGGCCGAGTATTATCACCCATCCCTCGATACTATCAGCCAGCCGGGTGTGGACATGGCGAAAGCCAGCGTTGAAATTTTGTTTGACCTAATCTCAGGACAATCTCCGAACAAGCACACGGTGTTCGAATCTGTGCTGGTCAAGCGTGGATCTTGTAGAAAGATCAAATAAATCGGCGTCAGTATTGAACAAAAGGGGATAGCATATGGCACTTTTAACTGTTGAGACAGGTTCTCCTACCTTGAGAATGACGACCACAGTCAATATCATCTCACCCGTTGATGCCGGTACAGGATCAGGCGGAACGCTTTATCTACTGCATGGCGCGGGTGACAATGCTAGCACCTGGCACAGACTGACCACCGCAGAGCTATATGCAAGCCAATATGGCTGCACGGTGATTATGCCTCAAGTGGGCAGAAGCTACTACACGGATATGGAGTACGGGCTGGATTACTTCCGCTATATTACACAGGAGTTGCCCGATTTCTGTGCACGTCTGCTCAATCTAGAAACTGATCCGCAAAAGACGTTCATCGCCGGTCTGTCGATGGGCGGATACGGTGCACTGAAATGTGCACTGACTTATCCGGAACGCTACAGCAAGGTCGTATCCTTGTCGGGTGTCACTGATCTTCAGAAACGCTTGAATGATCCGCACATGGCCCCAGAGATGTCGAGGGAGATGATGGGGGTCTTTGGCCATGGGTTGCAGGTGAAGCCGGATCAGGATATCCGCAGTCTTGCGGACAAGCTGGTGAAGGATAACCGGTCGCTGCCAGCCATTCTGACCTGCTGCGGCTCGGAGGACCCTTTTGCCGAGATGAACCGGGAATTCGCCTCATACATGGAGACGACACCTTATGATTTCAGATATGTTGAAACACCCGGAACTCATGAGTGGCGCTTCTGGGAGCAGCATCTGAAGACAACCTTTGATTTTCTGTATAACTAAAAGTCTCAAGTAGAGTGAGGAGATGCAATTTGAAACCCGCAGCCGCATTACCGGGGAGTAACATGAATGACAGCAAGTTTCGGCTGTTAATGAGGGAAATATGGAAGAACAGAATGGTGTACACCCTGGTGCTTCCAGGTTTGGTTTGGTTAATTCTGTTCGCTTACCTTCCAATGGGTGGTTTGTCGCTGGCTTTCAAGGATTTTAAAGCCAATTTGGGAATATGGGGCAGTCCTTGGGTAGGATTTGAAAATTTCAAATATGTATTCCGGGACCCGGCATTTGCTAATGCGGTCTGGCGGACACTCGCCATTAACATTGGCAAGCTGATCATCCAGTTCCCGTTCCCGATTATCCTGGCACTTCTGATTAACGAACTGCGCATGACCCGTTATAAGAAAGCGCTACAGACTGTATTTACCTTCCCTAACTTCTTGTCCTGGATCGTTGTGTCCGGTGTGGTCATCAACGTTCTTTCTTATGATGGTCTGGTGAACAGCCTCATTAAATTACTCGGAGGAACAGGCATCAACTTCCTGGGTTCCGAGAAATTGTTCGTACCGATGTTGTATTTGGCAGACATTTGGAAATCAGCCGGATGGGGAGCGATTATCTTCCTGGCTGCGATTTCCGGGATTGATACGGATCAATATGAAGCCGCTCAGATTGATGGAGCTACACGTCTTCAACAAATTTTCAAAGTTACGATTCCGAACATTTTGCCGACCATTACTATTATGTTCATTCTGTCAGTAGGTGGTCTGATGTCTTCCGGATTTGACCAAATCTTCAACATGGCAAATGCGGCGACCAAGAATGTCTCGGAAGTGCTGGATGTGTACATCTACCGGATTACGTTCCAGTCCGCAACGGACTTCTCGTTCTCAACCGCAGTCAGTCTGTTCCGTTCGATTGTCAACATGATATTACTGCTTCTGGCTGATAGAGCTGCCAAGCTTATGGGCGGCGACGGTTTATTCCGGTAAGAAAGGAGAGTTAAACAAATGAGCAAGAAATCCAAGGCTAAGGTAGGCAGCCAGAAGATGACGACGATGGATTATGTCATTTTCGCGATTCTGACTGTAGGTGCTTTAGCCATCCTGATTCCTTTTTGGAATGTAATCATGATTTCCTTTTCAACACAAAAGGAATATGCCGACAATCCATTGATGCTATTCCCGAAACACCCGACGCTGGAGTCGTACAAAGCGCTCTTCGCAGAAGGTCTCATTGGGACGGGTTATCTGAATACGATGAAGATTCTTGTGCTAGGTCTGCCGTTAAGCTTGTTCTTGACGACAAGCATGGGCTATGGCCTAAGCAGAAGCAAGTTTCCAGGTAAAAAACTGATCTTCATGCTTGTCCTGTTCACGATGATCTTCAACGGCGGGATTGTACCGCTTTATCTCATCATGAAGGATTTGCACCTGACAGGCACACTTTGGTCCGTCATTTTGGCGGGAAGCTTCAGTGCGTTCAACCTGATTCTAATGTCCAACTATTTCAGCGGTCTGCCTGAATCCTTGATGGAATCGGCACGAATCGACGGGGCTGGTGAGTGGAAGATTCTCTTCAGAGTCGTACTTCCATTGTCGGCACCGATCGTAGCTACAATAACGTTGTTCTATGGTGTAGCTTTCTGGAATGGCTGGTACGAAGCGATGATCTTCCTGCGAAAAGCGGATCAGATGCCATTGCAGAATGTGCTGCGATCTATTATTACGGAGGCTCAGGTCAACGCTGCCAATGCCAGCAGTTTGGGTGCTGCCGGCAAGCAGTCATTCTCCATGGGTATGAAAATGGCGGCGGTATTCGTAACCATGGTTCCGATCATGTGTTTCTTCCCACTGCTACAGAAGCATTTTGCTAAAGGGGTATTAACAGGGGCTATCAAGACCTAGTTTATACAGGGGTAACTTCAAGAGAAAGATAGTCACACACAAACAGGAGGTCTATCATGAACACATTCAAAAGAAAGTCAGTCAGAACGATTTTGGCAGCAGTACTAGGTACTTCCATGGTCTTGCTGGCAGCATGTTCGAACTCGGGCAACAATGCTGCTGAAGCAGGCAACTCCGATTACGGAAATCCTACTGATGGTTACAAAGATAACTTGAATATTTCCATTGCCAGCACGATCAAAACGGCAAACACTGATTTCGATAATGAATTCCATAAATATTTTACTGATAAGTTCAACATCAAATGGGATTACAACTACGTAGAGTGGGATTCCTGGGCAGAGAAGCTGCGCCTGTGGATCAACTCTGGCGATCTGCCGGACGTAGCGAGCTGGAACTATGTTCACGGCGATGCCCTCAATTATATTGATCAAGGTCTGTTGTACAAACTTCCGGATAACTGGAAAGAGCGTTGGCCAAACGTAGCAGCAGCTTACAAGCTGACTGGACTTGGTGACAAGCTGGAAGAACTGGTCGGTGGTACTTATGTTCTGCCAAGACCGGTATACAACGAGAACAAACCGGCTGATCCGCTTGTGAACCAAATCGGCGTTATCGCCCTTCGTTCCGACTGGGCCAAAGCAGTGGGTTTCCCGATAAAGGATGCTTACACTACAAGCGAACTGATGGAATTCGCAAGACTGCTTAAAGAAAAAGATCCAGGCAAGGTTGGCGCGAATCTGGTTCCTATCTCTTATGATGTTAACGATGCACTGACTAACATTATTATGGCTAACAGTGCACATTCCCGTGTGGAATCTGCTTTCTACAAAGATGCGGATGGCAAATACCAATGGGGACCTGCTAACCAAGAGACTCTAACAGGCTTAAAGGATCTGCAACAAGCTTATAAAGAAGGTCTGCTGCACCCAGAGTTCTACACTTGGAAGAACGGTGAAGCTAACCAAAAGTTCAATGTTAACGGTGTATCCGGTATTACTAGTCTTGGCGGTCTGGCTTCCTACAGAAAAGACATGGACCAAAGAATGAAAGACAACCTCGGCTTGAACAGCGATGATGTCGTGCATACCGCTATCGTACTTGGCGATGATGGCAAATACCGCAACCTGGAGCAAGTTAACTTCTGGTCTGCCGTAATCTTCTCGCCAAACATCAGCAAAGAGAAATTCGAGCGCATCATGGACTTCATGGAATACACAACAGCTAAAGAAGGCAACTTGATTGTTAACATGGGCTTTGAAGGAAAAGACTGGAAGTATGGTGACAATCAGGAGCTAGTGAGCCTTCTTCCTGAGGGACAAACGCTGGATAAGAAATATCCAAACCGTTTTGAAGGACTGTATGTCCTGGCGGATGACTTCAGCATCGTTAACCCTGGCATCAAGAAAGAGTACCGTGAGCGTTCAGTGCAATTGTTCAAGGAAAAAGCCGAGCTTGGAATGAAAGACAAATCACTTGCTGACTACGACTGGGATTTCCAATTGTATGATTCCAAAGCCAAGAACCAAGCGTCCTTCGACTATGCTACCGAGTATACTAACCTGATTCTGCAACCAGGCGATCTTGAAAAGAACTGGAAAGACTGGGTTAACAGCAAAATGTCACTTGTACAACCTGTTCTTGATGAATTGAACAACTTGAAAAAGTAATTCCTGTCCCATGCGCGGAGGAACCAAGCGTGGTTAGTAATTTCAATTAATCGTGCGGACGGGAAGTGATGATCCCCCGTCTTCCCGGGCTCGCCCGGGCCGAACCGCTACTGAACCCGGGTGCGAATTTCTGCATCCGGGTTCTTTTATCAGACATTATATATAGTATTTATACAACGGAGGACTTGAGATGGACGATCGGCAACTGGTCATCTTGTTAAATCAGATGACACTTGAGGAGAAGATTGCTCAATTGCAACAGCTAGCCGCTAACTTCTATGAAGGGGCGGAGAGCGGAGGGCAGATTACTGGCCCTATGGAAGCGATGGGCATGACAGATCAAATGATAGAGAGCAGTGGTTCTGTGCTTGGTCTGGCAGGGGCGGAGCAGGTAATTGCCGTGCAGAAAGCTCATCTGCGCAAGAACAGACTGGGCATTCCGCTACTAATGATGGCTGACATCGTTCATGGCTTCAAGACGATTTTCCCGGTACCACTGGCAATTGGCTGTTCTTGGGACTTAGAAGAGGCCGAGCGCAGCGCAGCCGTTGCTGCTAAGGAAGCTGCGGTCTCGGGTGTACATGTGACCTATGCGCCGATGGCTGACCTGGTGCGTGATCCACGCTGGGGTAGAGTGATGGAGTCCACAGGCGAGGACCCGCATCTGAACAGTCTGTTCGCCCGCGCGTTTGTTCGCGGCTTTCAGGGTAGCGATCTGGCAGGGGATAAGGACCGTGTAGCGGCCTGCATTAAGCATTTTGCTGCTTATGGCCTCTCTGAAGCTGGACGTGATTACAATACGGTAGATTTGTCCGAACGCCATATGCGTGAGTATTATTTGCCGGCCTATCGTGCGGCGCTGGATGAAGGCTGTGAAATGGTGATGACCTCGTTCAACACTATTGACGGGATTCCGGCTAGCGGAAATGCGAAGCTGCTGCGCGAACTGCTGCGTGAAGAATGGGGCTTTGACGGGATCCTGATCTCTGATTGGGGTGCAGTGAAGGAACTGATTCCGCATGGTGTTGCCGAGGATGAAGCCGAGGCTGCTCTGAAGGCTATTCGCGCTGGAGTGGATATCGAAATGATGACCGCCTGCTATGTACACCAGTTGCCAGCCCTTGTACGTAACGGTCTGGTAGATGAGAAGCTGATTGATGAATCTGTACTTCGCATTCTGAAGCTGAAGCAGAAGCTGGGATTGTTCGAGAATCCTTATCGCGCTGCTGATCCGGAGGCTGAGCGTGAGGTTGTGTTCTGTGAGGAGCACCGTACTGCCGCGCGTGAACTGGCTGTTAAATCTAGTGTGCTCTTGAAGAATGACGGTGTACTGCCTCTTTCGGGAGACCAGAAGGTGGCACTGATTGGTCCTTTCGCACGCAGTGGTGACATTCTTGGACCATGGTCTTGGACCGGATCTATGGAGGATGCTGTCAAGCTGGAAGCAGCAATGATTGCACGGGTTGGCGCGGATCACATTACCGTTGCCGAAGGCTCAGGCATAGAGAGCATGACTGAAGAGCAATGGCAGGAGGCTGAAGCCGCTGCGCTGGCTGCAGATGTTATCGTGCTGGCACTCGGGGAAAGCTCCGAAATGAGCGGTGAGGCGGGCAGCCGTGCCGATATCCGTTTGCCAGAAGCGCAAAGAGAATTACTACTTCGCTTGAAGGCACTGGACAAGCCAATCGCTGTCGTGCTGTTCAATGGCCGCCCACTGGATCTCGGTGGTGTATATGAGACAGCAGACGCCATCCTGGAAGCTTGGTTCCCAGGTAGTGAAGGAGGAGCGGCAATTACAAGCTTGCTCTACGGCGACGAGAACCCTTCGGGCCGATTGAGTATGTCCTTCCCGGTATCGGTGGGGCAAATCCCGGTATACTATAACCATTTCAACACAGGTCGTCCTGTGGATTCGCCGGATGCCGATGGACGTTATGTCTCGCAATATCTCGATATTCCGAATGAGCCGCTGCTGCCGTTTGGCTACGGTCTCAGTTATACAACCTTTAATTATAGTGAACCAGTAGTATCTTCTGGAACCATGTCCAAGGAGCAGCCGCTTCAGGTGTCGATAACTGTCACCAATACCGGAACTGTTGCTGGGCAAGATATTGTGCAGCTCTACACTCGCGATATTTCGGGTGAAGTAGTCAGACCAGTTAAGGAACTGAAGGATTTTGCCAAAGTTAGTCTCCTGCCTGGAGAGAGCAGAGAGATTCACTTCACACTTACAGAAGAACAGCTTCGTTATCATCACAGTGATCTCAGCTTTGTTAGTGATCCGGGACAATTCCAATTGTTCGTCGGACCAAATAGCCGAGATGTGAAGAGCCACAGCTTCCGCCTGGAGAAGGCTGCAGTAGAAAATATACAGCATGTGCTGTCGTAAAGGATAGGAGTGATCAGGAATGACAACTAACAACACCAACATCTCCCTGAGTACTGGAGAACTGTCGTTTACTTTTCTGAATAGCGGGGATGTATTCAAAGCTTCATACGGACGGACGATGATCAACCAGCTTTTATCAAACTTGCTGGATGGCTCGCTGTCCAATCTCTACCTGCGTTTGCACAGTAACGAGGGTATTCAAGCTTTTCCACTGCTAGGCATCCGTTCTTCCAGCACGGTTCGTCAGGACGGCAACTGTGTAGTTTGGGAAGGCAAAGCCGGACATGTGGAATATCAAGTGGTCTTCACCCTGGGTTCGGACAGTATCTGGTTCTGGGATGTGAAGCTGACGGGCAGCGATGCTGATGTTGATCTGGTCTACGGCCAGGATGTCGGTATTGCTGATATCGGCGCGGTTCGCAGTAATGAAGCCTATTTGTCGCAATACATTGACCATGCAGTATTTGAAGATAGCACTAAGGGTTACGTCGTTTGCTCTAGACAAAACCAGCCGCAAGGCGGGAAATTCCCGTATTTACAGCAAGGTTCCCTGACTGGAGCAACTGGGTTCTCGACGGACGGGTTCCAATTCTTCGGCCTGTCTTACAAGGAGACGAACGAACCGGAATCTTTAAGCCGCGAGAAGCTGGCGAACGAAGTGTATCAATATGAGTTTGCCTATACGGCGCTGCAATCACCACGGGTGAAGCTGGACGGTAATGCCCGCTTTGTCTTCTACGGTTTGTTCAAGGAGAACCACCAGGATGCAGTAACTGGACTGGAATTCGCAGACGAGATCACTGCCGCATGGAACGCGGTAAAAGATGCCGAGGTCCAAGGCGGAGCAGTGGCTGAACGTCCTGCCTTAACGTCTGAGCTAGGGGCACCGCTGGCTGCTCTGTCGTTGACTACGGAAGAAATCAATGCCTTGTATCCGGTTCGTCATCAGGAAGAATGGGATGGGGATACGCTGTTGTCCTTCTTCACAGATACTTATGAGCATGTTGTCTTGAAGGAAAAAGAGCTGCTTGTAGAGCGTCCGCATGGTCACATTCTGATGAGTGGCGACAATGCCCGTCTCAACGATAAAGTCATTACTACTACTTCTTATATGTACGGGATTTTCAACTCCCAGGTCGTTATCGGCAATACGAATTTCAACAAACTGATGACCAATCCAAGAAATGCGCTGAATATTGCGAAAGTATCGGGTCAGCGGATTTATGTACAGATCGATGGACAGTACAGACTGTTGACAATGCCATCCCTGTTCGAGATTGGCTTCAACTATGCCCGTTGGCACTACAAGACCGAGAATGAGGTCTTCATTATTACGAACTATACGACAGCGAATGAGCCTGAGCTGTTGCTGAATGTTCGGGCAGAGAGCGGTAAAGCCTATCGTTATTTGGTAACAAACCAGATTACGATGAATGTCAACGAATATGAACTGGCTTACAAAGTGAAGCAGGAGAATGGCAGTATCATCTTCCAGGCAGACAGTGAATCGCTAAGCGCTGGCGTATATCCTGAGCTGCAGTACCGTTTCCAATTGCAAGGTGCTGAACTGACGCTGACCGATGAGTCCAAGCTGGTTACCGGAGTTGCCCCTGAGAAGGCACCACTAGCTGTGCTGGAACTGTCGTCTAGTGCGGAGTGGACTTTGAGCATTCAAGGTCTGCTTAACGGAGAAGCTCTTCCTGAACGCCATACGACAGTGGAAGCGGAGATTGCTTCCTATCGTGAATTCTATACCGGAGTTATGAACGGGTTCCATTTGAGTAACAAGAACGGTGAAGAAGGCGATCTGTTCAAGGTAAACGCTCTGGCCTGGTGGTATACGCATAATATGCTAGTTCACTATTCTGTACCACATGGTCTGGAGCAGTACGGCGGCGCGGCATGGGGAACACGTGACGTCTGCCAAGGACCGGTTGAATACTTCATGGCTACGCATAAGTATGAACAGGTTCGTGAGATCATCCTGACCATCTTCGCTCACCAATATGAGGATGATGGCAACTGGCCACAATGGTTCATGTTCGATAAGTACACGAAGATTCAACAGGAAGAGAGCCATGGCGACATTATCGTTTGGCCGCTCAAAGTACTGGGCGATTACCTGGCGGTAACTCGTGATTATGGAATCCTGCAGGAGCAGCTGCCATACACTCGTAAGCACAGCTTCGACTTCACAGAGGAGACCGCAAGCCTGCTGGATCATGCCCGTAAGGAGATCGGCTATATCCAAAGTCATTTCCTGCATGATACTCATCTATCCTCCTACGGAGACGGGGACTGGGATGATACATTGCAGCCTGCGAACCCGCAGCTCAAGCAATATATGGTGAGCAGTTGGACGGTTGCCTTGACCTATCAGACGCTCAGCCGCTTCTCCAAAGTGCTGGAGACTGTTGAGCCTGAAACAGCACAGGAGCTTGGCAAACTGGCAGAAGGCATCCGTGAGGATTTCAACACGCATATGCTGCAATCCGAAGTTATCCCTGGCTTCCTCTACATGGAAGACCCGGAACAAGTGAAGCTGATGGTACATCCAAGCGATACCGAGACAGGTATTCAATATCGTCTCTTGCCGATGACACGCAGCATGATCAGTGAGCTGCTGACGCCTGAACAGGCTGAAGCCCACTATGCAGTGATTCAAGATAAATTGTTCTGTCCTGACGGTGTGCGGTTGATGAACCGTCCGGCTCAATATGTCGGCGGCGTTAGCAAGCATTTCAAACGTGCAGAGCAGGCTTCGAATTTCGGCCGCGAAATCGGACTTCAGTATGTGCATGCACATATCCGCTATGTGGAAGCAATGGCCAAGCTGGGCAAGAATGATCAGGTCTGGAGTGGACTGGCTGCCATCAACCCGATCGGTATCCGTGATGTAGTGCCGAATGCTGAATTGCGCCAAGCGAACTCTTACTTCAGTAGTTCGGACGGTAAATTCAATACTCGTTACGAAGCGCAAGAAGGCTTTGGCAAGCTGCGTACCGGTGATGTTCAGGTAAAAGGCGGCTGGAGAATCTATTCTAGCGGTCCTGGGATCTATATGAACCAGCTTATCTCCAACGCACTTGGTATCCGCCAAGAGGGCGGAGATCTGATCCTCGATCCGGTTCTGCCGGACTCGCTTGACGGTCTGAAGTTAGCTTTTGAATTCGCTGGAGCGAAGGTGGACTTTATCTATCATCTGACGGGTGGAGAAATCACGCGCGTTACTGTGAATGGTAATGATGTTGCTACCAAAGACAACCACAACCGCTACCGCAGCGGAGGTGTTCGCATCGAGCGTAAAGACTATGACCAGTTCAGCAAAGCTGAGGGCAATGTCGTAGAGATTTACCTGTAAGAAAGAGCGTTCTATAACTGTAAAAGAGGCGATTCCTGGCTGACCAGCCGGAATTGCCTCTTTTTTTCTTCATCAAGCTATTCTTCCAATCATTGATTTGCTAGAGAATCTGACTGGATCATGTTCTTGCCGCTGAAGCCGGGGGATGTTGTTGTAGCTCAAATTGAATTTCTATATTCTTTTGGAGTAACTCCTTGGTTTCTTTTAAAAGATTGTATGAAGTGGTTAACGTGATTAAAACCAACACGGGTAGCTATGTCAGTAATAGTTAAGTTCGTTGATTTTAGCAGGTCTAAACTACGTTTAATACGGTATTCAATCAGATAATTATACGGGGTTGTATGAACCACTTTACGAAAACATCTATTACATTCTGCAAGGCTAATGTTTGCGGCTTTTGCGATATCCGCTAAATTAATATTATTGGAGAAATTTTGGTGGATATAAGATATTAATAATTGGATACGTTCTTGCTGTTGTATCAGAGTTTTATTATGCAATTTATCCTTTTGCAAAATAACGTTACTTATTAGCTTAAACCATATACAAGTTAACAAGTTTGAAACTTCATACTCCCAACCGAAATATCGTGCCTCATTATGGATTCGTTTTAAATTCCGCAAAACATTTAAAATATCTGCTTGCCAACCCACATTTTTGCTTAGTACAACCGTTGGAAATACGAATGAGTTTGTATATGGCTGAACATAGTTATATTCCATACGACTATCAGAAAAAAAGCAAAGGAGTTTTTCGGGAAAGTTAAAGCTTACATATTCTCCATCGTCAGAAATATCCGTAGTTACGTGAAGCAAACCTTTGTTAATAAAAATCGCATCTCCTGAACAGAGTGTGTAGTTATTGCCGTTTATTTGGATGGTTATCCGTCCACTTGTGACTAAAGTAAACTGTAATTCTTCGTGCCAATGAAGATCATTAAATCCCCTCCCATGAGGAATGCACTTAAATCGAGTAACTGTATACATTTCGAACGGGAATAGATTATCTTGATATCGATTGTTTTCATGTAATTCTTTATTCATGGCTACTCCTCGAAAATGATTAAATATCTATATAAAAAGATGAGATATTTGAAGTTAATTAATGTTCTGCGTTGTTATTATTATATTGTAAGTTTTAAGATATACCAAAATAAAGGAGCACAAAATGAACATTACTTTCCAATCTTATAAGAAGGATGACATTGGGTTAATGGTCGATATCTGGAATGATATTTTAGTAGACGGTGTTGCTTTTCCTGGCGAAGATCTTTATACAGAGTCAGAATTTGAGGATATGCTGAAGGATCAGTCTGGCGTTACATGTATTCTAGTAGATGATAAATTAGCTGGTTATTATACTTTGCATCCGAATAATATAGGTAGATGCAGCCATATTGCTAATGCCAGCTATGCGATCTCAGAAGAGTACCGTGGTAAGAAATTAGCTGAACCGCTGGTGAAAAAATCAGTTGAACAAGCAAGAGAATTAGGTTTTAGCGGAATGCAATTTAATGCGGTTGTTGCGGGAAACATCGGGGCAATTCACACATATCAGAAGGTAGGATTTCAGACTATAGGCACAATTCCCAAAGGTTTTCGCCTAAAAGACGGTGTTTTGTCGGATATGTATATCATGTTCCTTCCATTTAATTAATAAAAATAATCCCCCGTAAGAAAGACACTTGGATCGAGTGACTTCTTGCGGGGGATTTGCTTTATTCAGAAGTCTTACCAGTACAATAGGCAACAATCAATAGCTCGTTTGGTTTATTTCTATGATATTCACGTAGTTGTCAGAAAGAGTTGATCCTTTCTTGAACGTTTAAAGACGAAGTCGTGACCGCAATTGAATTGATTCAAGTCGAAGATATAATAATTTTAAATATCAGGATTCGTAATAATACATTAAGCTTTTTGTCTAACTTGTGAAAAAAATCTCTTTTAGCTCATAACGAGTAGCATAAGAGGTTTATGAATAAAACAAAACGGAGACGCTGAGTAGAGTAATTCTGGTATTTAATATCTCAATAGAGTTAGAAGGGAGGCATTAGCGTATGGGAGTAGATACGGTACTCTGGAGCAAACTGGTGACAGGGATGACCCTGGGATTCCATGCTATTTTCGCAACACTTGGCGTAGGTATACCGCTAATGATTGCCATTGCTGAGTTCATTGGTATCCGCAAGCAAGATCCTCACTATACACTGATGGCCAAGAGGTGGTCACGAGGATTTATTATTTCCGTAGCAGTAGGTGTCGTGACAGGCACCGCGATTTCATTACAACTAGCGTTAGTATGGCCGAATTTTATGAAAATGGCGGGGAATGTCATCGCACTCCCGTTATTTTTAGAGGTGTTCGCTTTCTTTTTTGAGGCTATCTTTCTAGGAATCTACTTGTATACATGGGATCGCTTCAAAAACCCGTATATTCATTGTTTACTGACAATCCCAATTGTCTTGGGGGCGGGCATGTCCGCTGTGTTTATCACAACAGTAAACGGATTCATGAATCAGCCCCAAGGCTTTGTAATGAATGCCGGCCAATTCACAGCTGTCAATCCGATACAAGCCATGTTGAACGCTGCAACATTTTCTAAGGTTTCTCATGTATTAAGTTCAGCTTATTTGACAGGAGCTGCTCTCTTAGCGGGAATTGCTGCTTTTACGATGCTGAGAAAAGGTGTAACGGACTACCATCGAAAAGCCTTGAAACTTATGATGTGGGTTGTTTTGCTGTTCAGCTTGTTCAATACATTAGCAGGAGATATCTCGGCTAAATTTTTGGCAGAGCATCAACCGGAAAAGCTGGCTGCCGGGGAATGGCATTTCAAAACTGAAAAGGGCGCAGATTTGATTTTATTAGGTTTCCTTAACGCTGAGCATGAAGTCATAGGTGCACTTCATCTCCCCAAATTCCTTAGCTTCCTGGCTTTTGGCGACTTTAATGCGACGGTTACAGGTCTTGATCAATTCCCGGAAGCGGAATGGCCTCCGTTGCTCATTCATTACTTCTTTGATTCCATGGCCGGAATCGGATTTGCGCTATTGGGTATTTCCCTGCTTTATTTTTTCTTTGCATTCTTGAAAAAACGTCATGAGTTCAACAAGTGGCTGCTTCGAATAGTTGCACTGGGTGCACCGCTCGCTTTTATGGGCGTCGAGTTAGGTTGGTTTTATGCCGAGATGGGGCGGCAGCCCTGGATCATCCGGGGATATATGCGCGTAGATGAAGCAGCGACCTCTTCGCCGAGTGTGAGGATTTTATTTTTCTTCTTCTTGCTTCTTTACATCGTACTAGGGACCATGTGTGTTGTTGTGTTAAGACGCTTGTTTAACAATAATCCGGCAGAAGTCGAGATGGAGAAGTGGGCCAAGACTAAGCGTAATCCGACTACTGAAGAAGGGGAGCACGCGTAATGAATTATGAATTGATTGGGATCTCGGTGCTCTGGCTGTTCTTGTATGGCTATTTAATAGTAGCTTCTATTGATTTTGGAGCAGGATTCTTTGCTTTCTATGCTCGCCTGACCAAGCAGGACCACTTAATTAATCGTCTGATTTCACGTTATTTATCCCCTGTCTGGGAGATTACGAATGTCTTCTTTGTCTTTTTCTATATAGGCATTGTTGGTTTTTTCCCTGATACTGCCTACTACTATGGTTCTGCGTTGCTTGTTCCGGGAAGCATTGCTGTGATTCTGCTTGCGATTCGCGGGTCGTTCTATGCTTTTGAGAATTACGGGGCCAAAAGCAGCATCGTATATTTGTTTCTATATGGAGCTTCCGGTTTGCTTATTCCAGCATCCTTATCGGTAGCGCTCACCTTATCTGAGGGTGGATTTATAGTAAAAGAGCAGGGTAGCGTTGTGCTTGATTACTGGGCGTTGTTTACAAGCCCGTTATCCTGGAGCATTGTTGGGCTAGCTATTACATCTGTGCTGTTCATCAGCGGATCATTTCTAGCTTTTTACGCTTCTCGCGCAGAGGATCATAGTGCATTGAAGCTGCTGCGGAGCTACGCGCTGTTTTGGAGTACGCCAACCATTATTGTTGCACTGACTGCTTTTATTTACCTTGGTCAGCACAATGAGCGTCATTTTCAGAACATGATGGATTTATGGTGGCTACTGGCGATTTCCGTTGGATTCTTTATGACGGCAATGTGGCTGCTGTACAATGGGCGCCGCTACGGTTTGGCTTTTATATGTGTCATGCTGCAATTCTTCTGCGCTTTCTTTGCGTACGGGATTGGGCAGTACCCTTATATCATTGATCCTTACATTACGATCCAGAATAGTGCCACTTCGCCGTCTATGGCCATTGCCTTAATTATTGCCTTTGTCGGAGGGCTATGTCTGCTGATCCCTTCACTTATTCTAGTGTTCAGGCTTTTTCTCTTTGATGCGGATTATGTAAAGGGAAAACATTAAAGGAGGGGAAGGAACGTGAAGGGGAAAACAAGTCTGATCTCTAAACAAATGTCTATGCAAAGGAATCGCCTCGCTATCCTCGCCGTTCTCTCTCTGGGGCTCGGCGTAGCTATTGTAGGCCAGGCTGCGCTGCTAGCGAATGCAGTTCAGCGGATCTTTGTGCAAGGGGAAGCACTTTCGTCAGTTGTTGCTCTGCTGGGAGCACTGCTGGCTGTTATGGCTGTACGGAGTCTATTATCCTATGGAAACGGAAGGATTGGCTTGAACATGGCTGCTAGCGCGAAAAGAAATATGCGGGCAGCGCTCTTGCAGAATATGGTTCAGTCTTCCATTCCTTCTGCCATTCGTGGACAAGCAGGGGAAAAGGTAAGTATTGCACTGGATGCCGTGGATGAGGCTGACAGCTATTTCAGTCAATATATGCCTCGTATGATCGAGGTTTCTATGATTCCAGTGCTTATTTTAATAGTTGTTTTTACCCAGCATGCGAATTCTGGTTTTATCATGCTGTGCACAGCGCCCTTTATCCCTCTATTCATGATTCTGGCCGGACTAAAGACCAAGAATAAATCTGAAGAGAAGTATGCTCAGCTCGCTGAGTTCTCAGGTACGTTTCTCAACGCGGTTCGAGGACTGGTGACGTTGAAAATATTCGGGCAGGCCCAGCGCCAGCAGGAAGAAATTGAACGCAGCAGTATGGGGTACCGGGATGCAACGATGAGTATTCTGAGAATTGCGTTTACGAACACATTTATGCTGGAGACCGTCGTGATGTTAAGCATTGGGATTGTCGCTCTGGAGTTGGCTATTCAATTGCTCATTTTTAAATCGATTACTTTTCATACAGCCTTCTTGATCCTTCTGCTTGTTCCTGAATACTATAGTCTTTTCAAAAATACAGGAACAGCCTTTCATAGTGGCCGTACAAGCATGGGAGCGATCCGGAAGGTTGAACAGATGATGGTTGCAACGGATGGGGAAAGTCAGGGACTGAAAGAAGAAAAGGAAGGAACAAGGAATGCCGAATTCCAGTTGGATGTCATTAGCATGCCTCCATCCATCAGGCTGGATAACATTACATTCCGTTATCTTCCCGAGTCGTTTGAACTTCACATACCATCTGTAACGATTGAACAAGGAGAGAACGTGGCGATTGTGGGCAAAAGCGGCTCAGGTAAAACGACCCTACTTCATCTCATTGCCGGCTTGCTCAGACCAGATTCTGGAGAGATTCTGGTGAGCGGTAATCTGATTTCACAATTCACTGAAACCGAATGGTTCGAACGAATCAGCTATATTACGCAACATCCGTATATTTTTGCCGGCACGCTCGCTGAGAATATTGCCATTGGTACTAGCCGGAATGTCTCCAGAGCAGAAATCGAGCAGGCCGCGTCGGAGGCTGGACTTGCTGGTCTCGCCGCCCAGTTGGAGCATGGCTATGATACCTTGGTTGGTGAAGGCGGGAGAGGACTGTCCGGAGGCGAACAGCAGCGTCTGGCTCTGGCCCGTGCCTTTCTGAAGCGACCGTCTCTGATCTTATTCGATGAACCAACGGTTGGTTTGGATCTGTACACAGAGCGTATTCTGCAGAAGTCCTTAAATACACTGTCCCAAAGGGCGACAATGATTACGGTGGCGCATCGGCTGTATACCATACAGCATGCTGACAACATTCTATTTATGGATAATGGCGTATTAGTAGATTCGGGTGTGCATAACGAGCTTCTGCAGCGTCTACCTCAGTATGCCGAGATGATCAATGTTCAAAGAGAAGGGGGATTGGCATGAACGACCTAGCTATTCTATCCAAAGCGATGATACAGGAGCGGAAAGATATTGTTCTTGCCATTTTAGGTGGATTTATTGCCGGCATTGCCGGAGTGTTTCTTTTTTCCACAAGCGGTTATCTGATCTCCCAGACTGTATTTATGCCGCCCCTGTATACCTTGATTGTATTGACATCGTTGGTCAAAATGCTTGGTTTGCTCCGTGCGGGGAGCCGTTATGGAGAGCGGCTGTATTCCCATCGCGCGACATTCTCTATGCTAAGTCGGTTACGAACCACCTTTTTTGCAAAGCTCATTCCCTTAACACCAGGTGTATTGAATAAAAAGCGCAGTGGGGATCTGCTTGCCCAGATCGTGGGGGATGTGGAGAGCCTACAATTTTATTTTTTACGCGTCGCCTATCCGCCGGTCATTGTCGTGATGGTTTTTTTGGCAACGGTTCTGTTTACATCGGTATTCTCTATCTGGATTGCAGCGTTATTCGTGCTTGGGATGCTTGTTATCGCCTTTGTTGTTCCTGCCATCGTCCTGATTGGCCAGCGAAAAATAATTGGCCGTGTTCGTGAACAACGAGCAGCACTTTCAACAGAGTTTACCGAAGTCCTGTATGGTTTTCGTGAATTAAAAGTATATGGTCAATTAAAACAGCGGGAAGAGCAGCTTGGGCATCTCTCAGCAGATTTAGCGGCCGAGCAGCGGCGAGAAGCAGGTCATTTGCTCCTTGGACAATCCCTGCATACCTTTGTTACATTTTTAATTTCCTGGGGGGTACTGGCGCTTGGTGCTTGGCTGATCACGGCTGGACAACTTGCCGGAGTCTTTCTTGCCATGCTAGTCATGGCTTCACTAACAGTATTTGAAGAAGCTGCGGCAATGGCTACATTGCCTGCATACAAGCAGGATAGTGAACATGCTGCCAATAGGCTTACAGAAACAGTCAAAGCTGCTAATGAGGTACCTTCGCCATCAGGCGGTCTGCTGTCCGTTCATCAAGGAGTCTCGGTTAAGCTATCCGATGTGGCGTTTCAATATGAAGGGGAGTGGCGTCCTGCATTAAAGAACATTTCGCTGGAACTTCCTCCGGGCTCCAAAACGGCAATTGTCGGGCCGAGCGGCTCAGGAAAATCAACGATCATTGATCTGCTGCTGAAGCTGCGTACACCAACCGAAGGGCAAATCCAAATCAATGATGTGTTGCTCAAGGATCTGAACGAAACTAGCATTTGGGCAGCGGCGAATGTGGTTTTACAACATAATCATTTTTTTCGGGGAACCATTAGAGACAATCTGCTGCTCCAAGGCGAAGCGTATTCTGATGAAGTGTTGACTGCGATTCTGTGCAAGGCAGAACTTCCAAATAAATCGTTGACGGATGTGGTATACGAGAATGGTGAGAACTTGTCCGACGGTGAGAAACAGCGTTTGGCTCTAGCACGAGCAATGCTTCGGAAAGGAAAGCTATGGGTACTGGATGAGCCTACTTCATCTCTGGATTATGTGACAGAACAACGTGTTTTCGGTCATATTTACGAACAAGCGGCTGAAGATACACTTCTGTTGATTTGTCATCGACTTATCGGTCTGGACAAAATGGATCAAATCATAGTGATGGATCAGGGGAAGATTGTAGAGAGCGGTTCCTACTCAGAGTTGATGGAGCAAAAAGGTTACTTCTATGAGATGAAGGGAATTGAGCGGCAGATGGTTGGAGAAGATCGGGCATAAAGTTTCGCTGTGTCGATCAAGAGATTCGGAGGTGAACGACCTGACTCATTTTTTGAATAAAAGAATTCTGTTAATAGACGGAGATAGTCGGGTGCGGACATTACTGAGAAACTATCTCGAGAAAGAGAGCTTCATTGTAGATGAGGCTGCTAGCGGTGTTCAAGCTATTCGAAAATGTTTTGTGCATGGAAATTTCGATTTGATCGTGCTAGACTACGAGCTGCCAGATATAAGCGGGCTGGAAATCTGCAGATACGTTAAGCATAGTGGGGACGTTCCTGTTGTTATTTTGTCTGAACGCTCCGATGAAGGAGACCGGATCGAGGGATTTCGGGCGGGCGCTGATGATTATGTCGTCAAGCCGTTTAGTCCAAGAGAGGTTCTATTACGTATCCAAAGTATTGTTGCTCGCATGACTGGAACCTGCATTTCTCATGTTAATGATTCATCAAGCAGTGAAATTCTGTTTGCGGGAATTAAGATTCAGCCCAGTGCTCGCCGTATACGGGTACAAGGAAATGAAATTCACTTGACGCGCAAGGAGTACGATCTGCTGTATCTTCTAGTTACCAATCCGGAAAAAGTGTTCTCTAGAGAAGAATTGCTGAGAGAAGTATGGAGGTCGTCGGCGAAGGAAATATACGATAGGCGCACAGTCGATACCCATATCAAGCGATTACGTGAAAAGCTGACCCTCCATTACCCGGAAGGAAATGAGTTCATTCAAACCTTATGGGGACACGGTTACAGGTTCCGCAGTCCAGAGCAATCTTTGTCTTGAGTAGCTTCAAGCCTAGATGTTATTCCTAGAGTGTAATTAACGGCAATTTTGTACCTTAAACTCTCTACAACTCAGGCTTAGTGGGAATTAAGTGCAATATTGTACCTTAAATCTTCCAGAATACCCCGTTCAGGGTGCTTTTGCGAAAAATAAGATACAATAATGCCCTTATTTTCTTCTTTTGCCTATATTCAAGAAAAATAAGGTACAAAAATGCGCTTAATTGGGAGGTAGAACATTCTTCACTGTTAACAACGCCGGATCTTCTGTTTGAATCTTAATTTCGCTTAATATAGAATAGTAAGTTAAAAAAGTCTCTGTGGTCGCGTTATACTAACGCTCCAGAGACTTTTTTAGGTTATTGCTGGCTGCCTGTTCAATTTCTAACCTTTGAACCTTCTACATCCGGTTTGGCGCGGGAAGACCCAATACGTTCAGCGCATCGCCCAGCGTGGCCTGGAACTTGCCAGTCAGCCAGACCCGGAATCTTATGCTGTCTTCTTCTCCCTTCAGAATCGGACACTGTGAATAGAAGTTATTAAACAGCGTAGCCAAGGTATGTGCGTAGGTACAGATCAGGTTCGGCGCCAGCTCCTGTGCAGCCTCATGCAGCGTATCTGTCCAGGCACTGAGATGTCTCAGCAAGGCAAGCTCTGCCGCTTCTGGTGTACTTGGGAATGGAGCCGCTGCATTCACTGTAATTCCTGCCGCTTCGGCTTTACCAAGTACACTGCCTGCCCGTGCGAAGGTGTACATCAGGTAGACGCCAGTATTGCCGGAGATTTCAGTAGCCTGCCGGAAGTCGAAGACAATCTCTGTCCCAAGATTGAAGCGCAGCAGGTAGTACCGAATGGCGGCATGAGCAATGATACGGCTAGATAGACCGCTTTTATCGGAACGGCTCTCTTCGATAGTCTCTTCCATTAAGGAAATCAGATTAGCGACCTTCACGCCGATCCCCTGGCGCCCCGACATGGCATAGGAGTTTTTGCCATCAGAGATATCAATTCCAAGCTCGGCAGCGGAAGCAGGGCTTAGTGAGACTACACCGTAGCTTACATGGTAGAGCTTCTCCGCTTGTTCGGGATAGCCAAGCACCTGCAGGGCCTGCTTCACCATCAGTTGCGGGTATTCCTGGCGATGGTCAATCACATTGATGACAGCATCCGCCTGCCCATAAGGCATGGACTGTCCGGTTAGTCCGGTAGTCCACAGTCCAGCAGCAAATTCGCTATAAGCAAAATCTTTGTCCAGTAATCCGAATTTCCACAGATGATAGGCGATATCTTTGGCAGTGTAGGTCAAAATCCCGTTGGAGCGAACCAGCACTTTATCCTGGTGGTATTCACCATTCTCCGTACCTTCTTCTGCTGTCTCTCCAGTGCCTTGTTTCAGCACCCAACAGCCGGCAAGCTTTCCTTCCGTTTCTTGAACAAAAGCTGAAGTCTGCGACAGTCGGTCGAACGCAGCCGCCCAGAAACCCTCTCTGACAATGCTGCTCTCCCAGACGAGCAGATCATAGTCAATTCCGAAGCCTTTCATCTCTTCTACATGCTCCCGCACGATCCGCTCGGCCACGAGATTGCCCAGCCAGGCGGTGTTTCCGCGGCCTTCTTCCAAGGCATGCAGGGTTTCGGACCGTTTCTCCACCATCCCAGGCTCAAGAGCATACGCCTTGTTTATTTGGGAATAAATATCCCAGCAGTAATCCCCGAAGCGAACATACTCCCCCTCCAGCGGAATGTTTTGTAGTCCCACAACCGTATCGGCGAGCTGATTACCAAGATCATCTACGTAGTTGTGCACTTCGACCTGTTTTCCTGTTCTTCTCAGTACGCGAACCAAGGTATCCCCGATACAGGAGTTGCGGAGATGGCCAATATGAGCAGCCTTATTGGGATTGATGGAGGTATGCTCTACAACAATTTTTTCATTCGAGAGCTCGGGAAGCACAAAAGAGTGTTGTGCCCAAGTCGGCCAGTGAATATACAAATTAACAAAACCCGGCGCTGCGACGGCAACTTCACGAATCAAGCCAGAACAGGCACCTTGCTGTTCAAAGGTATCCTTTATCAACCCGGCAATAATCATCGGCGCTTTGCGCAAGGTCTTGGCGAGCTGCAGTGCAATGCTGCTGGCATAATCACCATGCTCAAGGCTGGCAGGCTGTTCAATGGGGATAGGGCCTCCGGTATAAGGTACACCGAGTGTTAGGCAGACTTCCCGCACACTTTGTTCCAGACTATCTCTAATGTGTTGACTTAACATAAATACATCCTCCTTATAAATAAAAAAACAGCCCCCGTCTCTATAAAGAGACGAGGGCTGTAAGCGCTCGCGGTACCACTCCTTGTTGCCGAACTATTAAGTTCAGCCACTCGTATTAGGGTAACGGCCTTCTGCCGGGATTTCCTACTGCTTCGGTTCAGAAATCCATCTCACGGGTGCGCTTCAATATGGGGGCCGCACCGGCTTTCACTCTCCCGGCTCGCTGAGGGCTGACTTCCCATAACTACTCTCCCGATCATCGATTGTCATATCAATTATCAATTTTTCTTAGTATACCCAAAATTGCCAAGAAAGCAATAGTTAAACCCATTCTTCTACCAATCAGTATTGAAAATTAAATTTGAACTATCTTTACGAGAGGGTTATGGAAGTCTACACCGTGCGGGGTTTCAAAGAATATTACTATTTAAGGCACTAAGTTATTCATGCAGTGAAAATGATAGTGTCGTAGTTTCCAAATCTATAAAAAAGGAGATGGAGAAATGAGCTTTTGGTCGACAGGACCGATAGAGAATGCTGTGTCGCCTGTGAGCGGGATTAGACCCACTCAGCATGTTATCGTCAAAATCGATAACCGTAGTTCCAGCACGGTTTCTTCGGTCGGGATTCAAGGGTTCTATCTGAATGGTGTAAGAACAGAGTATGTCGATGAATTGTTGTCTGTTGCACCTAATCAGGTAATTACCAGAGAATATTTTGCGGATTTTGACGGCTTCGAATTCCTTTTCGAGACCCCAATCAGCCCTTGTGACGACGATCCTATTCAAATTTCGGTCTGGGGTATAGATGCTCAAGGTCAATTGGTAACTGCACATCGCCTCGTCTCCGCTGAGCTGTTAGGTGAACTGTGTGGCATCACTGGCGCAACAGGTGCACCAGGTGCAACTGGCTCGACAGGAGCTACAGGAGCAACTGGTCAGACTGGAGCGAGAGGAGCTACGGGTGCCACCGGGGCAACTGGAGCAACCGGGGTGACAGGAAATACTGGAGTACCGGGAACACCAGGAGTGACAGGTGCAACTGGGGCAACGGGAGCAACGGGAGCGACTGGAGTGACAGGTGCCACTGGAGCAACGGGTGGAACAGGAGCAACTGGGGCAACGGGAGCCACTGGAGCGACAGGAGATTCTGGTGAAACTGGAGCCACCGGAGCTACCGGAGCTACCGGAGCGACAGGTGACACTGGAGCAACGGGTGGAACAGGAGCAACTGGATCAACTGGAGCGACGGGAGACACTGGAGCAACAGGAGCAACGGGTGCAACAGGAGACACTGGAGCAACTGGGGAAACGGGAGCAGCTGGAGCAACGGGAGCCACTGGAGCAACGGGAGCAACAGGGGCAACAGGAGACACTGGTGCAACGGGAGCGACAGGAGCAACGGGAGACACTGGTGCAACGGGTGCCACCGGAGCGACAGGAGACACTGGAGCAACAGGAGACACTGGAGCAACAGGAGCAACAGGAGCAACGGGAGCAACGGGTGAAACTGGAGCAACGGGAGCAACAGGAGCAACAGGAGCAACAGGAGCAACGGGAGCAACGGGAGCAACAGGAGCAACAGGAGCAACAGGAGCAACTGGAGCAACAGGAGCAACGGGAGCAACAGGAGCAACGGGAGCAACAGGGGCAACAGGAGACACTGGTGCAACGGGTTCCACCGGAGCAACAGGAGACACTGGTGCAACGGGAGCAACAGGAGCAACGGGTGAAACTGGAGCAACGGGGGCAACAGGAGACACTGGAGCAACTGGGGCAACGGGAGCGACAGGAGCGACAGGAGACACTGGAGCGACAGGAGACACAGGAGCCACCGGAGCGACAGGAGACACTGGAGCAACAGGAGCGACAGGAGACACTGGAGCAACAGGAGCAACGGGAGACACTGGAGCAACAGGAGCCACTGGAGCAACGGGTGAAACTGGTGCAACGGGAGCAACAGGAGCAACAGGAGCAACGGGTGAAACTGGAGCAACGGGAGCAACTGGAGCAACGGGTGAAACTGGAGCAACAGGAGCAACGGGAGCAACAGGGGCAACAGGAGACACTGGTGCAACGGGAGCCACTGGAGCGACAGGAGATTCTGGTGAAACTGGAGCCACCGGAGCAACAGGTGCCACTGGAGCAACGGGTGGAACAGGAGCAACTGGGGCAACGGGAGCCACTGGAGCGACAGGAGATTCTGGTGAAACTGGAGCAACGGGTGGAACAGGAGCAACTGGGGCAACTGGTGCAACGGGAGCGACAGGTGACACTGGAGCGACAGGAGCGACAGGAGCCACAGGAGCCACCGGAGCCACCGGAGCCACCGGAGCGACAGGAGACACAGGAGCAACGGGTGAAACAGGAGCGACAGGAGCGACAGGAGACACTGGAGCAACAGGAGCAACGGGAGACACTGGAGCAACAGGAGCAACGGGAGACACTGGAGCAACAGGAGCAACGGGAGACACTGGTGCAACAGGAGACACTGGAGCGACCGGAGTGACAGGTGCCACTGGAGCAACGGGTGAAACTGGTGCAACGGGAGCAACAGGAGCAACGGGAGCAACAGGGGCAACAGGTGCCACTGGAGCAACGGGTGAAACTGGTGCAACGGGTGCGACAGGAGCCACGGGAGCAACGGGAGACACTGGAGAAACAGGAGCAACAGGAGCAACAGGAGCAACAGGAGCAACAGGAGCAACGGGAGCAACAGGGGCAACAGGTGCCACTGGAGCAACGGGTGAAACTGGAGCCACTGGTGCAACGGGAGCAACTGGAGCAACGGGTGAAACTGGAGCAACGGGAGCAACAGGAGCAACGGGAGCAACGGGAGCAACAGGAGCAACGGGAGCAACAGGGGCAACAGGAGACACTGGTGCAACGGGAGCAACAGGAGCAACGGGAGACACTGGTGCAACGGGTGCCACCGGAGCAACAGGTGACACTGGTGCAACGGGAGCGACAGGAGACACAGGAGCCACCGGAGCGACAGGAGCAACAGGAGACACTGGAGCAACAGGAGCAACGGGAGACACTGGTGCAACAGGAGACACTGGAGCGACCGGAGTGACAGGTGCCACGGGAGCAACGGGTGAAACTGGTGCAACGGGTGCGACAGGAGCAACTGGAGCCACCGGAGTCACTGGAGCAACGGGAGCGACGGGCGCCACTGGAGCAACAGGAGCCACTGGAGCTACGGGTGCAACAGGAGCCACTGGAGCAACGGGAGCAACGGGAGTGACAGGAGCCACCGGAGCAACAGGAGCAACTGGGGCAACGGGAGCGACAGGTGACACTGGAGCGACAGGAGCCACCGGAGCAACAGGAACGACTGGAACAACAGGAGCCACTGGAGCTACGGGTGTAACAGGAGCCACTGGGGCAACAGGAGCAACGGGAGCGACAGGAGCCACCGGAGCCACCGGAGCCACCGGAGCGACAGGAGCGACAGGAGCGACTGGAACAACAGGAGCCACTGGGGCAACAGGAGCAACGGGAGCGACAGGAGCCACCGGAGCCACCGGAGCGACAGGAGCCACCGGAGCGACAGGAGCCACCGGAGCAACAGGAGCAACAGGAGCCACCGGAGCAACAGGAGCAACAGGAGCCACTGGAACAACTGGAGCAACGGGAGCCACCGGAGCCACTGGGGCAACAGGAGTCACCGGAGCGACAGGAGCGACTGGAACAACAGGAGCCACCGGAGCGACAGGAGCCACCGGAGCAACGGGTGCAACGGGAGCAACAGGAGCGACGGGAACCACTGGGGCGACAGGAGCCACCGGAGCAACAGGAGCGACTGGAACAACTGGAGCAACAGGAGCCACTGGGGCAACCGGAGCGACAGGTGCAACAGGATCGGCAGGAGCCACAGGAGCCACCGGAGCCACCGGAGCCACGGGAGCCGCCGGAGGTACCGGAGCAACCGGAGCCACCGGAGTAACGGGAGCCACCGGAAGTACCGGAGCAACAGGAGCCACTGGAGGTACCGGAGCAACGGGAGCCGCCGGAGGTACCGGAGCAACAGGAGCCACAGGAACCGCCGGTTCAGGTGCCATCATTCCTTATGCTTCGGGACTTCCAGTTTCGTTGACTACAGTACTGGGTGGTGTACTGAATACATCCAGCTTGATCGGTTTTGGCACGAGCTCCATAGGTCTGAATATTACCGGCTCAGCAATTAACATTACCGGTGGTCCAGGGCTTTTGGTCAACGAAGCATTCTCTGTTCCACGTGCCGGTACCATCACCTCAATAGCTGCTTATTTCAGTACGACAACTGCACTCAGCTTGGTAGGTACAACGATTACCATTACAGCTGAATTGTACCGTTCGATAGCACCTAATAACACTTTCACAGCAATAGCAGGGTCGATTGTAACGCTGACTCCTACACTTACAGGTACTCTGGCGTTGGGTACAACCAGCAGTGGAACCGCTACTGGTTTATCCATTCCGGTCACCCCTGGGGAGCGGTTGATTCTGGTCTTCAGCGCTAATGTAACGGCTGGTACTGATGTAGCGACTACGATTGCCGGCTATGCCAGTGGCGGGATCGCCATCAGCTAAGGTATATCCGTAGGTTTCAAATAAGCAAGGGCTTGTTACAAGCCCCTGCTTATTTTTATCCCTGTGTTGCATTCAAGGAAGGAGATATCCATGATTTCAATCAGTCTGTGCATGATCGTGCGTAATGAGGAAAAAGGACTCGCCCGCTGTCTTTCAACGGTTAAGGAAATCGTCGATGAAATTATTATTGTAGATACAGGTTCCACCGACAAGACCAAGGAAGTCGCTAGAAGCTTCGGTGCCAAAATTTATGATTTTGAATGGATCGATCACTTTGCTGCTGCTAGAAACTATGCCTTCAAGCAGGCGACGCAAGAATATATTCTCTGGCTGGATGCCGATGATACCATTGCCGAGAAGGATCAGACTCTTTTTAAAGAGTTAAAAAAGACGTTGTCCCCCCATATTCATAGTGTAACCATGCCCTATCATCTGGCGTTTGACCATGACGGAAATGTGACCTCGAGCTTGCGGCGTAACCGGCTGGTTAGACGGGATCGCAACTTTCAGTGGTACGGCCCGGTGCACGAGTATTTGGAGGTAGGCGGCAATATTATTCACGGCGAGGTGGCGATTACTCATCAAAAAGATAAACAGTATACAGACCGCAATCTGCGCATTTATCGCAAAAGAGTAGAGCAGGGGGAACAATTCTCCCCTCGCGACTTGTACTATTACGCTAACGAGCTTCGCGATCATGCCTTGTACCAGGAAGCTGTGGAGTACTATGGGAAGTTCCTGGGCGCAGGTGAGGGTTGGGTTGAGGATAATATTCAGGCCTGCCTCAAGCTGGCTGGTTGTTATGGGCAATTGGGCGACACGGAAAAAGAGTTCCAGGCTCTCTGCAAAACCTTGCAGTATGACGCTCCCCGTGCGGAATTCTGCTGCCGGATCGGTGCATTTTTCCTGGAAAAATCGCAGCACAATGAAGCTATTTATTGGTATCAGCAGGCGCTGAACCTGCCAGAACAGAAAGAGAATATGGGTTCCACCAACCGTGCCTATTCAACCTGGCTGCCGCATTTGCAACTCTGCCTGTGCTATGACCGGATAGGGGAACATCTGCAAGCGAATGAACATAATGAACAGGCTCTAAAATACGCACCTTCTCATCCGAGCATGCTGTATAACCGAAATTATTTTCAGAAACTTCTGGGTCCTGCCTACAAGAAGGAAGCAGGGACTAGAAAATAATATAACAATCCCCCATGGGGTCATCGCCGTGGGGGGATTGTCATTTCTCTGTTTTTTCTCAGGCAAGCCTTCTTGTTAAAGTTGGTTGTATCAAATCCGCAGAATCTCCCGGATATCTTGTTCTGTCAGGGCGGACAAGCTCTCATGTCCTGGCTGAATGACTTCATCGATCAAGTTCTTCTTCTTTTGCTGCAATTCATACATCTTGTCTTCCACCGTACCTTGGGCGACGAGTCGGATCACCTGCACGACATTCTTCTGCCCGATGCGGTGAGCGCGGTCGGCGGCCTGCTGTTCTACAGCAGGGTTCCACCAAAGATCGTAGAGGATGACGGTATCCGCTCCCGTCAAGTTCAGTCCAGTGCCGCCTGCTTTTAATGAGATCAGGAACAGATCCCCTTCCCCTTCGTTGAAGCGTTGGCATAGCTGGGTCCGCTGGGCAGGCGGCGTTTGACCATCGAGATAGAAATAGGGAACACCCTGCACGCCAAGCTCCCGTCCAATCAGGTCCAGCATACTTGTGAACTGTGAGAAGACCAGCATCCGTTTGCCGGAGCTGCGGCATTCAGCGATAATCTCAAGCAATTGCTCGAATTTACCAGAGCCTCCTTGATAGCCCTCGATAAATAGAGAAGGGTGGCAGCAGAGCTGACGTAGCCGGGTCAGTCCGGCCAGGATTTTGATCCGGTGCTCTCCAAACCCGCCGAAGCCGTCGCTGTCCAGGTGCTTAAGTGCTTCTTTTTGCAGTCGGGCAAGGTAAGCTACATACAGCTTCTTCTGGTCCGGTAGCAGCTCGGAGGCTTGTACAGACTCAATTTTGTCAGGCAGTTCCTTCAGCACATCACGCTTCAGGCGACGCAGCAGAAATGGCCTAGCCCGTTTAGCAACCGCTGCTCTCGGCAAATCATGAAAAGTCTTCTTATTCTCAGGAAATAGTCCAGGAAAGACAGCACTGAAGATAGACCATAAATCTTCTAGCGCATTCTCTACAGGTGTTCCTGTCAAAGCAAAGCGATAACGTGCCTGTAGACTTCTAACCGCTCGGGCCGTTTGAGTGACTTCATTCTTGATGACTTGTGCCTCGTCGAGAATCAGTGTATGAAAGGATATTCCGTTATATAGCTTCACATCCCTACGCAGCAGCGGGTAAGAGGTGATGATCACATCAGCTTCGGCAGTGTTCTTGAGCGTTCGGCTTCGTTCTGTCAGGTTGCCATCTGCGATGACCGCTTTTATCTCCGGAGCAAATTTCTTCAACTCGTTATGCCAGTTGTAGAGCAGTGAGGCAGGGGCGACGATCAACGCTGGCCGTCCTCCGTCCCTGATGTCCGGCAGCTCGGAGAGCAGGAAGGTGATGCTTTGCAGTGTTTTACCTAGCCCCATATCATCGGCCAGAATGCCGCCGAAGCGGTAATGGGCCAGTGTCTTGAGCCACTGGAACCCGAGCTGCTGATAATCTCTCAGCACAGGAAATAGGCTGTCCGGTACAGGGAAATCCAGATTGTCTGGATTTTGCAGATTGGCGAGCAGCTTGCGGAAGCTTTTATCGAGCTTGACTGCATCTCCTTTATGATCGGTGGAACCGAGATGCAGCCCCCGGATAAGGGGCAATGAGAAGGCTTTGCCTTGAATCTCCCCGGTCTTGATCCCCACTTCATTCATAAAAGTGATCATTTCCTGAAGCTCCTCGGTGTCCAGTGGCAGCAAGGCTCCATCTGGAAGACGGTAATATCGACGCTTCTCTTGAAGTGCCTTCAGAAGGGCGGCAATCTCCTCTTCGGGAATGCCACCCATATCGAACTTGAAATCCAGCCAGTCCGTTTTTTCATTCCAGCTGACGTTGACCTTGGGAGGAGGATTGCCTGTAAGTAGCCTCTCTTTAACAGCGGTGGTCGCGTAGACTTCCAGCAGATCCTCCAGAAGTGGAACCGTATGGTACAGAAAATCGAATTCGTCATCCTCGTTACTCATGAGGAAGCTGCTTTCCGTTCTGACGAAGGCGGCGTTCTCCATCAGCTCCATTATTCGGGCTTCCCGTTCGCCGTCTCGCATAAGGATGAGATCTGTACCGCGGCTTCGGTGTTCTTCCAGCGGATTCAGGACGATATCCCCGTACTGAAACTCCAGTCCCGCAAGCAGCCGGTCCCTGATTCGGTCCAGATAGAGCCGGGCTTTTAACGGGCTGTGAAGGATCCGGTCCGAGATGGACTCGGCGACCGTAACCGTGCCCAGCTTCACGAGACCGGGAATCACCTTGTCCATGAACGATTCAATCTGCGTTGGCGTAATACCCAGGCTGCTTTGGCTAGAGGTGCCTAGCATCCGCTTGATCCCGGCGAGCCGCCCGCATTCTTGGGATGGTAGTTCCAGCAGTTGGCCTGCGGACAGCACCAAATCGTAATTTTCCAATACCGTGATGTTGTCCAGGCCCTGAACCTCCAGGCGGTAGCCGCCGCTCTTCGCCTGATCCAGCTGAAACACTAGCGGGAGTGTTCCCTGCGAGATATTCACGCCTTCGTATAGGTGATCACCTTGCTGGAGGTGGACCGAAGGCGCTGTTGCCAGTAGGGGTTGCAGTTCCTTCCAGAAATAAGGTGGGATAGGAAGTAACCGCTCCCGCTCTCCGCTGGCTCTATTTCCATATTGTGAGTTGATCCCCAGGCTATCACGGTAGACTTTTTCACTCTGTATGATCTGGAGGAGCTTTTGGATAATCTCATTGTCCTTCTGAAGAAAGCTGTACTGCGAGGGACTATAAACAAAATGCCGCGAGAATTCAAAGTTCTCCCCACGATGAATGGCTTCCAGGAAGGTTCTGATCTTCTGTACAATATATAGACGTTTAGGCCCTATCTTCAGCTCAATGCCAAGCATTTCAGTGCTGCCGTAGCCAGAGGTCATAGGTCTCACTGTCCACTCCACAACTAGCGTATCTCTCGTATCCACATAGGTCCCTGCGCCTGAGGGACGGGGACGTGGGCGCGAATTTCCGAACATGCCCAGCATACTGTCCACCAGTTGGCTGTCTTGCGCAGGACTTCCAGAGGAATGGCGGAGGTTGCGCGGTGTCAGCCTGCCGTCTTCCCTGTACGACAGCGCGTGCTGGTGCAGGATTGAGTTCTCTGAACGCTGATCCGAATGATCGGCATGCGCCAGCTCATGGATGTGAATCAGCACGGCAGCGATATGCTTGCAGTAAGGCCCGCCGTGTGAATAGGCCGGACAGCTGCACTCTGCCCGAACGTCTCCATCGCTGTCCACGGCAGCTTTGACGTCATAGCTGGGGTGTCCTTGAACGATGGCTTCATATTCTGTCCGGCTGACGATTCCACCGCGCTCCTCTTGTTGTTCTTCCCAGGTTAATTGAACCTTGTTGCTATGGAAGAGGATGGCTCCTTCTTCTAGAACGGCTTTGCCACACAGCAGCTTGATTACCCGCTCCGGTACACTGTATCCCATGCTGTTATTCCTTTCTTCTACGCATCAGTCTGTTCACGCTCCGTATAAATCTAGTCCTATATTAACAGAACAAGCGTACGCCTTCAAAATAATAAAGGATACAAACCATGTTCCTTAGTACAACGGTTCCCATGCACAAAAAAAGCGGAGTTCCGGCTCTCCTGCCGTAAACTCCGCTTCTCCGCTATTCTAGTGAACTATCTACAACTCAGAAATATACTTTAATTTTCCATTATAGAAATACAGATAGGTATCTCCGTATACTGCCAATCCAAGAGATTCATTAGTTCGGTCTGGATCGCCCCATGAGAAGTAAACTTCATCGAAAGTCATCCCGACGACTACCTTTTCAGCAACAATAGCTGCCCACATTTTATCACTGCTGTTAGTTAATGTACGAGGACTTTTATAGAGGAAAGTGCTGCTAATATTACTGATTTGATCCGCTACAGGTGCCAAAGTAATGGTAATTTCTTGACCACTGGCCCGGCGCAGGACAACTTCAATATCACCGCTCTCATTGTCCGCTTGAACGCTCTTTATCGTGACCTTCTCCATATTTTTGAACGGACTATCCTCGATCTGGGAATTCCGCACCCAAGCCGCTGTGCCATTAAAGGTCTTCTTCAAGTACTGTAGGTAATCCATTGTATACATCATAGCTTCGTCATCAATGTCTTGATTCAGCGTCCATGACGTGCCATCGTCCTTGAGCATGGAAAACTCAATCGAGGAGCCTCCATCGTACTGGACGTCTGTAATCCAATGTGTGCCTGGGAAACCGTAGACATAGACCTTCTTGCCTACAACGCTACCAAAGTTTCTTGGAAGCTTGCTGAGCGCTGTCAGTGTGGCATTGCTCTTCGCCTTGCCTTCATCTCCGCTCCAGATGAACAATGAGTAGGCGCTGGAGGCGTACTTGCCATCAATCGCGCCGATGTTCAACAATGTCTTGAATGCAACATAGTTGGAGTTGTTGTACAGGACCGAGTTGTCCTTGTTCAGTGTAGTAGCACCTTTGGCGCCACTCACACTAATGCCTGTAGCTGTCTTGGTCATGCTGATTCCCGGAATTTGATCCAGCAGCTTCACGGGTACATATGCCGATGAATTGACCAGGATCGACTTGGAAGTCGAGATAATCAGCTTGCCGTCCACAAACGTAGAGATTTCGTTATAAGCTGGTGCCGCTGCCGCGGCGGCTTTCCCTGTTCCCGCAGGGCTGCCCAGCCCGATAACGAGCAGCAGGGCAGTTAGTATTACGACCAATCTTTTCATAAGTCTTCTTCCCCCAATGTATTATGCTTTAACCGGTGTCTAATGGTTTAGCGTTCTATACATTCGCTGGGACTCCAGTATATTCCTGCCGATTCGACATAATTCTATCGGGAATTCGGATTTCCTTACATTACATTTTGCGGTGCTTGCGCAAAGCCAGTACATTCAGCGCCATGAACAGAAGGGAGAATCCGATCAGCACATACACGTCGAGGGCAATCGTCTTCCAGCCCTGGCCACGGATCATGATGTTCATTAGCGCCTCAGCGCCATAATATAGCGGTGTGGCCAGCCCGATCCGCTGCAACCAGAGTGGAAGCGTGTCGAGCGGAAATAATCCGCTCAGGAAGATTTGCGGTACGATGACCAGCGGGATAAACTGGATCATTTGCAGCTCATTAGCTGCGAAGGCCGAGAGCAAGGTGCCCAGTGTTAGAGCGGACATAGATAACAGCAAGGTTATCAGCAAGACGTAGCCGAAGCTACCGGTCATGAGGATTCCGAGCACATGAATAGAATACCAGGAGATCAACAGGGCCTGAACGATAGTGAACAGGCCAAAGCCGCACACATAACCCACGACAATCTCCCAACGTTTCAGCGGTGTCGAGAGCAACCGTTCCAGCGTGCCAGTGGTTCGCTCACGCAGGAAGGAGACCCCGGCAATCAGGAACACAAAGAAGAAGATAAACACACCGATCATAATTGGCCCGAAACGGTCAATAGTCTTCATGTCTTCAGAGCCGTACAGATAACTGATCTTGGGCTGGATGCTCTGCTGCGCATTGGGGATGGCCGCTTGAGAGGTTTCCTGGAGCACTGTCATCACCGCACGGCCCGCGGTAGGGTTGCTGCCTTCCAAAATAACATGAGGCACGTTGTTTTCCAGCGAGATTAACGCGTCAATGACGCCTTTTTTTAATGCATCGTTACCTGCCTCTGTAGAGGCATACTCCGTGATAATGGCCCCGTGCTTCACCAAGCTGGAAGACAGCGATGCTGCCTGACCAGTTACCCCAAGCTTCGGCGCATAGGCATCTCCGTTGAATACAAGGCTCATCAGACTGAGCACGAGCAGGGGGGCAATGAACATCAATGCCATAGTTCTTTTATCACGAATGAATTGCTGCAGAATTCGCAAGGTGATCGCTCTGACTCTCATGGACGGACACCTCCATAATATAGAAAGGCTTCCTCGAGGGTTGAAGAACCGGTAGCTTGCAGCAGTCCCGCAGGAGTGTCCGCAGCTAGCAGCTCTCCTTCCCGGATCATGCCCAGACGGTCGCATTTCTCGGCTTCGTCCATTACATGAGTAGTAAGGACAATGGTCGTCCCCTTCGTATTCAGCGCCTTCAGCTCATTCCAGATGGACAGCCGTAGCACAGGATCAATGCCGACTGTAGGTTCATCCAGAATCAGTAAGGGGGGCTCATGCAGCAGCGCGATTGCCAGAGACAGGCGACGCTTCATACCTCCAGAATAATCCCCCACTCTTTTGCGCAGATGATCCTCCAGATTGACCAGTTCCATGACAGCCTTGATGCGGCGGGCACGTCGTTGTCCCTTAAGACCGTACAGGGAAGCGAAGAATTCCAAGTTCTCCTTGGCACTGAGCTCTGTATAGAGCGCATCGGACTGGGCCATATAGCCGATCTGCTGAAGCATAGACAATTTGGGAAGCTTGACCCCGAGCAGGTGCACCTCACCAGAGGTGGCTTCATCGATACCGGTTAAAATTTTGACTAGCGTGGTCTTGCCTGATCCAGAGGGTCCCAGAATACCAAAGGTCTCAGCGGGCGCTACTTCGAGTGTTATATCTTTCAATACCTGTTTGCTGCCAAAAGATTTGCAGACATGGTTCACAGAAATGACGGGAGCATTCTTCTTCATATCCATTCTCCTTCATTAATGCAGGATATAAATCAGCATTCACTCGTGATTGTAGGTCAAGTGGGAATGATTGTAAACAGGACTTCCCGAATTGTTGACAGCAGCGATTTCCAGGTAAAAGGAAGGGCTGTCCGGCAACTATTATGTGCAAATAGACCCAATGGAAGGCGCTGGGGTCTTTTTATAGACATATTCACTAGAGATGCGGGACTAATAGACTCATTACGCGATATTTTACACTCTCTTAACAAAAAACTACCAAAATATGCCCAAATTAATATTTCCAAAACATACCTCTGCAACGGCATTGACAATTGTAGACGAAAATAACATTAGCAGTTACCTATAGGAAAAGGGTGAATCTAATTGAAAAACAGTAAATGGATAAGCGCAACCTTGGCTTCGGCACTTCTAGTAACCGCAGGGGCAGGGAGCGCATTAGCTGCCAGTGCAGGTGGTAGTAAGACAGGAACAGTAAGTGCAGCAGTCTCCGGGCCGGTAAAAGTCAATGAAGGTACCGCTACATGGACTGTAAATGGCACGCCAGTCACATTCAAGACAATTGACAGTGGCGGTTATAAACTTTATGCACTTAGCCAAGTAGCCGGCGAGATCGGAGCTCACGTAAAAGCCAGCGCAAGCGGCATTGAGCTGAACGACAGCAAAGGCCTACATACCCTTCAAATCAAACCAGGCTCCAAGAGCTTTCAAGTAGACGGTGAGGCACAAACATTCACTATTGCGCCTGTAACATACAAGAACATCACTTATGTAGAATTAACCAAGCTTGTTGTATCCTTGGGCGGTGAACTGGATGCCGAAAGTACATCCATTCTGAGCTTTGCCCGTCCTGAGGGTCTATTCGATACGATTCACTGGGCAGCAGACGGCAGCATTATTGCGAACAAAAGTGATGCCGAGTCGACTCAACTTCTTAAGTTTGGTGCGGATCAAGGTAACTACCAATTGTTCTCTACCGATGACAGCGCAGTAGATTTCGCAGTATCGGCTGACCAACGTTGGGGTGCTTTCAATGACGAGACTGGCCAGCTTCGTCTGATCGATCTGAACACTGGAGCTATTAAAGCGCTGGGTACTGACAACAGCGTTAAGACTGACCTGATCTGGTCCCAAGATGGTAAGAAGATCTACTTTATCCAAGGGGACAAGCAAGAGAAGATTGCTTCCATCTCCGTGGAATCGGGAACTGTAGCTACAGTGCTTGCTGACAAAGTCGAGAACAAATCCGAGCTGCGTGTGGCTGCTGACGAGAAGAGTGTTGCTTATATCGTCAACCTGACCGGTGTAGCCAAGAACGATGCTGACAGCACTGAAGATTCTCTTACAGTAGACTTCAGCAAAGCTGGAGAGCAGCTGTATAAGCTGGATCTGACAGTGAAAGACGCAAAACCAGTTGCACTCACTACTTCCGCAGACAACAAGCTGTACCCTGAAATTCTTGCTGATGGCAATGTAGCTTACCTGAGTGCAGATGCTGACGGTAAAGCAGCAAACACACTGAAGAGTGTGAAAGCTGACGGAACTAACTCGGACATCGCACTTGATATTGAGCCTACATGGGTAAGCAGTGTGAGTACTGGTCTGGTGGTGTCCGGTACGACAGCTAATGGCGATACAGTGGTATACTCCATCAATGCTAGCGGAGCTAAAACTGAGCTGTACCGTTCTTCTGAAGATGTATCCGAAGTGGCTGTGTCGAAAGACGGCAGCAAACTGGCAATCATCAGCGATGGCAAAGTAGTTGTTATCAAAGCCGGCAAAGCTCTCGAACTGACTAAATAACAATCATTCATTTGTACTTCTTAGACCTTACTAACTAATTTAACGGCGTATAGCCGAGAGGAGAAATAGTTCATGAAAGTTTTTAAAAAATTTACAGTAACTGCACTCACAGCAGTTCTTGCGTTAACAACAGCTTTTGCTGGAATCGCTTCTGCAGCTGACTCCCTTTCCGGAAAAATTACGGTGAATGGTTCCACAGCATTGCTTCCACTAACGCTGCAAGCAGCTAAGGAATTCCAAAAGCTTCACCCTAAAGTGAAAATCGCTGCTTCCGGTAAAGGTTCCGTAACTGGACCACAAGCTGTAAAAAAAGGCATCGCTGACATCGGCGCTTGCGACTGGGATGCTAGTATTGATGTTCCAGGCTTCAAAGCTTTTGACGGTCAAGTAGCAAACAAAGTAGCTGTTATTCCATTTGCTACAATCGTTAACAAAAATGTCGGTGTTGACAACCTGACTACAGATCAACTTAAAGGCATTTTCTCCGGTAAAATCACTAACTGGAAAGAAGTTGGCGGTTCGGATGCTGATATCGTTGTAATCACTCGTGCTTTCGGTTCCGGTACACGCGTTAACTATCAAGCTAAAGCTTTGGCTGGTGGCGATATCGTGAAGAAAGAAAAGAACTACAAAGAAACAGGTTCCAGCGGTGACATGAAAACAGCTGTAGCAACTACTCCTAACGCCATCGGATACATCGACTTGGTATATGTAAGTGGCGACGTTAAGGCTGTTAAATTCAACGGCGTTGAAGCTACTACAGATAACGTAATCAACGGTTCCTACAAAATTTGGGCTTACGGTTACTTCATGACTAAAGGCCAACCTACTGGCGCTACTAAAGAATTCATCGATTACGTACAAAGCAAGAAGTTCCAACAAGGTTCTTTGAAGAAGCTTAAATTCATTCCAATCGCATCGATGAAATAATATTAATATCCAAGATTATATTGAACGGTAAACAGCGGCCAGCTCCTAGAGAATCAGCGGGGGCTGGCCGCTTACAGGAGGGAACATATGGGGGCACCAGTCCACAACCTGGAATCCAGGCTGAAACAAAGCGCGGTTAAGGTCAGCGCTAATGCAAAACGACATAGCAGGCATATGCTAAGTAATGCAATATCCCGGTATTATTTTTTGTTCAGTATTTTGGCGCTTTGCTTTGTACTGGGCATGGTTATCTTATTTATCGGTAAAACGGCGATGCTAATGTTCGGCCAGGTCTCATTGGCTGACTTCTTCTTCTCTTTTAATTGGAGTCCGGAAGAGGATGCTTTCGGGGCAGCCGCGTTTATTGTGAATACACTTTCGCTAACTGCGCTTACAATGGTCATCGCAGTTCCCATCTCGGTAGGTATGGCGGTGCTTGTTGCCGAGATTGCTCCGAACTGGTTGAAGACCTTTATTCGCCCAGTGCTTGACCTGCTGGTCGGGATTCCATCCATCGTTTATGGATATCTGGGCCTTACCGTATTGCTTCCCTTCCTGCGTGATGTCAGTGGCCAGGGTCTCGGTGACGGAATATTGGCCGCGGCGCTTGTTCTATCCTTGATGGTGCTGCCGACGATCTGCCGGATCAGCGATGATGCCATTGTAGCTGTACCGCGCAAATACCGCGATGCAGCTTATGCTCTTGGTTCTACCCGTCTACAAGTAATTATGCGGGTAGTGCTGCCTGCGGCAGGCCGGGGGATTATTTCTGCGGTCATTCTCGGGATGACTCGTGCTGTTGGTGAGACAATGGCTGTTGTTATGGTCATCGGGAACACAGCCCAACTGGCCAAAACACTGTTCACACCTTCTTCGGTGCTGACAAGTAATATCGTAATGCAAATTTCTAATGTGGAATTTGACTCGACCTGGAACTATGCGCTGCACATGATGGCCTTCTTGCTGCTCGTGATCTCGTTCGTGCTGATTCTGATCATTCGGATACTCGGAAGAAAGCGGAGGGATGCAGCATGACCAGCTTCACACGGACACGCCATACGGCGCGGGCGCAGCTACGCGACAAAATAGCTACATACGGCTTCTATACGCTGGGCGGTCTGATTCTGCTGCTGATCTTCTGGTTGCTGTTCTCGATCATGGGCAAAGGCTTGCCATCCCTGAGTCTGGATTTCTTGCTCAAGCAGCCAGAGGAGATGGATGCTGGCGGCGGGATTGGTCCGGTACTGTTCAACTCCTTCTACATCCTGTTCATCTCACTGATCATCTCGGTTCCAATTGGACTGGGTGCGGGGATTTACATGGCAGAATACGCGCCAGATAACAAATTCACCGGTGCATTACGGATCTGTGTAGAAGCCTTGTCCTCGGTTCCATCCATTGTATTCGGTATGCTCGGTCTAGCGATTTTCGCTGAATACTTCGGGATTGGACTTACGATTCTGGGCGGAGGCGTCAGCTTGGCGCTCTTGAACCTGCCAATGCTGGCTCGCGTAACAGAAGAAGCGGTGCGCGCCGTTCCCGGCGATATCCGCGAAGCGGGTTATGCGCTCGGTATGACCAAATTCCACGTCATCCGTACGGTAGTGCTCCCTGTTGCCTTGCGCTCTATCGTAACCGGTATCTGTCTGGTTGCTGGTCGTGCTTTCGGGGAGTCTGCGGTTATCATCTTGACTGCTGGCCTTAGTACCTCGGGCGAAATGTGGGACTTTAACCTGTTCTCGCCAGGCGAGACGCTGGCGGTGCATCTGTGGTACGTCCAATCCGAGGCGATCGTTGAGGATGCACGTCAGATTGCCGACCGTTCGGCAGCTGTGCTGGTTATAGTTGTCCTGCTCATCAACTTGGCCTTCCGCTTCCCGCTGTGGCTGAACAACCGCCGTCAGGGACGCTGATTTCAGTTGAAGTGAGGATGCCGTTCAGTAGAACAATATGTCTTATTGTCTCAATCTAAAGCTGTCTCCGGTAGTTTTCATGCTGCCTGGAGGCGGCTTTTTTGCGTTGTACTGCAGCAGGGCGAAAATAATCCTGTTTTCGGTCATAAGGCTCCGTCCGCTGGTAGTGGGGGACACTCTTCATCTCCTACACTGATATAGAAGTCAGCCAGGATCTGAGAACTGGGTTCGGATAACGGCTTCTATTTTATTTAGAGAAAAGAGGTTTCCTTCTATGTCAACGTTACAGCAGACCACAGATGGAAAAGAGAAGCAGAAGCTTCTAATCCTGAACGAGAATCTGTGGAAAATAATGTACCAGCTATCCTGGCCAGCAATTATCGCCATGGTATTGTACGGACTGAACGCGGTGATCGCCGCTGTATTTGTGGGCCGTTATGTAGGTGAGACTGCTTTAGCCGGTGTCTCCGTAGCCTACCCATTGACACAAATCAGCCTCGGGTTAGGCTCCCTGATCGGGGTTGGGGCAGGCGCGGTGTTGAGCATTGCTATTGGAAGGCGGGATCAACTTACTCAGCAGCGTTTGATGGGCAATGTAAATTACATAACGGTCATTGTGACCGTAGTCTACATGTTGCTAGGCCTATTATTTTCTACCCAATTAGTGTCAATCATGGGAGGAGAGGGAGAAACGCTGAAGATGGGTAATAGCTACTTCAGGATTACCGTTTGGGGCGCTTTCTTTTGGATCTACGGTTTGGCCGCGAATATGATTGTCAGAGCTGAGGGCAAGATGAAGTCTGCGGCAGTCGTGATGGGCATTGGCTTGGTGGCAGATGTTCTCTGCAATTATTTGCTTGTAGCCGTCCTGCAACTAGGGGTGGAGGGTGCTGCTTGGGCGACCAATATCGGAATGTTCGTCTATACACTACTGGGCTGGATTTACTTTGGTAGAGGATGGTCTTCCTTTAAAAGCAAAGCTTTTGCAATTTACCGAGATGGGACTACCTTAAAATCCATTTTCAGTCTGGGTATGTCTTCCTTTATTATGAATTTTATGAACCTGGTGCAGGCCGTAATTGTGTTTAATGCCCTGTCCAAATACGGCACCATTGCCGATGTGGCCTTCTACGGGGTCGTTTTCCGGGTATTCACATTCTTGCTTACACCGATCTTCGGTCTTATGCGCGCACTGCAGCCGGTTATCGGAATTAACTTCGGGGCAGAGAAATACGAGCGTGTCATTCAATCCTACAAAATATTCACATTAGCTTCCATGGTGCTGACCCTGCCGTTCTGGTTAATTGCCATGTGGAGTCCACAGATGATTCTGGGGCTTATGCTGCCCGATCAGGTCTTCAGTGGGGCGGAGCTGATGTACTTCCGGATTAACATGGCGGTCCTGCCGCTGTTATCGATGATTTTTATGGCGATGACCTTCTTCCCGTCTATTGATAAAGGAAAACCGGCTGCGATCATCGGGATTGCCAGACAGCTTGTGTTCTATGTTCCGGTGATGTTAGTGCTGCCAAGAATTATGGGAGTTTCCGGTGTGTACTGGGGGACGCTGGCGATTGATGCCATGATCGTACTGTGGACAGCGTGGATGGTTCGCAAGGAATTTAGCCTTTTACGAAAGCGGGGCGACGCCTCCGTCACAGAAGCACAGTTGCAAATTTAAGGTTTATTTAATCAAAATGGCGTATACTGTTCGATTAGAATAGATAGAGGAGGATATGTATGCGTCGTTTTACGTCTGCCAAAGAGCTGAATATACTGCTTTTACTGCTGCTACTAGGCGGATTTTTGCTTAATTTCTTCATGCAAACGTCTTCGCTCGGGATGAATGCCAGCAGCGCTTTGACCTGGATTTCGCAATATTACTGGCTTTATATATTTGGTAGCTTGTTCTTTTTCTTTGTACTACTTTGCTTTGCACTGATCATTCCCAACATTTATGCCGGAACATTGCTGGCGTTCGTAGGATGCCTCCTGATTGGCATAGCGAATTATAAGAAGCTCTCCACCACCGGAGAGCCGCTGTTTCCCTGGGATTTAATGCAGCTTAAGAACGCTCGTGAGATGAGTAAGATCACCTCAGGGATGATTTCTCCGCTGGCGATGGTGCTAGCCGCCGTTTTGCTGGTTGCAGTGGTGTATTTAATCTGGAAGCTACCTAGAGTGCAGATTCGCTTCAGACTGCGCGCAATCTTAACGCTTCTCTCTGCTGTCATGATCGGGGGATTTATCTGGATGGTTGGTGGACAGCATGCGCTGGCGACCTCTATCCAGTACCAGAATATTTACTGGAATCAGAAGGTCAATTACAGCCAGAACGGTTTTGTGTTCGCCTTCACGGGCAATCTCAAGCAGAAGCTGATCGAGAAGCCGGCGAATTACAGTCAAGCGTCTATTGCCCGGATTGCCGAGAAATATGGTGCGTTGCCTGCTGGTAGCGATAAAACTACTACGCTTACGGAGCGTCCGAACATCATGTATATGATGGATGAAGCATTCTTTGATGTGACCCGTCTACCCGGCTTTACCTTCAGTGAAGACCCGCTGGCGTTCATTCATCAGGAGGGGAAGAACACTCCGTCCGGTTATCTGCTCTCGCCGGAGTTTGGCGGGAACACGGCCAATGTCGAATTTGAGGCGCTGACCGGCCTGTCGATGTATTTTCTTAAAGACGGATCAATTCCTTATCAGCAGAAGATTGTCAAAATGTCAGAGATCCCATCCATCGTCAGCATACTCAAGGACAGAGGCTATCAGGCACTTGCCGTGCATCCTTTTGACGATACCTTCTATAATCGAAACCGGGTCTATCCAATTATGGGCTTCGACGAATTTACCAGTGAGAAAGAGATGGAGAACTCAGAGCGGATTACGCCGAATGGCTATATCTCCGATATGTCTGCCGTTCAGGAAGCTGTCGGAAAGCTGAAGGCAGCGAAGCAGCCGACCTTCCTGCATCTTGTAACTATGCAGAATCATTTTCCTTTTACTAAAGGACTGAACGGCCCCAATACTATTAGTGTAGGCGGTACACAGCCAGCCTGGAAGGACGAGCTGGAGACCTATGTCCATGACACGAAGCTGACGGATGAGGCGCTGGCATATCTGGCCCAGGAGCTGAAGACGATCCAGCGTCCGACTATTGTCGCTTTCTGGGGTGATCATCTGCCGGCGCTGTCGGCCGATATCTATACCCAGACGGGATGGGATAATGATCCAAGGTTGAAGCATGAGACGAAGCTAATCTATTTGGCTAATTTTGATATTGGAAAAGAACCTGTGGGTACGATGAGTCCTGCATTTATCGGCCCCACGGTGTTTCAGCTGTCGGGTCAGGAAATGCCAGCATTCTACAAGCTTTTGCGCGAGGTGCAGGCAGAGATTCCGGGTCTGAGCAAAAATGTGCTCATCGGTTCAAAAGATACTATCCAGGATCTGAACGAGCAGCAGCAGGCGATTTTGGAGGATTATCGACTTGTGGAGTACGATATTCTGGAAGGCGAGAATTATTCACAGGACTTGCTGTTTTAGGCGGAAGGTACAACGTTGGTACGATAGCTGATCTATTAGTAATGCCCGGGGCAACCCGGGCATTTTATATTTCTCGCTGAAACGGATACCGTCCCTTAGAGAGGACATGGCAAAGCCTTTTCTACTTGTGGAATGAAGATTCTTGGGACACCTTGTGAGAACGCAAAAAAAGCCTTCCGTAAAGGAAGGCTTTTGCATGACGTCCCGGAAGGGATTCGAACCCCCGACCGTGCGCTTAGAAGGCGCATGCTCTATCCAGCTGAGCTACCGGGACACAGGTAGAATGAGTTAAAAGCAAGCAAAAATTATGTTATCATACATAAGAGTGTTTTTCAAGCGGTTTTTTTAAACGTAACCAAGGATATGCTATAATCAACCAAGAATATCGTTTTGGAAAAAAAGGAGGTGCCCTCATTAAACAATCAGATTCCCCTGCCAAAGACAATATCGTGCTGTTTCCGCGCACGCTGGATTATTACCAGATTCAGCTGACGGTCATGCTGGAGAGTGAACGTTACGGGGAAGCGATGGAGCTGCTGCGTTTTTTGCTGCAGTGCCAGGGACAGGAAGAGCGGCACTATGAGGAATGGCAGTCCCTGCTCGACTGGCTGGTGGCGGCTTTTCCTTATGCCTCCGGCAGCGGAGAAACGGACAGCAGTTCCAGACATGAAGAGGAAGAACTCCAAGAGGAGGATATGGCCCGGGTGCTGGCGAGATCCAAACTGGAGGAAGATACAGAGTATCCTGTTAAGCTGCTGCGAAAGATTATGGAAGAACCGCTGTCCGAAGCGACAATTCTGGCACTCGAACAACTCTCCTATTTGGAAGGGGAAGGAATCGATGAGGCACTGATACAGTGGCTTGGGCAGGGCAATGTCCATCCACTCCTGCAATTCCGCACGCTGCAGACGCTGCACAAGCGCGGCGCTCAGGGAAGCATTCATCTGACCCGGGGCCAGGAGACAGTCGTCGTCGAGATTGAGAGTGTGCCGCTGCAGAATGATGAATTTCCGCCGCAGATCAGTCAGGTTCTGGAACGTGTGGCTGAACAAGCCGAGGTGCATGAGCCTACGCTGTATTATTTTGCCCAAGAGCTCTGGGGACAGTTCGTGATGTCTATTTACGGATCAAGAGATTATCGGACGCTGCTGGAAGGTGAGTATGCCATGCTGGACATATGGGCCGGAGCGCTGCACCAGATGGTTTCCGAAAGTCTGAACGGTGTCCGGCAGGAAGAGGAAACTCGGGCCATGTACGGGATTACAGATAGCATGCGCTTTCAATTTGAAGGAGCTTACCGCACTCTGAAAGGATTTGTAAAGACTTCTCTACTTGATAAATGAAGTGATGTTGTATATAATATAATGGTTATTCTGTGCGTGAACTGCGTGAATATTTGAGTAAACATGTGAACCTATTTTTGGAGGGGAAAGTATAACATGAAAGCAACTTGGGAAAAGATAGAGAAGAACCTTGGCGTTCTTGAAGTCGAAGTAGGAGCAGATCGTGTAGCTGCAGCACTCGACAAAGCTTTTAATAAAGTAGTTAAGAAAGCAAACGTGCCTGGATTCCGTAAAGGTAAAGTACCACGGCCGATTTTTGAATCCCGTTTTGGCGTAGAAAGCCTGTACCAAGACGCGATTGACATTCTTCTTCCTGAAGCTTACGGTGAAGCAGTTGAACAAACTGACATCTTCCCTGTAGACCGTCCTGAAGTGGATATCGAGCAATTTGCTAAAGGTCAATCCTTTATTTTCAAAGCGAAAATCACTGTGAAACCAGAAGTAGTGCTTGGTCAATATAAAGGTCTTGAAGTTCCAGCTCAAAAAGCAGAAGTTACTGAAGATGAGCTGAATGCAGAATTGACTCGTCTGCAAGAGCGTCACGCTGAGCTGGTTGTCGTTGAAGACGAAACCGCAGTTCTGGGCGACATCGCCGTAATCGATTTCGACGGTTCTGTTGATGGCGTACAATTCGAAGGTGGACAAGCTGAGCGTCATTCCTTGGAACTGGGAAGCAATTCCTTCATTCCAGGTTTTGAAGAGCAAGTTGTAGGCATGGGAACTGGAGATTTCAAGGATGTTGAAGTAACTTTCCCTGAAGCTTACCATGCTGAGAATCTTGCAGGTAAAGCTGCTGTATTCAAAGTGAAGCTGCACGAAATCAAACGCAAACAGCTTCCAGCTCTGGATGACGAGTTCGCTAAAGATGTAAGTGAATTCGATACATTGGATGAGTACAAAGCAGACCTGAAGAAACAACTGGAATCCCGTAAAGCGGATGAGCTGAAAGGCGCTCGCGAGAACGCTGTTGTTGATAAAGCAGCTGAGAACGCTGAAGTTGAAATTCCAGAAGCAATGATCAACAGCGAAGTTCAAAACATGGTTCGTGACTTCGACAACCGTCTTCGTCAACAAGGTATGAACATGGACATGTTCCTGAGCTTCTCCGGCCAAACTCGTGAAGACCTCGAGAACCAAATGAAGGGCGATGCTGAAAAACGCGTTCGCAACAACCTGGTTCTGGAAGTTATCGCGAAGCAAGAGAACATTGAAGTGTCTGAAGAAGACGTTAACCAAGAGCTGGCTAACATGGCTGAATCCTTCAAACGTACTCCTGAGGAAATCCGCAGCATTCTTGCAGCGAACGGTTCCCTGAGCAGCCTGAGCGATGAGCTCTCCCTGCGCAAAACCATTGATTTGCTTGTTGAGAGCAGCGTAGAAGTTGAAGCTACTGAAGAAGCAGCTGAAGACAAAAGCGCTGAGTAATTTCTGCGCCAATTGATCCACCTATAACGGCCTTTTAGGAGGCCTTCATACACAGAAGATAAGGCACGTATATTTAGCTACGTGCCTTATTTTTTACATATGACATGTATTTCAGTACCTACTTCCGAGATTATAAATCTCAGAAAGCTCCGGGTGCAGTTATGAAACCCTGTCAATACGGATATAATTGCGAGGTAATGTCATACACTTTAGCATTGTGATAGACCGGGGTAGTGAAAAAATGACATTGCGTCTTGAACGTGTTAAAATATTTCTGAAACGGAAAGACTAATCTATACAGAGAAAAGAGGTTGGTGGCATGAGTCTGGTACCAATGGTTGTGGAATCTACAAGTCGGGGCGAACGCTCATACGATATCTATTCCAGGTTGCTTAAGGATCGCATCATTTTCCTAAGCAATGCGATTGACGATGATGTCGCCAATCTGGTTATCGCCCAGTTGCTGTTTCTGGCTGCGGATGACCCTGAGAAAGACATACACCTGTACATCAATTCACCCGGTGGTTCTGTAACAGCCGGCATGGGTATATATGATACGATGCAGCACATCAAACCGGATGTTTCAACGATTTGTGTGGGCATGGCCGCAAGTATGGGGTCGTTGCTTTTGACGGCAGGTGCGCCGGGTAAACGTTATGCGCTTGCCAACAGTGAGGTTATGATTCATCAGCCGCTGGGCGGCGTTCAGGGTCAGGCTTCCGATATCTGGATTCACACAGACTGGATTCTCAAGACCAGACAGAAGCTGAACCAAATTTATGTAGATCGCACAGGTCAGCCCCTTGAAAAAATCGAACGGGATACCGACCGCGATAACTTCATGAGCGCGGAAGAAGCAAAGGAATACGGGCTTATTGACCAGGTCCTCACTTCACCGATCAAATCTTAAAGGGGTGGTTAAATGTTTAAGTTTAATGATGAAAAAGGACAACTGAAATGTTCTTTTTGCGGTAAATCGCAAGAACAGGTACGCAAACTAGTAGCCGGACCTGGCGTTTATATATGCGACGAATGTATTGAGCTGTGCACGGAGATCGTGGAGGAAGAGCTCGGTCATGAGGAAGAGCTGGATCTGAAGGATATTCCGAAACCGAAGGAAATTCGCGATATTCTTGATCAATATGTTATCGGCCAGGAGCAAGCCAAGAAATCCCTGTCGGTAGCGGTATACAATCACTATAAACGTGTGAACAGTCAGAGCAAGGTGGAAGATGTTGAGCTGACGAAGAGTAACATCCTGTTGCTCGGCCCGACAGGTTCCGGTAAGACGCTCTTGGCACAGACTATGGCGAAGATTCTTAACGTACCTTTTGCCATCGCCGATGCGACTTCCTTGACAGAAGCCGGTTATGTTGGTGAGGATGTGGAGAACATTCTCCTGAAGCTGATCCAGGCGGCTGATTATGATGTGGAAAAAGCCGAACGCGGTATTATCTATATTGATGAAATTGATAAAGTGGCACGTAAATCCGAGAACCCGTCCATTACCCGTGACGTTTCCGGTGAAGGTGTACAGCAGGCCCTGCTGAAAATTCTTGAAGGTACAGTAGCTTCTGTTCCACCGCAAGGCGGACGTAAGCATCCACATCAAGAATTTATCCAGATCGACACTACGAACATCTTGTTCATCGTTGGTGGTGCTTTTGACGGCCTGGAGCAAATGATCAAACGCCGGATCGGTAAAAAGGTCATCGGCTTCAACGCTGCGGCTGAAGGTCAAAAGGATCTGAAGCCAGGCGAATACCTGTCGATGGTATTGCCAGAAGACTTGCTCAAATTCGGACTTATCCCTGAGTTCGTAGGCCGTTTGCCAGTCATCTCGACACTAGAGCCGCTGGATGAGAAGACTTTGGTACGGATTCTGTCCGAACCGAAGAACGCGCTCACTAAGCAATACATTAAGCTGCTGGAGATGGATAACGTTGCGCTGAAGTTCGAGCCACAAGCGCTTGAAGCAATCGCGAAGGAAGCCATCAAACGCAACACGGGCGCTCGCGGTCTGCGTGCCATCATCGAGAGCATTATGCTTGACGTAATGTATGAAGTACCTTCTCGCGATGACATCAAGGATTGCGTCATCACTGAGCAGGTTGTTCAAGAGAAGGCTCTGCCGGAATTGAACATCAAGAAAGACAAGAAACAAGAGGAAAGCGCGTAACGCTTCTTTAACAATACATGCCAACGTCTCCACCTTTCTTCCGCTTATCCCGCTTCACTGGCGGGAGCGAAGGGGTGGAGCTTTGGCGTTATGGGGGAGAAATCATGTTCTTGAGACACCAGACCCGTCCCGTCAATGTAGGCGGAGTCATTATTGGCGGCAATAACGAGGTTGCGATTCAAAGCATGTGTACTACCAAAACTGCGGATGTGGAAGCTACTGTAGCGGAAATTCTGCGGCTTGAGGAAGCCGGATGTCAGCTGGTGCGTGTCACCGTTAACAACGAAGAAGCTGCTGAGGCGATCAAGGAAATCAAGAAACGGATTCATATCCCGCTTGTTGCGGATATTCATTTTAATTATAAACTGGCACTTATGGCGATTGAGAACGGCATTGACAAGGTGCGGATTAACCCGGGTAACATCGGCCGCCGTGAGAAGGTCGAAGCAGTAGTCAAGGCTTGTAAGGAAAAAGGAATTCCTATCCGGATTGGCGTAAACGCCGGCTCGCTGGAGAATCACCTGCTAGAGAAGTATGGCTATCCGACGCCGGAAGCTATGGTCGAGAGCGCTTTGTATCATATCGGAATTCTGGAAGAGCTGGATTTCCACGATATTATCGTATCGCTTAAGGCATCTGATGTGCCGATGGCCATCGAAGCATACCGCCAGGCGGCAGAAGTCATTCCTTACCCGCTGCACTTAGGTATTACTGAATCCGGCACGTTGTTCGCTGGGACAGTGAAAAGCTCTGCCGGGATTGGCGCACTGCTCTCTATGGGTATTGGCAGCACTGTGCGGATTTCACTGAGTGCTGATCCGGTAGAAGAAGTGAAGGTAGCGCGTGAGCTGCTGAAGACCTTCGGCCTAATCTCCAACGCGGCAACGTTGATTTCCTGTCCGACCTGTGGACGACTGGATATCGATCTGTTCTCGATTGCTAATGAAGTGGAAGAATACATCTCCAAGCTTAAGGTGCCGATCAAAGTATCCGTGCTGGGCTGCGCCGTTAACGGCCCAGGCGAAGCGCGTGAAGCTGATATTGGAATCGCCGGAGCGCGCGGAGAAGGCTTGCTGTTCCGCTATGGCCGGATGATCCGCAAAGTGCCGGAAGCCGATCTCGTCTCCGAGCTGAAGAAGGAGATCGATGTCATCGTCGAGCATTTCGAAAGAACCGGGGAAATCCCCGGCCGCAAGCATGCCCAATTGGGCGGGCCGGTGGAGACGGTATAACAGGCTGGAATTTGGCACTTATTTTACGACTTATGGGTTAGAAGTAGCTTCACATCGTTGCTCGATTGGTGGCTGGATAGCTGGTGTTGAGTAACTGGTGATGGTAAGCTGATACTGTGCAGCTCGTGCTGAGTAGCTGGTGTTGGCAAACTGATACTGGGGAGCTCGTACAAAGGTTCTATTTCGAAAATAGAGGCATTTTTGCACCTTATTTACGCGCCAAATGAAGCAAAAACCAATATAAGTGCAATTCTGCACCTTAAATTGTGCAAAAGTTAGGATTCAGGGAAATAACCTTCGAATTAAGGTACTAAAATGCCCTTATTTCTATATATCTCTAATCATCAGTGTAATTAAGATACGATTTTGCCCTTAATTTACCTCAGCCTTCAGCTGCGGGAAGAAAATGGCATGATGCATACTTCTAAGTAGTGGCGAAGAACGCCCTGCGAACGCTCCGGGTTATCCGGCGGCGAGAGCGGGGCGTTTTTTTGTATTTTTTTAAATAGAGGAGGAGAAGATCATCAATTATGAACAAGCACATGAAGCCTTTCTGGAGCGCCATCTGACCGCCAGGTCGGGAGAGAGGCAGGGTCGGCTGAAAAGAGGACACGGGCACGCTGAACAACTATTTTTGCACAATGTATGGTGGCCGCTTCGGGGAGATTTCGCTGATTTGCATCCGGAGTATGAAGTGCTGGATTGGCGAGGACGTTCGTACTTTGCAGATTTCGCGTATTTGCCGGGACCCCTCAAACTGTTGTTCGAGATCAAAGGGTATGCAGCGCATGTTAGAGACATGGACAGACAGAAGTACAGTAATGAGCTGAATAGAGAAACGTTTCTGTATGGAATGGGGTATCAGGTACTTTCCTTCGCATACGATGATGTGGAGCAGCGCCCTGATTTGTGTATAACCTTACTAAGACTCGCGCTCAGCCGACATCAGACGATTAAGGCACCAGATGGCAGGATTCAGCTAATGGAGAAAGAAGTTATGCGTTTCGTAGTAGGGCAAGCTGGAAGCATCCGCCCGAAGGATGTGGCCGATTTTTTTGCCTTGACCCCAAGAAGAGTACGTATACTGCTGTCAGGATTGTGTGAGAAGGGCTGGTTGGTACCTGTTAAAAGAGGCGACGGAATGCGGAATGTACAGTATGAACTAGGCCGAGAGGTTCTGCATTACTGGGATTGATGAGAGAGAGTTGAAAAAGTAGAACGCTAATCCAGAAATCATCTCCCCCGAGCGTTTATGAATGACCGAAACGGCTATACTACCTAGTAGTAGCCAAGGGTGTAAGAGAGGTATTCAGAACGAACAGGAGGATGACCTATGGAATTAAGTATATTGCTGATGATCGTGCAGCTCTTTTTCGCGCTGGTTATCGGCGTTTATTTTTGGAATCTGCTGCGGGGACAGAAGACCAATAAGACGGCGGTGGACCGGGAATCGCGAAAAGAGCTGGATAAGCTGCGTAAAATGCGGATGGTGTCGCTGACCAAACCGCTGTCGGAGAAGACACGTCCGGCCTCCATCGGAGATATTGTGGGGCAGAAGGATGGTCTGCGGGCCTTGAAGGCCGCGCTGTGCAGCGCGAATCCGCAGCATGTCATCATATATGGACCACCAGGTGTTGGCAAGACGGCCGCAGCGCGTGTAGTGATGGAAGAAGCCAAGAGGAATGTGCTCTCCCCGTTCAAAAATGATGCCAAATTCACGGAGATTGATGCTACTACGGCTCGTTTTGATGAACGAGGAATTGCCGATCCGCTGATCGGCTCTGTGCATGATCCTATCTACCAGGGAGCCGGGGCCATGGGGGTGGCCGGCGTGCCTCAACCCAAACCGGGCGCGGTTACGAAGGCGCATGGGGGGATTCTGTTTCTGGACGAGATTGGGGAGCTGCATCCCATCCAGATGAACAAGCTGCTGAAAGTGCTGGAGGACCGGAAGGTGCTGCTGGAGAGCGCCTATTATAATTCAGAGGACAGCAATACACCGGCGTATATTCATGATATCTTTCAAAATGGCCTGCCGGCAGATTTCCGTCTCGTAGGTGCAACGACGCGCTCGCCAGAGGAAATTCCGCCCGCGCTCCGCTCGCGCTGCATGGAGATCTATTTCCGGCCACTGCTGCCGGAGGAGATTGCTGTCATCGCCCGGGATGCGATTCAGAAAATCGGGCTAAAGCCGAGTCCCGAGGCGGTTACCGTTGTCCAGCAATATGCTACCAACGGGCGGGAAGCCGTCAACATGATTCAGTTGGCGGCCGGTCTTGCGCTGACTGAGCAGCGCGAAACCCTTAGCGCTGCGGATGTAGAGTGGGTAGCGAGCAGCAGCCAGCTCCCGCTGCGCACCGAGCGCAAGATTCCCACAGCTCCGCAAGTGGGATTGGTCAACGGGCTAGCGGTCTACGGACCGGGCATGGGTACGCTGCTGGAAATTGAAGTGTCGGCAGCACCAGCTACAGGTGGTCAGGGCCGACTCAACATCACCGGCGTTGTCGATGAAGAAGAGACGCGCGGTGGCTCGCGCACGATCCGGCGTAAGAGTATGGCCAAGGGTTCGGTGGAGAATGTCTTGACTGTGCTACGCACCATGAACCTAGAGCCGGATCGTTATGATCTGCACGTTAATTTCCCGGGTGGTACACCCATCGATGGGCCTTCTGCCGGGGTGGCGATGGCGGTGGCCATTGTCTCCGCCATCCGCGGGCTGCCTGTGGACAACACAGTGGCAATTACCGGAGAGATTGGGATTCATGGACGTGTGAAGCCGGTGGGCGGCGTTATCGCCAAGGTCGAAGCCGCCTTCCAGGCTGGAGCTACCACTGTCCTGATTCCCAAAGACAACTGGCAGTCTCTGTTTGAAGACCTCTCGCCACTGCGGGTCATTCCCGTGGAGACAGTGGAGGAAGTATTCCGCCACCTCTTCGGCGCACATATCGCCGATGTGAGACTGCCAGCCGTATCCGGCGAGACATTCTCGGGAGCGCCCTCGCTGCTCAAAGCCGATGCTTCCGGCGAAAGCACCAGTCTGTAGAATTTCTAAGTCTGTAGAATTTCTAAGTTTGTAGATCTTCTAAGTTTGTAGAATTTCTAAGCCTGTAGATTTTCATATTCAGCACAGCAACATCATCGGTTGCGCCTGGGAAATAGATTGCAATACAAGCATAGCAAACACCGGCAGGCCGCATAATAGCGGCCCGTTGGTGTTTTGAGGCTGCTTTTGATAGAATGAATGCATGTGACATTACTTGAGAGCCATTGGGGGTGTGAAAGCGATGATACAGAACAAATCGAAAGGTCGTCGTTTTCCTTTATTGCCGCTTCGAGGCCTTCTTGTGTACCCGAGCATGGTGCTTCACCTGGACGTGGGCCGCGAGAAGTCAGTCAAAGCGCTGGAGAAGGCTATGGTTGAAGATAATTTAATCCTCCTCTGTTCTCAATCTGAAGTGAATATTGAGGAACCGGGTCAGGAAGATATTTTTCGGGTGGGTACCGTCGCCAACGTAAGGCAGATGCTGAAGCTGCCGAACGGCACGATTCGTGTGCTGGTAGAAGGTGTGGAACGGGCCGAAATCATTCATTATACCGATAATGAAGAGTATTATGAAGTGATGGCGCGTGAACTGCCTGAGGAAGAGGGAGCCGATCAGGAGAGCGATGCCCTGATGCGCACCGTTCTGAATCAGTTCGAGCACTATATCACGCTTTCCAAGAAAGTTACGCCGGAGACGCTTGCTGCGGTATCCGATATTGAGGAGCCAGGGCGTTTGGCTGACGTGATCACTAGCCATCTGGCGCTGAAGATCAAGGATAAACAGGAAATCCTGGAGACCATAGATGTTCGCAAACGTCTGGAGAAGCTGCTCGATATTCTCAACAATGAGCGTGAAGTGTTGGAACTGGAACGCAAGATCAACCAGCGCGTGAAGAAGCAGATGGAGAAGACCCAGAAGGAATATTATCTGCGCGAGCAAATGAAAGCGATCCAGAAAGAGCTTGGCGAGAAGGAAGGCCGGGCAGGGGAAGCGGAAGAGCTGCGGGCCCAGATGGAAGAGAAGGATCTTCCGGAGCGTGTCAAAGAGAAGATCGAGAAGGAGATCGACCGTCTGGAGAAAATGCCGGCTAGCTCGGCGGAAGGTGGCGTGATCCGCAACTATGTGGATTGGCTGCTTAGTCTCCCATGGAATGACTGGACCGAGGATGATCTCGATATCGTGAAGGCTGAAGAGGTGCTGGACGCCGATCATTATGGTCTGGAGAAGCCGAAGGAACGGGTGCTGGAATACTTGGCCGTTCAGCAACTGGTTAAGAAGCTCAAGGGACCTATTCTTTGTCTTGTAGGGCCTCCGGGTGTCGGCAAAACATCGCTGGCGCGCTCGATCGCCCGTTCGCTGAACCGCAAATTCGTCCGCATCTCGCTCGGCGGTGTGAGGGATGAAGCTGAGATTCGCGGCCACCGCCGCACCTATGTCGGTGCGATGCCGGGTCGGATCATTCAAGGCATGAAGACCGCTGGCAGTACGAATCCGGTCTTTCTGTTGGACGAAATCGACAAGATGGCTGCGGATTTCCGCGGCGATCCTTCAGCTGCGCTGCTGGAGGTGTTGGACCCGGAACAGAACAGCACGTTCAGCGACCATTTTGTCGAGCTGCCATTTGATCTGTCCAACGTTATGTTCGTGACGACAGCCAATGCAGTGCACAACATCCCACGGCCCCTACTGGACCGGATGGAGATGCTCTTTATTCCCGGATACACGGAACTGGAGAAACTGCAGATAGCCAGTCGTTATCTCATGCCGAAGCAGAAGAAGAACCATGGTTTGGAAGAGGATCAGCTGAGCATCCCAGAGGAGACCCTGCTTAAGATTATCCGTGAATATACACGGGAATCCGGGGTGCGTAACCTGGAGCAGCAGATCGCTGCCTTGTGTCGTAAAGCTGCGAAGCAACTGGTCTCGGCGGAGAAGGAAGCTGTAACTATCCTTGAGGAAGATCTTAAGGATTATTTGGGAGCCTCCAAGTATCGTTATGGCATGGCAGAGCTGGAGGACCAGATCGGAACGGTAACAGGTCTGGCCTGGACCGAGGTTGGCGGCGATACGCTGCTGATTGAGGTAACGGTGGTTCCGGGCGCAGGTAAGCTGATCCTGACTGGACAGCTTGGAGATGTCATGAAGGAATCGGCACAAGCCGCTTTCAGCTACACCCGTTCGAAAGCGGTGGAGCTGGGGCTGGAGCCTGATTTTTACGAGAAAAATGATATTCACATTCACATCCCGGAAGGTGCCATTCCGAAGGATGGACCATCCGCAGGTATAACGATCGCTACGGCGTTAATCTCTGCGTTGACCAAACGCTATGTCTCGAAGGATGTCGCCATGACCGGTGAGATTACGCTTCGCGGTCGTGTACTGCCGATCGGTGGATTGAAGGAAAAATCACTTGCGGCTCATCGTGCCGGGTATAAGAAAATTCTACTGCCCAAGGACAATGAACGTGACTTGAAGGAAATTCCCGACAGCGTCAAAAAAGATGTAGAGTTCGTCCCGGTATCCCATATGGACCAGGTGCTGCATCATGCGCTTGTGGAGCATCATACCTAAAAATCAGCAGTGAGCCACGTAGTAGTGTGCATTAGAAAGGAAGTTCTATGAAAGTTAATAACGCCGAATTTATTATCAGTGCCGTCGGCCCTGATCAATACCCTGACGACGCCTTGCCAGAGATTGCTCTGGCAGGGCGCTCCAATGTAGGAAAGTCCTCTTTGATCAATCGTATGATTAACCGTAAGAATCTGGCCCGGACAAGCTCTACCCCGGGTAAGACGCAGCATATGAACTATTATCTTGTTAATGAGAACATGTATTTCGTGGACTTTCCAGGATACGGTTACGCCAAGGTGTCCAAGACCCAGCGTGCGACCTGGGGTAAAATGGTGGAAAAATATTTGGCCGAACGGGATACGCTGAAGCTTGTTCTGCTCGTCGTGGATCTTCGTCACCCGCCTACGAGCAATGACAAGATGATGTTCGACTGGCTGAAGCACTATGACATTCCGATGTGCGTGGTAGCCACCAAGGCCGACAAAATTCCGAAGACCCGTTGGCCGAAGCATATCAAGATCATGAAGCAGGAACTGGGCGTACTGCCGGGTGATCTGTTCATTCAATTTTCATCGGAAATCGGACTTGGTCGTGAGGAGCTGTGGGCACTGATCGCCGAGCATATCCAGTCTACTGAGCAGGAAGTGGCAGAAGAGGTAGCTGACGGTCAAGAGCCGGATGCTGGTGAAGTCACCGAAGCGTAGAACGTGCATAGCAGTATGGCAAGAAGCTCGTGTTCATTGTATAATCTTGCTAAACAGTGTTACCAAGAATTGAGGGATTAAGATGGCTCAGCGTCTGGCTACGGAATATGTGAATGCGACTTTGCAAATGACGGAATTTCAGATGAACCAGTTCCTGCTCACAGCAGATACCTGTTATATTAGTCACCGTGTCAAAGTGCTCGGCGGCGGGGAACAGGAGATTGTGCTGGAGGCGGCTGGGGGAGAGGAAGTTCACTTGTCCTTTGAACGCAAGGGTAGCATTTATGTCTGCAAGTTGTCCTGTCGGGTGGTCAACCCCCATTTGAATAATGCGATTCGCAAGCTGTTCGTAACCTACAAGGGAACAGGAACGGTTAATCGAATATACAAAGGCTTCACGATGATGTATTACTATGTGGCTGGCTCTGTCCGCCAAATTTCGGAAATTACGCCTGGTGGCAGCAAGCTGATCTACCAGCACAAGCATACGGTTGCAGAAATGCTGAAAATATACCAATCCAACTTCGTAGAAGAGGAGATTGCAGCCCTCAGGCGGCAGGTGAATCTGCTGCTGGATGCACGCAATGCCGCGGAATCGTTGTACCGTATTGCAGAGATTGATGGTGAATTGAGCGCTGCTGCCGCAAGGCTTTTCCAATTGGAAGCATAATGAAAGAGTTACTGAAAGGTACAATCATTTCCAAGCGAAATGGTTGTATTTTTTTGTCGAAAAACTAAAGATATAGGTAGAAAGGACCGATAGAGAACTTATGATAGATATACATTGCCACATCTTACCCTTTATGGATGACGGAGCTAGTGACTGGGACGCTGCACTAGACATGGCGAGCGATGCCCTGGCGGATGGAATCACCAGCGTAGTCGCCACACCACATCATGCCAACGGACAATATATGAATCCTGCAAGTAATACACTGGCAGCTGTGGAGGAGTTGAATGAGAGACTTCGGCGGGCCGGGAACCCGCTGAATGTTCTTCCGGGTCAGGAAGTCCGTGTCTATGGCGATCTTTTGGCTGATCTGGAGCAGGGCGAGCTCTTAACTTTGTCAGGTTCTCGTTATCTCTTGCTAGAGATGCCATCCTCACGAATCCCCCGCAATATGGAGGAAGTCTGCCATGAACTGATCATTCAGGGAATCGTTCCGATTATTGCACATCCGGAGCGCAATGCCGAAGTTGCAGCAGAGCCAGCCAAACTGCAAAAACTGACTGAAATAGGTGTACTGGGCCAATTAACTGCGCAAAGTCTTGCGGGTACCTTCGGGAGCAAGCTGCAAAAGCTGTCGCTGGAGCTATGCCGCATGGGGGCCGTACATATGATTGCTTCCGATGCCCATGACAGCGTGCGCCGTCCGTTCGGACTGAGTGAGGCATACAGAATACTAGAGTCAGAGATGGGGCCGGAGGTCTGCGACTATTTTCGTGAAAACACGCAGAAAATTGTCATGAATGAGCAGGTATTTCAGCAGCATTTTGTAAAAATACGAACAAAGCGTCAGAAATTGTTCGCTTTTTTTTCCCGAAAAGGCTGACCAAATGCTGGAATGATGGTAGAATGGTTTTTATTGGGTTGAAGACACCATGATTTTTCCAGTTGTACCAATTAAAAAATATGTAAGAAGAGGTGGATGAACAGTGACTTTGAAGAAGAAACTGGCAGTATCGACTTTGGCAGTCAGCATGGCTGCAGCGTCTTTTGCAGGAATTCCGTTTAGCAGCGAGGGGCTGGCTAAGCAGTTTGGACTGACGGGAGTAGCTGCGGCTTCAGCAGTAACTACCAAGTCGGAAATTAATGAGAGAATTCAGAAGATCTATAGCAATCTGACTTCCGGAGAAGCACTTTTTGCTTACAAACAACAAGCTGAGAGTCTTAGTTTCGACGCTTACAAGGAAATCTTTGCTCCGATCTTGAACAAGTTGGTTTCCAAAGAGGTTCTGGACCCAGCGGATGTGAACACATCCTATGAATTGTTCCAAAGTGTCTCCAGTGTAGTTTATGACGTATATGCTGAAGGTACCGGTGTCATTAAGAATAAGCTTGTGGTGGACAAGAATATTGAGCTGCTGGACAAAATTGCTAAGGCAGCCAAGGTAGACAGCCTGACTTTTGACGACCTCAACGAATTCATCTTCGGGACTGAAGGCGTAGAAGCTGAACTGCGGAAGCAGATTACCGATAAGGATCTTAGCCCGGAACTGCTGAAGACAGCGATCAAGAGTGTTTTGACTAAGAAAGAGGGCCCTAATCATTTAACTGTCAGTCAAGCAGTGTATAATCTGGGTATTACCAGTGATGAGGTCTATACGACGGTAAACAATGTAAGAGAAAACCTTGATAAAGCTCAACCGGCAGCAGCTTCTCTCTTTGCTGCTTATCTGAAGGCATACCCACTGATCAAAAATCCTGGTGAACCTAGCAATCCTGGACCTAGCAACCCTAGCAACTCTAGTAACGGTTCAGACTCCTATCCGGGTACACCAGCTCCAGTTATTAAAGACGGTGGCGTCTACGACGTATCCAAACTGGTATCCATTGTTGACGGCAAAGCTACCCTGAAGCTGGTTGATGCTGATGTAGTGAAGGCAATTGACGCACTTCTAGCAGCAAATAAAGAAGCTAAAACGTTGACCCTGGACTTGGGTACTGTGGATGCTAAGACGGTAGAAGTGCCGCTGTCCAAAGCGATCATCGATGCAGCAAAAGCTAAAGGTATCGCTAACATTGCGGTAACCTTCAACGGTCTGACCGTTACGATTCCAGTGGGACAATTCGATGCTGCAATTGCTCTGACCGTCACCAATGTTGAAGATGCAGTTGTAACTTCCGTAACCAAACTGAAACTGGCTTCTAGCGTATATGAATTCAATTTGACTGTAGACGGCAAAGCCGTAACTACCTTCAAACAACCGATTACACTGAAGCTGCCATTGAAAAATACTGAAGGTCTGGACAAAGAGCTTCTTTCCGTAACCAAGCTGGTATATAGCAACCTGCAGTTCCAAGGCGGCGTACTGGATGGCGATCATATTGTGAAGCCACGTGATACCTTCTCTTCCTACGCTGTACTTGAGAACAAAGTATCCTTCAGCGATACAGCTAGTGTACAGACATGGGCTGGAAGACAAATTCAAGTTGTAGCCGCTAAAGGTGTTATCGAAGGCGTAGGCGACGGCAAATTTGCTCCGAAGAGTAACGTGACTCGCGCTGAATTCGCGAAGATGCTGATTCGTGGCTTGAATCTGGAGAACAGCTCTGCTACCCCAACCTTCAGCGATGTAAGAGCCAACGATTGGTTCGCACCTTATGTTGCAGTTGCTGCTGAGAAGGGCATTATCAATGGACGTGGCGATAACAAGTTCGATCCGAACGCAACGATTACTCGTGCTGAGATGGCAACTATGATCTCCCGTGCGTTGAAATCTGAGAAGGATATCAAAGGCACGACTTCGCTGTCGGCCCTGAGCCTATTCAGTGATGCTGCCAAGATCAGTTCTTCCCTGAAGGAAGGCGTTGCTTTCGCAGCAAGCCATGACCTGGTTATCGGTAATGCTGGTAAATTCAATCCTAACAATTCTGCTACACGTGCTGAAGCTGCTGTAATTATCTACCGCACTATTAACTTCAAATAATATAGTAAATTGGAGAACCTCCTTTCATGCAGATGAGAGGAGGTCCTTCTCTGGGATATTCTAGAAACAACTTGGAGGTAATTTCACTTGTCATCACAAGAATTGGATCTTCGCGATTATTTCCGGATCGTCAGGAAGAGACTGTGGATGATCGTCAGTATTGTTGTAGTTGTGTGCGCTCTTGCCGGGGTTTACAGCTTGTATATCAAGAAGCCGGTATATGAAGCCTCCACCAAAATTATCGTCAACCAGACCCCGACCCAGTCGGCGATGACGCAGCTTGACCTCAATCAGATCAATACTAATATTCAACTGATCAATACGTATAAAGAAATTATCAAGACTCCGGCGATTCTGGATATCGTAATCAAGAATTATCCGCAGTTTAACATAACCACTGAAGAGCTTTTGAAAAAAGTTAATGTCAGCTCCGTCAACAATACGCAGGTGATGACACTTGTCGTTCGAGATAATTCCTACACACAAGCTGCAGAAATCGTGAATGCCATTTCGCTTGTGTTCAAGCAGGAAATTCCATCGCTATTCAATGTTCAGAACGTTTCGATCTTGAATGAAGCCAAAGTGAATCCTCCAGTTGAACCTGGACCCGTCGAACCCAATGTATTGTTGAATATCGCCATTGCTTTTGTAGTATCGTTGATGATTGGATTAGGCATCGCCTTCCTACTCGAATACATGGACGATACCATCAAGACGGAAGCGGATATTGAGAAATATCTGGGTCTGCCTACGATCGCCATGATTACAAGAGTGGGACAAGAGAATGGTGCCAAGCCCACTTCAAGACAGGCTCAAGTCCAAACTTCTGGAAAGGCAGGGGACCTTGAACATGTCACAGTCACCAAATAATCAACAACGTCACCTCATTACCGTTACCAACCCGCGCTCGCCTATATCGGAAGCTTTCCGGGCGCTGCGTACGAATATTGATTTTTCTTCGGTGGATGAGAAGATCCAGGTCATTATGATTACCTCCTCGGGTCCGGAAGAAGGCAAGTCCACCGTTTCAGCGAACCTGGCTGCTGCATATGCACAGTCGGATAAAAAAGTATTGTTAATCGATGGCGATTTGCGCAAGCCTACAGCCCACAAGACCTTTAAGCTCAGTAACCGCTACGGACTATCTTCTCTACTGTCCAAGCAGGCTGATCTGGATGATGTAGTTCAGGACTCTGGGGTACCTAACCTGTCCCTGATCACTTCAGGTCCACTTCCGCCGAACCCGGCTGAGATGATGGCCTCCAACCGTATGACCACTGTGCTTCAGGAAATGCGTGAATTATTCGATATTGTGATTATCGATACGCCTCCACTTCTGGCGGTGACCGATGCGCAGATTGTGGCTTCGAAGAGCGATGGCGTAATTATGGTAGTCAGCTACGGCAAGGTAAAACGAGATATTGCAATGAAAGCCAAATCCGGCCTGGATCGGGTAGGGGCGAAAATGTTGGGTGTTGTTTTGAATAACGTCAAACGCAAGGCCAGCGAGGGTTATTACTATTACTATTACGGAAATTGACCAGAATCGTAGGGAGAATGTTATTTTTGGAGGCACTAAAAATGACAGCGAAAACTAGAATAGTTGTTTTATTCCTCGTAGACCTTGCCATCATCTGGTTCAGTATTGTGACATCCTATCTGTTCCGTTTTTATGATGATATGCCTCGGGAATATTACATTCAAATCTATCAATATGGACTGATCTCTACCGTAACCTTCGGCGGAAGCTTGATTTATTTTGGCTTATATCGGCGAATGTGGCAGTATGCCAGTATCGGAGAAATCATATCAGTCATCAAGGCTATTCTGGTAGGAGCGCTGCTCTCTTACGGCATAGCCTTCATCATTTTACCGGAACGTGTACCATTTGGCGTAGAAGTTCGTTCCGTGGAGACCATTTTGGTTCTGGTAGGGGGTGTTCGTTTCTTATGGAGGATGCTTCATAGAGAGCGAATCAACTACAAGGACACCCAGACCCACACCCTCATTGTCGGAGCAGGAGACTGCGGTACACTTATAGCCCGGGAAATGATGGGTCCGATGTTCGCTCAGAACAAAGTGGTGGGATTCATTGATGACAGTATGAATAAATATCATATGTCGATATTAGGGATTCCTGTACTAGGCAATCGTTATGCGATTCCTGGGATTGTGAAGGAACGAAATATCCATGAGATTATCATTGCGATGCCCTCCGTCTCGCGCACGGAGATCTCTGAAATCATTAACATTGCCAAGAAGACGGGCGCAAAGCTGAAGATTATCCCTGCACTCACGGATCTTATCGCTGGCAAAATATCTGTCAAGAAACTGCGCGACGTTAGTGTGGAGGATCTGCTGGGACGGGAGCCGATTGTCGCAGATATGAACGGTATTCTGGGGTATGTCTATGGCAGAACCGTATTAGTTACCGGAGCAGGCGGATCAATTGGTTCGGAGCTTTGCCGGCAGATCCTACCGTTCTCACCGGACAAGCTGCTCTTACTAGGGCATGGCGAGAACAGTATCTATACGATTGAGATGGAGCTTCGCAAGAGCTTTCCGGAGGCGCAGATCCTTACAATCATTGCAGATGTACAGGACCGATCCCGGATGATGGACGTCTTCCGCAGTCATCGCCCGCAAGTAGTCTTTCATGCAGCAGCACATAAACACGTTCCCTTAATGGAGAGAAATCCTTCTGAAGCAATCAAGAATAACGTATTCGGTTCACGCAACGTGGCTGATTGTGCCGACAAATATGGTGCCGAGCGATTCGTGATGATCTCTTCAGACAAAGCCGTGAATCCTACCAGTGTAATGGGGGCGACCAAGCGGATTGCTGAGATGTATGTGCAGAGCCTGAGTGCAACAAGTCAGACCAAATTCTCCGCGGTGCGCTTTGGCAATGTGCTGGGCAGCCGAGGCAGCGTAATTCCGGCATTCAAGCAGCAGATTGCTGCAGGTGGACCGGTAACGGTCACTCATGCCGAGATGGTACGTTATTTTATGACCATTCCAGAGGCAGTACAGCTCGTTATCCAATCTGGCGCTTTTGCCAAAGGTGGAGAAGTGTTTATCCTGGATATGGGAGAACCGGTGAAGATCCTTACTTTGGCTGAAGATTTAATTACGTTGTCAGGGTACGAGCCTTATGTAGATATTGAGATTAAATTCTCAGGAATTCGTGAAGGTGAAAAGCTGTACGAAGAACTCCTAACGGATGAAGAGAACCTGGGTGCGACCCAGCATAACCGGATTTTCATAGGAAAACCGGAGATTATGAGTGCCAATCAGCTTGAACTAGAATTCAAGCGGTTGGAGCGTGTACTTGCCGAAGAGCCGGAGGCTATACGGGAAGTTATTAACCAGATCGTCCCCATGCTACCTGTCGCTCAAGCCGCGAATAGCTAACTAATTTCAGAAGCAGGGGGAACCCCTTAATGGTAAAGAAGAAAAGATGGAAAAAAGTCGTACTCTGGTCTTTGTCAGTCATTGTTGTTCTAGGTGTCGGCGGTGCATTTGCTGCCAATTACGCTGTAGACAGGCTGATGAACTCCATGGCAGATGGATTTGACCTGGATGCAGAAGACCCTGTTGTAGCTGATGGACAAGGCACCGATAAGTCACCAGATGTGCCTGACTCTGCTAACAATAATGTTGGAACTGACTCTTCTAATGCAAGCCCTTCCGAGGGAGTAAATGGAACTACCCCGACGAAGAAGCCAACTGCAGGAGCTTCAGGGACAGTTTCGGCTGGAGACAAAGGGACAACAGGAACTTCTAAAGATAGCTATACTGCAGAAGTCTCCAAAGACAAGGCCAAGGAAATTCAACAGAGCATTACCGTAAAAGATAAAGCAGATGTCATATCCATTGTTTTGGGTCAACTCAGCGCCTCAGATATCAAGCGACTGCAAGAGCTTGCACAAGGCGGCTTAACCGTCGAAAAGAAAAAGGAAGCGCGCAGTATCATTCTCGGTAAAGTAACCGAAGAACAATACAACGAGCTATCGCAAATCGCCAAGAAATACGGCATCAGCCAAGGAAAGACTCGTGACCAAGTCATCGCAGAAGAAAAGGGAGTGACCAAGAGTGAGTAAGCTAAAAGTATCCGCCGTATTGTTAAGCCTGGGATTGTTGATCAACATCGCACCATTGTCTGTATACGCTCCAGCCCCTGTTGCTGCAGCTTCTACGACAACTAAGACCAATACCATTAAGGTTCAGACCGTGGATGTGAAAATGGTGTTCGACGGTGTAAACTTGCAACCGCCAGCAGGACAATATGTATTTATGTACAACAATTCTACCTATGTACCACTTCGCTTCATGTCTTATGCACTGCAAAAATCGGTGAGCTGGGATGCCAAGAACCTGAAGGTGACTGTAGCTGAACCAAGCAGTTCTGAGCTAGTTGTGATCAAGGAGTTCTTGATGAATGCTTCTGGCAATCAAGCCGGTTCCGCAGCTGCAAAAAATATTACTTTAAATAGCATCGATGCAAGTTATGTATTTGGCGGTTCAGCCAAGAAATTGCCTGCGGGCCAATCCAGTTATATCCTGAACGGCTCCGTATATGTACCACTACGTTATTTATCGGAATCTGTCGGCAATTCGATTAGTTGGGACCAGAAAACAAAAACGATAACAGCGGTATCAGCAGCAGTGAAGGAACAAGAGGGTAAGAACAACTCTGGCTCCGATCAGCCTGCGAGCACCAAATCCCCTACAGCGACTACTGCACCTTCTGCAACACCAGCTCCGACAAATGCAGCAGCAGGTAATGCAGGTGGTAGCGGCGGTGCAGGTGGCGGAGGAACAGGAAGCGATAAAGTTTCCTATGAATCTATTACTAGCGCAACGGAAGCAAAGCTGAATGCGCTCAAAGCTGAGAGTCAATCTGCATTATTCAGTACGGCTATGGAGTACATTGCTGCCAATGATGATGCTGAGAAGAAAAAGAACATTAAGGCCAAGGGCCAAGAGCAATTAAATTCCTTTAAAGCAAGTTTCAATAGCATAATCGCCGATGCTGAACAAAAACTGAACAGTAATGGGTATAGCACTGCTATTATCAGCGAATATAGAAATGCTTTTGAAGAGACTTTAAAAGCAGGTATGGCATGGGCTCAGGGATTGGCGTTGTAAAGAAGAATAGTATTTTTACATGAGAATCTGATATCAGTTACTTCTATCTTAGTAAAGTTGAACGTACAACCAGAGATATTGTATCAGCGAGGCTGGTAGAGATGTATCATCGGTTTTCAGCTTGGCGTCATTATGCACCATTGGTATGGAAATCAAGCGAGGGTAGACGGCCAGCCTCTTTTTACGTAGTATGAACTAGCTAGTAAGCCTATTCAGCGAAGAGCTTCCAGCATGCCTGATATTCAATTAACTCATGGGTTTACAGCAGCAATGTGAGAAAACTCGCGCAAACCCACCTGATCATCGTTCTAGATTGCTCAGAAATATTGATGCTAAGGAAAAGACATGTCTCTTTCATAGCCTGTAGTTTGTGTTTATATTTTCCTCTCTTACGTTGCTTGATAGCTTTCTCAACTATTTGAGATTCGGGCAGAAAGTTGAAAAGATTATTAAATCAGCGCGCCACCAGTGAGGTTTATCGGTTTATGTGCTCTGTTAAATATATCATAGTAATGATATTCTCAACGTTTCTGTATCCGCTTGTTTATCGGCTTGACGTTTGGAATTCACTCGTCGTTTTACTGTGAATTGACCTACTTATTCAGATTGTTAGCCCTATTATTATTCGTAATAGGGCTAATTTTTAAGAGTACATCGCTAGGAACTACAGTTTTGAATTTTCGCTTTATATTGGCGGTTCTAATTAATAGGAACACTTGAAGGAAAGATTTCAGGTTATTTATTGTTCAAGAATCCAAAGGTAGTATGCGAAAATAATAGATAATATTTATAGATATTAAAGGTAATTATTTCATGATTATAAAGTGAGGATTATTAATGTCTAATACAAAATTACGAAATATACCATTTTCTCCTCCTGATATCACAGATGCAGAGATTGAAGAAGTAATAGATACTTTGAAATCAGGATGGATTACAACAGGTCCGAAAACGAAATTGTTTGAAAAGAAAATAGCTGAGTATTGTTGTATTTCAAACGTAGTAACAATGAATTCAGCAACGGCATGTATGGAAATGACTTTGAGACTTCTTGGTATAGGTCCAGGAGATGAAGTTATTACCTCAGCGTATACATACACTGCCTCTGCTAGTGTTATACACCATGTAGGGGCTAAAATTATCCTGGTTGATACTGGTATGGACTCTTTTCATATTAATTATGATGCAATAGCAGATGCTATCACAGAGAAAACTAAAGCTATAATACCAGTTGATATTGCAGGTGTAATGTGCGATTACGATAGGATTTATGAAGCTGTAAATAGCAAAAAGAATATCTTTAAACCCAATAATAATATTCAAAAGGCAATTGGCAGAATTGCAGTAATTGGCGACGCAGCTCACTCCTTTGGGGCAACCTATAAAAATAGATTGAGTGGCGATGTTGCGGATTTCACAGCATTTTCATTCCATGCTGTTAAAAATCTTACAACAGCAGAAGGTGGCGCAGTAACGTGGAAATCTATTAATGGTTTTGAGAATGAGGATATATATAAGCAGTATATGTTATTAACATTGCATGGACAGAGTAAAGATGCTTTGGCAAAATCAAAATTAGGTGCGTGGGACTACGATATTGTTATGCCAGCGTATAAGTGTAATATGACAGATATCATGTCTTCTTTGGGTCTTGTTCAATTAAGAAGATATCCTGAACTGTTAGAAAGACGAAAAGAAATTATTGAGAAATATAATTCAATACTGGAAAAATCAGATTTAACTGTATTAAAGCATTATGATGATATTTATAATTCTAGTGGTCATTTGTATCTTGTAAGGCTTAATGATAAGAATGAGAATTATAGAAATATGGTTATAGAAGAAATGGCTAGAAAAGGTATTGCAACTAATGTTCATTACAAACCATTACCGCTGCATACAGCTTACAAAAATTTAGGGTTCGATATGAATGATTACCCCAATTCGTTTAATATGTATAAAAATGAGATTACGTTACCGCTACATACAGCACTTACTGATGAAGAAGTGGAATATGTGGCAACAGCTTTGAAAGAAGTTCTTATGTAGGAGGGAAGTAGGATTGTATAAAAAATATATGAAAAGATTATTAGACGTTATATTTGCCTTAATGTTAATGCCCCTGATACTTCCTTTGGTAGCAATATGCGGATTGATTATTAAGTTGGAAGATAGAGGACCGGTTTTCTATTTGGGAGAAAGATTAGGAATGAATAAACGAGTTTTTAAAATGTATAAATTAAGATCTATGAAAGTTAATGCCCCTGATATTAGAAATGAGGATGGGTCTACTTTTAATTCATATAATGATACTAGATTAACCCAAATAGGTAAGTTTATTAGAAAGACAAGTCTTGACGAGTTACCTCAAATTATTAATGTACTAATAGGTGATATGAGTTTTGTAGGACCTAGACCTGACTTACCAGAAGCTTTAGATTATTACAATAAAAATGAAGTTAATAAGCTAAATGTGCGACCTGGAATTACTGGGTATAGTCAAGCATATTATAGAAATTCAATAATACAATCAGAAAAATTCAAAAATGATATTTATTATGTTGTAAATATATCACTAATTTTAGATATCAAAATATTTTTTATTACGATTTATAATGTATTTAGAAGAAAGAATATAAATATAGTTGACGGATTGAGCCAAAGCAAGTGAATATTGGTATATTTTGGGGGTGTGCTTGTGATAGTCGGGGAATTAGTTAATTTAAGAGCGCTTAATATAAAAGACTCTAATCAAATTTTAGAGTGGGTAAATAATCCAGAGTTAAAATATTTAATAGGAACTACATATCCTGTTTCTGAAATTGAACATGAAATTTGGTTTCAAAATAAATTAACTGATAAGTTAAACAAAATTTTTGGTATTCAGGAGCAATCTTGTAATGTTTTGATTGGAATTATTGGACTTAACAATATTGATTTTATAAACAGAAATGCAGAATTATATGTTTATATAGGTGATGAAAAGTACTGGGGAAAGCGATTAGGATCAGATGCAATAGAAACTTTGGTTAGATTTGCATTTAATGAATTAAATCTACATAGAATTTCTTTGTTTGTATTTTCATATAACACACGAGCTATTAAAGCTTATCAAAAAGTTGGATTTGTTACTGAAGGAATAATGAAAGAAAGTTTATTTAAATCGGGTAAATACTACGATAAGGTTCTTATGGCAATTTTAAATGATAAGCAGGACAATAATTAGGAGATAAGTTATATGACAAAACAAAGGAAAATAATGATATTAGGTGCAAGTATATTACAACTTCCTGCTATCCTGAAAGCTAAAGATATGGGGCTACTTGTAATCGCAGTTGATATGGATAAGAATGCAGCAGGATTCAAACATTCGGATGTTTGCGAAGTGATCAGTACAAATGATGTTTCAAATGTAATTGAGATAGCCAAAAAACATCATATTGATGGAGTGATGACTTTAGCAAGCGATATGCCAATGCAAACGGTTGCTGCTGTTTCAGAGGAACTGGGGCTAGTTGGAGTTACTAAAGAAACTGCTCTAAAGGCAACAAATAAAGCTTTTATGAGAGAAGCATTGAAACAACAGAATGTTCCGATACCTTTATTTTTCAGAGTTTCATCTAAAGCAGAATTCCTCAGCATACTTAAAGAATTTAATGGCAGATGTATTGTGAAACCTGTTGATAACTCAGGTAGTAGAGGGGTATTTTTAATAGACGATATCAGAGACAAAAGTATAGTAGAAGCTGCTTTCGAGTATAGCATGCAATATTCAAGAAGTGGTGAGATTATAGTTGAAGAATATATGTGTGGTGCGGAGGTAAGTGTAGAGACACTAAGTGTTGATGGCAAAGTACATGTAATTTCAATTACTGATAAAGTCACAACAGGAGCCCCGTATTTTGTTGAAATGGGACATTCTCAACCAACAAATCACATTGGTAAGATCAAGGAGGAAATTGCTGAAGTGGCGTTATTGGCTGTTAAAGCAATTGGAATAGAAGAGGGACCGGCCCATGTTGAAATTATAGTTACAGAAGAGGGGCCGAAGATTGTAGAGCTTGGGGCAAGACTTGGTGGAGATAACATCACTACCCATCTCATTCCATTATCTACTGGGGTGGACATGGTTGAGTGTAGTATCAAAATTGCACTCGGAGATAAACCAGATATGCAGCAGAAATTCTATAAGGGGGCTGCTATCAGGTACCTTGATACACAGGTTGGTATTATTAATAGTATTGAGGGTATAGAAGAAGCCAAAAAGTTTGAGGGTATTCAGTATGTGCATTTCACAAAAGGTATTGGTGATGAAATAAGTGCAATCAATAGCAGTATCGATAGAGTCGGATTTGTGATTGCACAATCAAGCACTGCTCATGAAGCATTCAAAGTATGTGAAAAAGCATTGCAAATAATTAATGTTAAAACAGTAATCTAGCTAGAACTAGTTAACCTTAATTCAATCCTTTTTCCTGCTTATACAATTTTGGAAGAGTTAAAGCTCAGGTATTATATCCCTCAAATAAATCCATATACTACAATAAAAAGACTAATTTCACAATGGATTTAGTCTTTACAGAGTGCCTTTAAAATTGCCACAAAAGTTGATCAGTAAAGTCCTAACTACACGAGGAAGTATAATAATAGAATCAAGCGGGGAATAAAGATGAAAAAATATGTGTTTTTATCTAATAGTCCAAAACCATCTTCGGAAGAACAAAATAGTAGGGATAAAATTGAATTAACTAATGTAAGTAGACCTTGCTTAGAAGCTGCTTTGAATTTAGGCTATGATGTTTATTTTGGAGTTAATAGATCAAAACCGGAAAATTTAACATGTGAACTGGATATTCATTTATATGATTCGCATACTTATAGGAGCCTACTCGATTTTAAAAGTAACTTTATTGCTTATAGCAATTTGATGAAATTACTGAAAAGTGGAGAATTCGAGGTTATCCATTGTAATACACCTATTGGAGGTGTGATAGGTAGATTGTGTGGAAAACATGCCAAGATTAAAAAGGTTATATATACAGCCCATGGCTTTCACTTTTATAAAGGTGCACCATTAATAAATCGTACTGTCTTCAAATGGGCAGAGCAAATTATGGCTCGTTATACAGATGCAATTATTACTATGAATAGAGAGGATTATGAAGCAGCTCAAAAATTCAAGCTTCGTAATAAGAAAAAGGTATATTACTTACCTGGAGTTGGAATTGATACAAAAGCATATAAAGATATCCGAATAGACAAAGATATGCTAAGACAATCTTTGGATTTAAAAGATAGTGATACTGTATTGATCTCTATGGGTGATTTGATAAAACGTAAAAATTATGAGTCTTCTATTAAGGCAGTTGCAAAATCTAATAATAATAATATCCATTTCTTAATATGTGGTGTAGGACCTGAATTAGAGAATTTGAAGAATCTTTGCAAAAAATTAAATGTAGAACAGCAAATTCATTTTTTAGGATTTCGTAAGGATGTAAAAGAGTTGCTTCAGATTGCTGACATATTTTTATTTACAACATTCCAAGAAGGGTTACCGCGATCAATGATGGAGGCAATGGCAAGCGGTCTGCCATGTATAGCCTCAAGAATCCGAGGAAATGTTGATCTTATAGAGGAGATGAAAGGTGGGTATCTTAGAGCCCCTGATGATATTGAAGGAATTAGTAAATGTATTAATAGTCTAGTTAATGATACAGGATTAAGAAATCGAATGGCTGTTTCGAATTTAGAAACGATAAAACAATTCGATATTGAACATGTAAAAGCAATGATTCAAAAAATATATATAGATATTTTGGGTGATTAAATGAAAAAGCGACTTAGGGTATTACATTTGCTTCAAAGCGATAAATTCTCTGGTGCTGAGAATGTAGTTTGTGAAATAATTCAAATGTTTCGTGATACTGAGATAGAAATGGCCTATTCTAGTCAAGATGGATCTATTAGAAATGTACTAAAAAGACGCAATATTAATTTTCTACCAATGAATTCAATCTCAATTTCAGAAATTAGGCGGGTAGTTAAGGAATTTAAACCGGATGTGATACATGCACATGATTTTACTGCAAGTATTTTGAGTTCAATTACGGTTAGTTGCCCAATAATAAGCCATCTACATAATAATCCGCCGTGGATAAAAACATATGGTTTAAAATCATGGGGATTCTTAGCATCGTACTCTAAATATAAAAAAATCTTAACTGTATCAGATGCTATATTGGACGAATATGTTTTTAATAAAAAAATTAAAAAAAAGACAGTAATGATAGGAAATCCAATAAATATGGATGAAATCAAAAAAAAGGCTTTAGAACCAATTTCAAAGAAAGAAAATTATGATTTTGTATTTCTAGGAAGACTAGTTACTCAGAAAAATCCAATAAGATTTATTAAAATAGTGAAAGAGTTGTGTGAGAGATTACCTCACATAAAAGTTGCGATGATTGGAGATGGAGAACTACGTCAAGAATGTGAAGAGTTGATAGTGGAATTGAATCTAGTCAATACAATAACTTTATTAGGTTTTATGGAAAATCCTTATCCTATTTTATGTAATTCTAAACTACTTTGTATGACTTCTGATTGGGAGGGTTTTGGTTTAGTTGCAGTGGAGGCTATGATTTTGGGACGCCCGGTTGTATGTACCTATGTGGGTGGATTAAAAGAAATCGTTAATAATGAGTGTGGTATGCACTGTAGCAGTAATCTTGAGTTTTGCGATGAGATATATGAGCTACTAACTGATAATACCTATAGGGAGTTTAAAAGTAATAATGCACTTTCACGTGCGATGATTCTAGAAAATATTTCATCGTATCGTACAACATTGAATAATATATATCTGGAGTAAAGATAAAAAAGAGAGGAGGGATAGATAATGACTTTTAATGGATCTAAAGCGGTCAATATAAATAAATGGAAGATTTCTTTTATCTGCATATTATATGATGTTTCTATGATTTTTTATGAATTACTAAATAACTCTATAGTAGGAATTTTTAGTGCCATAATTGCTGGGTATCTTTTTTTCTTGTTTTTTACAAAAACTAATGTGTTTCAAGCGCTCTTCTATATGATGATAGTTTTTATACCTACATCATTCGTTTCAATAATTGGAACAAGCTATGGTGATTTTCCATTAAGTTGGTTTACATTAATATCAATAATCTTATTTTTAACTGTTGCTTTTAAAGGGAAGCTGAATAAAATATACTTCCTGTTACTCATATTTTTTGCAACATTCTGCAGTATTACATTATTTAAAGTGGAAAGCGTTCCAGATGCGCTTAAACAGATTCTAACGATATGCTTATTTCTTTTCTCATTTTCCATTGGTGAACAATTGAAGAAAAGCTATAATAGTACATTTATGAATGAAATCAATTTCTTGTATATTATGAGTGTTGTTGGATTATCTCTGCAAGTTCTGATGCAACAGTTATATATTCTAAATACAGGAGAAAAAATAGGCCATTATACGATTTATGGTTTTGGTAGAATTACTTATGCTGGTTTGATGAATGATTTCAGTTTTACTACATTATACATTGCAACTGGGGCTATGTTAGTCTTAGTTTTATATTTTGAAGAGAAAAAGATTAAGTTTTATCAATTAATTATAATGGAGATATTATTTGTTTATACAATATTGATCGTGAACTCTCGTACAGGCCTCTATGTTTTTTTAATTTTAGCTTCTATCTATATTACTAAAAAAATTATAAAAGGTAATGTTAAAGCACTGTCTTTTGTATTAATTATAGTCTTTAGTCTTCCATATATATATAACTATATAATGATCAGCAGAGGTGGACAGGCTCTTTTCGATGGCTCAGGAAGGATTGGCAATTATCAGGATGCCTTAGCTGCTTTTTCTGAAAATTTTTTCATGGGAGCAGGGTTTGGATTGAACAATTTATACTCAGCGACGGGTGCTGGAGCTCCTCATAATTTTTTTCTTCAGTATTTGGCTCAAAGCGGAATAATAGGAACTTTATTATTGATCGCTAATTTAATTATCTTGTTCAAAAAGGATATAAATAAATTTAATAATATTCGTTGGGTAATATATATAATTTTGTGTGGATCAATGTTGATTCCCGATATTGTTAGTTCAAGGTTTTTTTCAGTTGTTATTGTAATGGCTATGATTAGTTCGCAGAAGAATAGAAGAGAGGTGGAATCAATTGATAGAGTCTGAAATGCTTGTTCAAAGGGCTAATTAAAATATTAAATAAAGGAAAAAACAGAGGTGACAATATGTTACCTTAGATTGATGATTTTACTTTCTTGGTTTCATATATACACCTAATGTAGATTTATAATTCTGGTTTATACATAATCGTTTAGTGTGTTACATTCAAACTCTAAAATCGGTGCTAACTGTAGAATTAATCAGAATGTCTTATTTCAAAAATCAGGAAAAAACTAATGGTACTCTACTAGACTAAGGTGGACATACTGTAGGAGAAGGGATAATGTTTTTTGAATGTATAAATTAGTCTGTAATGAGTGGTGAGCTATTCCAACAGAGGTGAATTCTGTCGCATTAAATGATTTTTTCCTAACGGTTTGACTGTGTGGAGTGTGATCAATAATTTAAACTTCGAAATTTAAAAATAATTTTTAGAAATGTAACAAAATATATAAGAAAGGTGATTGGTGTAAATAATTGGATAATTTCAATAACAAGGTAATTTCAGCAGTCAAGTGGTCATCTTTGGCGGAAATTATTGCGAAACTTATAGTGTTTATAACAAGTCTAGTAATTGCAAGGATACTATCACCAGAAGCATTCGGTGTTATTGCAACTGTTACAATGATTATTAGTTTTGCTGACATGTTTAGTGACTCCGGATTTCAAAAATATATAATACAATATGAATTTGCTTCTGAAAAAAAATTGCTCCAGAGCGTAGTTGTTGCATTTTGGACTAACCTAGGGATTTCTTTTTTGATGTGGATGTTAATTGGAGTATTTTCTCAAAGAATAGCTGAATGGGTTGGTAACCCTGGTTTAGGCATAGTCATTGTGGTTGCAGGAATCTCATTACCTTTAACTTCATTTTCTAGCATTCAAATTGCTGTATATCGTCGCTACTTAGATTTTAAAACGTTGTTTTATGTCCGAATATTCGGAGTGTGTGTTCCACTGATAATCACGATACCATTAGCACTATTGGGCTTTAGTTATTGGTCTTTAATTATTGGAACAATTAGTGGGAATTTAGTTAATGCCCTAATACTAACTGTAAAATCGACTTGGAAGCCAACTTTTTATTATGATTTTAAAGTATTAAAAGAAATGCTTAGCTTCAGTATAGGATCTCTAATTGAAGCTATGCTTGGTTGGTTGACATCATATATAGGAACATTCATTGTTGGTAGTACATTATCTATATATTATCTAGGACTATATAAAACAACAATGGTGACAGTAAATGGTGTTTTAGCCATTGTTACAATTGCAACAACATCGGTTCTATTTTCATCCCTTTCTAGACTTCAAAATGATGATATAGAATTCAAAAGATTTTATCTTAATTTTATTAAGGGTGTATCTTTTTTGATTTTACCAATGGGAGCAGGCATATTTCTATATAAAGAATTGGTTACTAGTATTTTGTTGGGTAATCAATGGATTGAAGCTGTCCCGTTTGTTGGGATATATGGATTAATGAGTGGTGTAACATTAGTGTTTGCGCAGTTCGGTAGCGAGTTTTACAGGGCGAAAGGAAGGCCGATGATCTCCATATGGGCACAATTAATGTATCTACTTTTTTTAGTTCCCACGTTAATTATAAGCTCTAAAGCAGGTTTTCTAGCTCTAGCCTATGCTACTTCATTTATTAAAATACTACAAATACTAGTACATTTATGCATTATGAATTTTGTATTTCGTATTCATCCCCTCACATTCCTTAAGAATGCAAAGAATTCAATTCTAGGAGTTACTTGTATGGTAGGGCTAGCTTTACTCTTGAAGGTTGTAAATTCTGGTCTTACATGGTCTATTTTTTCTATTATTTTAAGTCTGACATTTTATCTTGTTGTAATATACCTTATACCTAGCGCAAGGAAAGAATTTAGTTCAATAATAAATTATATTAAATTTCCAGGCAAAGCGAAAATCATGGTTATATTAAATAAATAAATCCTTGAATTTTAAATAAAAGATCAGAGAGGTGTTAACTGTTATGGGGGAAAATGAAAGTGAAATGATTAGAGTACTTCACTATGCTCCGGGATTTAATTCAGGTGGTATTGAGTCTAGATTATTAGATTGGTATAGAAATATAGATAGGACGAAAATAAAATTCTCTCTCTTAAAGCTAAATCAGATTGACGATAGTAATAGTTTGACTGAATTTCGGCAGATGGGAGGGGAATATTACAATTTACCTCCAATGAACATAAATAACATTATAGAATACGTAAAGAAATTGAGCCGATTTTTTAAAGATAATAAATTTGATATAATCCATGTTCATGATCTAAGTACAGGGATTTTTGTTTTGTATGCAGCTAAAAGAGCTGGTATTAAATGTAGAATCTTACATTCTAGAACAACAGATTATCTTCCAAATGAAAAAAATCTACTAATAAAGAAAGTATTAAAGTCCGTAACCCCTTTATTTGCAACAGATTATTTTGCCTGTTCATATGAGGCTGGTGTATGGGGGATTGGAGAAAGAAAAGCAGATTTGGTCAAAGTTGTAAAAAACGGAATACAAATAGATAAATTTCATTTTTCAGCTAACCAAAGAAATAACATACGATCGATACTCAAAGTTGAGAATAAATTTGTAATAGGAGCAATTGGAAGATTATCTCCTCAAAAGAATTTGATGTTTTTGCTTGATATATTTAATGAATTGCAACATAAACATGATGATGCGGTATTGCTATTAATTGGAGAAGGTAGCATGAGAAGTGAAATTGAAAAAAAAATAAAAGATTATAGACTCCAAGACAAAGTATTTTTATTAGGGGAACAAAGAGACGTTTGGAATTATTACATGGCATTCGATGTCTTTGTTGGGACTTCTTATTATGAAGGGTTCGGGACTACTGCTATTGAATCACAGGCTGTTGGGACCCCCACAGTATTATCCACAGGTTTTCCGGGAATTGTATGCATTTCGGATTATGTTAGTAGACTCGACATAAATTCTAATAAAGAAATATGGATCGATACAATAGTAAACTATAAAGATGTTCGTTTTTCCAATGAGAGCATAGAATTAGTTGAACGGCATGGATATAGTGCGTATTCAGTGGCAAAAGATCTTGAGCTTTATTATATGAGCAATAGTAAAAAGTAAGTAGAATTACTTAGACAAAGAATTAAAATTGTAATATATAAGAGCGAATTGGGGGGTTAATAGTTGAGAATTACAATTGCAGGGATAGGATATGTAGGGCTTTCTAATGCAGTGTTATTAGCTCAAAATAATGAAGTAATTGCACTTGATACTAATGAAGAAAAGATACGTATGATTAATAATAGAAAATCTCCTATAATCGATAGAGAAATTGAAGAATTCTTAGCAACAAAGGAATTGAATTTGACTGCAACAACAGATATTAATGAGGCATTTAAGAATGCAGAATATGTTATTATCTCTACGCCAACTAACTATGATTCAGAAAAGAACTATTTCGACACTAGAACTGTTGAGAATGTAATTGCAAACGTACTTTCCATAAATCCAGATGCTATAATGGTTATTAAATCAACAGTACCGGTTGGTTATACAAATAGAGTGAGAGAGATGTTTAGCACAGAAAACATTATTTTTTCACCAGAGTTTTTAAGAGAAGGAAAGGCTCTATATGATAATTTGTATCCAACTAGAATAGTTGTAGGGGAACAGTCAGAGAGAGCAAGTTGGTTTGCTAATCTTTTATCTCAGGGAGCTTTAAAGAAAGATATTCCTATACTGTTTACAGAATCGACAGAAGCGGAGGCTATTAAGTTATTTGCAAATACATATCTCGCCCTAAGAGTTGCCTTTTTTAACGAACTTGATACATACGCAGAAGTTAGAGGACTTAATACTATGCAAATAATAAATGGGGTAAGTCTTGATCCTAGAATTGGCGATCATTATAATAATCCATCCTTTGGTTATGGAGGATACTGTTTACCTAAAGATACCAAGCAATTATTGGCTAATTATGCGGATGTGCCTCAAAATATTATGGCAGCAATTGTTGCTGCAAATGGTACAAGAAAAGATCATATTTCAGATATGATTATAAAAAGAAATCCTAAGGTTGTAGGGATTTATAGACTAACTATGAAAATGGATTCAGATAATTTCAGACAGTCTTCTATTCAAGGGGTTATGAAGCGTATTCAAACGAAGGGTATAGAAGTTGTGGTGTATGAACCAACTCTTGATTCGGGAGAATTTTATCATTCAAGAGTAATAAATGACATTAAAGAATTTAAGAAGATTTCTGATGTTATCGTGGCGAACAGATTATCTGATGACATAAAAGATGTTGAAGAAAAGGTGTACACCAGAGATTTGTTTAGTAGGGACTAAGTTGAGTTCTTGTAAATAGTGAAAGAGAATGAATACTAATCCTCATTGATCTATCAATAATTTTGAGAATTTCATCTAGGCAAAGTGTTGTTTCGAGGAGAATTGCGATACTTGAAAAGGTGACGGCCGGTTCAATTTCGGAGAAAATAACCAAAGCTGGAGAAGAATATGTTAAGTATAGGACGGGCCCAACCTACTATTCATGAGATCTGCGATGACGAGATAGGGTATCTTAGATAGCAGGGAAGATTTTTTTAGTCACTTTACGAAAATGGAGATCGCTCTCATTCGTGCAGATAAGTATAAACAAAATCTCACGTGATATTTTGAAAAAAAGCTAACTCCTCCCAAGAATTACGTCGGAACGAATAATGAGTGAATGATTCGGTGCCCAGAACTTTTCAAAACGGCCAGTTCAAAAGAATATTTTCTTATTTTTTAGTGGATCGTAACGAGTTAGATAAGTGCGTATACGCTTTGTTATGACGAGAGTGTTACTGCTTAATAAAGGGAGTTATCTATTTAAATTCATGACATTTGGAATAATTGTAGGCACATTTTAATCCTGTACATATATTGTGGAATATATTGGATATATCTTGTGCTGATGCTTTTGGTATAGGGTACGTGCTCTGTTCATCTTTGATCGTGTGTACAGAAAATCGGGGATTGAGCTTACGTATATAGGCTCCGATTCTGGCTACCACGCTTGGCGCTGGTGGGGAGATCGCTACAGTCGGGAGACGACATTTAATGAATATGTGAAGATGATCGGGAATGCCTTTGGATATAACGGTCCAGAAGCGAAGGATGTGCTTAATCAGATCAAGGCCTGGTTTCGGTGAAATATCTCCGAGATCAGGTCTTTTGTGTCCTTACACCTATTACATATGACCCAGTTGCTGTATAATAATTCCTTGGAAATCCTTCTCTGCTCTTGATAGATGATAGATAATGAGAGGGGCAGAACTATGTATGAACATTGTGGAGGCGATGGTTAGTGAAGGGGAAAAGTATTCGTTATGCGGCAGTCTGGCTGATGCTGCTTAGTCTGTTGTTTGGCGGGGTTGCTAATGCAGCGACGGTTGTGCAGCAGAGCAGTTCATATGTTTTTATTGATGTGAAGACTACATACTGGGCGAATGAAGCCATTGAGAGTATGGCTAGTCAGGGAATTATTACGGGGAATCCGGATGGTACGTTTAAGCCTGAAGCGCCGATTACGCGTGAGCAGCTGGCGAAGCTGATTACGTTGACGTTTGGTCTGGATTTGGTGGAAGCTGAGGAGCCGACGTTCTCTGATGTATCCCCCTCTTCCTGGGCTTATAAATATGTGGAGTCCTCCAAGGACTATCTGACAGGCTACTTCCCGATGAAGGGCAAGCCGTTCTTTGATCCGCAAGCGAAGGCTACCCGTGAAGATGTGGCGGTAGCGCTGGTTCGGGCCATGGGACTGGCTACTGAAGGTGTAGATGCGGACAACGCACTGCGCTGGAAGTTCGATGACTATAGCGATATTTCTCCGCAGCTTGCTCAAGAGGTAGCTGTGGCGGTGGACAAGAAGTTGATTCAAGGCTTCCCGGATGGAAGCTTCAAGCCGAACGCTCCGATCAACAGAGCCTCTGTGGCAACGCTGCTGTATCGGGTGTTGAAGTCCTCCTACACCAATGCGAGCAAAGATGTACAACTGGATGTGCAGGTGCCTGCTAAAGTGTCCGACGCGACACTCAAGATTACGGGAAAAGTCAATGCGGACGCCAAGGTATATATTAATGATGAAGAAGTGGAGAACAACAACGGTTCTTTTGCCGAAGCCTACAGTTTGGATGCAGGGGAGAAGGTCTACGACTTTGTCATCAAGGCCGTTCTGCCGAACGGACGCTCCAAGACAGTCACGAAGCAAGTATCTTTTGAAACAACAGGTCCCAAACTGACGGTGCAGGCTCCAGATACGGCCAATCAGCCAACGGTGAATATTACAGGTAAAGTCACAGACAGCAGTGATAAGTACCCGGTGGTAACGATTAATGACAAGGATGTATATGTGTCCTACGGCGGAAGCTGGAATGCGGATGTTACGCTTAAAGAAGGGGTCAACAAGCTGGTCATTGTTGCAACTAATAAGAACGGCAAAACCGCGGTAGTTGAAAAGCAAATCACGCTCTCGCTGGGTGGACCGGAACTGGTACTCGATACCACTCCTGAAACGGTGAATAAATCCACCATTACGCTTAGCGGTAAAGCGACGGATAAGAATGACAGCTCTCCGAAGATCTACATGAATGACCAATTGATCAGCAGCTACGGTACGTTCAGCAAGGATGTTACGCTTAAAGAAGGTGAGAATGTATTCACCTTTAAAGCGACCAACCGTCTGGGCAAAAGCTCGGCTGTAGTCACCAAGAAAATTATTTTCGCGGTAGGCGGGCCAGAATTGACGCTGGATCTTGTACCGGAAACAAGCAGTACCAAGACCATTACTTTCTCCGGTAAGGCTACTGATAAGAACGACTACTCTCCGAAGATCTATATGAATGATCAGTTGATCAGCAGCTATGGTTCCTTTAGCAAAGATGTGACTTTGAAAGAGGGAGAGAACGTATTCCGTTTCAAAGCCGTTAACAGCCTGGGCAAGAGCTCTGAGATCATTACGAAGACCATCACTTTTGCAGTGGGCGGACCGGAGCTGACGATTGATTTTATCCCGGAAACAACCGGTTCGACGACGCTGACGTTTACGGGTAAAGCTACGGACAAGAACGACTACTCTCCGAAAATCTATATGAATGACCAGTTGATCAGCAGCTATGGTTCTTTCAGTAAAGATGTGACTCTCAAGGATGGGGATAACGTATTTACGTTCAAAGCCATTAACAGTCTGGGCAAAAGCTCTGAGGTGATCACCAAGACGGTCAAATTAGAGGTGAGTGCACCAGAGTTGAAGCTGGATTATATCCCTGAGACCACTAGCAGCAAGCGGCTTACGTTTACCGGCAGTGCCACTGATGCCAATGATAGCTCCCCGAAGGTCTATCTCAATGATAAGCTGGTCAGCAGCTATGGCAGTATTTATCAGGATGTGACGCTGTCTGAAGGGGAGAACATCTTTATCTTCAAGGCTATTAACAAGTATGGAAAAATAACTACGGTGGAGAAAAAGGTCGTGTACACTCCTGCCGAGTAATCAGTCCACAGGTTGTGCTATCATTTTAATCTTACATGTATGCCCGGCGATGATTCGCTGGGCTTTTTCTATGAAGCCCGGCGAACTTCTACTTTATGCATGTAGCGGATGAATGTTTTATGACAGTGGTGATCCGAAAATGGTGATTAATTTGTAAAAATATTATAATTTCTTCGATTATTACCCATCCTAATCATGGAGTTTTAATGGATTTTTATTTATAATAATTATTATCTGGAGTTCATAAACCGTTCAAAAAATAAGTAAAAAGTCGTAATTTCGTGTGATATACTTAACACAGCGTTTGTGGATGATGTGAAAGAGTCGTCATTCTGATAGGTGATCGTGATGCAGCAATGATTACAGCAATAAATGAGATTAGGATGGTGAACTTGCGATGCACATCGTCGTCGTTGGACTGAATTATCGTACGGCGCCCGTAGAGGTGAGGGAGCAGTTCGCTTTTGCGGAACAAGATTTACCGGAAGCGCTTCACCAATTAATGGGAACGAAGAGTGTTCTGGAGGGTGTCGTGGTTGCTACGTGCAACCGGACTGAGATATACGTGGTCGTGGACCGTCTCCATATGTGCGGATATTTCATCCGTGGCTTCATGGAACAGTGGTTCGGGGTAAGAAGTGAGCAATTTTCGCAGCATATGTATATATATGAAGACGAGCAGGCGATCGCACATTTGTTCCGGGTGACCTGCGGTCTGGATTCGATGGTGATTGGCGAGACGCAGATCCTGGGACAAGTGCGGAGCGCTTTTTTGACTGCACAGGCGGAAGGGGCTACGGGAACGTGGTTCAATAAGCTGTTCAAGCAGGCGGTTACGCTCGGCAAGCGGGCCCATAGTGAGACTTCGATCGGCGAGAGCGCAGTGTCAGTCAGTTATGCGGCTGTGGAGCTGGGCAAGCGTATTTTTGGCATGTTCACTGGTAAAAAGGTACTCATTCTTGGCGCAGGCAAAATGAGCGAGCTAACCGTGAAGCACCTTTATAGCAGCGGTGCGGCTGAGGTGATTGTCGCTAACCGCACACTGTCACGGGCGGCGGAACTGGCCGAGAAGTTCTCCGGCAAGCCGAGTACGATTGAGGACGCGCTGAAGCATCTCGATGAAGTAGATATTGTGATCAGCTCTACTGGGGCAGCAGGTTATGTGCTTACGGCCCAGCAGGTAGCGGAAGGCATGAAGCGCCGCCCTTCGCGGCCGCTGTTCATGATTGATATTGCGGTTCCGCGGGATATTGATCCCGAAGCGGCCAATGTATCTGGTGTGTTCCTGTATGATATCGACGATCTGGAGGGCATTGTCGAGAACAATCTGGAGATGCGCCGCAGCGAAGCTGCCAAGATCGAGGTCATGATCAGTGAGGAAATGGACGAGTTTCAGCTCTGGCTCAAGACGCTGGGCGTTCGCCCCGTTATCCGTGCGCTCCAGGACAAATCGAATGCGATTCATGAAGAGACGATGGAGAGCTTGTTCAACAAGCTGCCAGAGCTGGATGAACATCAGCGCAAGGTGATCCGCCGTCTGACGAAGAGCATCGTGAACCAGATGATGCATGATCCGATTAATGTAATCAAGGAGATGTCCGGGGGCAAGCAGGGAAATGAAGCCCTTGATTATTTCTCCAAAATCTTCGCGCTGCAGGGCCATCTCGATGAAGGCTCACAGGGTGGAGGCTCTGCTCCTACCAATCAGGCCCAAGGTAAACAAGTAACAGGCACAGCTGCCAATGTAGTGCTGCCAGGAACAACGCTTGCTCCAGCAGGCCTGCTGGGCAGGTGAGCAGATGTTGTTGAACGGAATATATGATGCCGCTCTGCTGGTGTATGCCTTGAGCCTGCTGTTTGTTTTCTCGGATTGCCTTCGGCGGAGTCCGAGCGAAAAACGGCTGGGCACAGGGCTTCTTGTTGTTGTCGGCCTGCTTCAGCTTACGGGTCTGGGTATTCGTTTCGCTGAAGAGGGCGGGCTGCCGATTTTTACACCTTATGATTTCTTGTTCTGGTTCTCGTTCAGTATTGTGTTGACCTCACTCGGGGTGGCGCTGACACGGAGATCGGAGTTTACGATTCTTTTGCTCAGCGTGGCGGGATTTAGTGTGTTCCTGCTGAACAGGGTCTGGCTGACGGCCGAGGATCATACGCTGCAAAGCTGGAGTGCGGTACATGGCTGGCTGGCGGTGCATATTATTCTGGCCAATTTGAGCTTTGCGGCACTGACGCTGGGGACGGTGTTTGCGATCATGTATTTGTTCTTGCATACCCGTTTGAAGAACAAGAAGTGGAGTGACCGGATTCGTCGCTTGCCTAGCCTGGAAATGCTTGATAAATACACCTATTATTCGGTGTTAGCCGGAACGCCGCTGCTGGTCTTTTCGCTAGTGATGGCAGGACTCTCCATTGTGGTGGAAGGGCGTCTGATGCTGTTTCAGGATTTGAAAGTGTTGACCACACTAATCGGTCTGGGGATTTACATAGCTTATCTTATATTGAAGCGGTCTGGCCAGAATAGCGGAGTGTTGATGGCTCGCTGGGCGATCTCGGGATATGGATTCATTATTCTCAATTTTCTGCTGAACTCCTGGTCGAATTTCCACAGCTGGGGCGGGGAGTGAAACTGACATGCCATTCTATCTACCGATAATGCTGGATTGTTCAGGACAACACTGTATTGTGATCGGTGGCGGAGCTGTTGCGGAGCGCAAGGTGCTCGGTCTGCTGGAATCCGGTGCAGTGGTCACAGTAATCAGTCCCGAATTGACAGCGGTATTGACTCACTTTGCAGAAACAGGCCGCTTGATCTGGCTGAACCGCCATTATGCTCCCGGTGATACCCGTGGAGCCTTTCTCGTATATGCGGCCAGCAATGATGGTCAGGTGAACGGGGATGTAGCTCAGGAAGCCCGAATGCAGGGGATTCCCGTGAATGTGGTCAGTCATGGGGAGGTCGGAAATTTTATTACGCCTGCTGTTCTTCGGCGGGGACGGTTGACCGTTGCCGTATCAGCGTCAGGAGCAGGTCCCGGAGCGGTCACGCGAATCAGGGAACAGCTGGAGGAATTGCTGGGCGATGAATACGAGCCCTATCTGGATTTTCTGTACCGCATGCGGGGAGAGATTAAGCGCAGGGAACCATCTCCATCGGTTCGCAGGCATCTCCTGCGCAGACTGGAAGGGCTTGATGTGTTGGATCAGATGAGACAGGGAACCTTTATAGAGTGGAGTCCGGAGGTCATTGACACCTGGATTGCCGACAACCGGGAGGAATAAGGAATGCGAAAGATTATTGTGGGCAGCAGACAAAGTGCACTGGCACTGACACAAACCGGGCAGGTTATTGCTGATCTGGAGCGGCTGAGCCGGGAACATGGACTGGAATTTACGTTCGAGGTGAAGAAAATCGTCACCAAAGGCGACCAAATTCTCGATGTTACACTATCCAAGGTGGGCGGCAAGGGCCTCTTCGTCAAAGAAATTGAACAGGCTATGCTCGACAAAGAAATCGACATGGCGGTACATAGTATGAAGGACATGCCTGCCGTGCTTCCGGAAGGCCTGATCAATGGTGCTGTACCGCAGCGTCAGGACCCGCGTGATTGCCTGATCACCCGGGATGGCGCAGGCCTGGATGGTTTGCCGCCTAGCGCGCGCGTCGGGACGAGCAGTCTGCGTCGCTCCAGCCAGCTCGCGGCGCTGCGGCCGGATCTGGTCATTGAGCCGATTCGCGGGAATATTGACTCGCGGCTGCGCAAGCTGGAGAGCGGAGAATTTGACGCGATCCTGCTGGCGGCGGCGGGGCTTGCGCGGATGGGCTGGCAGGACCGGGTAAGCGCATATTTGCCGCCGGAAGAGTGTCTGCCCGCTGTCGGGCAGGGCGCGCTGGGCATTGAGTGCCGCGAGGATGATGCCGAGCTGCGGCAGCTTCTGGACTTGTATAACGATCCCCACACCGCTGTGACGGTGACGGCGGAGCGGACTTTTCTTGGCGTGCTGAACGGCGGCTGTCAGGTGCCGATCGGCGCTTTTGCCGTACTGAACGAATTTGGGGAAGAACAGCAAAATGTTGTTGAACGCACAGCGGAACCGGGCCAGCCCGTGATATCGTTGACAGGGATGGTGGGAACACCTGACGGTTCAACGATCCTGAAAGAGACCTGTACAGGGACAGACCCGGTGCAGGTTGGGAAAGAGGTTGCGCAGCGACTGATTGCTAAGGGAGCGGAGAAGATTCTGGCTGAAGCAAGGGGATGAGGGGAAATGACGGGGAAGGTCTATCTGGTAGGTGCAGGACCCGGAGATGCGAAGCTAATCACGATTAAGGGACTAGAATGTATCCAAAAAGCGGATGTGCTGGTGTATGACAGGCTGGCCAGTCCAAGGTTGCTGAAGAAGATGAAGCCTGGCGGGGACAAGGTCTATGTAGGCAAGCTGCCTGACCGCCACACGATGAAGCAGGAAGAAATCAACCAGCTGCTGGTTGATCTTGCGTTGCAGGGAAAGACGGTGGTGCGGCTTAAGGGCGGCGATCCGACGATTTTTGGCCGGGTGGGTGAGGAAGCAGCGCTGCTGCGTCAGCATGGCATTCCTTATGAGATCATTCCTGGCATTACCTCAGCGATCAGTGTTCCGGCCTATGCGGGCATTCCTGTGACGCACCGGGACCATGCTTCTTCCCTGTCGATTATCACAGGCCACGAAAGCCCGGATAAGCTGGATCATTCCATTCATTGGGATAAAGTAACGAATGCTACAGGCACGCTCGTCTTTCTGATGGGTGTTGCCAAAATAGGATATATCAGCGGGCAATTGATCAAACATGGCCGCCCGCCAGAGACACCAGTGGCCCTCGTGCGCTGGGGCACTCGTGCCGAGCAGGAGACACTGGTCGGCACGCTGGCCGATATTGAGGCCAAGGTGCTAGCGGCGGATTTTCAGCCGCCGGCGGTGATTGTTGTTGGCGATGTCGTGCTACAGCGCGAGGAGCTGATGTGGGCGGAGGCGCTGCCGCTGTTCGGCAAGCGCATCCTGGTCACCCGCTCGCGCAGCCAGGCTAGCGAGCTGGTGGACCGCATTGAGGAACTCGGCGGGGAGCCGTACGAGTTCCCGGTGATCGAGACGATCATGCCGGAGGGCGAAGCGAAGAAGGCGATCATCGCCGAAGCGCTGGGCGCTCTGGAGGCGTATGATTGGGTCTTCTTCACGAGTGTGAACGGCGTGGAGTTCTTTTTCCGCCACCTGGAGGAGTTGGGGGCGGACATCAGGCGGCTCTACCGCGCGCGGATTGCGGCGGTGGGGCCGGCGACAGCCAGGGCGCTGGCGCAGCGCGGCCTGGTGAGCGAAGCCCTTCCGGAGAGGTTCCAGGCGGAAGGGCTGGTCGAGAAGTTCGGCGCGGAGCTGCAGCCGGGCCAGAAGGTGCTCTTGCCGCGCGGCGATCTGGCGCGCGACTGGCTGCCGGACAAGCTGAAGGAGCTGGGGCTACAGGTGACGGAAGCCGACACGTACGAGACGGTGGTAACCGGCGAGGACGATGATGAGCTGCTCAAGCTGCTGGAAGAAGGCCGCATCCATGCCGTTACCTTCACCAGTTCGTCCACCGTGCGTAATTTCCTGACCATCCTGAAACGGATGGGGGTACAGGACCCACTACCTTTATTAGCAAACGTTAAGGTGGCCTGCATCGGTCCACTAACTCAAAAAACCGCAGTGGAAGCAGGATTAACACCGGGACTTCTGGCGGAAGAGTCAACACTGGAAGCGCTGGTGCAGGAGCTGTGCCGCTGGAATGCAGAGACTCGGAACAAGGCGTGAGTGGTAAGGGCTCCGATGTGATCGAGCGCCGATGATAGCGGGTGGAGGTTTTTTGCATAGTGTCATCGGAGTTAGTGTGGCCAGTGCGGGAGAGCAAAGCCTTATGAGGAATCTGTGCAGCCGTTGGAAGAAGCAGAACTCGATGAGAACCTTTGTAGCCCACTTGAAGAAGCAGAACCATGTGAACCATTGTAATCGTTGGAGTAAGCAGAGACACATGAGATTTGGGTAACTGCAGGAGTAAGCAGAGACACATGAGACTTGGGCAACTGCTGGAGTAAGCAGAGACACATGAGACTTGGGCAACTGCAGGAGTAAGCGGAGATCTCATGAGCACCAGCGCAACCTATGACGAGACCACATTCTATTAACCTTGGCAAAATAAGTGCAAATTTGTACCTTAATTTTACTGAACTTAGCCTTATACAGCATTTAACGGCAAAAATGTCGCTTAATTTCTTAGAATGGCGTTCAAGAACTGCTAATATGGGGAATTAAGGTGCATTTTTGCTCTTAATCTCCAAAAATACATGATTTAGCTAAAAATAAGGTGCATTTTTGCCTTTATTTTCATTCCACTACTTATTTGTGTGTGACATAGCTATTCTGTCTGTGACGGTGGCTGTTTTGGCCGTGATTTAGCTATTTTGCATATGACAGTGATTATTCTGTCGGTAATCTAACTGTTTAGTTTGTTGAGGATAACCATACTAAGCGAGTAAACCTTGCTTTAAGGCGCTCGGTATACAACTTATAGCACCAAATACAAAACAACACACAACAAAACGTATAACGCACAACACAACACAACACAACACAACACAACACAACACAACACAACACAACACAACACAACACAACACAACACAACACAACACACAACAAACCTATTTCAGGAGGGATAAACATGAGTTTTCCAATCATGCGGCATCGCCGTCTGCGTGGAACCGCCGGGATTCGTGGCATGGTGCGCGAGACGGTATTGAATGTGCTGGACTTTATACAGCCGATCTTTGTAACTTACGGAACAGGTGTGAAAAATGAGATTGGCTCTATGCCGGGTGTGTATCATTTTTCTCTAGATACTTTAAAGGAAGAAGTCGATGAGATTGCGGCGTTGGGGATTCCGGCGGTTCTGCTGTTCGGGATTCCTGAAACCAAAGATGCGATCGGTTCATCCGGGTTCGCGGATGATGGCATCGTGCAGGAGGCTACTCGCTTGATCAAGCAGTGGTACCCTGAGCTATTGGTCGTTGCTGATACCTGTCTGTGTGAATTCACGGACCATGGACACTGTGGTATGGTGCATACCCATACTGTTAATGGTGTGGTGCATGGTGATGTGCTGAATGACGCCTCATTGGAACTGCTGACTCGTACGGCGGTATCCCAGGCGAAGGCTGGTGCTGACATTATTGCTCCGTCCAATATGATGGATGGTTTTGTGCAGGCGATTCGCGCGGGGCTGGACGAGAACGGTTTTGAGCATGTGCCGATCATGTCCTATTCGGTCAAATATGCATCGGCGTTCTACGGTCCGTTCCGTGAGGCTGCTGATTCTGCGCCGCAGTTTGGCAACCGTAAGACCTACCAGATGGACCCGGCCAACTTGCGCGAAGCGATTCGTGAGGCGGATTCGGATGTGCTGGAAGGCGCAGATATGCTGATGGTAAAACCTGCGCTAGCTTATCTGGATGTAATTCGCACGATCCGTGACCAGTTCGATCTGCCGCTGGTTGCTTACAATGTGAGCGGAGAATACTCGATGGTCAAAGCAGCAGCTCAGCAAGGCTGGATTGACGAGCAGGCTGTAGTGATGGAGATGCTAACCGGTATGAAACGTGCGGGTGCGGACATTATCATTACTTATTTTGCGAAGGATGCTGCTCGCTGGCTGCGTGGTTGATAGGCTGTAATGATGAGCGTTGATGAAGAACACTAATTAATCTACGAAGTGTAATGCGGATGAAAAGCTAAAGCAAACCCGGCTAATACCGGGTGCAAACCATATTCATGAACAGGAGTGAAGACAGAATGGGCAATGTGCCATTGGCGCGCCGGGAAGAGGCATCCCGGAAAGCTTTTGATGAAGCGAAGCAGTATATCCCCGGTGGGGTGAACAGCCCTGTGCGGGCATTCAAATCGGTAGGACTGACGCCGGTCTACGTTGATCATGCAGCAGGTTCGCGTATTTATGATATCGACGGCAATACATTTATTGACTATGTTTGTTCGTGGGGACCGCTGATTATGGGTCATGCCCATCCGGAAGTGGTACAAGCTCTGCAAGAGACGGCAGCCAAAGGTACAAGCTTCGGTGCGCCTACCTTATTGGAGACGGAAATGGCCAAAATCGTAGTTGAACGCGTGCCGTCTGTAGACATTGTGCGTATGGTCAACTCTGGTACGGAAGCGACGATGAGTGCGATTCGTTTGGCTCGCGGCTATACTGGACGCAGTAAAATCCTGAAGTTCGAAGGCTCGTACCATGGCCACGCTGACAGTCTGTTGATCAAGGCTGGTTCCGGTGTAGCGACGCTCGGATTGCCGGATAGCCCTGGGGTTCCGGAAGGCGTAGCAGCGAATACGATTACTGTTCCTTATAATGATTTGGAATCTGTGAAAGTGGCTTTTGAACGGTTTGGCGAAGAGATTGCTGCGATCATTGTAGAGCCGATTGCGGGTAATATGGGTGTTGTTTTGCCTCAGCCTGGCTTCCTGGAAGGTCTGCGTGAAGTGACAACTAACTATGGAGCGTTGCTGATCTTTGATGAGGTTATGACGGGCTTCCGGGTCAATCGTAGCTGTGCACAAGGTTTGTTCGGCATTACGCCGGATTTGACCTGTTTTGGCAAAGTCATTGGCGGCGGTCTTCCAGTAGGCGCTTATGGTGGCAAAAGAGAGATCATGGAGCAGATGGCCCCATCCGGGCCGATCTATCAAGCTGGTACGCTCAGTGGTAATCCACTGGCCATGGCAGCAGGATTTACCACGCTGAAGCTGTTGACCCCGGAAGTATATGATCATCTGGAGAGAATGGGTGCTCGTCTGGAAGAAGGGCTAAAACGTAATGCCGAGGAAGTCGGCATCCCGCTGACGATCAACCGGGTGGGCTCCATGGTGTGTCCATTCTTCACCGAAGGTCCGGTTGTCAATTACGACACAGCCAAAGCTAGCAGCCTCGACACATTCCGTCGTTATTTCGGCGAAATGCTGAACCGCGGCATCAACGTTCCGCCGTCGCAGTTTGAGGGCATGTTCGTGTCGGCCGCACACAGTGAGCAGGATATTGATGACACCATCGAGTGCCATTACAATGCCCTGAAGGCTTTGTGACAGCGGTGAGTGGAGAGATTATGGGTGGCGGTTCTTGGGTGCGGCGCGGGGAGTGGCTAGAGGCCATGCCTGGTCGGGTCCTGACTAGCGCGGATGATAAGGAAGCAGCCATCGACAGTTGGTTACTGACTAGGGTGGGTATGCCCCCGAAGCTGCATACGCGGCTGCGCCATGAGAAGGGTATTCTGAGAAAAGGGGACCGGCTGCGGCTGGCCCTGTTTCCCTTTCGGGAGGTCGGGATTGAAGCTGTGTGGCAGCCTCTTGACGTCCTCTACGAGGACGATTTTTGTCTGGTAGTACACAAGCCGGCAGATATGGCGGTGCATCCTGACGGCAGTAGCAATGAGGTTACGCTGGACCATCTGGTTGCAGGACATTATGCATCTTCCGGCGGCGGTGTTGCTGTCCGTCATGTCCATCGATTGGATAAGGACACGACGGGTCCTGTGTTGTATGCCAAGAATGAATTCGCCCAGCTCGTCCTTGACAGCAACATGCGCGACAAATCTATCTCACGGCATTATGTTGCCATTGTTGAAGGCAAGGTATCGCCCAGCCTCAAGGTGATCGATGCGCCAATCGGGCGTGATCGACATCATGCGGCGCGCAGAAGAGTCTCGCCGAGTGGCCAGCCTGCAGTAACGCTGATTACCGGGCGAGAGCAACTGCACAGAGGCACTTTGCTGCGAGTTCAGTTAGAGACTGGCCGGACGCACCAGATTCGCGTCCATCTCAGCCATGCAGGGCATCCGCTGTACGGGGATGATCTGTATGGCGGGCCTGCCTGGAAGCGGGATAGCGCGACGTCGGGGGGCGGCTCACTGGCAGGCCGTCAGGCGCTGCACGGGGAGCTGCTAGCCTTCCGGCATCCTTGGACCGGGGAAGAGCTTGCGATCAACGATCCATGGCCCGCCGATATGCTGGAGCTGCGCGAACTGCTAGCGGATATTTGGCAGGTGTAAGCCATACAGGCGATAGGATTAACTAATGGGATTGTCCCGAAACTAGGCGTATTCCTTGATGAGACCCCCATCTGCTTAAAAATAATGCACAAATAGAAATGGCGATGTTCAGGAAGATTCCTGTACTCGCCATTTTTTGTTTGTGGTTGACGACTCCTTTCTTGAGCTGGGGAGAGGGGGCAAGAAATAGGCAAGGGATAGGAGAAAAGAAATCCAAGCCAAGCCAAGCTAAAACCCCAACCCCAACCCCAACCCCAACCCCAACCCCAACCCCAACCCCAACCCCAACCCCAACCCCAACCCCAACCCCAACCCCAACCCCAACCCCAACCCCA